>CBFDBJ010000077.1:0-16615 GCA_965603015.1 uncultured Alphaproteobacteria bacterium
AAGCTGGAGCCTGGGCAGCGACGGCAGCTATACGCGGATCAAGCCAGGGCCCGGCGAGGATGCTTTCAATGCCCACACCTATTTCATGGAAAACCCGAGCCTGTCCGGTCGCGGTAAAGCCTTGAAAGACAAGTCAGGTCCAGCGCCTCTCAATACCGACTTTACCCACACGCGGACCTGACAAGGCGGATTTCATACTATGGCCGACCAGCCTTTTCAGCCTTTCGGCGTTATCGACATAGGATCGAACTCCGTTCGCCTTGTCCTGTTTGACGGGGTCAAGCGTGCGCCTGCGAGCTTTTTCAATGAAAAGGTCCTTTGTGGTCTCGGGCGCGGTATAGCGACCACTGGAAGTCTTCACCCCGAAGGGCGCAAGAAGGCGCTGGAAGCTCTGGGGCGCTTCAAGGTTATTTGTGAAAAGAGCGGCATCGGTAACGGCTCGCTGGAATGCTTTGCGACGGCGGCCGTGCGCGAAGCCTCTGATGGTGCCGATTTTATCGCCGAAGTAGGAAAGATTCTTGGCCACAAGGTTCGCGTTCTTTCCGGTGAGGAAGAAGCGTTACTGGCGGCCAGGGGTGTTCTGTCCGGCATTCCGGAAATGAACGGTTGGGTCGCTGACCTGGGCGGCGGTAGTCTTGAACTGGCAGCAGTCCGGGACGGTGAGATCTCACACATGGAGAGCCATCCGTTTGGTCCCTTGCGCCTTGCAGGTTTGAAACACCGGGATATCCAACCGCGGCTGCGAGAGGCCTTTACCGCCTTTAAGGCGGGCGAGAGTGCAGGAACCCTGTGCCTCGTTGGCGGTGCCTGGCGAAACATCGCCAAAGCCCACATGGCGCAGGTCAAATACCCGATCAAGGTTATTCATCATTACAGTATGAGCGCCAGGGAGGCGCGAGACTTCTCCGATATTTTCAGTAAACAAAGCGTATCGTCACTCGCGGACATTGAGGAAATCTCTTCCCGGCGGGTCGAGACCATTCCGACAGCTGCGTTTGTCTTGCGCGAACTCATTGATGTTCTTAAGCCGACCGAGATTGTTATTTCCGCCCACGGGGTCAGGGAAGGTGTAATCTTTGAAAGGCTCGATCCCAAGGAACGCGATAAGGATCCGCTCCTGCAGGGCGCTGCCGCAATGGCGCAGCGCCGCGCGTTTGATCCTGAAGTTGGCAAGGAGATTGAGGATTTTGCCGCTGATTTCTTTTCAGGGAATGAGATCTTTCCGCATCGCCTGGTCGTCGCTGCGGCGCGTCTCAGCGACATTGCGTGGCGGGATCATCCGAACTATCGGCGCGCCAATATTCTCCATGCCGTACTCCATGCGCCTTTGGATGGTCTTAGCCACAAGGACCGGATCTGCATAGCCCTGTCACTTTATTACCGATACGGCGGCGAAAGCAGCTCTGATGCCAAATCTGTGGTCAGGGTTGTGGGCGCCGAAGAGCAAAAGAAGACACGGATTCTCGGGGCCTTTATGCGCTTTGCCCATGTGCTCGTCGGTCAGGCTCCCGGTATTTTGCCGATCTGCCATCTGGCTCAGAGCGATAATGAAATCGTGCTAACCGTTAGTCAGGGCATGTCCGGCCTGGTCGGCGAAATCGTTCTCGTCAGGCTCCAGGCGCTGGGTGATTTGATGGAAAAATCTGTCAGGGTTGAAGTGCGCGATTACCTCTAGCCGCAGTGTTCTCAGTTTCCACTCAATCCGGATTCTGAAGATAGGCGCTAACCCGCTGGACAGCATTTTCCCGAATATCCATGTGAAACAAGGGGTAGTCGAGGCCGTGGTAGTTCTTCCCCGGCATATTGGCCATGGCGGCCAGCGGCCCCTCGGACTGATCCGCGACAAAGAGAGCGCCATCGCGGCACTCTGCCCAGGTCAGACGAGGGAGGGGGCTGGTCAAGGGGCCGAACTGCGTTCCCGCTGCTTTATCCTTGCCCCAGACCTTGATGTTGAAAGTACCGGATGGGGAAACGGCGCCCTTGTGATGGCTCGCATCGGCACGCCCCCCGTCATTCGCCCAGCTCAAGGGATTGGTGCAGACGGTTGTTCCCTCGCGCCAATTGTCCGGCGTTCCGCCATCGCCAAATGTGGCCCAATGAACCACGCAGTGCAGGTCATCCGGGTGATCGCAGGCCTTGATGTCACTCATTTCGGCAAGATCTTCTCTGGTTGTTCCGCCGCCGATGACGAAGGCCGCAACCATCTGCTCACGGAGCGGTGTTCCGGCAATACGTTTTTTTAGAAGGGTTGTTCCATGATAGGAGCCCTGGCTGTGGCTTGCGATAATGAAGGGTCGACCTTCGTTGCGATTGGCGAGGAAGTAATTGAAGGCGCGCTCGACATCAGTGTAGGCGAAGTCAAGGGCCTGATCCCTGAGGTTGTCGTCCCCAGCCAAATAGGCGAAGATCGAGGCCTCCCGGTAGCGCGGCGCGTAGACGTTGCAGCAGGAGTTATAGGCGCTTGCCTGGTTGGCCAGCATCCATTTGGTGTTTTCCTCGGTGCGACTATCCGGGTCCATAGGCGAGTTCCATTCAGCGCCGCTCAGATAACCGGTGGGATGAATGAAAAAGACATCGACCGGCGCGGGCCCTGTTCGGGACGCGGTGCCATCCGGCACCAGGTCGGCCAGATCTTCGGTTTCGGGCAGAGCGGCCCAGTTGGCGGCATTGGCATAGTCCGGTGCCGGTGCCTTTCGGGACAAATCAAAATCGTGCTGTGGTTTCAAGAGGGCTACCATCACGTTCATGGTGTTGCCGGTCATATAGACAGCCGCGCCAGCGACGATCACCAATACGAGTACAACTCCGACCAGTTTCAGACCTGTTTTCATGGACCTTCTCCCGTTTTCCTGCGTCTCCACTACTTCTTGATGATGCCTGAAAAGTTCATCAGTGTCTTGTCTTCAACGACAACCTCACCCTGAACAAAAATGAGAGACCTTGTGGAGCGGATGACGCGGCCTTTGGCCTCAATAAAATCATCCAGCTTGCCTGCCGCGATGAACTCGCTGTTGAGGCTGATGGTGACGCCAAAGCCGGTATCAAGACTGTCCTGGGCGATGGCAAAAAGGGCAAAATCGGCGAAGGTCATGAGGAGACCGCCGTGAGTGGTGTCGTGGCCATTGATGTGTTTGGGCTCGGCAATGAAGGCGCATTTAATCTCGCCGTCATCTTCACGTTTGAACCAGAACGGCCCCATGTAATCCTCGCACGGGTCGAGGCCCACCCAGTTGGTATAGCCTTCAAGTCGTCCGGTGCCCGGCACTGTTATTGAGCCTTCACCGTAAATCTTGTCACTCATATTTCGTTTCCTCAATTTCCTGAAATCCATGCCACTTCCCCGGAAGATTTGTCGCCCCGGGCTTGATCCGGGGTCTCAGGGCGGGATCGTGGAACTAATGTTGAGCATAATTAATTCCCCTATCGTGCCCTGAGGTCCCGGCTCTTCGCTTTGCTTCGGCCGGGACGACAGATGTGAGTGGGGTATTGTCTCTTAATCCTTATCAGTCGGCCATAACCGGTATCGGAGCCAGCCGAGGAAGCTATTATCTTTCAGCATCACCTTGTAGAGATATTGGGTTTGCTCGTGAAGCGCCTTGGGATCCTCGAACATGTTTTCGCGGGTGACCATGTCGCGCTCCATATCGAGGTCCTTGACCACCTTCGCCGGATTACCCGCCGCCACAACATTGTCGGGCACGTCTTTGGTCACCACCGAGCCTGCCCCGATGATCGAGTTCTCGCCAATGGTGACGCCCTTGCCGATAATTGCGCGCTGGCCGATCCAGGCGTTTTTCTTGATCCGGATCGGTGCGCCGTCGCCGGGCGGCTTGGTGCGATCATAGATACCGTGCCAGTCGGAATCTGAAATCAGCACATCCGAGGCGATCATCACGCTGTCCTCGATGGTGATCGAGCGCGCCGATATGACCTTGAGCCCCGGCGTGATCAGGACGAAGTCACCGATGTCAATTGTGCCCGGATCGCCGTTCTCGTCGGGCCAGGTACAAAAGTGGGTGATGTTGGATTTGGTGTTATTGATGTGGATGTGGGCACCAAGCCGGATGTTGGGGCCGAAAACCTGTGTCTTCCAGGGCAGGGTCGCCTCCAGCCCCGGGCCGACCGCGTCGAACTGTGGCTCAAGATATCGGTGCTGCCACCAGCGCTGATAGCGGGCATGCAGGTTTCTGAGCCAATAGGGACGATGCTCTTTTCTCACTCGGTTCGCACTCTCAGTTGTCCTTTTTTGGAGCCCCGGCACTTTGAAAAGCCTCGAAGATCCTCTATGTTCCCTCAAAAGACGTCAATAACAGAACCTCTCATCCAAGGGAAGGAGCGCCGTCAATGGCTCTTGATACCGAAACCCGCAATCAGCTTGTCTCCACCATCGAGCGCTTTGTGCGCGAGCGCCTTGTGCCGCTGGAGCACCGCGTCTCCGAAGACGACGCCGTGCCGGATGACATCATCCAGGAAATGCGCGAGCTGGGGCTTTTCGGCCTGTCGATCCCTGAGGAATATGGCGGTCTTGGCCTCAATATGGACGAGGAGGTCGCCGTCGCCTTCGAGCTTGGCAGGACCTCGCCGGCGTTCCGCTCGGTGGTCGGCACCAATATCGGCATCGGCTCCCAGGGCATTGTGATGTTCGGCAATGAGGATCAAAAGAAGGAATGGCTGCCGAAACTCGCATCCGGCGAGGCGGTCGCCAGTTTCGCGCTGACCGAGCCAAACGCCGGGAGCGATTCAGCCGCGGTGGAAACCAAAGCCATTCGTGACGGCGACACTTACGTCATCAACGGCACCAAACGCTTCATCACCAATGCCAACAAGGCGTCAGTCTTTACACTGATGGCGCGTTCCGACCCGGACAAGAAGGGGGCTGGGGGCGTTTCCTCCTTTATCGTACCGAGCGATCTGCCCGGCATCACCATCGGCAAGCCCGACAAGAAGATGGGCCAGCAGGGCGCGCATATCTGCGATGTGATCTTTGAAGACGTGCGCCTGCCCGCCAAATATCTCCTCGGCGCAGAGGGCGAGGGTTTTAAAAACGCCATGCGCATCCTCGACCGTGGCCGCCTGCATATCTCGGCGGTCTGTGTCGGTGTCGCCGAACGGCTGATCAAGGACAGCGTCGAATATGCCGTCGACCGCAAACAGTTCGGCGAGCCCATCTCCTCGTTCCAGCTCATCCAGGCCATGCTCGCCGACAGCCAGACCGAAGCCTATGCGGGCCGCTGCATGGTGCTCGACGCGGCAAAGAAACGCGACGCCGGGGAAAACGTCGTGATGGAAAGCTCGGCCTGCAAGCTGTTCTGCTCTGAAATGGTCGGCCGTGTCGCCGACCGCGCGGTGCAGATCTTCGGCGGCTCCGGCTATGTCTCTGAATACTCAGTCGAGCGCTTCTACCGCGATGTGCGGATCTTCCGGATTTATGAGGGGACGAGCCAGATCCAGCAGCTGGTGATCGCCCGGAATATGATCAAGAACGCGGGTTGAAGGTAACGAGTTCGTTTTTCTTTGGCTGTTTGAATTTGGCGTCTCATCTGAGACTTCTTACCAATAATAAACTTTTGGTGGGCTAGGGTTGTCTCGTGCAATCTGAATACGTTGAGGTCCACGTGTTGAAAACGTTCAAGAGGAAACCGCAACCAATCGTCTTACCTGTGTCTTTGGCTCCGAACCGCCTATGGACCCTTGTGGATCCGTTCATTGCGTTGGCAGTGATCACTATAGGATGGTTCGCTTTTAAACCCTTTGAGTTTGGCTTGATATGGGGGTCAATTCTCCTTTCAGTGACAATGGGATTGTTTCTGCTCGTCGGACATCTTGCCAAAGTTCGAGCAGAAGTAGATGAAAAAGGATTGTCGCTATGTGTTTGGAACCGCAGGCACTTGTATCCGTGGAACGACATCAAGGTATTTAGGGTTCGGCGCACCGTGATACAGACAGTTCTAGAAGCTCTTCCGGAAGATCACATCGACAGCAGAAAACCTGTTCAAATCAGGCATTTCAATGGGCTGGACCCTAGTGATCTACGAGGCTTTCTGAATGATGAATTGAAACGTAGGAAACAGAGTTTCTAGTCGATCAACAGTAACTGGCGCCTGGTCACTCCGCCGCCACATGAAGACTAACGCCCTCATGCTCTCGCAACACGCTCATCATCTGTCCCAGGTTATCCGCACGCGGATTGCCGTCTTTGCTCAACATACGCATGAGGCTTTGCGGTTTCTTCCCGGTCAAGCGCCCGAGCTCCTGAAATCCGATGGTCGCGTTGATGTAGTCGCGCAGAAGAATTTTCGTTGTCTCCACGTCGCCATTGATAAGGCATTCAGCAGCTTCGGTCAGAAGGCCCACGCGGAATTCGACATCCGTTTCGGCGCGCTCCTTCACGGTTTCCCGGAAATATCGTGTTAGTGCCATGCGATTGCCCTTTTTCACCAAATATCATATATAGATAACGTATATGTTATTAAAAGCCAATGATCAGCACCAATTCCAGCGACTTGTTAATGCCCGGAAGATGATCAAGCAAGCGGGTTGAAATTTACAATATGATCATATATAGTGACCATAGTCATAATCAGAGGTCAAAATGCAGATTTCAAAATCCAAATTCAAGGCGAAGGCGCTCGAGTTTTTTCGCCGTGTTGAGGAAACCGGGGAGCCGTTGGTCGTAACGGATCACGGC
Source organism: uncultured Alphaproteobacteria bacterium (assembly GCA_965603015.1). Taxonomy (GTDB): domain Bacteria; phylum Pseudomonadota; class Alphaproteobacteria; order M2410; family M2410; genus JAUWTJ01. Next base: position 6,689 of record CBFDBJ010000077.1, read on the forward strand.
ATACCGAAACTCGAGATCCGTTTGTACCGGTCGGAGAAGCAAGACCCGCTCAAGGAATTGAAAGGCTCGGTTACATCCTATATCGATCCGCTTGAACCTGTCGGTGAGCAAGATTGGGACGCGCTCAAATGATCGTTCTTGATACGCACACCCTTGTCTGGTGGGTGAACGGTATGAAGGAGTTGAGCAAGGCTGCTTTGCAGACGATTGAGAGGGAGCAGAGGGAAGGCAGCGAAATTCTGGTGTCAGCTATCACCGCCTGGGAGATCGCAATGCTAATCGAGAGGGGGCGTCTTTCCATGTCGCGTGAGCTGGGTGAATGGATTGATCTGGTTAAATCAATCCAGGGTGTTCGGTTTGTCGCGATAGATGATGAGATAGCCGTGCAGAGTGTGTCGTTGCCCGGAAACTTTCACAAAGATCCGGCAGACCGCTTTATCGTCGCAACTGCTCGGAAGTTCGGCGCAACTCTGATTACCAAAGATGAAAAGCTCTCGGGATATGAGTTTGTTGAAACCGCCTGGTAATCCCTAAGCCAGTCCCGCAATCCTCTCGATCACGTCGCCCACCTGGTCGCCGACAACCAGGCTGTCGCGGAGGGTGTCTTCGGCGAAGCCCTTGTCGATGCAATTGGTCAGCAAGGTGATGAGCGGATCCCAGTAGCCTTCGAGGTTGAGCAGGCCGATGGGTTTGGTGTGGCGTTCGAGCTGCGACCAGGTCATCATTTCCATGGTCTCGTCGAGGGTGCCGATGCCGCCGGGCAGGGACAGGAAGGCGTCGGCCAGGTCGAACATGGTTTGTTTGCGCTCGTGCATGGATTTGGTGACGATGACCCGGGTGATGCCGTCATAGCCTTCGCGTTCCTGCAGGAAGTCGGGGATTACGCCGACGACTTCGCCGCCCAGCTCCATCAATCTCTTGGCCACCACGCCCATGAGGCCGACACCGCCGCCGCCGTAGACGAGACGGATGTTGCGGGTTGCCAGCTCTTCGGCAAGACGTTCGGCGGCTTCGTTGTAGATCGGGCCGAGGCCGTTGCGCGAGCCGCAGAAGACGCAAAGAGAGTTCAATCCGGGGGTTTTGTTGTTCATGGTGCTCATAGTATGGGGGAGAATCAAACAGGGGGTTAACTATACTTCATAAAAATCTGGGCTTCGTGTCATCAACTGGCCATAATGATCAGACAGGGTGTATGGGTCAGTAATGTTGGGTTTATAGAGTAAATGTCAGCTCGTTTGGCAGCAATTTTTTTGGGTCTCGTCCTGGTCATCGCGGCCGTGGCGGCGTATTTTATTGTCTTCAACCCCGAAAGTCTGCCGCCTGAAGTGGCCGCTGTCATCGAGCGCCATGCACCGACGGGATCGCAAGAGCCTGAAACCGGCCCCGTCCTTCCCACCTTTGATATTGTCCGCGTTGATGCCTCCGGCACTGCGGTTATCGCCGGTCGCGGCGCGCCGCTGGCCACCGTGATCGTGCGTGCCAATGGCGAGGAAGCCGCCAAAGAAGCGATCAATGAAGACGGGGAATGGGCCGCCTATGTGGAGGCGCCGTTCTCGCAAGGCGCTGTCGAACTCACCCTTGAGATGATTATGCCGGACGGCGAGGTCGTGCGCGGTGAACAGGTGGTCATTATTGCGGTGCCCGAGCGGTCCGGTGAGAAGCCGCTGGTCGTGCTCGGTGAGCCCGGCGCACCAAGCCGCGTGCTGCAAAACCCCAAAGAGGGCGACAATACCCTCGTCCTGACGCTGGAGATCATCGACTATGATGCCGATGGCGCGCTGGTGCTTTCGGGGCGGGCGACGCCCAGTGCCGGACTGCGCGTCTATGGCAATAATGAGCTGCTTGGGGAGACCCGCGCCTCGCGCAAGGGGAACTGGATGTTGAAGCCGGAGGATCCGATTGCGCCGGGGGTCTATACGCTGCGGCTTGATCAGGTCGACAGTGAGGGCAAGGTGATCATGCGGGTCGAGCTGCCGTTTGAACGGGCCGAGCCTTCCGATGTGCTGGCCGCTGTCGCCAAAGGTGGCGGACGCGTTGTGGTCCAGCCCGGCAATTCGCTCTGGCGTATCGCGCGGCGGATCTACGGGTCCGGGTTTGAATTCACCATCATCTATGATGCCAACCGCAGCCAGATCCGCGATCCGGACCGGATCTATGCCGGTCAGCTCCTCGACTTGCCGGTGAAATACGAAGTCGACGACGAAATCCATCTGCTGGATTAAACATCACAGTTATGCGTCTTGCGCATTCCCCTTGGGCGTGAAGCTCTGTAGTGTCGGGAATCATGAGACATATGACGCTAGATCCCGAGCCGGAAACGGCTCAAACCAATATCGCCAATCCCAAAGTTCTCGACCCGATCGCGGCCGCCGCCGAGGCGGAGGAAGCTGACAGGTCCGAAGACAACTGGGGGATACTGCGTCGGCTGTTGCCCTATTTGTGGCCGGCCGGGCGGAGCGACCTGAAATTGCGGATCACCGGTGCCTTCGCGTGCCTGATCCTTGGCAAGCTGACGCTGGTCGCCGTCCCGAAAATCTTTGGCATGGCGGTTGACGAGATGATCGGCATTGAGGCGGCAAGTAAATCAGGTGTTGACGGGGCCGTTCTGGCGATCCCGCTCTTTCTGATCCTTGGGTTTGGTCTGGCACGCTTTCTGTCGCAAGGGTTTCAACAGCTTCGCGACGGGCTTTTCGCCAAGGCTGGTTTTCATGCCCAGCGCGATGTGTCGGTTGCCACCTTTAATCATCTGCACGCCTTGTCGTTGCGCTTTCATCTTGAACGGCGCACAGGTGGGCTTGCCCGGGTGATTGATCGGGGCACCAAGTCGATTGAATTCCTGTTGCGGTTTGCGATGTTTAATATTGTGCCGACACTGTTTGAGATTTTGATGGTCTCGGCAATCCTGTGGTACATGCTCGGCATTGAATATGCGCTCGTGGTTCTGGCGACCGTCGGGCTCTATATTGTCGTGACCTTCATGGTGACCGAATGGCGGTTGGCGTTCCGGCGCAAAATGAATGCGCGCGACACCGAGGCCAATACCAAGGCGGTCGATTCAATTCTCAATTATGAGACGGTCAAATATTTCAACAATGAAGATATGGAACGCGCCCGCTTTGAACAGGCCGCGCGCGGTTATGAAGCCGCCGCCGTCAAATCCTATGTTTCGCTGACGATCCTGAATGCCGGGCAGGGGTTTGTTATCTCGGTCGGCTTTATCACGCTCCTGATTATGTCGGCCTACGGGATTCGCGCTGGCGAGATGACCGTGGGGCATTTCACCATGGTGCAGATGTATCTGTTGCAGCTGGCGGTGCCGCTCAACATGCTGGGCTTTGTCTACCGCGAAATCAAACAGTCGCTGGTTGATATGGGCCGCATGTTCAAGATGATGGACGTGGAAGAAGAAGTGCAGGATGCGCCGGGCGCACTCGATCTGATTGTCACAGACGCGGAAGTCTCGTTTGAAGATGTCGAGTTCCATTACGATGCGGAACGCCCGATCCTGAAGGGTGTCACCTTCAACGTGCCGGGCGGCAAGACAACCGCCATTGTCGGATCAACAGGGGCCGGCAAGTCGACCATCTCGCGCGCGCTGTTCCGGTTCTATGATGTCTCGGGCGGGCAGATCACCATCGATGGTCAGAATATCGCCAATGTGACGCAAGCCTCTCTGCGCGCCTCGATCGGCGTCGTGCCGCAGGACACGGTTCTGTTCAATGACACGATCTTTTACAACATCGCCTATGGTCGGCCCGACGCGACGTTCGAGGAAGTGATCGAGGCGGCAAAAATGGCGCAGATCCATGACTTCATCGCCAGCATTCCGTCTGCCTACGATACGCTCGTAGGTGAACGCGGGCTGAAACTTTCCGGCGGCGAAAAGCAGCGCGTGGCCATCGCCCGAACGATCCTGAAGAACCCGCCAATCCTGTTGCTTGATGAAGCAACCTCGGCGCTGGATACCCATACGGAACAGGAGATCCAGGAAAGCCTCAATGAAATCTCAAAGAACCGCACAACGCTGATCATTGCCCACCGGCTCTCAACTGTCGTCCATGCCGACGAAATACTCGTGCTCGACGGTGGCAGGATTACTGAACGTGGTCGCCACCAGGAGCTGCTGGACAGGGACGGCTCCTACGCCGCCATGTGGAACCGGCAGCTCGAGGCTGCCAAGGCGGCAGAGACGCTGGCGCAGGTGGAAGAATACTAGAGGCGAGCTTCACCCGGCTTCTTCGAATATCGGTTCGCCTGCCTTATCAAGAATAGCTCTGCCGTCTTCATCGAGCCTGAGCGTCCCGCTGGCATCGGGATTGTTGATAATGTGCGCGGCGATTTCATTGCAGCGATTGCAAATGTAGACACCGGGGCCGGCAACCAGTCTTTCAACTTCCTTCGAGGTTTTGCCACAGAACGTGCATTGATGGATTCTGTCCTTCATGACGCGCTCCTTCATTTGATCGAATGTGAGAGTTCTTGAATCCGGGCGAACATCCGCGTCATCGGGCGCGACGCCTATGACGGTTTCGGTTCGATAGCCGGAGGGCATTTTCCAACGAATGACCCAGGATCGCTTGAACTTCCCCTTGCGATACCCAAGGTGAATGGTGTCATTGAGCGGATCGAAATAGGGTTTGTCCCGGACCTCGAGCCGGTCGCGATCTTCAGGCGTACAAATAGCGTAGGGCATATCTCATCCTCCGATTGGGGGCGAGATTAGCACAGCCGAAACGGAAGTCTTGTCCAGAGTTCATCCAGCGAGCGGGCGGTGTTACTCCGCAGGCTGTCCGATACCGGGGCGCGGCGGTCTTCCTGAGAAGCCTCGTATCCAGCTTGCCAAACGCCGCAACCTGTCAGGCAATTTCTTCCTGAATTCCTTCAGCTTCGTTGGCACATTGAGAAGGCACGGTGTCAGGAACAAGGTCAGCGTTGTTGAAAACGCAAGGCCAAAGACGACTGTTGTCGACAGCTGCTTCCATTGCATCGTGGACGGGTTGCCGAAAGTGATATCCCGCGCTCCAAAGTCAACGCTCATGCCAATGGCCATGGGTAGCAGGCCGAAGATTGTCGTTGTCGTCGTGAGCAAGATAGGACGCAGTCTTTGTGTCGCGGTCTGCACAATGGCGTGATGGATGTCATAGTCATCCTTCATGAACCGCTGGAAGGTGTCGATAAGGACAATGTTGTTGTTCACCACAATCCCCGCAAGAGCGACGATCCCCACACCTGTCATAATCAACGAGAACATCTGTCCGGTAACCACGAGACCAAGCATGACGCCGGCGGTTGACAGGACAACCGAGGAAAGGATCAACGCCGAATGATAGAAGCTGTTGAACTGGGTCAGCAATATGAGCGCCATCAGAACGAGAGATGCAAGCCCCGCCATTTTGAGGAAGGCCAAGGTATTCGCTGAGTCTTCATCGGACCCGCGAAAGTTCACGTCAATGCGAGGGTCAATAACCGCCTCCTCTTCCAGCCACTTCTTCATGTGCGCGACTTGTTCAACCGTGTTCTCGCCCAGCTTTACATTGGCGGAGACATACATCATGCGTTTGCTGTCGGTGCGCTGAACCTGATTGACCTCCTGGCGAGGAACGATTTTGACGAAATTGGTAATGGGAACCAGGCCCTGCGGCGTGCGAATACGTAACTGGTCCAGCTGATCAAGGTTGCGAGCCTCAGCGGGGAAACGAACCCGAATATCGACTTCGTCAATGGCATCATCCGGTCGGTATTTGCCGATGAGCTGGCCATTGGTGATGAGCTGGACGTAGGAGCCAATGGTTGTGATGTCGGCGCCAAATCGGCCGGCCTGTTCACGGTCAACGATGACCTGATACTCGATCCCGGGAAGAGGGCGATTGTCCGCGATCTCGATGAGCGCGGGCATTTCCTGTTCCATGTGATTGCGAATGCTGGCAACAAGGGGTGTCAGAACCTCAGGGAAATGAGAGCGCAGTTCGATTTGTACTGCCTTGCCGGTTGGTGGTCCGCTTTCTATGGGACTGACCTTGATGTCAATCCCCGCCAGGTGGGAGACGCGCTCGCGGATCTCCTCGATGACAATGCTGCCATGCTCCCGGTCCCGATAGTCATCGAGCTCGATAAAGATGCTGCCAATGCTGTCGGGCGACTGATCCGGTCCCATGCGCATGGACATGCCGGACCCTCCGCCGGTGTTGGCAAATGTAGATGCGACTCCGGGGACACCGAAGACAATCGTTTCGACTTCCCGGACGAGCATGTATCTCTCAAGGGCCGAATAGTTGCCCCTGGCGGAAACACTGACAATAGCCTGTTGAGGGTCACCGCTGACAAAAAATTCAATTTGTGTCCTGCCGGTCGCCAGTGACCCGACAAAAAGTCCGAAGATCACGGCAACAGTGACAAAGGCCAGCGCAATGTAGCGACCCGGTGTGCGAATGGAGCGATCGACGAACCGGGCATAGAGGCCGGAAAATCCGGAGAGGGCCGTTACATCCGTATGGGCCGCCGCCGCAAGGGCCGCAATGTTCTCATTGTCACGCACTTCTGCCTTGCCGAAAATCCCGCCGAGGACAGGCAGGTAGATAAGGGCAACGAGCAGAGAAGCGACGAGGACGAAGATCAACGTAAATGGCAGATAGCTCATAAACTTGCCGACCACATCCGGCCAGAACAGCATCGGGAAAAACGCGGCCAATGTGGTCAGGGTCGAGGATGTGATGGGCCAGAACATGCGTTTGCCGGCGAGGCCGAAGGCTTCCTTCTTGTCCAGTCCTTCCGCCATTTTCCGGTCAGCATATTCCACAACGACGATGGCACCATCGACAAGAATTCCGACGGCGAGGACCAGCCCGAACATCACCATCGTATTCACTGTGAAGCCAAGGGCATAGAGCATCAAGAATCCAAGCAGGAAGGACGATGGAATGGCAAAGCCGACCAGCAGGCCTGACCGTACTCCAAGCGCTCCAACGACAATGATCATAACCAGGATAATGGCGGTCATCACAGATGACTGCAGGGCATTCAGTTCGTCCTCGATCACGCCGGCAGAGTCCCACTGATAGTCGACATGGACCGTATCAGGCCACTGTTCCTGCATTTCACCCAGAACCCGACGGACCTCCTCTGTGGTGGCAATGATATTCTCGCCAATACGCTTGGAGATCTGGATGCCGTAGGCACGCTCTGTGTTCATGGAGGCATAGCTGTCGCGGTCCTTGAAGGTGCGGCGAATTTCGGCGACATCGGACAGAACAACAACCCCGTCGCCCTCGGCCTTGAGGGCGAGGTTATAGACGTCGGCAGCAGTCTCAAAGAGGCCGGGAACCTTGACGCTGAAGCTGCCATGCCCGGTATCCATCACGCCGGCGGGGATAAGTCTGTTGTTCAATCGCACCGCGTTCAGAAGCTCGTTCTGGGAAATATTATAGGCTTCGAGCTTCGCCGGATCGAGAATGACTTCAAGAAGTTCTTCCCGGGCCCCCGTCAGGTTCGCTTCCATGACACTTGGCAAGGCTTCAAGATTATCCTTGGCCTCACGGGCCATTCGGTAGAGGGTGCGTTCCGGCAAGTCACCATAGATAGCTGCGATAATGATCGGCTGTTCGGCCGCATTCATCTCAATGACAACGGGTTCCTCTGCATCCTGAGGAATTTCCGTTCTTGCCATGTCAACTTCCTCACGGACCTTTTGCAGGACCGTGTCCATCTCCATATTGACGTCAAACTCAAGAAAGACGGCGCCATGATTGGCCCCGCCGTAGGACTTCATCTCCTTCAGACCCTCAATAGTGCGCAGCCGCATCTCCATCGGCTTGACCAGAAGTCGCTCTGCATCTTCAGGCGAAATGCCGGGGAAGGGCAGGGAAACCATGACAAAGGGAAACTGAATGTCGGGATAAGCCTCTTTGGGAATATTAATGAAGGCATAGAGGCCGGCAAGAACAGTCATGACAACAAAGGTCATCACGGTTCTCGTTCGGCTCAGGGCTGCATCGATGATCTTGTGCATCGGATCGGTCCTCGGCTGAAATTCACTCGACAGATGAAGCGGTGGTCTCGTTACTTTCGACCAGCTTCTGTTCCTCGATGGCAATAACTTTCTCTCCGGCCTTGACCATTTCCTGCCCGACGGTGATCACAGTAGCGACGGGGGGCAATCCCGTGATCCAGACGCCGGTGGTCGTATCCGAAACGATATTGACCGGGATGAAACTGACGATGCCTTCAGGGCTCACCGTCCGTACACCAATGTCACCGCGCGTGTTAAGCCCGAGAATGGCCGGTGAAATATGATGTGCCGGGGCGATACCCAGCGGGAAGAGAAGGTCGGCGGTGATGCCGTCACGGAAGAACTTGCCTTCATCATTGTTGATTTCAAGCTCAACACGGAACGTGCGTGTTGTCATGCTGGCACTTGATGAAATGTAGCGAATGATCCCGCTGACTGTTGCGCCGTTGACAAGTTTGGCGGTGCCGGAGTCGCCTGTCTTCATGCGAACGACATCCCGCTCGCTGACTTCGCCGACAACCAGCCACGGGTTTTGGTCAACAACGGTTCCGCACACCTGACCCGAGGCCATATAATCGCCAATCTCAACCTGGCGGTCATTGAAAATACCATCATAGGGTGCCCGAATTTTGGTGCGAGCAAGTTCGACTTCCATCCGGCGGACGACGGCCTGCGCGGAGTCATAGCCCGCCTTGATGGCCGCGGTCTGCGTTTCTGATCGGTGCCCCTGCTCTTGCAGGCGCTTTGCCGCGTCCCACTCAAGCTTGCGCTGGGTGAGAAGTGCCTGTGCTTCCTGCATTTGTGCGGCACGCGCGTCAATCGCGAGCTCACAGAGAATATCGCCTTCCTTGACCATCGCACCTTTTTCAACCGGGAGTGCTGTAACGCGTCCTGACGTTTCCGACCGGACCTGAACCAACCTCAGAGCTTCCGTTCGTCCCCGGACGGTGAGCTCCACTTCATGTGGTACAGCCTCGATAGTTTTGACGCGAACCTTGGTCAGGAGGGCAATATCTTCATCGATCCCGGCGCCGCCGGTTTGAACGATGACATTGGCTCGCGGCGTGCGGTCAAGCAGCCCGGATGCGAGCCAGGCGACGATCAAGGCGGCAACGGTCATGGCGGCAACCACTGAGCCTTTAATCTTGACGGGCTTCTTGCCTTTTATGGGCAGGTTAAACTGAGGCATAATCTACTTTCACTGATCCTGGTTCACGGTGGGGGAGGTGGCACCGTTGGTCTTTTTGACCGAGGCATGTTTCATTGAAGGGGCTTCGACAAGAGAACGGTTCTCCTGCAGATATTTGAGGGAGGCTTCCAGCATGGCGCGACCGTAGCCGAGGACGAATTCCTGCCCAGCGGTTGTATTATCCTGACTGACTTCTGCCAGCAAGGCCTGGCGACTGCGGACCGTGTCGATGCGGTCATCAATCAGTCTTGAGATCTGGGCTGTGTCCATCAGATCCGAAAAACTCATAAAGAACAAAAATTCGGAGCGAAACTTGTCTTCGGCCGGCAGGACGTTGAGGGCCTCCTCGAGCGCATCCCGGCCCGCAGGGGTGATGGAATAGACCTTTTTGTCCGGTCTGCCTTCCTGAGCCTGTTCTGAACATGTGACAAGGGCTTCTTCGGTCAGGCGGGTGAGGGCAGGATAGATCGAGCCATAACTGGCCTCGAGGAAATGGGCGACGGGGCCTTCCTTGAAGGTCTTCTGCAGCTCGTAGCCGCTGGCTTTGGCTTGTGACAAGGCGCCGTGGCACATTGTTCTGACATCGAGGGTCATTGCCCGAAGTCCCCTGTTTTTGCGGTTTTTTGCTATTTGGTACCTATCGGACTGGCATATACTGGACCGATATAGGGTGCTTATAGGCATTCACAAGGGTGCGTTGCAACATTTCTGACCGAAACCGGGCCAGCCTGTG
>CBFDBJ010000078.1:0-16332 GCA_965603015.1 uncultured Alphaproteobacteria bacterium
CGTCCTGGCGATTGACTACGAGCCCTGGACGACGCTGGCGGACATGGAGCGGTTTAGCTATTGCCTGAGGTGTTATGCCAAGTGTAGGTCAGGGCAATCGATGCGAATGGGACTCATATCCGGAACCGGTTTCGCAGTGCAAGACCAATAAGAAAAAGAAAGACAAAGGCCATAAGTCCCTCGAGAACATTGAGCGAATGAATTACACCAGGAACGTATTCCTGATGGCCATACACTTCAGTCACCGCCCATAGCTTGGCATCACCAGTACTACTGATAAATGGTAGGATTTGTGATCCCGAATACAGCAATGAAGCAGTCATTGCACTGAACGCCTCAGGCACGCAGTTCCACCAATACAAGCGGCACTGAAGGTCCAAGCTTGCGGAGTAGTGCAAGCATGCAAACCCGATCCAAACTGTGAGAAGCCCCAAAACTGGTCGCAAAAGCGAACGTCCAAAGTCACTCAACGTCTCGTAAAACAGGCCTGGGACCATCGCGACGCCTTTATACCGCGTGCCGCGCATCGCCTTCTGCTCCATAGCAAAAAAACTTTGCTCCTGATAATGGTCTTGAGCGAGAATTGCCATTTCCTTAAGGCGGCGATACTTTGATGCATCGAGGTTGTCAGCGGAGGTCTCCCATCCCATAAAAATACTTCGACCAACAAAATTCACGATAACGCTGTCCATCGACACATGATGATTCATCTTCGTAGAGAGGAAATTGGGAACTCTGAGAAATCTTGTCCCATCAAGTTGAAGCGAAGACGAAAAACTGCACGTTTCGAAGGTCGCGACCCTGCAAAAGCTCGCATCGCAAAAAAATACACGTTCATTGAACATGGCCATGGAAAAATCCGCATCACTTGCAAATCCAGTCAAGAGAAAACTGGTCTCTCCGTTGAACTCGGCGTGATCAAACGCCACTCTTTCGAAAAACTCTGCTTCATCAAACACCACTCTTTTGGAGAACGTCACGTTCCCGAAATCTGCTGAACCAGTGTACGTGCCGTGTGAAAAATCAACATCATCACCAAACAAAGTTCCTTCAAAATCCACCTTATTTGCAAATACAGTTGAGCTAAAGAATCCACCCAGCCTAAAATCCACAGATTTAAAATTAGCAAGGCCCTCAAACGAGGCAGCTTCAAATGAAACTGACCCCCCAAATACAGTTTCGCTAAAGGAAGCGCCTAACAGAAACTGAACATTGCTAAAAGTAACATTGTCATTCGACCGGCATCGACTAAAGCGGAAGTGTTTTGAAAAGGTAGCCTCATAGAATGAGGCCCCCTCAGTGAGGCTTACATCATCGAAGGATGCCACACATTCAAAGTTGGCATGTTCAAACTCAGCATCTCCTGCAAATCTTGTCCCATCAAAAAGGGCCTCGCCGCTGAACGTGGCTTGGTCAAAGTGGGCTGGAGCGACAAATCTTACCCCTTGAAACGTCGCCTGCCCAAGAAAGTGAGCTCCCACGAAACTCTGTTCGACGCCAATTTGGGCACTGTCAAACATTGCCGATCCTGGAAATACGAAACCAGCAAAGCTTATATCGACTGCCGGCGCTTTCTCGAAATTGACCTCACGAAAGGAGACCCCCCATCCCTTGTGAGTGTCTGCCCATTCGTTCCAAACCTCCTTCCCGCGAAGCGCCAAATTAAGCGCATCGCGACCCCCAATCATTTCCGCAATTTCTTCCATTTGTATCTTCCAAAGCGACTCACGTGTTTTCCTGATCGTATCACAACTGGACATGAGAAGCCGATGATATGACGAAGGTCGCCATGAAGAACGAAGTGAAAAAACCGGCGTCCGCCAAAGACGAACGCCACGCTAAGGCTCTCAGCGCCCCTGCGCCCTTCAATCCCTGATGAACCTCTTCATCGCTACAGCTTTTCCGGACCCGGTCTTGAAATAAGCTTCGAGCTCGCGTGCATGGCGTTCGGTTTCAATTGCGACAAAGGATTTCAGTGTGGCGGGAAGACAGGCTTTTGTGGATGTGACCTGGCCGGAAGAGTGAGACTTTACCCGGCGTTCCATATCGTTAGTGGAGCCGACATAGATGTCATCGTTGGAGAGCTCGAGAAAGTAGACGTACCACATCAATTCGATGTTCATGGTGCTGGCCTCCCTGCGCTCTTCGAGCTTCGGGAGACACTCCCGCGTCTAACGATTTCGGGTGGCCTCCCTTCGCCAAGGCTTCGGGAGGCGTGGCCTGCCACCCGAAGCTCGAAGAGCGCAGGGTGGTGGGCGTGGTAAGGATTGAACCCGTGTCATTCGCATCGCGAATGGCGCCGCCCGGATGGATGTGAGGATAAGGCATCGGCTGCGCCAATGCGTGGTGGGCGTGGTAAGGATTGAACTTACGACCCCCTCGATGTCACCGAGGTGCTCTCCCACTGAGCTACACGCCCTCACCGTGCGAGGGGAAGGCCCCCGTTCGGATCAAGGCCGGTGTTTTAGCGGGATCCTGGCGCGAGCGCAAGGGTCTTGCATATCGGGGATATAATAAAATTACGAGTAGATCAGACAGCCCGAGATCAGGCAGCCGTCATCAAGCGGTCGACTTCCTGCACCAGTTCGCGCAGGTGGAACGGCTTGGACAGGATCTTGGCGTCTTTGGGCGCCTGATGGGTCGGATTGAGCGCAACTGCCGCAAATCCGGTGATGAACATGATCTTGATATTGGGATCAATTTCCGTCGCCCGGCGGGCAAGCTCGATGCCGTCCATGCCGGGCATCACGATATCGGTCAGAAGCAGATCAAAAATCTCGCCTTTCAGAAGATCAAAGGCGTCGTCGCCCTGGCCGAACGAGGTCACGCCGTGACCGGCCTTTTCCAGTGCATTGCACAAAAAGCGGCGCATCGACTCATCGTCTTCTGCCAACAAGATTTTTGCCATCTATTCTACCCACCCATACCGTCTGAGACGACTGTATTCCCAAGTCAAAATTACACATCATTTCGCCGTTCACAGCAAGGCCCGGGATTGGAAACCGGGGGTCCTGCAATGAATATCAGGTCAGTTTAGGCCCAATAGGTAAATGCAGCCTAAAGCTCGAATGTTATTTCAACTCGCGAAAGAAACTTGCGTCCACTCATTTGTCCTCAAACCCATATTCCACGACTGCCGCATAATTGCCAGCGGGAAACCCCGTTTTTTACCCTGATTCACGAGATTAGCCTCCGCGCGCCGCCAACCAGACACAAATCTCGCTAAACGCCCTTCGGGTTGCGGAAAATCATGCTAGAAATAGTTAGCGGTTGATTCACCATAATGCGGATCCGCCATGCGGGATAAAGCGCAGACCAACCGGCAGGGTGTCAGGGTCAGGGATTTCCGGGTCAGGAATATAATGGATGCTCACAAGGCCCATGAGGCCGCGCAGACACAAGAGATGATCAACACGGGCCAGAGCGCAGACGACGCGCTCGAGCACGGGCCCGGCGCTGCGCTCGCCGACCGCCCCGACAAAACACCGCTGGCGGCCTGTCTTGACGAATTTTCACCGCCGTTCACCATTGTCGAACCGCAGGTGCAAGTCGCCCCCTTCGTGCTCTCCTCACCGCATTCCGGGCGCAAGTATCCCGCAGCATTTCTTGAGGCAAGCGCGCTCGACCCCCTGTCCCTGCGCCGCTCCGAAGACAGCTTCGTCGATGAAATTTTCGCCGACGCGCCGCGCCTTGGGGTTCCTCTCCTGTGCGCCGAGTTTCCCCGCGCGTTTCTTGATGTCAATCGCGAAGCGTTTGAGCTCGACCCGCGGATGTTCGAGGGCGCCCTGCCGAGTTATGTCAACGCACGCTCGCACAGAGTCATCAGCGGGCTGGGAACCATCGCACGGATCGTCTCCGACGGGCGCGAGATCTACCGCGAAAAGCTGACGGTCGAAGACGCTCTGGAGCGCATTGACCGGTTGCACTATCCCTATCACGAGGCGCTCGGCACTCTGCTTGACACAACTTCCGCCCGCTTTGGCGCCGCCTGCCTGATCGATTGCCACTCCATGCCCTCGTGCCTGATATCAAGCGGCTACGGCAGCAAAACCCGTCAGAGAGCTGACATCATCCTGGGCAACCGCCACGGCACGTCCTGCTCGCCGTTGATCATCGAAGAAGCTGAACGGGTTTTGACAGAGTGTGGTTACAAGGTGACACGCAACGATCCCTTTGCCGGAGGCTATTGCACACAGCATTTCGGCAGACCGATTGCCGGGAGCCACTCCCTGCAAATCGAAATCAACCGCGCGCTCTACATGAACGAAGCGACCTTTGAGCGCACACAGGGCCTGACAGACCTGCGCGGCGACATGGGACGGCTGGTTGAGGCCTTTATCGACCTCGATGTCGACGCCCTGCGGTCACCTCTCCAGAAATGAACAAGCCCTCCTGCCCCACCGGGCCTGACCGGCAATCCATTACGGCAACACAACAACTTTGCCCAGAGCACGTCTCTCCATCACATGGGTAATCGCCTTTGCTGTCTCGTCCAGTGAAAACGTCTCCGAGACATAAGGTCTGATCTTGCCCTCCTTGTACCATTCCATCAGGATACGGAAAGACTCCGTCAGCACAGCCGGATTAAGCGAGCGGTAACTACCGTAGTTGAGCCCGAGGATATCGACATTTTTCACCATCACGATATTGGCCGGAATTTGCGGGATGGTGCCACCGGCAAAACCGATAACCAGAATGCGGCCCTCGAAATTGATCGCGCGCAGCGAGGCGTCAAAGACGTCGCCGCCGACCGGATCGTAGATCACATCGGCGCCCTTGCCCCCCGTCATCTCCTTGATCCGGACCCGCAGGTCCTCCGTGCTGGAATTGATCAGCTCGTCGGCGCCGTGCTCTTTTGCAATCGCCAGTTTTTCCGGCGTAGACGCTGTTGCGATCACCCGGGCACCAAGCGCCTTGCCAATCTCGACAGCAGTGAGACCAACGCCGCCCGCCGCCCCGTGCACCACCAGCGTCTCGCCGGGCTGCATCCGCGCCTTGTGCCACAGCGCCAGGTGGGACGTGCCATAGACCACCGGAAAGCCCGCCGCCTCGGCGTCGCCCATCTCGGGGACCACGGTCTGGGCCGATGCTGCAGACGCCACACACTCCTCGGCAAAGCCTCCTGTGCGGCTGAACGCAATGACCCGCTGGCCAACTTCGAGCCGTTTCACGCCCGCGCCCAGCTCCAGGATCTCGCCACAAACTTCGCCGCCGGGACAAATTGGATACGATGTCTTGACCTGATACTCGCCTTTGAGAATCAGGCTGTCGGCAAAGTTAACCCCGGCAGCCTTGACTTTCAGCCGTATTTCACCCGGGCCGGGTACCGGCGTCGGGACCTCCTCGATAACGAGGTTCTCCGGTCCCCCCAGCGCATGAGCCTGTGCGATCTTCATCTGTTCTTTTTCCTGTCTTTTAACCGCAATCTGGGTATATTGCGCCGCTTTGCTGCACTGCACACAAAACGGGACCCGATTGAGCCCCTTACGAGTATTGAATATGCCCATTCGCAATATCGCTATTATCGCCCACGTTGACCATGGCAAAACCACACTGGTTGATCAAATGTTTGCCCAGTCCGGTGCCATCCGGTCCAACCAGCACGTCGAAGAGCGCGCCCTCGACTCCAATGATCAGGAGCGCGAGCGGGGCATTACGATCCTTGCGAAGGTGGCCTCCGTCGAATGGCATGACACGCGCATCAATATTGTCGACACCCCTGGTCATGCTGATTTCGGCGGCGAGGTTGAGCGCATCCTTTCGATGGTCGACGGCGTTATCCTGCTGGTCGATGCCTCCGAAGGCCCGATGCCGCAAACAAAATTCGTCACGCAAAAGGCGCTGGCGCTCGGTCTCAAGCCTATCGTCGTCATCAACAAGATCGACAAGCCCGACGCCCGCGAGGACGAGGTCCACGACGAGGTGTTTGACCTCTTTGTAGCGCTTGATGCCACTGAAGAGCAGCTCGATTTCCCGATGCTCTACGCCTCGGGCCGCAATGGCTGGGCCAACACGACAAGAGAAAAAACCGACACCCTTGATCCTCTCTTCGAGCTTGTCGTCTCCCATGTTAAAAAGCCTGATGTCTTTGGATCAGATGACAAACCTGTGGCCATGCTGGCGACGACCCTCGAGGCGGACCCGTTCCTCGGGCGTATTCTGACTGGCCGTATCGAGAGCGGAACCCTCAGGGCGAACCAGACGATCAAGGCACTGGCAAGCGATGGCACAGAGGTTGAGCGGGCAAGAATTACCAAAATCCTTGCCTTCCGCGGACTGAACCGCGTGTCCGTCGAGGAAGCACATGCCGGCGATATCGTGGCAATTGCCGGGTTCAAGGAAGCCAGTGTCGCTGACACCCTGACCGCCCTCACCGAAACCGCCGTCCTGTCTGCGCCGCCGATCGATCCGCCGACCATCTCCATGTCTTTCGCCATCAACACCTCGCCCTTTTCCGGGCTTGAAGGCAGCAAGGTCCAGTCCCGCGTCATTCGCGAACGGTTGCTGCGCGAAGCCGAAGGCAATGTCGCCATTTCCATTTCAGAGACCGGCGACAAGGATGCTTTCGAAGTCGCCGGGCGCGGCGAGCTCCAGCTCGGTGTTCTGATTGAAACCATGCGCCGCGAAGGCTTTGAGCTTTCGATCTCGCGTCCCCGCGTGATCTACCGCGAGGACGAAAACGGCAAACGTATGGAGCCCATCGAAGAAGTCACCATTGATGTCGAAGATGACCTCACCGGCGTCGTCATTGAAAAACTGACCAGGCGCAAGGGCGAACTCATCGACATGCGCTCGTCAGGTCTTGGTCGCAGCCGCATCATCCTGCATTGCCCGTCGCGCGCGCTCATCGGCTATCACGGCGAGTTCCTGACCGACACACGCGGCACCGGCATTATGCACCGCCTGTTCCATGCCTATGGACCCTACAAGGGATCCATCGAGGGGCGCCGCGTCGGGGTTCTGGTATCGAACGGCCAGGGCACTGCAGTTCCTTACGCACTCTTCAATCTTGAAGACCGTGGCTCCATGTTCATTCCCGCAGGCGCCAAAGTCTATCAGGGTATGATCATCGGCGAGCACACCCGCGAAAATGATCTCGATGTGAACCCGCTCAAGGGCAAGCAACTCAACAACATTCGCGCCTCCGGCAAGGACGAGGCCGTCCGCCTCACCACGCCCCGCGTCATGTCTCTGGAACAGGCCATCGCCTATGTCCAGGACGATGAGCTCGTCGAAGTGACGCCGCAAAGCATCCGCCTGCGCAAACGCTTCCTCGTTCCCCATGAGCGCAAGAAAGCCAAAGCAGAAATGATGGCGTAAGGCGCTGCCCTTGACGCGGCCCCGGATGCGATGCAGCATGAAACGCTGCAAATCAACCTGCGCGGCGACGCTAAGGAGGTGACACTATGTTCAAGCCAGCCCTGCTTCTTGTTTCGCTCTTTGCGTCTTTCCCGGCTTTTGCAGCAACACTTGAGGTCGGCCCGGACAGGCAGTTCAAAACACTGGGCGCCGCAGTCCAGGCCTCAAAGGCAAGCGACACGATCCTCATCGACAGTGGCACCTACACAGATGACTTTATCGTCATCTCACATCCGCTCACCATCAGCGCCATTGGCGGCAAGGGCCGGCTCCACGCTTCAAAGCTCATTCCCAATGGCAAGGGGATTATTGTCGCCAATGCAAACCTTTCGATACAGAACCTGATCTTTTCAAACGCGCATGTGCCGGACAGGAACGGCGCCGGGATTCGCCACCAAAAAGGCACCCTCGTCGTTCAGGACAGCATTTTTGAATCTAATGAAAATGGTATTCTCGGCGGCAGCGATCCGAACGCCAGCATCATCATTCAATCCAGCCGCTTTTTTGGCAACGGGCACGGCGATGGCTATTCCCATGGCATCTATATCGGCGAGATCGCATCCCTCACCGTGCAGAACTCCCGGTTTACCGATACCAAAATCGGACATCACATCAAGTCCCGGGCTCGTGCGACAACCATCATTGATTGCCTGCTTGATGATGGTGCCGCGGCATCCAGTTATGCAATCGATTTGCCCAATGGCGGGAGCAATATCATTCGAGGCAACACGTTGATCCAGAATGCAAAGCCGGAGAATGACATCTTCATCTCGGTTGGCACGAAGTCTCAGCACAGCTCCAGCTCACTCACCATCGAAGACAATCGGTTTATCAACTTTGCCTCTCGTGGCACGGCAGTTCGCAATGCGATGAGCGAGGCGGTCCTGATCAAGGATAATACTTTCTTTGGCCCTCTCACCATCGTACGCGGACCAGCAAGACAGGAGGCCAATATCACCTTCACAAGCAGGCCCGAGAAATCAGAAATGGAAATTTCCCCATGAGCGAGATCTTCCGCCATCCCGAGCCTGTCACGCTGAGCGATGAAGACTTGCGCACCTACGTTGACTTCATGGACGTACTCGCCGAGGCCTCCGCCGCAGTCATCAACCCGCTTTTCCGCACCAACCTGGCGATGGAAAACAAGCAGACCTATGACTTCTTCGATCCTGTCACCGAGGCCGACAAAGGCGCCGAGGCAGCAATCCGCAAACTCATCAACGAGCACTTTCCCGACCATGGCATTTTCGGCGAGGAATACGGAGAAGAAATTGGCAAGAGCCCGCTGACCTGGACCATCGACCCGGTCGACGGGACGCGGGCCTTTGTTCTGGGACTGCCCAGCTGGGGCACCCTTGTCGCGCTTCATGATGGCGCCAGGCCCGTGCTGGGAATGCTCAATCAGCCCTTCATGAAAGAGTGTTTCATTGGCGCGCCACAAATCGGCCTGGCCGAACTGCGAAACACGTCAGGCACAACGCCCCTGCGCACGCGCGATTGCGGGTCCCTGTCCAATGCCAGCCTGACCAGCACACACCCGTCCATGTTCGACACAGAGCCCTTCAAGGACACCTACGAGACGCTGCGCAAAAGTGTCCGCCAGGAGGGCTTTGGCGGGGATTGTTATGCTTACGGGCTCGTTGCTCTTGGCACTCATGACCTGGTCGTGGAAAACACGCTTTCAGCCTACGACATTCAGGCCCTGATCCCGATCATCGAGGCCGCCGGAGGCATTGTAAGCTCCTGGACCGGCGGCCCGGCTGATCTGGGCGGCGCGGTGATTGCCGCTGGCAATGCAAGGGTCCACGCCGAAGCCCTCGCTATTCTGTCTCAAGCGGCCTGAGCTGTTACGCGCGCCATGAAGGCATCGAAGGACTTCCAGAATATGTCCCTCAAGGGATCACTTTCCATCAGGATTTCATGCTTGGCATCGTCCACCATATGAAACTCTGCCCCGGGAATATTGACGCCAACATAACGATTGGTCACAGGGTCCACCAGCCGGTCGTCCGCCGCCCCCAAAATGAGAACCGGAATGCGAATACGTCGACCAAACTCCGGGTCAACCACCACTTTGATCGATTTGAAGGCTTCATGTATCCAGGCGTAGGTCGCCCCGCCTTGCGCAATTTCCGGCAATGCCCTGACAATCGCGGCCGTTCGAGCATGGCGCAACGGATCACTTGTCACACTGTTACCCTCAAACTCCTCGACCAGCGGATCGTAACTGGAGGCGCCCGGAATAAAAAGATCTCCCGCCCCGAAGCCAACCGCTGACTGGACAACAACCTCAGCGGTCTTTTCCCAGAACGGAGGCATATTAAGACCGGTCATCGGTGCCGTCATTGCAATCGCCTCAAAGGGCACACGGTGTTCGCCAACAAGCCGCAACAAGATATTCCCGCCCATGGAATGGGCAAGACCATACCATGGGCCCTGAAGTTCTTTTGAGTGCAGGTCAAACACCGCCTCAAAATCATCAAGGAAATCTTCAAACCTGCCGATAAAGGCCTTGGTCGGATGGTCGACCTCGCGGTGCGACAGGCCCTGCCCGCGCCAGTCGAGAACGACAACCGAAAATCCGCGCGTCAGGAGCTCACCGACAACCTCAAAATATTTCTCGATATATTCAGATTTGCCCGGAAGAACAAACATCGTGCCACGACCGCCGTCGGGATTCGGCCAAACTGCCGTTCTGATCGACGCTCCGTCCTTGCCCTCGACCCAGCGCACACTGCCACCGCCGGGCGCAGGATTACTATCCGTCTCGACAAAACTCATGCGTTTTTCCTGATCACTGCGTTTACCGGACTGCCCGCCGATCTCTTCGCTTGTCTGTTCGATGGGTCTATCCTCACGTCTCAATAGTTTCTTCAATCGTCGCCCGTATTCAAAAGTGATGCAAGCTTGAGGGCAAGGCTCATATCGCCGATAAGGCACAGCTTGCCCTGAACGAAGGCTGTCCGACTGTCGATCCTGCCCGCCAACATGTCTGCGAGCGTATCGACGTCGATCTCCACGACGCAATCTGCCTCGCTGTCGCTATTCGACACGGCACAGGGTGTCACAGTTCCATTAAGAAAAACGATGCCATCATCGCCCATATCGAATTTGAGCCGCCCCCCCAGCGCATCAATGCGGTTAACCGCTTCTGCAAAGGACGCCGTGATCATTTGAAGCTTTTCGCCAGACACTATGGTGATCTCCTGCAATTGGCCCTGATGCTTATAGTTAACCGACAATGCCGGTTTGAACAACGTCGTTAAGCTCACAGATGTGCCCGGAAAGCTGCCAGAGGGGTAATCCCTAAAGTCTTACTCAAATTTAGCCATGCCCTCTAACGAGGACTTAAAGCCCCCCTGCTACAACAAGCCTCATTGGTTGTTTTTGAGAAAGTGCGGGGTTTTTCCAACTTTCTGAAGGGGTATGAGTTGCGTGCGTAAAATTGTTCTATATCGCCTTGGGCTGGTCGCTATTTTGAGTGGCGGAATTGGTTTCATGACTGTGGCAGTCGATCACAGGAGCGAGGCCATCGCGCCACAAGACCTTGAAGGCCTGAAGGGCCCTGTCCACGCCCTCGAAGAAATCAGCGGCCCGCGAGAGCAAACGCCCTCAAACTGGATTTAGACCTCTCCCCTGAAAACAGGCTTTCCTTCGCCCTCCCGGCATGGCTAGATGTGTGACGAACAACAAAAGTCTCGCATAAAGGGTCATATCGCATGTCTTGGGAAAAAGAAGCCGAGGAAATCAAGCGTCGCCGTGAAATGGCAAAAGTCATGGGCGGGGAGGAATGCGTGGCACGCCAGCACTCCTACGGCAAACTCACCATCCGCGAACGCATTGACCTGATGGCTGATAAAGGCTCGTTCAGTGAAACCGCTCCCATGGCCGGCGCTCCCATCTATGATGATGACGGCACTATGGTCGGCTATGAACCGGCCAACTACATCATTGGTCTGGGCGAGGTAAACGGTCGCCGGGTTGCCATGGGCGGTGAGGATTTCACCCAGCGCGGCGGCAGCCCAAACTCGGCAGGTCTGCGAAAAAGCGTCTATTGCGAGGAAATCGCCCTTGAATACAAGGTCCCTCTGATCCGCATGATGGAAGGCGGCGGTGGCTCCGTGCGCGGCTCCAGCGGCAAGGGCCGATCCATGGGAAATCCTGCATGGGGCACCAGCCGGTTTCATTCCGTCGGTCAGGTCCTGGCGGAAGTCCCCGTATGCTGTGCGGCGCTGGGCGCCGTTGCCGGACTGCCCGCGGCTCGTCTTGTCGCATCGCATTTCTCCGTCATGACGAAGGAAAACTCCCAGGTCATCATCGGTGGCCCCAAGCTCGTCGAGCGCGCCCTCGGAGAACAGATCACCAAAGATGAACTCGGCGGACCACAAGTTCATCTGAAAAACGGTGTTGTCGATAATCTCGCAAAGGACGAAGAAGACGCCTTCGAGCAAATCAAGACCTTCCTGTCCTACCTGCCGCAAAACGTCTGGGAAGAACCACCTGTCGTGAAGATCGACGACCCGGCAGACCGCGCCGAGGAAGAGCTCATCTCGATCATTCCGCGCGATCGTCGCAAGCCGTTCAACATCCGCAAGCTGATCAAGCTTGTCGTCGACTCCGGATCCTTCTTCGAAATGGCCCGCAAGTTCGGTTCCGGCCAGGTTGTCGGCCTTGCCCGCATCGACGGCTACCCGGTTGGCATCTTCTCCAATGATTGCCACTTCTACGCCGGTGCCATGACTGCCGAGGGATCGCTCAAGGTTCGCCGCTTCCTCGACATGTGCAACACCTTTCACATCCCCATTATTTCCCTCGTCGATGAACCCGGCTTCATGATTGGTCCCGATAGTGAGGCCGCCGCGACCATTCGCCATGGCACGGCCACGCTCATCGCCGCAACCCAGTCCGTGGTTCCCTGGGCAAGCGTTGTTATCAGAAAATCCTACGGTGTCGCCGCCGCCGTCCACTACGGCAACAACTCCTACACCATGACCTGGCCTTCCGCAGAAATGGGCGCGCTGCCCATCGAGGGCGGCGTGGCGCTTGCCTTCTCAAAGGAAATCGCCGCTGCCGAAGATCCCGAAGCAAAACGCAAGGAGATCGAGGACGCCATGGCCGCGCAGCAATCGCCTTTCAACGGGGCTGAAAACTTCTCGGTCTACGATCTCATTGATCCACGCGAGACACGCGCGAAACTTGCCGAATGGCTGGACTGGTCCTGGCCCAAGGTGAAACTTCTGCTGGGAACCCGGGCGACGACCTACCGGCCATAAGAACAATAAGAAGAGCAAAAAGGGAGAAAGCCATGAGTTGGGAGAAACACGTTGAGGAGCTGAACCATCGCAAGGCTCTTGCGCTCAAGATGGGCGGTGAGGAAAAGGTTGAACGACAACTGTCACGCGGCAAGAAAACCGTCCGCGAGCGCATTGACGGACTTCTCGACCCCGGCACCTTCAAGGAGGTCGGCTCGATCTCCGGATGGGCACAATATGACGACACAGGCAAGTTGACCGATTTCATGGCCGCCAATTTCATTTTTGGACGCGGCAAGATTAACGGACAAACTGTTGTCGCAACCGGCGATGACTTTACGGTGCGCGGCGGCGCTGCAGATGCAGCCATCGCCGGCAAAATGGGCGCAGCAGAAAAGTTTGCTCTCGACTACCGCCTGCCCATCGTTCGCATGATTGACGGCACCGGCGGTGGCGGATCCGTCAAAACCCTCGATTCAGGGGGCCGCACCTATATCCCGCAAAACCCGAACTGGGAGTATGTTGTCGAAAACCTGGCCACGGTGCCAGTCGTCGCCCTGGCCCTTGGCCCCGTTGCGGGCCTGGGCTCGGCCCGTGTCGTGACCTCGCATTTCTCGGTCATGGTGAAAGAACTCTCGCAGCTCTTTATCGCCGGACCTGTCGTCGTCTCCCGGGTCGATGATGACCTTACAAAGGAAGAACTTGGCGGCGCCGACATACACGCCCGTGCTGGAGCCGTCGACCTCGTCGTCAAGACCGAGGAGGAGGCTTTCGAAGCGGCTGCAAAATTCCTCTCCTTCCTGCCGAACTCGGTCTACGAACTCCCGCCGCGCGCCGAGCCGACAGACGATTCTGAACGCCGCGACGACTGGCTGATCGAGGCCATTCCCGAAAACCGCCGCAAGGTCTACAACATGCGCAAGATCATCAAGTCACTGGTCGATGACGGTGACTTCATGGAGATGGGCAAGGTCTATGGCCAGTCTCTGATTACTGGCCTGTGCCGCCTCGACGGCTGGCCCGTCGCGCTGATGGCCGGCAATCCCAATCACTATGGTGGCGCCTGGACGGCTGATGCCTCGATCAAGGCAACCCGGTTCCTTGATATCGCCGAGACCTTCCATCTGCCTGTCGTCCATCTGGTCGACAATCCCGGCTTTCTCATCGGGCTGAAGGCCGAAACCGAAGGTACGATCAAGCATGGCAGCCGAGCCCTCGCAGCGGTTTATCAAACCAATGTGCCGATGTGCTCGATCATGGTCAGAAAATGCTTCGGCGTTGCAGGGGCCGCCCACACCAACCATGCCAAAGCGCGTTTCCGTTATGCCTGGCCCTCCGGTGACTGGGGCTCGCTCCCCATGGAAGGCGGCATCGAGGCGGCGTTCAAGTCTGATCTCGAAGCCTCGGACGATCCCGACGCCCTGCTGAAAGAAATCCAGGACCGCATGGAAGCCGTCCGCTCGCCGTTCCGCACGGCAGAAGCTTTCCTCGTCGAAGAGATGATCGATCCACGCGACACAAGATCGCTGCTGTGCGAGTTTGCCAATCTGGCAGCACCCCTCAGAACGCCAGGGAAAGGGGATTTTCGTTTCCGGCTTTAGAGAAACTTACAATTACTAATTCTTGTCATACCTGGGCTTGACCCGGGTATCCAGTGCGAGGCTTTCTGGATTACCGGGTCAAGCCCGGTAATGACAACAAGGCAAATATACAACAAGGAACCCCCATGTCCCTTCGCCTGCCACCCCTTGAGACCAACCATCTCGTTGTTCGAGATTTCGCACCAGGCGACTTCGACGTGGTTCATCGCATCCTCGACCTTGAGGGCAACTTCGACGAGCCGGCCCGTCGCGAGGACCGCCGGAGCTGGTTCGACTGGTCCATCATGAACTACCACGCTTTTGCCTCCCTTTATCAACCGCCCTGGGGCGAACGGGCCGTAACCCTGAAAGAAACCGGTGAGGTGATCGGCGTTGTCGGTTACACTACCATGTTCCATCCGCTCACTGAAATGCTTGAGGGCAAGTCTCCCGCCCAAGCCAGATGGCATCCCGAGATGGGCCTCTTCTGGGTCATCACACCGGCGCATCAGGGCAAAGGCTACGCGAGCGAAGCCGCCCGGGCGCTCATTGATTACGCTTTTGAACACTTCAATCTGAAGCGCATTGTCGCCAATACAGATTTTGATAATCTGGCATCGCAGGGCGTCATGAAGAAATTGGGGATGCCCCTGTCACGCAATGAGGATGGAGAGCCTGAGTGGTTTGAAGTGCTGGGCGTTCTGGAGCGGGACTAAAACTCCCAAATAACTCCCAAATAACTGATGTCATCCTCGAGCCATGCGAAGCATGGAGTCGGGGATCTTCTTTGCCGTCGTATACAACTGTCGGAAGGTCCCCGGCTCCGCCTGTCGGCGGCCCGAGGACGACATTGTCTTTTGTAACCAGCGCTACCCCGGAAAGCCAAACCAGACCTGTTTTGCCTTCGCGACCAGATCACCGGCGGAATCAAGGATTGCTGTGCCAGCAATCATCTTGCGGCCATCGGTTTCCATCCGCCAGCCGACAATGCGTGTCTCTTCGCCCGCCTTCAAAGGCTTGATGTATTCAACGCACATGCGGCCAAGCAGTCCCGCTCGCTCGCCATTTTCAAGGAAAGCAAAGGCACCGGGACAATCGA
This sequence comes from uncultured Alphaproteobacteria bacterium, assembly GCA_965603015.1. Classification (GTDB taxonomy): domain Bacteria; phylum Pseudomonadota; class Alphaproteobacteria; order M2410; family M2410; genus JAUWTJ01. The sequence continues at coordinate 15,291 of CBFDBJ010000078.1, forward strand.
TGGCGGCGCCAATAATCTCCGGGCCAACCGTCCCGTCTTCCCCGGCAAAGCTGTCATGCGGGGTCCACAGCGCCGTGACACCGCTCGCACCCTCCACCGCCACGGGGAAGACCCGAAGACCGTCGCCGTCGCCGCGCTCCGCACCGCAGCAAAAACAAACCGGATGAACCCCCAGCCGTTCGCCCAGCGTCGAATGAAAGCCCATCTTCAGGGAGTGGGACGTGGACTGCCCCCGCCTGACCGCTTCAGCCGGGGCAGGGTCGGGCACGGTGATGTCCAGATCTGCCCGCTTCGCTGTCGCCATCACGTCATCGCCGCTCATGAGGGCAAGGTTGCCGGCATCATCGAACTGATAGCCGAACGGGACATCAAGCGGCAGCGGCGCCCGCAAGGTCACCTCAATGGCGCCGGCGCCAATAACATCGCCGCCTGCCAGCACCGCTGCCATATGGCCGACCACGTAGCCGCCATTGCCAAGATCCGGCGGGCCAATAAATTGTTCTGTGAGGATGAGGTGCTGGCGCGTCAGCATGGTCGGACTCCATTATTTTCTTGTTCTTGTTGGGCAGACTTGATCACACGAGGCGGGGCCTTGCAAGTCTGCCCCGGTTTCCATGGCGGCGCTGACAGATAATTGGTATGATGCACTGGACAATACCCCTGACAAAGGAGACGGCCATGCGGATCGGTGTATTAACAGGTGGCGGCGATGTCCCGGGTCTCAACCCCTGCATCAAGGCCATCACCCGGCGCGCCAATGAACTTGGCTGGGACGTCGTGGGCTTTCGCCAGGGCTGGGCTGGCCCGCTTAATTTCAATCCCGATGATGACGAGACATCGCGCAAGGAGTGGCTCATGTCGCTGGGGGCCAACGAGGTGCGCGGCATCGACCGCACCGGCGGCACCATTCTGCACTCCTCAAGGACCAATCCGGGAAAGGTTCGCGAAAAGGATCTGCCGGACTTCCTGAAATCAAGGTTTCTGATCCCCGAAGGCGAGGGTGCTGTGGACTGCACGCCCCATGTGCTCAAGGTTCTTGAAC
>CBFDBJ010000079.1:0-15948 GCA_965603015.1 uncultured Alphaproteobacteria bacterium
AGCGACGAGCAAGAAAGCAAGTACGGTTTTTGGCAGGCGACAAAACGGATGTTTACCGATCTTCGCACTTATTCCTCCATGCTCTATATGGCCCTGATGCTGCCTCTGGGCATTGGCTATTTCACCGTCGCCGTGACAGGATTTGTCACTTCAATCGCTTTCATGCTGGCGCCGTTCGGGTCGCTTTTTTCGGACCATGTTATGGTCATGGACGTGAGCGGGGATGAACCGGAGTTTGTTCTTCAAATGTCCGAGTTTGCCAACTCACCGGTCGGGCTGATCGTTGTCGCCCTTGTTGGCTTCGTGCTCTTCTTCACAATGTTGCATGTGTCGCGCGGGATCGGCTGGTTCCATGCAAAGCTGGCCGAAACAATGCTGGTCAAGCGGGCATCCTAGTCATTGTCATCATCGAGACATGCGCAGCATGGAATCGGGGATCTTCTCTCAATGATACTGTGACTTGAGAAGATCCCCGGCTCCGATCTGCGACCGGCCCGAGGACGACATATGTGAAGTTTGAATCCTACGAAAACGCTGCGAAGAGTTCCTCATAGGCTTTCATTTGTCCGCCTGCGGCAGAAGACGGCACCAGGATCGGGGATTTGATGCCGGCGTCGAACCAGGCTTCCACACCGTCGCGCACGTCTGAGGCGCTGCCATAGAGCGTAACATCGGACAGCCATTTGTCGGTCATGAGGCCGGGCAGTTTGTCATTTTCTCCGGCTTCGATGGCTGCCTCGATGGCTGTCATTTCCTCTTCGTACCCGGCGGCCTTCCAGTAATTGCGATAGTTGGGCAGTTGGACGTAGCCGATGAGGGTTTTGCGGCAAACGTTGGCGGCGGCTTCCTTGTCATCGGAGATGACGGTGGGGATCATGTCGCCCTTGTAGAAATCATCCGGGACATTGATTTTGGCGAGCTGGGTTTTCATGTGGCTGCGTGCGCCGTTGGCCCAGATTGCGCCTTCGGCAATCTCGGCGGACAGGCCCAGCATCTTGTCACGCAAGGTCGCCAGTGTGATCGGCGGCAGCGGACCGGTCTGCGCCTCGCTGGCGCGCATGGCGGCGACGTACTCACGGGTGTCGGACAGAGGCTTGCCGACGGTGATGCCCATCATCTTGTGAACGGGTCCGTGGGAGACGCCGATGCCGAGGCGGAACCGCCCGTCACAAAGCTCGTGAATAAACGCTGCGGAGCGAGCCAGTTCTGCGGGATTGCGAAAGTAGATCGGCTGGATCGCGGTGCCGAATTCAATCCTGTCGGTGACTGATCCAATGGCCTGGCACAGGCCAATGCAGTCTCCGAAGCTCGGGGCGAAGATGCCGGAAAATCCTTTGGCCTCGATTTCCTTCGCGATATCGAGCATTTTCTTGCGGCGACCGGGGACGGCCACCATGGCAACGGCTGGCATTTGTGACATTTTGTGTTTCTCTCCTAAACAAAGTTTTCTTTATAGTTTTCTCGTTTCATCCGAAGCGCCGGTTTTAGCTGACAGGCGTCATAGAGCCCGGTCTGCTTTAGTAAGGCATCAACGCTCGCCTTGTCGCCGCCTTCAAAACCTTCATAGACCTTGAGGCCCCGTTCAAAAACCCACTGGACGAAGGGGCGCAAGGCTACGTCAATCTCGAGTCCCCGGTAAGGTACCGTAATCTTTCCCCAGGCGCCCGGCTTGCCTTGCGGGTTGACCGGGTCGCCGGGTTTGATGCCTTCGCGTCTTACACGGTCAGAAATTGTGTTCACCAGGGTGATGACCTCCGGCATGAAATCCTGCGCGATCAACTTCAGGACCGGAAACAGCGTTTCCGGAATCTCATCATCGGCGAGAGTCTCGCGCGGCATGTCACAGAATTCACCCATGCCATCGTCCGAGGCATTCATCCGTTCAACCCATCGATAGACAAAGGGCGCGGTCTTTTTCATCAGGTCGGAGGGGTAGGGGTCGCGGCCAAGATGCGCATAGAGCGGCGCAATCATGCCAAAGTCGCCGAGGGTCGGCCTGCCGCCAAGGAAATAGGGATTGAGCCTGAAGTGTTCGTTGAGGAGGTCGAGAAGCTCCATGTAGGCTTCTTCGATGAGCGGAATGGTTTTGTCATTGATGCCAAGAATGGGTAGATAGCTTTGCATCTTTTCGGCGAACGGCATGGCGAAGGGCGCGGCCTCATCCATCGGCGTCTGCGGGCCCGAGGCTCTTGCGAATTCACGGAAAATCCAGGGGAAATTATCATCCGGGAAATTCCATCTGTAATGCATGGCCGGCTTGCTCATGCCTTCATTGCCGAAGGCCTCGAGGATATAGGATACGAGCTTCTGGCGAGGACCTTCCGGCACCATCGGGTTCTCGGGGTATTTTGCCTCAAGAAAATCAAAGATTTCAGAGGTATCCTGGACAATGTCGCCTTCGGGCGTTTCGATCACCGGAATGACCGGCCGCCCGACGATGCGCATCACTGCCTTGTAGCGCGGGAACCAGGCGTTGCGTTCCTCGAAGGGGATACCCTTCTTCCTCAGGTAACTGCGAATCTTGCCGGTGTAGAGTGAGGGTTCGGCACCATAGAGATAAAGTGGCTGGGTCATGGAAATTTCCTCGAAGGGGAGCCTGTGCGGCCTTTTTCTCTTATGGTGGCAGAGATACAGGGGTTGCGCAACGGCCATAAGGTTTGCCAAAGTCGGGAAAACAGCTTCGGGGGCAGAGATGAAGAAATCAGGGATTGCTGTGCGGGCTCTTGTGGCCGCAATGATGCTTGTCGCATGCGGAGAGGGTGAGCCGGTCCAGAGCGCCGGGGAGCGCGCGGCGATCATCACCAGAGCCGAGAACCTGATGCCGGCTGGGGCAGAGCTCGCCGAAATTTACGAATATTCTTGCTACTCGTGTCATACCAATCCGCAGTCCGGCGCACCCTTGACCGGTGATATAGCCGCGTGGGAGCCGCGCCTTGCCAAGGGTATGGACGCCTTGCTTGAAAGCACCATCAACGGTTTTGCGGGCATGCCGCCGCTTGGCATGTGTATGGATTGCTCCGAGGATCAGTTCGCCGCGTTGATCCGGTTTATGTCGCGGACGGAATAAAGGAGAGGCTCATGACGATCGATCGTAGAACCCTGATGGGAAGTGTCGCCGCCGGTGCCGTGCTTGGCGCTCTGCCGATTACGTTTGATGCCAAAGAGCTCGCGAAACTGAACGGTTCTTCGGGCCTGGCTCTTGCCGATGCACAAGCCGCCACCGGGGCGCAGGCGCGCAAGATCCCGTGGACCAACTGGTCCGGCAGTCAGCGGTGTGAGCCGAGGGCGCGCATTGCGCCGAAGACCGAGGCGGAACTTTCAGAAGTCGTTGGGGCTGCCAGAGGGCCGGTGCGCCCGGTCGGCGCGGGTCATTCCTTCACGGCGCTGGTGCCGACCGACGATACGATTGTCTCGCTTGCCCGGCTGTCGGGTGTTGCGGCCCACGAGAGCGAGCCGATGCAAACCCGGATCGGAGCCGGAACGCGCCTCGGCGCGATTGGCAAGCCCATGGCGGCGCTTGGTCAGGGGCTTTACAATATGCCGGACATTGATCAGCAGACGCTGGCCGGTGCGACGGCGACGGGGACGCACGGGACCGGCGCTACTCTGAGCGCGCTGCACCATTACATCACCGAAATGCGTCTGGTGACGGCGACGGGGGATGTCATGGAATTGTCGCGTGACAGGAACGCCGAGATTTTTGATGCGGTACGGGTCAACCTCGGGGCTCTGGGCGTCGTCAGCGAGATCACCTTGCGCAACCTGCCGACCTATAATCTGAAAAAGACCACGTGGACCGAGCCGTTCGATGATGTGCTGGACCGGATTGACGAGCTTGGGGCCGAATACCGAAACTTTGAGTTCTATTATATTCCGTTCTCGGACATGGCGATCTGTATTGGCCACAACATGACCGATGAGCCCATAGTGCCGCGTGGACCCAATGAGGATGGTGATGCTGTGATGGAGCTGCGATCCTTGCGCGACTGGCTCGGCTGGTGGCCATGGGCGCGCCGGAAGATGACCCGGGCGGCGCTTGAGGATGCGCCGATGGAACATGCGGTTGATGAGTGGTGGAAGATCTATCCGTCGGAGCGCTCTGTCCGGTTTAACGAAATGGAGTTCCATGTGCCGCGCGAGGAAGGACCCAAGGTCATTCGGGCGATCAAGGAGCGCGTGGAGAAGGATAATATTTCCGTCTTCTTCCCGTTCGAGTTCCGCTTCATCGACGAGGATGACGCGTGGCTGTCACCGTTCTACAAGCGCAAGAGCTGCTCGGTCGCGATCCACCGCTATCACGAGGAAAATTACCACGCCATGTTTGAAGCCATGGAGCCGATCTACCGCGCCCATGGCGGGCGGGCGCACTGGGGCAAACATAATTCTCTCGGGGCGGAGGATGTGGCAGCGCTATACCCGAAGTGGAACGATTTTCTTGAGGTCAGGCGGACGCTTGACCCGGGCGGCAAGTTTCTCAATGCCTATTTGAAGGGGTTGATGGGGTAGTCTTTACGGAAGCGAACTTATTTTTTCAATTCGTCATCCCGGATGCGGTGCAGCATGTAATGCTGCTCCGCGGGTCCGGGACCCATAAATCGAATCTGGGCCCCGGACCCGCATTGCATCACTTGGTGCTGCAAAGCATCCGGGGTGACGTAGTTGTTAGTCTGTGACGCTCGCCTCCACCTTCTCCCCCGGCCACAGAGCGAGCGATGCAAGGCCGGAGAGCACGACCACGCCGAGCATGAAGGCGATAGCGCCTTGCAAGCTCACTTCCGCACCGATGAAACCGGCCAGCGGATAGCCAAGCAGCCAACAAAAATGGGACAGGGCGAACTGGGCCGAGAAGAGCGCGGGGCGCTCGGCCTCCGAGCAGGTCTGGCGGATGAGAAGTCCTGTCGGGATCTGTATAAAAGATGATCCGGCTCCGAGCAGCGCCCATGCGATGACAAGGATTGTCCAGGATCTGGGGCCAAGTGCGATGACAAGGCCCACAGCCAGCAGGACAGGGCCAACCAATATGACGCCGCGCAGGGATCGGCCGTCCAGAATGCGCGGCAGAAGCATCGCGACAAGGATCGAGCCGACGCCGAAGGCGCCGAAGGCGAGCGCGGTCGCGCTTTCGCCGGCGCCGAGCGCCTCGCGCACATAGATGACTGTGTTGACATAGACAATCGCACCGGCACCGGCGACGCCGAGGTAAAGCCCGAAGAGGCCGCGCAAGCCCGGCGTTGCGAAATATGTCCTGACGCCAAAGGTGATTTCCCTGATCAGTGTGCCTTCGCTTTCCTTCGGCTTGGCGGGCGGGACGATGGTGATGAACACAAAGAAGGCGGAAATCAGATAGGTGATGGCGGTAAAATAGAAAAGTCCATGGAAGGAGAAGAAGACAAGAGCGGCGGCTGCCGCGACAGGACTGAACAGGTTCTCCAGGTCATAGGTCGCGCTGGCGAGAGACAGCCCTTTGGCGTAGTCCGCCTCGTCGGTCAGGACATCGGGGATGATAGCCTGAAACGTCGGCGTGAACCCGGCGGCGGCGGCATTGATCAGGAAGATAAAGACGTAGATGTGCCAGGCCTCGGTGATAAACGGCATACCCATGAAAAGCGCGGCGCGGAAGAGATCGAGACCAATCAGCAGGTTCTTGCGATTCAGCCGATGGATGAGGGCACCGACGATGGGCGCAATGAAGACATAGGCCACCATCTTGATGGCCAGAGCAATCCCCAGAACCCTCCCTGCGTCGGCCCCGGCGATCTCCCAGGCCAGCAGCGCCAGTGCAATGGTCACAAGCCCTGTGCCGCCATGGGCGATGACCTGGGCAAGGAAGAGGCGGGCGTAGGTTTTGTTTTTCAGGACTTGAAGCATGGAGGGAAGGGGTAGCGGGGGGAGAGGGGGGTGTCAACAGATCCCGAATGTATGGTTGGTTCTCTGCGACCCGCTTGAACTGTTCCGTTGTTGCGAGGGGCAACATGTTTGACTGCGGCCTATGTCGGACAGTACTCCGAATAATTTCATTGGACAGCGTCAAACAAGAATATTGCTCCAATGATGAATGCCAAGTAGGACGAGATTTGCAATGCAAGTAGAAAGTTGTTTGATCGGTTTTTTCTGCCCAAGGCCATTTTTGTCTCGTTGAATAGTGTGTTCGACTTATTTAGATGCTCCTTGAGCATGGCGGCAGCTTTTGCATCGTTTCGCACATCGGGAGAATCTTCGAAATTTGTAATACCCTCTATCATTTTCATCTCGCCATTTTTCAAGTCGACCTCGGTACTGTGCCATGAATTCGTGAGCGTGAAGTCGACTAATGTACTTGTGACCATGGCGATTAGTCCGAGACCGAAGAGTGTGAAGGATGCGATGAAGGCATTTTCACTTGATGCATCAAAGCGGTTCAGGGCGGAAACAAGAGCCAACCCCATACCGTTTAATGTGAAACCGTGTCGTGCGAGAGAATTTGATATCTCATCTACGAATAATTGCGATCTCGGTTCGGTGGATCCAAGTAGTTCAAGATCTGTTTTCATTTGAAGACGTCTTTGTCTGAAAGATTCGATGTGGTTATTTTTGATTCTCTCTTGGGTCATTTTGTGCACCATTCGCCTGCGGGTTCGCGTGGAAGATCTAGCCTTTCTGCAATCATGAAGGGGGCGATGCGATCGCGTCTAAAATCCGCAGACCGATCGCGAAAAAAGCTGCGGCACAAAGGACCAGCGGGATCCGCTGCTCCCACCAAAGGAAGTGTCTCTCCTTGTGCTGCACATGCTGCAGGTCTGTTTTCGAAATAAAAATACCAGAGCCCGAGTTGTGCCAGCCCGCCGTTTCGGATGGCTGGTGGCCGAGGTCGACGCGCAAGCCCCTCGGATCTGTTGTGAGAGTAGTTCTCATTTTATGGTGGCTGCGGCCCTCCGGCGGCTCGAACTCTTCTGTCTCACCAGTTTCGAGGGTTTTGCGATGCCCGAGATGAACCTTTTCAAAGCCCGCCTGGAAGAGGAGCCAGTCCTGATTGACATGATGGAGCCAAACGCCGGAGTTATACGCGAGGACGGCGGCGTAAAGGAGCCAGAAAGACAATGGCTCCACGTTGATAACGCCGGGCAGGGCGGTAGTGTTGATCGTGACGCCGGGCAAGACAGCCACCATAATCGCGGCGGCCGAAAGCCCGAGGGTGTTGCGTTTGTAGCGGTGGCCGCGATCACCGAGAATGTCCCGGCGATCTTCGGAGTGATACTGGTCGACATTGCTCACGATCCACGCTCCATCTTCTGCGTCTCTTGGTATACATTGCATTTATACTGCGCCCGGGCAATCGCGGCTAATCGAAAGTCAAGATGTTGCTCGAATCAATCTCTTCATGGCTACAGCTTTTCCTGAACCGGTCTTGAAATAGGTTTCCAGTTCTCGCGCATGGTTCTCGGATGTGACGGCGATGAAACTCATGAGTTCGGCTGGCAGGAATGCCTTTGTCGACTTGACCCGTGCGGCGTTGTGCTCCTTTAGCCGTCTGTCGACATCATTTGTCGAGCCGACATAGATGTGGCCATTGGAGAGCTTCAGGAAGTAGACGAACCAGTTCATGAGGAGGTTGTATCATGAGTGATCGTGCGAGCAAAGCCATCTTGGACACAGCCTCCCTGCGCTCTACGAGCTTCGGGAGACACTCCTTCGCTCTAACGGTTTCGGGTGGAAATGTTTGGAACAGCCGAGCAAATTGTCGGTTTTGGGTATCCTTGAGAGCTCCAGCAGGGTGGCCTGCCACCCGAAGCCCGTAAGGGCGAAGGGTGGTGCCGCCGGGTAGAATCGAACTACCGGCCTCGTCATTACCAATGACGCGCTCTACCCCTGAGCTACGGCGGCGAAGGCGTCCGGCCTGAGGAAGTCGTGCGTGGCGGACGCGAGGCGGTTTCCATAGCGCATGGCGGGGCGTATGGGAAGGGGAGAATTGGGGGGGATTTTGTCTTTTCGCCTGCACCTCATCTGTTTCGGGTACCACGCGCGGCTTGCCATCAAGGGGGGCGGGCCGCTAAAACCGGAGCCAGATTAACTTCGGAGCCCGGGATGAGCCAGGAAATACAGGACAGACGGCAGAAAGCGGCCAAAGCCGAGGTGCGCGCGGCACGACTCGCCGAGGAGATGAAAGCCAATATGCGCAAACGCAAGGGCCAGAAGAAGGCGCGTGTCGAGAGTGCGGCGGATGAAGACGCATCAGGCGGCGTTCATGAAGATGGCGGGAATGAGCGCGAGTGACCTTTTTGGTGCCGTATTGGGCGATTACCAAAACTGGTGTCATCCTCGGGCGACCAAAGGTCGAGCCGGGGATCTTGTAAAAGGGCGTGCAGGATTAGAGAGAAGGTCCCTGGCTCCGGTCTGCGACCGGCCCGAGGACGACAGGGAACTAGAGTGAGACCTTATGGACAGAATTGAAATTGATGGCGGCACACGGCTTTCCGGGGAGCTGAAAATCTCCGGGGCGAAGAATGCGGCGCTGCCTCTGATGGTGGCGACTCTCTTGTCCGACAAGCCGCTCAAGCTGTCCCATGTGCCGCATCTGGCTGACATCGCGACTCTTGGCGAGATCCTGGCGCAACACGGCGTCGAGGTTGAACGCTCTGAGAACGGAGACGGCGATGTGGTTTCGTTGTCGGCGGCGCGGATCACCTCGACGCTGGCGCCCTATGATCTGGTGCGCAAGATGCGCGCGAGCTTTCTTGTCTCCGGGCCGCTGCTGGCGCGTGAAGGCCAGTGCACGGTATCGCTGCCGGGTGGCTGCGCTATCGGGGCGCGGGCGGTTGATTTTCATCTCAAGGGATTTGAGCGGCTGGGGGCAGAGATCGATCTGGCCGACGGTTATGTGACGGCGAAGGCGCCGAACGGGCTGCAGGGCGCGGAATATGAAATGCCGTTTGCCTCGGTCGGCGCGACGCAGAACCTGATGATGGCGGCGAGCCTTGCCAAAGGCGAGACGGTGCTCAGGAATGTGGCGCGCGAGCCGGAGATCGTTGATCTTGAAAAATGTCTCGTCGCGATGGGCGCGACAATTGAAGGCGCGGGCACCTCGGTCATTCGTATTCAGGGCAAGTCTGCCCTCGGAGGCGCGTCACACAGGGTCCTGCCGGATCGGATTGAGACTGGCACCTATGCCATGGCGGTCGGTGCGGCAGGCGGCGAGGTGACGCTCACAGGGACCGATGCCTCAACCCTGGAGATGGTTATACCGCTGCTGCAGCGCGCCGGTATACAGCTGGACGTGATCCCGGGTGCGGACGGGAGTGAAAGTATCAAGGTCTCGCGCAACGGCGCGCGGCATATGGGCGTCGATGTTGTGACCGAGCCCTATCCCGGGTTTCCGACGGACCTTCAGGCCCAGTTCATGGCGCTGATGGCGACCTGTGAGGGGACCAGTCACATTACCGAAAAGATATTCGAGAACCGTTTCATGCATGTGCCGGAGCTTGGCCGCCTCGGTGCCGACATCAAGGTTGACGGGCAGACGGCACGGGTGCAGGGCGTGGACCGGCTCAAGGGCGCGCCGGTGATGGCGACCGACCTGCGCGCCTCCTCAAGCCTTATCGTGGCGGCGCTGGGGGCGGAAGGTATGACCGAGGTCAACCGGGTCTACCATCTGGATCGGGGCTTTGAGCACATTGTCGCCAAGCTGCAAGGGGTTGGCGCAAACGTGCGGCGGGTCAAGGTTTAACCTCGATCCCGCCCTCTGCTTGACCTTCAACTCACCTGCGGCCATAAAGCTCTCAGACCAGCGCAAACCGGGAGCGGCCCATAATGACCAAAGTCAGACTTCAGGCACAGGATGCCTCAGACCTTGAGGTCATGGCGGCGCATCTTCAGGATGCGATCCTGCGGGTCGGTGATTTTGCCTGGCTGCCGAAGACCCGGCGTTTTGCCGGATTGGGGACGCGGTTTTGCTGGGAAGCGGTGGATGTCGCAAAAGGCACGCCGAAAAAAGGCAAGAGTTTTTACCGCACGCTCACGGGCTTTCATTTTGACCATGTTCTGAGTGTTCGTGCGCGTGGGTTCAATCAAAGTGACGCCGAGGCCTTTCTCGTCGTGCTCGAACTTGGCTTTGAGCCAGGCGAGGATGAAGCTGGCACGGTTCGGCTGGCCTTTGCCGGCGGGGCAGAACTTGCCCTCGAGGTTGAATGTCTTGAAGCGGCCATGAGCGACACCGCCGCGCCGTGGCCGACTGATCAGTTGCCCAAACACCCAGACGAGCATGGGGAGAGCTAGAGACCCATGGTGCGCCACCTTGATGCTCGCAGTCCCGAATTTACACAAGCGTTTGATGCACTGCTTAAGCTTGAGCGCGGTATGTCGGACGATGTCTCGGGTACTGTGCGCGCGATCATTACCGATGTGCGCCAAAGGGGCGACGCCGCGCTGCATGATCTCAATGTAAAATTTGACCGGGTGGATACGCGGGCCACGGGTCTAGTTGTCTCGAAAGAGGAAATCGCCGAGGCCGTTGCTGCCTGTTCGGCGCGCGAGCTTGATGCCATTGGCTTTGCGGCGGCGCGGATTCACGCCTATCATGTGAAGCAGGTTCCGCAAGATGAGATCTATACAGATGACAAGGGCGTAACACTGGGCAGTCAATGGCGCGCTGTTCAGTCCGCCGGGCTCTATGTGCCAGGCGGAACGGCGAGTTATCCCAGTTCCGTCTTGATGAATGCCGTGGCGGCAAAGGCCGCCGGGGTCGAGCGGTTGGTGATGGTGGTGCCGACGCCGGATGGCAAGATCGCGCCGCTGGTTCTGGCCGCCGCAGACCTTGCCGGGGTTGATGAGGTCTACCGTGTCGGCGGGGCGCAGGCAGTCGCGGCTCTTGCCTACGGGACGCAGACGATCCGTCCGGTCGATATTATTGTCGGGCCAGGCAATGCTTATGTCGCCGCTGCCAAGCGCGAGGTTTTCGGTCAGGTTGGCATCGACATGATCGCCGGGCCGTCGGAAATTCTTGTAGTCGCGGATGGTGCCAATGATCCGGAGTGGATCGCGGCTGATTTGCTGGCGCAATCTGAACATGACGGGCTGGCGCAATCGATCCTGATTACCAGCGATCAGGCTTTTGGGGCTGCCGTCGAAGAGGCGGTGGAGCGCCAGCTTGCCACATTGCCGCGCGAGGCGATTGCCCGGGCGGCGTGGCAGGCTTTCGGGGCGATTATTTTGGTTTCTGATCTTGAGAGTGCGATTCCACTCATCGACCGGATTGCGCCGGAACATCTGGAACTTTGCTTCGATGCGCCTGAGGCGTTCGCCGCAAAAGTGCGGAATGCCGGGGCGATTTTCCTCGGGCGTCACACCCCCGAAGCCGTTGGCGATTATGTCGCCGGGACCAATCATGTGTTGCCAACCGAAGGCAGTGCGCGGTTTTCATCGGGGCTTTCAACGCTGACGTTTATGAAGCGGACCTCGCTGCTGGGCTGTGATCCGGCGGCGCTGGCGGCATTGTCGGGCGCCGCGCTCACGCTTGCCGAGGTCGAGGGGCTTGATGCGCACGCGCGGTCCATATCGATACGGACAAACCGTGGGCCAATCGGGGAGGAGGGCGAGCTGTGAGCGAGGCCCGATCACCATCACCGTTTCGCATCGAGAGCGTTCATCTTGATGAAGAGACCATGGTGCGCCGTTCGCCGGATATCGAGCACGAGCGCAACGTGGCTATCTTTGATCTGATCGAGGAAAATCACTTTCATCCCGAAGGCTCTGAAGGCGGTCCCTATAGCCTTCATCTTTCCATTCGCGACAACCGACTTGTCTTTGACATAAGACTGGCGGACGAGGAGCCACATGGTGCGATCATGTTGTCGTTGACACCGTTTCGCCGGATCGTGAAGGATTATTTTCTTATTTGCGAAAGTTATTTCAGTGCGATCAAGACTTCTGCCCCGTCGCAGATCGAGGCAATCGACATGGGACGGCGCGGCCTGCACAACGAAGGATCGGAAATCCTCAAGGCGCGCCTCGAAGGCAAGATTGATGTTGACTTTGACACGGCGCGGCGGCTTTTCACGCTGATCTGTGTCCTTCATATCAAGGGTTGAGATTTTGCACGGGCCAAATGGAGAGGATCTTCCCGGTGCCATCCTGTTCGCCTGCAATCTCAATGCGGTGCGCTCACCCATGGCGGCGGCGCTGATGCGCCATCTTTATGGCCGTTGGGTGTTTGTTGAATCGATCGGCGTGCGCCAGGGCGAGCTTGATCCCTTTGCTGTCGCGGTGATGGACGAGATCGGGATTGATATTTCAGAGCATAGCCCGCGGCCGTTTGAAGAACTGATGGACACCAGCTTTGACATCATTGTGACACTGACGCCCCAGGCACACCACAAGGCGCTTGATATGACGCGCTCCTTTGCTGTTGATGTGGAGCATTGGCCGACCTTCGATCCGACGGCGACATCGGGCAGCCGGGAGCAAATTATGGACGCCTATCGCCAGGTGCGCGACGACCTGGAGCGCCAGATCAAGCAGCGGTTTGTCGCACGGACGGCGCCAAATGCCTGAATTTGCCGGAATTTGACCCTTGCGGGGCCGAAAACCTGCACTTTTTCAATATGAACACTTGATTTTCGGAGGCGAGAAAAGCATTCTCCCGCCAAATCAAACAGGCAAGTCAAAATGGCGGCCTCAAAGGATACTAATGGCCAAGGAAGAACTACTTGAATTTCCCGGGATTGTCGTTGAGCTTCTGCCCAACGCCACGTTCCGTGTGAAGCTCGAAAACGAACACGAGATTATCGCTCACACCGCAGGCAAGATGCGCAAGAACCGGATCAGGGTTCTGGCTGGCGACAATGTGCTTGTTGAAATGACCCCCTATGATTTGACCAAGGGTCGAATTACCTACCGCTTCAAATAGGCGCGGGGCCCAATGGCGGCGACCTCTTCCTCATCCTTAAAACTCATACTGGCCAGCGCCTCGCCGCGCCGGAAAGATCTGCTTGCGCAAATCGGCGTGATACCGGACCTGGTGTCGTCGGTTGAGTTCGACGAAAGTGTGTTGCCGGATGAACCCCCGCGCGAGGCGGTGGCGCGTCTGGCGCGCGGCAAGGCCGAGGCGGCGAAAACCTTGCGCCGCTCCGATGATGATCTGATTTTGACCGCCGACACGATTGTTGCGTGCGGGCGGCGGATCCTTGGTAAGCCCACGGACGAAAAAGAGGCGCGGCGTATGTTGCAGCTCCTGTCCGGGCGCCGGCATCAGGTCTTGAGTGCGATCTGTCTGGTCGGGCCGGGCGACACGATCACCAGCCGCACCGTCGTGACCCGTGTTTCTTTTAAACGTCTGAGCGCCGAAGAGCTTGATGCCTATCTGGCCTCAGGGGAATGGGACGGCAAGGCGGGCGCCTATGCCATTCAGGGGCGCGCCGGTGTCTTCGTCCGATCACTTGACGGCAGCTATTCCAATGTTGTTGGCCTGCCGCTGCATGAGACCGCCAACCTCCTCGGCGGCGCGGGGTTTGCCCTGCTTGAAGGGTGGAAGCGGTGAGCGAAAAACTCCTCATTGAAACCTCTCTCATAGAGACGCGCATCGCGCGGTTCGAGGAGGGGCGGCTTGGGGCGTTTCATATTATCCCGGCGGGTTCTGCGCTGTTGCCCGGTGTTCCGGTTGTTGGACGGGTCCGCTCTGCTGTTGCGGCGCTTGAGGCCGCATTTGTGGATATTGGTCTCGGCCAGGATGCCTTTTTGTCCTTGCCGAAGGTGAAGCTTGAGGCCCTCGCGGAGGGTGATCTGGTTCTGGCCAGCCTGGCGCATCTCGGCGTTGGCGATAAAGGCGCGCGGCTGACGCGCGAAGTGTCGCTGCCGGGGCGGGGGCTGGTGCTTCTTGTCGGCGGCAACGGGGTTCATTATTCGCGCCAGCTTGATGCGGCCGCGCGCGCGCGGCTGACGGCTCTGGTGGCCAGCTTTGATCTTGATCGGACCCGGTTCGGCCTCATTGTGCGCACCGAGGCGGCGGTGCTTGATGACGGCGCGATGGCGGGCGAATTTGCCGCGCTCATGGGTGAAGCCGAAACCATCGAGGCTAAAAACGAGGCGGCGACGAAGCCGGCTGCTCTTCTTTCCCCTGACGCGGCGCTGGCGCTTTTCCTGCGCGGCATGAGCCTCACCGGGACGGATATTGTTGTCGATAATGCTGCGCTTGCGGCGCAGCTCGAGGCGCACTGGCAGGGCGTGCGCCCTGATCTTGTTGAGGCGCTGCAGGTCGAGGCGACACGAACGCTGATGGACGAGGCTGGTGTTGAGGAGGCCGTTGAGAGACTTCTTGGCGGGCGTCTCAAACTTGCCTCGGGCGGCGAGATTGTTGTTGAGCCGACAGAGGCGTTGACTGCCATTGATGTCAACACCGGCGAGACGACCCGGCACAAGGGCGCGGGCGGCAACAAGGCCTCGCGCGCGCTGGCGACAAACCTGGAAGCGGTCGACGAGATCGCCCGTGTGCTGCGCGCCGCCAACATTGGCGGGATCGTTGTGGTTGATTTTCTGAAGATGACCGGGCGGAGCGACGAGACCCGCGTGATTGAGCGTCTGCAACGCGGCGTGGCAGGCGACACCAGCCCGGTGCGCATCGGCGGGTTTTCAAAGCTTGGCCTCGTTGATATTTCGCGGGCGCGGCGTGGGCCGTCGCTGTTTGATACGCTCGGCGACAAGGCAGGCGGCGTGCGGCTCAACATCGCGGCGATCGCTGCCCGCGCGGTTCGGCTGGCCCTGCGCGCGGCGGAGGCTGCACCGGGGCGCCGCGTTATCTGCGAGACCGCGCCGGACACCCACGCGCGGATCCGGGCCTTGCGAGACGCTGCGAAAAGCGACATGATGGGGGCGCTCGAAGCGCGCGTTATGTTTCAGCCGCGAGAAGGGTTTGCGCGCGACCGGATCGAGACGCGGATCGAAAGCTGAGGACCGGAATTGGCTATGACTGAAACTCCGAAAAACCCCGGCACGCTGTGCCCGATCTGCACGGCGCCGACGGAGAAGAAATTTCGCCCGTTCTGCTCCAAGCGATGCGCCGATGTTGATCTGGGCCGCTGGTTCAACGAGAGCTACGCTGTACCGGCCACCGAGCCGCCCGATGAGTGGGATGGCGGCGGCGAGCTTGATGAGGGCTCGAACAGTTCCGGCGGCACACAGAGCCTGCTCCACTAATACCCACCAGACCAAAAAAAAGCATGAAGGACTATCCCGATGAGCCAGGACCTGGTTGACCATCTCAATGCGTTTACCGCCAACAAACATCCCGGCCATGTCGGTGTTTCCCTGACCCGGTGCGAGGCCGATCTGGTCGAGGGCGGGCTGACGGTGAGCGAGCCGGTGGTTGCCGGCACCGGGTTCCTGTGGGCCCCGGTCGTCATAACCCTCGCGGACTGGCTGTGCGCCGCGGCGATGTCGGCCAATCTGGAGCCGGGCGTCAGCTTCACCACGGTTGAGCTGAAGACCAATTTTCTCGGCAGCGCCAAAGTTGGCGAACACGTCTCGGGCCGGGCGACGCCGCAACACAAGGGCCGCAGCACGCAGGTCTGGGACGTTGAGGTGAGGAACGACGACACAGACCGGGTGATCGCGCTGTTTCGCTGCACGCAAATGCTGCTCTATCCTAAAACCTGAGGATCTGTGCCGTCCGCCGGGCCGGTTTTGGGCTTGCCAGCGCTCAAGGTTTTGCGCTTGCCAGCGCGGTGCATATTCCCTATAAACCGGCTTCCTTCCCCGGCGAGCCGCACCAAGGGCTCTGCCAGATCCGGCGCAAAACCGGCGATGCATCCGCGAAGGGCCCGGGTAGCTCAGTTGGTAGAGCAACGGATTGAAAATCCGTGTGTCGGTGGTTCGATTCCGCCCCCGGGCACCACAGCGCATTTGGTCCATACCGGACACATGGGTTACAGATTATACCGGAGACATGGGTAACACTTTTTCCCTGAAGGGATTATCAAGCGGTTC
>CBFDBJ010000080.1:0-15920 GCA_965603015.1 uncultured Alphaproteobacteria bacterium
GAGCGGCCTAATATCTTCACCAATTCAGTTGCCAACATCGGCCCGGGTGAACTGGTGGTGATCCAGATCGAATATCAACAGGGATTGAAGATTGAAGACGGTGAGGTGCGGCTTCGCTTCCCGATGGTTGTTGCGCCGCGCTTTAACCCCTCCGCCGAAGTCCAGATGGTCTCGCTCGGCACAGATGGCTTTGGCGCGGCCACGGGCCTGGACCCGGTTCCTGACCGGACCCGCATCACGCCCCCGGTGATTGATCCGGCTACGGTGCCTGATGGTAACATAATCAATCCTGTGACCCTTGATATCACGCTGCGCGCCGGGTTTCTGCTCGATGGAGTCGCAAGTCCCTTTCACACCATTGTGGAAAAGAAGATTGACCGGGATACGGTCTCAATTCAGCTCGAAGCGAAGGCCACGCCCGCCAATCGCGATTTTGAGCTTGTCTGGAAAGCAAAGCAAGGCAAGGCCCCGACTGCCGCCCTCTTCAAGGAACACTATAATGGCGAAGACTACATCTATGCGCTTCTCACGCCTCCCGTCTCGCTGGACAAAATGACCGCGCGGCCGCGCGAGGTTATCTTCGTCATCGACAACTCCGGCTCCATGGGCGGCACCTCAATTCGGCAGGCCAGGGAAAGCCTGCTACTGGCGCTCGGACGGCTTCAGCCCACCGATCGGTTCAACGTCATTCGCTTTGATGACACGATGGAGACGGTGTTTGCCTCACCTGTGGCTGCCGATGCCGAAAATGTCGGGTTCGCCCGGCGCTTTGTTGCCGGACTTGAAGCCCGCGGGGGCACGATGATGTTGCCGGCTCTCAAGGCGGCGCTGATTGATCCGGCCAGCACGGATACGCACTATTTGCGCCAGGTTATCTTCCTGACCGACGGCGCCATCGGCAACGAGGATCAGTTGTTCAGCGAAATCGGGAAGAACCTTGGGCGCTCCCGGCTGTTTACAGTCGGCATTGGCTCAGCGCCCAATTCTCATTTCATGAGCAGAGCCGCAAGCATCGGGCGCGGGAGCTTTACCTATATTGGCGACCTGGCTCAGGTATCGGCCCGCATGGGCGAGCTGTTCGCCAAACTTGAGACGCCGGTGATGACCGATCTTCGGGCGAGTTTTCCGGAAAAGGCGGATGCGGAGGCCTGGCCGAACCCGCTGCCTGATCTTTATTCCGGCGAGCCCGTCCTCCTCACCGCAAAATTGTCCGGTGCAAAGGGCAAGCTTGTTATCGACGGACTGTTCAACGGAAAACGCTGGGCCGTGGGTCTTGATATGAAAGACGCAAAGCCTGGTTCCGGTATCGCCAAAATCTGGGCGCGGCGCAAAATTGCATCACTTGAGCAATCGCGGTTTGACGGACGGTCGCATGATGAAATCGAGAGCGGCGTTCTTGCGACAGCTCTGGACTACGGACTTATCAGCCGGCTGACCAGTCTGGTGGCTGTTGACGTAACACGAAGCAGACCCGAAGAAAGTGCCCTGAACAGCGCACAAGTTCCGGTGAACTTTCCTGATGGCTGGGATTTCGACAAGGTCTTTGGCAAATCCATGGCGCCTGCCCGCACGCTTCGGGCACAAGGCGCGGCGCACTCGCAACAGTTTGCCCAGGCTATGGCCAGTGATGCTTTTGCGCGCCCCGCCAGCAAAGGCGTCCAGTTGCCGAAGGGAGCGACCTCGAAGGAGTTGCAGCGGATAATCGGCCTGGTTCTGTTGCTGCTATCAGCAACCGTGTTCCTCGTTTGGCGCCGAAAGGTCAGGACGTGAGCCGTTTGTCCCGCGCACTAAAACCCCTTGCCGGCCTCCTTCTGGTGGCCGGCATCGGGCTTTTCGCCTCGTCATACTGGATCGAGGCCAAGGCCGTCCTCGCCCAGGTCCTGCTCGAGCGAGCCTGGGTGGCAACTCTGGACGGTGAAGGACCCGTCAAGGCCTGGAGCTGGGCTGACACGTGGCCGGTTGCCGCGCTGGAGGTGCCGAGACTTGGCAGACGGGTGATTGTTTTAAAGGGCGCTTCGGGCGAGGCAATGGCCTTCGCCCCTGGACTTATGGACGGGACGCCCCTGCCCGGTGCATCTGGCACGTCCATTATCGCAGCGCACCGTGATACGCATTTTGAATTTCTTCAGGATGTTGAGACCGGCGACAAGATTCAGGTGACCCTGGCCGATGGAACCGTGACGTGGTTCGAGGCAACAGATCGCCGAATTGTCTATGCAGATCATTCAGGTATTGAAGTGGACCACGGTGAGGGCCGTCTCGCGCTCGTCACCTGTTTTCCCTTCGGGGCAATGACCTCGGGCCCCTTGCGATTCGTCATTATCGCTGAACGCCTTGAACCTGGCGACAGACTTACGAGACAATCAGCATCGCGATCGTACCAACAACCACCCAGGCGCCAAAATTGAACCCCATTGCGACCACCAGTTCCGTATTGAAACGTCGCCGATTTTCGCCATCTGTGCCGTGGCGACCGTGCATGTAAGCCATTAATCATACTCCCATTTGTCTGGATGGCCTCATTGTGTCCGGGTGGGACACTTCAAGACCCTTTTTGAAATCCTTAACAAGTGATTAGCAAGAACAGTGCCGGTTGAGCCGATGGCCGCCATACATGCCAATTCCAACGGCCAAACACCGGGGAAATGGCCCTGAATCCAGCGGAAGCTGGCCTCAAATGAAATCAAATTTGACAGCGCCTGATTAAACCGTATTGTCGCGCTCAAACGCACGTATGACCGGGGAAAAGCCTCGGTAAGAGGCTAAAAAAGGCACCCCATGAGTTTTGATACACTAGGACTTGGTGACAGCGTTCTGTCTGCTGTCAAAGACGCTGGCTACACAGAGCCAACCCCCATTCAACGCGACGCCATCCCGATTGTTCTGTCCGGCAAGGACCTGCTGGGTATTGCCCAGACCGGGACCGGCAAGACCGCATCCTTTACGCTGCCCATGATTGAGAGGCTCTCCACGGGCCGGGCGCGAGCCAGAATGCCTCGTTCGCTTATCCTCGAGCCGACCAGAGAGCTGGCGGCACAGGTTGCCGAGAACTTCGAGACCTATGGCAAAAATACAAAGCTGACCATGGCGCTTCTTATTGGCGGGGTCTCCTTTCAGGAACAGGACAAGAAACTTGACCGCGGGGTTGATGTTTTGATTGCGACACCTGGCCGTCTCATGGATCACATGGAACGCGGCAAGGTGATGCTCAACGGGGTGCAAATCCTCGTGGTCGATGAAGCCGACCGCATGCTCGACATGGGCTTCATTCCGGACATTGAAAAGATCTGTAAACGCGTTCCCTTTACGCGCCAGACTCTGTTCTTCTCGGCGACGATGCCGCCGGAGATTCACAAGCTGACACAGGAATTTCAGCAAGCGCCGGTCAAGATCGAGGTCGAACGCAAATCCATGGCGGCCGATACGATTGATCAATCGGTGATTTATTGCTCGTCAAAGGATTTCGAGAAACGCGACGCCCTACGGAAACTCATTAAGGGTGAAACGGAACTGACCAACGGCATTGTCTTTTGTAATCGCAAGCGCGATGTTGATGTCGTTGCCAAGTCCATGTTGACGCATGGATTCAAGGCAGCCCCCCTGCACGGCGATCTCAATCAGCGCCTGCGCATGGAGACTCTCGGCAAGTTCAAATCAGGTGAGGTTGAATTCCTGATTGCCAGTGATGTCGCCGCGCGCGGTCTTGATATCCCGGCGGTCAGCCATGTTTTCAATTATGACGTCCCAACTGTGGCGGAAGATTACATCCACCGGATTGGCCGCACCGGTCGGGCGGGCCTTACCGGCACGGCGATAACGTTGGCGACCAGGGCGGAACGCAAATATGTAGAAGCTATTGAGGCGCTGGTGAAACACGAGCTTCGGCAAAAAGAAATTGCCGGTGTTGGTCAGGATGCCGCTGGCAGCGATGACACCCCCCCGCGCGGTCGTGGACGCGGCAGTCAAGGTGGGCCACGCAACAAGAACGGTGGTGAAAAAAGCAGTGCCGGCGGGCGCGAAGGCGCACGCGGTGGGCGCAGCCGTGGCGGCCGCGGTCGCGGCGGCAATAAAGCCTCGACCGAGGAAAGCCGCGCTGACAAGCCTAAATCAGAGACTGCTCGCCCCGAGGCCAAAGAGGCATCCGGCAACAAGCCGCAACGAAAAGACGCGAAACCCGCGCGCTCACGCAGGGACAAGCCTGCCAGGGACGACGGCCCCAAAAGCGCGGGCGACCACTTGCCGGCCTTTCTCATGAACTCATCAAAGCCCAAATCTGAAGAATAGCCGGGTTAAAGTTCCTCGACATCCACAACGCCGACAACTGATTTAACGGCGCCTTTGAGCGTCGGGTCGATCGTGTAAAATCCCGGCAGTTCGATTTCCACCTCGCGGCTGGTTTGCGGCAACATCAGGACAAGGCCAATCTTGCCCCTGCCCTTCGGCTTGTCTTTCGTGACCTGCTCAATGCGTGTCCGGATGCTTGTCAGAGGTTGGGGAGAGTCGAGGAAAATTCTGAGAGCCCCCTGGGTATTGGCGGCCACATCGTCAAGCAGGTCGACATTTTTCATCAGGAACTTCGGGCCTTGTTCCTCACCCTCTGCCGAGGTTTCCCACTGAACATCAACCGAGGCGACAATATTATTGCCGGTCTCCAGCTGGTCGCGCACCTGCCTCAGGACGTCAGCAAAAACCATCGCTTCAAACTGACCGGTCGGATCCGTCAGGGTGACGAAGGCAAAGGGATTGCCCCTTGCCGATTTGCGTTCGGAGACGGCAATGATCGTGCCGGCAAGTTTGGTGCTGCGGCTGGCCCGGCGTGTCGATGTGATAACATCTGAATAGCTTTCGACCCGTGCCAGTCTGAGTGCCTTTTGATAGCCGTCGAGCGGATGACCGGAAAGATAAAACCCGATTGCCTCATGCTCGCGGGTCAAGCGGTCCAATGGCAGCCATTCCTCGACATCAGGCAGAGGCGGATTTTCAACCTCGATACCGCCGTCGCCGAAGAGGCTCTCCTGCGAGCTTTGTCGCTCATCGGCGGCCAGGCTGGCGTGGCCGGTGATCATATTGGCGGCTGCAAAAATTTGTGCGCGATTGGGCACCAGGCTGTCAAACACGCCGGCCTTGGAGAGATTCTCAACGGTGCGGCGGTTGATCATCTTTGGGTCGACCCGGCGCGCGAAGTCGAAAACATCTGCAAACGGACCACCCGCCTCGCGCTCCTCGACAATATGCTCCATGGCATGACGGCCGACATTCTTGATCGCGGCCAGGGCATAGAAAATCTCACCATCGGCGACCTTGAAGTCTGCTTCGGAGCGATTGATATCCGGTGTGTTGACCTTGATCCCCAGACGAAGGGCCTCCTGACGCAGGATACTCAGTTTGTCGGTATTGCCCAGATCAAGGCTCATGGACGCGGCCATAAACTCGACCGGGTAATTGGCCTTGAGATAGGCGGTTTGATACGAGACCTGGGCATAGGCCGCCGCATGGGCTTTGTTAAAGCCGTAGGACGCAAATTTTGCCAGTTGATCAAAGATCTTCTCGGCGGTGTCGTGATTGATCCCGCCTCTGCCTGCGCCCTCGATGAACCGGTCATGATGCACCGCCATCTCGGAGGCAATTTTCTTGCCCATGGCGCGGCGCAGCAGATCCGCTTCACCAAGCGAATAACCGGCAAGGTCCCGGGCGATCTGCATGACGTCTTCCTGATAGGTCATGACGCCGAAGGTTTCATTCAGAATGGGCTCAAGCGACGGATCCAGATATTCCGGCTCCTCGCGCCCGTGTTTGCAGGCAATGTAGCGCGGGATGGAATCCATCGGCCCTGGACGATAGAGCGCGACGAGGGCGATGAGATCCTCGATCCGGTCCGGTTTCATTTTGCGCAGCAGATCCTGCATGCCGGTGCCTTCCACCTGGAAGATGCCGATGGAGTTGCCGGTCGACAGCATCTCAAAGGTTTTCACATCATCAAACGGTATCTGATCGGTCTTGATTGTGATATCGCGCGCCAGAAGATGTTTCTCGGTCCGGGCAATCACGGTCAGAGTTTTCAACCCGAGAAAATCGAATTTAACGAGCCCGCCGGGCTCGACCCATTTCATCGGAAATTGTGTCACCGGCATATCGGAGCGCGGATCACGGTACAGCGGCTCAAGCCGTTGCAACGGCCGGTCACCGATCACCAGTCCAGCGGCATGGGTCGAGGCATTGCGAAAAAGGCCTTCAATCTTGAGCGCAAGATTGAGCATGGTCTTGATGACTTCTTCTTCCTCGGCGGCCTGGCGAAACCTTGGTTCCATCGCCATGGCGTCCTTGAGGCCGACCTGCTTGCCCGGCGTATTGGGGATCATCTTGCAGAGCCGGTCCACCACCGGATAGGGCACCTGCAACACGCGGCCAACATCGCGCAGCGCCATACGGGCCTGGAACGTTCCGAAGGTTATGATCTGCGCGACCCTGTCATAGCCATATTTATCCTGCACATAGGCGATCACCTCGTGGCGGCGTTCCTGACAGAAATCGATATCAAAGTCAGGCATCGACACGCGTTCGGGATTGAGGAACCGTTCGAACACCAGATCAAAGCGCAAGGGATCCAGATTGGTAATCTCCAGCGCCCAGGCCACAACCGAGGCCGCGCCCGACCCCCGCACGCCAACCGGAATATTCTGCACCCGCGTCCACTTCATGAAATCGGAGACGATGAGGAAGTAGCCCGGGAAGTCCATGCCGTTGATGACATCAAGCTCGAATTCGAGCCGAGCAAAGTATTCCTCCCGCGTCGCGTAAAGCTCGTTTTCGTCGAGCAGCTTTTTCAACCCGGCCTCTGCCTGGTTGCGCAGGATGTCGGCCTCGCTATTGCCTGATCCATCAGAATAACCGGGCAGGATCGGGTCAATGGATTTGGGCCGATAGGAGATGCGCCGCGCAATTTCGAGCGTATTCTCGATGGCCTCGGGCAGATCGCGGAACAGAACCTCCATCTCTCTGGGGCTCTTGAAGTAATGCTCCGGCGTCAACCGGCGCCTGTCGTCCTGCAGAACATAGGAGCCCTCGGCGATGCACAGCAGGGCATCGTGGGCCTCAAACATGTCGGGGGCCGGAAAGTACGGCTCGTTTGACGCAACAAGCGGCAGCCCGTGCTCATAGGCAAGATCAATCAGCCCGGCTTCGGCGACCTGTTCTTCGGGGCGGCCATGGCGCTGCAACTCGACATAAAGATGATCAGAAAAGGCGTCCGCCAGATCGAGCAGGATTTTCTCGGCCTGGTCCTTCTTGCCATCGACCAGCATCCGGTCAACCGGCCCCTGCGGACCGCCGGTCAACAGGATCAGACCCTCGGCATGCTTTTTCAGCAGGTCCGCCGAAATATGCGGAATTTCGGTCCCATCGGTATCCAGAAACGCCCGGCTGGAAAGCTCCATCAGATTGAGGTAGCCCTCTTCGGATTTGGCCAGCAGCGCCACATGGGCCGGTTCGATCTGCTGATGGGCGCGGGCGCCGCCATAGGCCTCGTTCGACTGCTCGCCAAACTCGGGAAACTCGACCAGCGTCGTCATGCCGATGATCGGCTGCACCCCGGTTTTTGATATCTTCTCTGAAATCTCCAGCGCGCCGAACAGATTGCCGGTGTCGGTGATCGCCACAGCAGGCATGTCATAACGCTGGCACAGCGGCGCTATCTCCTCAATGCGGACGGCCCCTTCAGCGAGGGAATACGGGCTGTGCACCCGTAAATGTACGAAGTTCGCATGGGTCATGGGGCAAAATCCAATGAAGACGTCTGACACAAACCATCGGGGGCAAGCCCCTTCCTGTCACGCAGATTTTCAAGATATCCACAACATATTGAATGACAAAGACTTCCAATAACCATTTTCAATTCCTCATCCTGAGGAAGGTGCGAAGCGCCTGTCTCGAAGGGTGAAAGGCCCGGATATCTGTCCACTGTGATCACCTCGCCTCCTTCGAGACGCATCTGCGATGCTCCTCAGGATGAGGCCTGTGTTTGGTTCAAGTGATTCAAACATTCTGAACGGCCGCTAGATCTGGCCACTCGACGGTAGAACCACGGCCCAGAACAGCACCAGAGAAATCAGCCCGCCAAAGCAAACAGTGTCAGCCACAAATCCATAAATCTCTCTCATCGGTCTCTCCTCCTCTATCATACGAGGCACCATGTTCCTTTTTTGTTCTACTATTGTCAAGAACAAAAAAGGAACATGTGGCAACTCGGACTAAATGAGGGATGTAACGGGGAGTATTTGAAGACCATCCGCCAAGCCACGGCATGGCCCCTCTCGGGTGTGCTTGGCACTCCCTGCCGGGTAAAGGGAGCCGAGGGCACGCACTCTCATCACACTCGGTGCGCCGAGACATCGCCCCTCATCCGCCCTTCGGGCACCTTCTCCCGGAAGGAGAAGGACAAGACCCTAATCCCCGCTCGCCAGTGCCTCCGCTCCATCGACCAGCACACCGTCCTCGATCAGGATGGCGCGGTCCATGCGGGCGGCGAGGTTGAAGTTGTGGGTGGCGATGATGGCGGCGAGGCCTTCCTTGCGGACCATTTCGATGAGGCCGTCGAAAATGCGTGCCGCCGTGCGCGGGTCGAGATTTCCGGTGGGCTCGTCGGCGAGCAGGAGTTGCGGTCTGTTGGCCAGCGCGCGGGCGATGGCGACGCGTTGTTGTTCACCGCCGGACAATTGTCCCGGCCTGTGATCGCCGCGCTCGGCAAGGTTCATGGCGTCGAGCAGTTCCCGCGCCCGTGTCCGCGCATCCTTTTTTGATCGGCTGGCCAGATATTGCGGAATGACGATATTCTCCAGCGCCGAGAATTCAGCCAGCAGGTGGTGATATTGATAAACAAAGCCGAGCGTATCGCGGCGAATGGCGGTGCGCTCATTGTCGGACAGCTTTGAGACCTCCTTGCCACCCACGATCACCTCGCCCGCATCGGGTTTTTCCAAGAGGCCCGCAACATGCAGTAGCGTCGACTTGCCGGAGCCGGACGGGCCGACCAGAGCGACAATTTCGCCCGGGCGAATTTCCAGACTGGCGGACTTCAGGATGTGCAAGGGATTTGACGACGCAGCATTGAACGTGCGCCGCACATCTTTCAGGATCATCACCGGTTCACTACTCATAACGCAAGGCCTCGACCGGATCGATACGCGCCGCTTTCCAGGATGGATAGAAGGTCGCCAGAATGGACAGGGTCAGCGCGATGGCCACGACGGCCAGGGTTTCGTTGTTGTTCATCTCGGCGGGCATCTGGCTGAGGAAATAGATTTCCGGATCAAAAATCGTCGTGCCGGTCAGCCACATGATAAACTGCCGCACGCCCTCGATATTGGAGCACACCACGACGCCCAGAAGGAACCCGAACAGGGTGCCGACAATACCGATGCTGGCCCCGGCGATAAAGAACACCCGCATGATGGTGCCCCGGGTTGCCCCCATGGTGCGCAAGATGGCGATGCCGGCGCCCTTGTCCTTGACCAGCATGATCATGCCGGAAATCACGTTCAGCGCCGCGATGAGAATGATCATGGTGAGGATCAGGAACATCACATTGCGCTCGACCACAAGCGCGCTGACAAGGCTTTGATTGACTTGCTGCCAGTCATAGATGCGCAGCGGCATACCAAGCGTTTCAAGAATTTCAAGCTTCTGCTGCCTGACCTTGTCGGGATTTTCGACCATAACCTCAAGCGCGCTGACGCCGCCCTTGTGATCGAAGAACAGCTGGGCCTGCGGCAGCGGCATGAAGATCACCGCATTGTCAAAGTCCGACATGCCGACCTGAAAGAGGCCGACGATGGTATAGGCCTTGCGGCGCGGGGCTGTGCCAAAGGCCGTCGAAGGGCCGCGCGGCGACAGGATGGTCAGCCGGTCGCCCAGCCCGAGACGCAAGGTGTCCGCAAGCCCCCTGCCGACGATAATGGAGTGGCCGCCCTTGAACTCCTCAAGCGAGCCTTCGATCATTTTGGTTGCCACCAGATCGATTTGCTTCAAATCATATTGTGAAACGCCGCGCACCAGCGCGCCGGACATGGTGTCGCGTCCCTGCGCCATGACCTGGGCCTCGATCAGCGGCGTGACCCGCACGACGCCGTCGATGCCGCGAATAATACCCGCGACGGGTTCATATTCCTCAAGAGTGACGCCCTGCCCCTGGACAATGATGTGCCCCTTGAAGCCCAGGATCTTGTCAAGCAGCTCTGTACGGAAACCATTCATTACCGCCATAACAATAATGAGCACTGCAACGCCGAGCATGATCCCGGTGAAAGACAGGATGGCAATAACCGAAATGAAGCCTTCCTTGCGCCGGGCGCGAAGATAACGCCCCGCCAGCATCCATTCAAAGGCGGAAAACGGGCGCACTGTCGTGTTGGCAGTGGTGTTGGCCGTCGCCTTGGCCGTTGCATTCCCGTTTAGGGCGCCGCTCATCGGGCCTGCTCCACCATGGCGACGAGTTTTTGGGCGGCGGCGTCAAGGCTGATGTCATCGCGCTCGCCGGTTGCCCGAACCTTGAGCTCGGCCTTGCCGTCTTTCAGGCCGCGCGGACCGATGATGAGCTGCAAGGGAATACCGATCAGGTCCATTTTGGAGAACTTGCCGCCGGCGCGCTCTGACGTGTCGTCATAGAGTACTTCAATGCCTGCCGAATTCAATTGCGCATAGAGATCGTCGCAGGCCTTGTCGGTCGCCTCGTCGCCTGCCTTCAAATTGATCAGGCCGACCTCGTAGGGCGCCACTGACATCGGCCAGATGATGCCGTCATCGTCATGGCTCGCCTCAATGATCCCGCCCACCAGACGCGACACACCAA
This sequence comes from uncultured Alphaproteobacteria bacterium, assembly GCA_965603015.1. Classification (GTDB taxonomy): domain Bacteria; phylum Pseudomonadota; class Alphaproteobacteria; order M2410; family M2410; genus JAUWTJ01. The sequence continues at coordinate 10,844 of CBFDBJ010000080.1, forward strand.
TGCCGTAGGAACCGCCTTCGACGAAGACATCCTTGCCGTCCGAACCAGCGACGGTGACATTCATCGGCTCTGAGTATTTGGTGCCAAAGTAGAAGATGTGACCAACTTCGATACCGCGCGCGGTCAGGCGATCCGCTTCGGCAACCTTTTCAAATTCGGCTGGATCATGCACTTCATCGGTTGCCGCATAATAAGCGGTCCGCTGATCAACAACGCCTTGCAGGTCTGCCTCCGCAATGTCGCGGTCCGGCGGGGCCATTTCAACAAGCGCCTTGTGACAGAAGACCTCGCTCTCGCCGGTATCCGCCAGAATGATAAATTCATGACTGAGATCGCCGCCAATCGGCCCCGGGTCGGCCTTCATGGGAATGGCGCTGAGCCCCATTCGAGCGAAGGTGCGCAGGTAGGCGAGGAACATCTTGTTGTAGGAGGTGCGTGCGGCCTCTTCGGAGACATCAAAGGAATAGGCGTCCTTCATCAGGAACTCGCGCCCGCGCATCACGCCGAAGCGCGGCCGGATCTCATCACGGAACTTCCACTGGATGTGATAGAGGTTCATCGGCAGCTGCTTGTAGGAGCGCACGCTCTGGCGGAAAATGTCGTGGATCAGTTCTTCATTGGTGGGACCATAAATCAGATCGCGGTCCTGACGATCCTTGATCCGGAGCATCTCCTGACCATAGTCGTCATAGCGCCCGCTCTCGCGCCACAGATCCGCCGACTGGAGCGTCGGCATCAGGAGCTCAACCGCGCCCGCATGATCCTGCTCCTCGCGGACGATCTGTTCGATCTTGCGCAACACCCTGTGCCCAAGCGGCAACCACGAGTAAATCCCGGCAGCCGATTGTTTGACCATACCGGCGCGCAGCATATAGCGGTGCGAAACGATTGTGGCCTCCGCCGGTGTCTCCTTTTGAGTAGGAGCAAGATATCTGGACAAGCGCATGGAGGGGTCTTTCTTGATTTCGGGTCATCGCTGCGAACCGCCAGGTTCGAGCATCGCTCCCTTGTATGGAAATCCTGGCGTGAATTCAATCACTTGTGCAGGGTTTTCGGCGCTTGTGCAGGTTTCCCGGCATTAATGACGCGGGCTCAGGGGCGGTCTTTGCAGTAGGCGATCAACCGTTTCTGATCGTCATTCAGGAGCCCCTTGCCATTGATGAGGATAGACCCCGTCTCGAGATCAATTTCTATTTCGGCAAGGGGTGTCTCCTGCCGCAAATTGGGGTGCCTGAGCAATCGCCTCGAAACGCCGGCTACGATGCTCCTGGGCAGTTCCAGATCATAAGTGCCGTTGAGATCCGCCGGGACAACAGGCTTGCCATGGACATCAACGCCAGGCTTGTAGGCAACATCAGCATCGGGGATATGCCGCGTCAGCCAGCGGCAATCATCGTCATTGAGGCCGAACGTCGGATCCAGCTCCACCTCGGGCACAGGCGGCGTCGGCTCGGCGACGGTCGGCGCCTCGATCACCGGTGCCGGATCTTCCTTGATCTCGGCAACTGGCGCGGGGCGATCCATGGCGATATCGATCTCAGCCGGCGCGCGGTCCTGATTGATCCAGAACCAGACGGCAAGAGCGATTAACCCGGCAAAGACAAGAATAAGGAACACGTGAATTGGTCTCATGGACCGGGAGATTAACGCGGCGCTGTTAGGACCGAGTTAACAGCAAAACAACCGAACAAATAATGGTTCCGATCCGGATATAACTGGCAGAAAACAGCGATTTATTACGCATCTTCATGAGTTTTTAACCGTTTCGAAAAAATATCTGTCAGGCAGCCATTTTTTAGGTGACAATTCGTCAGGTACTGACTAACGTCCCTCTTGCTGCACAATAAGAAGAACAACAATAAAAACAAAAACCAGCAGCAAAAAAAAGGGGCCGCATTCCAAAGGAAGCGGCCCAAGTTTAGGGAGGAAACGCCATTAAGCGTTGGTTTGAGGGACGCAAGTCCCTGTCACCTCCACAAACATGGCAGCGAAAACATACCCAGGCAAGGCTCAACTCCGTGGCCTTGCCTTTTTTTTTGCGTTTTTCCTACTAACCGTGTGATTTTAGTCAACAATTTTGGGTAAAGGTTAACGCGCGTTAACCCTTTTATGGTCGATGCGGGGCTTTTGGGGGCTATTTCGAATCAATTATGGAGTGAATCCAAAGAGGTCCCATGTCACCACGACAAAGGCCACAGTGGTCAAAACTGCGGCCATGGCCGAAGTCAACAGGATCTTCTTCTTCCAGTTCAGACCAACAGGCGCGCTTGCCACGGTGCCATGGGTGACGTCTCCTGCTTCTTCCTGTGTCACCTGGCCAAACGGCAGGACAACGAAGAACGACAGCCACCACAAAATGACATAAACCAGAATTACTGTTGGCCAACCCATTGGGATCTCCCTTAGCGTGCGGCCTGTCAGACCTGTTCCAGTTCGACCAGAGTTCCGCAGAAATCCTTGGGATGAAGGAATACAACAGGCTTGCCGTGGGCGCCTATCTTCCAGCCGCCGCCGCCCAAAACCCGGGCGCCGCCCTCTTTCATCTTTGCGATTGCCGCATCAATGTCCTCGACCTCGTAACACACATGGTGCATGCCGCCAGAGCCGTTGTTTTTCAGGAAATTCGCGATCGGTGAGTCCTCGCCAAGGGGCTCAAGCAACTCGATCTTGGTATTGGGGAGTTCGACGAAGACAGTGCTGACGCCGTGATCGGGCTGCTCAACAACTTCCGAGACCTTGCCGCCCAGAACATCCCGGTAAACCGCCGATGCTGCGGCGATATCCGGGACAGCAATAGCAACGTGGTTAAGGCGTCCAATCATCGAAATCTCCTTTTTGTACAAATAGTGTTTTCCTGCTCATAGCAGTCCGGGCCCGCCCTTGTAAGAGGGATTCTCACGGTCAGCCGCTCAGACTGGCCACACAGACTGGCGCTCCGGCTGATCAGGGTGTTTTCAGAGGGCAAATTAAGCTTCCTTTCATCCTGATGCGCTAGAAATAACACTCATAGATTTGGTGGGAGACGGGTCTACACCCCTGCAGCATGGCAATGTTTGACGACGAAAAGCCCGGGAAGGCGGAAAGTCTGGTCCTCAGGATCAAACCCGACGGAACCTTGCTTGCCATCAGCCCAGGGAGCAATCCGCTCAAACTCATTGATCCCCTTACAGTCGGCAGCTCCATAAACACTCATATCCATGAAGAGGAGCAAGCGTCCTTCTTGCAAAACTGTATCTGGGTCGCAGGTGCCGCCGAGCGGAAGGTCACTTTGCAGATGCGGTTTTGTAAGGGATCCAAGTGGTGGATCCTGGTCAACGCCAGAATTGAGTACGGCTCAAAGGGCGCGCTTGATATTCTTGTTGAACACGACGACGGCGCTTCAGCAAAGATGAATGAAGCGCAGCTTTCCAATCTCGTGGAAGCTTCAAAACAGGGTGCAGTGGTCATCGGTCCGTCGGGACCATCCTATATCAATCAAGGTTATGCTCGCCTCGTTGGTTATGATGGCATCGAAGAGCTGCTTGCAAGTCACGATGCAGACTTCGGCCGTAACATTCATCCCGACGACCTGCCGATGATTTTGAAAAGGCTCGAGGCTCGTCTGAAAGGCGAAGATGTTCCCGGAACCTACGACTGCCGCTTTGTTCGCAATGATGGCGAGGTCATCTGGGTTGAGATCATGGCCAGCCAAATTACCTGGGATGGTGAACCGGCTTCCCTGTCCTGGATAACTGACATTACTGACCGCAAGAAAGCAGAACACGAAGTCGGAGAGTTTACCCAACAGTTGAACCAGGCCAGACGATCCGCAGAAAGAGCAAGCCAGGCGAAATCCGAATTTCTTGCAATGATGAGCCATGAAATCCGAACACCTCTGAACGGCGTCATTGGCATGACCGAGGTTCTCAAGCTTTCCAATCTCAACGAAAAGCAGCGCTCCATGGCGGAAGTTATCGAGAACTCCGGCCGCAGTTTACTTGAAATTTTGAATAATATTCTCGACCTGTCGAAGCTGGAGGCTGGCCACACGGAGCTGCATGAGGATGTGATGGATCTGAACGACGTCGTTTCGTCGGTTGTGCGTGTCATGCAGCCGATTGTCGAAGGAACATCGATCGACCTCAAAACTGAATTTGCCCCCGACCTTCCTGACTCCATAATTTGTGACGGCGGAAAACTACAGCAGGTCCTGAATAATTTCGTCGGAAATGCGCTGAAATTTACATCAGAAGGCAGTGTCACGATCCGGGCATCGAGACCACTGATTGACGATGGACATGACCGCATCCTCTTTGAGGTCAAAGATACCGGGATAGGTATCAAACCGGAGATTATCGGCAAACTTTTCAACCGCTTCGTTCAGGCTGACAGTTCAACGTCCAGAAAATTCGGAGGAACCGGCCTCGGCCTGGCAATTTGCAAAGAGCTAGCGACCCTGATGAATGGAGACGTCGGGTGCGAAAGCATTGAGAACGAGGGAAGCACTTTCTGGATCGCCTTGCCTGCTCGGGACATGGATTTCGGCGCCGGCGATCGGACGTCCAGCATCAGTTGAGGCAAATGGATCTCATGGGTGACGTGATCGCCATCCACATTCCGGAATCCGCAGGCAGCGTAAAAGTCCGATGCCTCAATCCTCGACGCGGAATATTTCGATCATAATCTGCGGGCGCTTGCCCCAGGCGAATTTGAGGCGTGACCTGATGGCGCGTCGTACTTTTTCCTCGACCGCCCTGTCCTGCTGCCGGTCACGCGACAACATATCATCAAGAGCGCTGGTGACATCGTCGCTCAAGGTCTGGTAGAGCGTTCGGCCTGAAGCCCCCCGGGCGTCTGGCAGTCCGACGCCAGTGATGCGGGCATCATCGAGCATCTCCCCTGAGTCAGTCATGACAAGAGCGGCAAACACTACCCCCTGCTCGGCGGTTTTCTTGCGATCACGCATCGAGCCTGCACCTGAGGGAACCAGAATGTTACCATCAAGATGCAGCCGCCCGTGCGGCACTTCATCAATGACCTCGGCTGGCCCCGGGGCGAGACGGATAAGCCCCCCGTTACCGGCCATAACGGTTTGCGG
>CBFDBJ010000081.1:0-15912 GCA_965603015.1 uncultured Alphaproteobacteria bacterium
TCAGCGACATCCCTGGCGAGCGGCACATCCAGCGGCGGGATCAGATCATTGTGAAGTTGCTGCGTGCTGACAATTGGAAGTCGGGACAGAACGACAAGATTGTGCACGTCCCGCGGATCCTCCCTGCCGGTCTGATGCGTGAACGACCGGTGATATTCGGAGTATTTTGATCCTTCCAGGAGCACATCGAGGGCGTGTAGTGTCCGTATCTCTAATCCCGCTTCGCGCCGCGCATTGACCTCCTGCAGGCAAAGAATGTCGGCATCGAGCCTTTCGAGCTGAGGGCGCAGGATGGGAAGCCGGTCCGACAGAGCGACACCCTGACGTTCGCCGAGATTCTCAAGGTTGAAGGTGGCAATCCTGAGATGAGACATTTGCAGTTCCTCATGAATCCCTGTCTCAATACCCTATGCAAAGCAGGGAGAAAATCAATGTGACATCCAGCCCCCCCTAACCGGTGAACCTGCTCTCTCTGCAGGCGATTGTACGCGCACTTTACGGCGTCAGGCCGATCCGGTCTTCATGTACCTTGATTTCCTGTGTTGTGCCCGGCAGCATGGTTTGGACCCCGTGATTGACGACCTCGGCAAGGCAACAGCGGGTCAAATCACGACCGCGTCGCAGTGTCACTCCTGACTTGCACTGGTTTTGATCGCATGTTGGGGCTAACATCACAGCCGGCCCTTGGCCGCACCCTTGCCGGAGCGTCAGACCAAATGGAACCAAAGCCCCTACCTGACATTGTCTCTCTGGCCCTTTGCGGCAAGACCCGCGCCGATGCCCCGCGCGATGACCTGTTCAGGCTATTGGCCCTTGTGCCACCTCTCCTCGTTCGATTTTTGCAAGAGGACAGCACCGGGGCCTCTGCGCGGCTGGCTCTCATGGCGCTTGCCCTTGCGACCGCGTGGGCATGGAGCGCCGTATTTGCACGGAAGCTGACACTGGCGCCGCAAATCCGCCAATTGAGCTTTGCCATGATGTTCACCCTGATGCTGCCCGCATCGGTGGGGCCAGGCGGCGCCTTGTTGGCGATCAGTTTCGGGTGGGTCGTGGGAGATGCGATATTTGGTGGCAAGCCCATTTTGCCGCCGGCTCTTGTGGCGCTGTCATTTGCGGTTTTCTCCTTTCCCGGGGGCGGATACGAAACACTGGAAATTCTGTCTGCACCGCCGAGCTTTTTGCTGGCCGCATCATGTTTGCCAGGGGCAGCGTGGTTGCTGTGGAAAAGGCTCTTGCCATGGCGCATAGTTGCCGGTGCGGCAGCAGGCACTGTAGCAGTTGCTCTGTTGATGGCTACGCCTTCATCGCCGCCGTGGTGGGAGCATTTCATCCTGGGCACATTCAGTATCGGTGTTCTGTTTTTGACGGCATCGCAGGAAAGCACCCCCCGTCTGCAAAGTGCGCGCTGGCTCTATGGCGCGATGGCAGGTGGGCTGATAATCATCATTCGCCTTGCCAACCCCGATCAGCCCGACGGCGTGGTGCTTGCGGTTCTGGTCAGCAGCCTGTTCGCCCCGCTTCTGGATCGCGCCGTGAGCTGGAGGACCGGCCATGACTAGCTTCAACCCGCTCACCTGGTGGCGATCCTTCCTGGCCCTGCCAAATGCACGTCCACTCAAAGCCATCGGCGTTGTCTTTCTTGTGGCGCTGGTTTGCTCCTTTGCCGTGTCGCTGACGGCTGTAACCCTGAAACCACTGCAGGATGCCAACCGTCTGCGCGAGAGTGCCGCCAGCCTCGTTGAGGTTTTGGAGGTGTTGGGCGGGGGCACGCCGAGAGCGCACATGGTGGATCTCGCCAGCGGAAACTATACAAAACGCGATCCTGGCACCTGGACCAAGATTGACCCCGACAACGACATCGCCGGACTGGGCCAGTTGGAGACCGTGGCCAGGGTTTACGAATTGTACGAAAATGATCGATTGAAACTGGTGATCCTGCCAGTACGCGGGTCGGGCTACCAATCCATGTTGAAGGGGTATCTGGCATTAAAAGACGATCTCAACACAGTCGCTGCGCTCACATTCCACGAACAAGGTGAAACCCCCGGCATGGGCGCGCGGGTTGCTGAAAAGGAGTGGCAAACTCTTTGGGCCGACAAGCAAGTGACCGACGAAAGCGGCGCGATCCGCATTGAGGTCGTCCGGGGTGAAGCGACTGGCGTGCATGAGGTCGATGGCATCTCCGGCGCTACCCGCACCGGTTCGGGCGTTACCGATCTGGTGCAGTTCTGGCTCGGTCCAAACGGTTATGGTCCCTATCTCGCACGCCTGAAGGCGGAGGGGGCAGAATGAGCATAAAAGACAGGCCCCTGATCGAACCCATCTTGATCACCAACCCGGTGACGGTTCATGTGCTCGGTATTTGTTCGGCACTTGCTGTGACCACCTCACTTGCCACAGCATTTGTGATGAGTGCCGCGCTGATTTTCGTTCTGAGTTTGTCCAATACCTCAATCAGCCTGATCCGCCGCCATATTCCCAATTCGGTCCGGCTAATTGTGCAGATCACCATCATTGCGTCGCTGGTCATTGTCGTTGACCAGGTCCTGCAGGCGTATTTCTTTGACATGAGCAAACGTCTCAGCGTCTTCGTCGGCCTGATCGTGACCAACTGCATCGTGCTGGGACGGGCCGAGGCCTTCGCCATGAAAAACCCACCTGGACCAAGCCTGCTGGATGGCATTGGCAACGGCCTGGGTTACGCCTGGATCCTGCTGCTGATCGGCGCGGTGCGTGAACTGTTGGTGGCGGGCACACTGCTCGGCCGGACCATCCTGCCTCTGGTTGATGACGGCGGATGGTTTACACCGCTGCAATTGATGGCCCTGCCGCCGGGGGCCTTCTTTCTGCTTGCAATGCTGATCTGGGCGGTGCGCTCCCTGCGTCCGGAGCAACGCGAAGCGTTGCCCGGCGCGAGGGATGAGGAGAGCGCCTCATGAGTGAATTGCTGCTCAATGCCATCTTCAGCGAAAATCTGGCTCTGGCCTATTTCCTTGGCATGTGCACGTTCCTTGCCGTATCCCGGCATTTCGAAACTGCATTCGGGTTGGGTCTCGCAGTGATCGCGGTTGAAACCATCACCGTCCCCATCAACAACCTGATCTTCAACGGCCTGCTGGCCGACGGTGCGCTGGCGTGGGCCGGTCTGGAAGATGTGGATTTGCGTTTTCTGACGCTGATCGCTTCCATTGGCGTAATCGCTGCAACAGTGCAAATCCTCGAAATGGTGCTTGATCGCTTTTTCCCCGAACTCTATCGGGCGCTTGGCATCTTTTTGCCGTTGATTACCGTCAATTGCGCCATTCTCGGCGCCAGCCTCTTCATGATTGAGCGGCACTATACGTTTTCTGAAAGCATCGTATACGGATTCGGTTCGGGGCTCGGTTGGGCGCTGGCGATCTGGGCGCTGGCAGCGCTGCGCGAACGCGTTGATGAAAGTCTGGTGCCGGAGGGGCTTCGGGGGCTGGGGCTTGCCTTTATCCTGACGGGTCTGATGTCCATGGGCTTTGCCGTCTTCGGCGGACTGGAGATCGGGTGAGGCCACAATGATCGAAATCCTTCTTGCCAGCGCGATCTTTACGGGACTGATCATGGTCCTGGCATTGATCGTTCTGATCGCCCGCTCGGTTCTTCGAGAAAAGGGTGTCGCGCGGCTGACCGTGAACGGCGAACGGGTGATTATGGCCGAGCGTGGTGAAAAACTGCTCCACGCGCTGGATGAAGGGGGCGTACACCTGCCCACATCGTGTGGCGGTGTCGGCACCTGCGGCCTGTGCCGGGTTCAAATTTCAAGTCCCGGCCCGAGTGACATCGTCTGGCCGATTGAGCGCGACCAACTGGGCGAAGATGAAACTGCCAAGGGCTTCCGCCTCGCCTGCCAGACTGTGGTGCGCGGCGATCTGGATTTGACGGTTTCACCGGAACTGCTTGTTGCGAAAAGCTGGCAATGCTCCGTCAAAGAAACCCGCACCCTGGCGCCCTTGATCAAGGAAATTACGCTTGATCTGCCCAAGGGGGAATGTCTCGCATTTCCAGCGGGGTGCTATGTGCTTCTGACCGCACCGCCCTTCAGGTTGTCGTACTCGGACATCAAGATTGCACCCGAATATGAAGCGGACTGGCATCACATGGGTCTTAGGCAGCTTGCAGTCACAAACGACACGGAACAGACCCGCGCATATTCTCTCGTCAATCGTCCCGGCGATTCGGACAAGCTTGTCCTCAACATTCGCCTCGCCCTGCCGCCAACCGCCAGCCCGGATGCACCGCCCGGAGTGGTTTCTTCATATCTGTTTGGACTCAGCACGGGCGACAAGGTGCAGGCGTCCGGCCCGTATGGAACTTTCTTTGTGCAACACACGCACTGCGAAATGGTTTTCATCGGCGGCGGGGTCGGCATGGCGCCGCTTTATGCCCATGTCTACGACCAACTTGAGCGCGTGAAAACCCGGCGAACAATCAGCTTTTGGTATGGCGCGCGCGGGCTTGCGGACCTCTACTACGCCGACGAGATGGAAAAACTGGCGCAGGACCATGACAACTTTTCCTGGCATGTGGTACTATCGGACCCGGCACCGGATAGGTCCTGGGCGGGTGAGCGAGGGTTTGTGCATGAAGTCGTCTACGACAAATATCTCAGCACTCACCCGGACCCGCAAAGTTGCGAGTATTACCTGTGCGGACCGCCGCTGATGATCGAGGCCGTGCAGACCGTGTTGGGTAAACTGGGCGTGCCGCCGGAGCAAATATTCTTTGATGATTTTGGGGGCTGAATGCTCATTTCTCGAAGACAGATTCTGAAGTTCACCACTGGCGCGGCCTTCACGGCCATGCTCCCGGCCTCGGCTCAGGCCGGCAGCGTGCGCATCGAGACCGGTCCTGCCTTTGGTTCGGCGTGGCGGCTCGTCCTGCCTGACACAAGAGAGGCTGCTCTTGCTCGCGGCCGTGTCGAGGCCATCGTGGCACGGATTGACGCGCTCATGTCTCCTTTCCGTCCGGATTCAGAAGTCGCGCGCTTCAACGATAGTGGCGGACTTGGGGTCAGCCTATCTGACGAAACCCGCGGCGTTGTTACCGCCGCCCTTGAACTGGCCAGAGCCAGCGACGGCGCCTTCGATCCCACCAGCGCGCCCATGGGACGGCGCTTTGGGTTCGGCTCGACGCGCATTGGCGCGGTCTGCCCGGCCGGTCATTTCGCGGACTTGCGTCTGGTCGAAAATGAACTGCAGTCCGCGCGCCCGGGACTGACCCTTGATCTGTGCGCCATCGCCAAGGGCTATGCGATGGATGAGATCGTTACCGCGCTGGGCGGACTGGATTTCCTCATCGAGATGGGCGGCGAGATTGCCGCGCGCGGGCGCCATCCCGGTGGACGGCGCTGGCGGATGGGTATTGAGCGCCCCGGCAGTCGCGCCCTGCAACGGGTCTTCCAGGCCGATGGCCGCGCGCTGGCGACATCCGGTGACGCGGTTCAGGGCTATACCATCGGCGAGCAGCACTATGGCCACGTAGTAGATCCACACACGGGCAGACCCGTCTCCAACGGTGTCGCCTCGGTCAGCGTGCTGGCGCAAACCGGCCAGCTTGCCGACGGTCTGGCAACGGCGGCCATGGTGCTGGGGCCGGAAGGAGCGCGCGACCTGCTGGCCAACCATGACGCCAGCGCGCTGTTTGTGATGCGCCGGGCCGACGGGCTGGAAGAGGTGGACGTCGCAGGTTTTTTCAGGGAGCAGTCGCCATGATCTCCTTTGTTCTCGGCTTTCTTGTCTTCGTCCTGGTCAGTGCCGGTCTGGGCCTCGGCACCATGCTCGGTCGCGGACCGTTGCGCGGATCATGCGGCGGCGACACTGTGATCAGCATATGCCCGATCTGCACACAAGAGGATGAACGATGACACGCACGGTTGCTGATATCATGGCCACTGAACTGGTGACCTTTTCGCCGGATACCATCATCCACAAGGCCATTCAGGTCTTGCTGGATCAGCGCCTGTCCGGCGCGCCGGTGGTCGACGACACCGGCAAGCTGGTCGGTATGTTGTCAAAAAAGGATTGTCTCAAAGTCGTATTAAGTTCCAGCTATTATCAGGACTGGGGTGGAACCGTACGCGACTATATGAGCACGGATATATCGACACTTGATCCTGATACTGACCTTGTGAGTGCTGCCGAGTTTTTTCTCAACAGCACGTTCCGGCGGTTTCCGGTTTTGCGTGATGGCCGGCTCGTCGGTCAGATCAGTCGGCACGACGTCCTGCGGGCCCTGATTGAAGGTGCATGACCCGGGTCTGACAGGCATCTCAGTGTGTCAAGTCGCCAGGCGGCACGATGGCAACGCGCGGCCGGTGCCAAAACACCTTCGGGACCCTCTACTTGCACCTGAATTTCATTGAACGATTTTTCTTTGCCTTGGCGACCCGATGGCTCTTGCTGGCCGATACTGTCACGCCGCCATCACCGGCAAGGCTTATGACAATGTATTCTTTCACGCCGCAGCGGTCGCGCGCGCTTCGATGGCAGTGATCCCAGGAGTGTCCCGGGCCGCTACAATTAATGATATGAGGAGGATGTCGGCGCTGGTCCTGCCAGGATTCCCAGCGAACCCCCAAGGCCGTACCACATCCCGATAGCGGCAAGATTAGAGCAATAGCCACAAGCAAACGATACATGACCCACCTCCTGTGTGTTGTGCATTCTCGAAGGTCATCAGCCGGTGGAGATGACCTCGGAAGTGCTCAAGCACATGCCACCTCTGCCACTGGATTGGGACCACCAACATTCGGCGCTCGGATTCGAATCCCGGGCTCGTCGTCCCTAAAAACCCGAACACCCTCCATCATATGGCTTTCCACAGCATCAAAACCACCAACGGAATGGTGGAAAAACAGAGCCCCGAGAGACGCTTTGCCAAATCCAGGCAGAATCCCTCCGCAGAGACGGATCTCCCGCACCATTCGATGCACCATATCGCCTCAAGTCTTTGATATGTCGGGAGGTTCTCAGCGGCACCGATTGGTGGGCGCTTGCTATGAGACTGCGTGGTGGCGGGTGCAGTCCACAGCGAACCCGTCTCCGGCCAATTTCCCTGTTTTTCAGGGAATTAACAGGGAAAATTCGCAATTTTGAACCAATTCCATTAAAATCACGGCGTTTAGTGCAGCAAGGTCAGTAACTTGCATGCAAATTCCCTAAAAAAATAACAGGGAATTTTTTTAGGCTAACAGGGAATTAGTTCGAGCGAACAGGGAAATTTTGCGCTATTGCAGTCAAGCGCACGCATCGGTGTTCAACCATTATTGGGCAGGTCACGGCAGCCAATATTGCCAGCTGGATTACGATTGACGCTTACGGAGAAACGATGGTGATGCCGCAAGAGGGGCAATCCGGCATCAAGTTTCGTGAAGCAACCCGTCAGACGCAAACGTTGCAGGAAGTCCTTTAGCTGTATCCGGAGATCCGCCTCAACTACCCATGGAGATCCGACCTGGAAATTGCCCTCACACTGATCCTGGCTCTCTTCCTCACCCTCGCGTCTGCGGTTGACTGGCGAGAGCGCAGGCTGCCTGACAGCTTGACCTTGCCGCTTGTTCTGATCGGGCTCGCTGTCGGCGCCTTTGTGCTGCATGATTTTTACGCCTCGCTGATCGGCGCGGCGGTCGGATACTTCGGGTTTGTTGTCGTTGAGATCTCCTACAAGAGACTCCGCGGTATCGGTGGCCTTGGCCGCGGCGACGCCAAACTGCTGGCAGCGGGGGGCGCATGGTGCACGGTTTGGGGTCTGCCGTGGATCCTACTCCTCTCGAGCCTGTCAGGGCTAGTCTGGGTGTTTGTTGCAAGCCGACTGAAAGGCCACAGCATTAAGGCAACAGACGCTGTCCCCTTCGGGCCCTTTCTGTCCATCGGGATCTTCCTGACCTGGCTGGCTGAGACCTTCGGCCCGGCCCTTTCCCCGTGAGCACAAGCGTTACGGCTGGCATCCCACCAACCCGGCAAGAGGCATGGTTATCCTTGGGCCCTGCCCGGCCCGCAGCTTGAGCTGTGCCTCGGGCACCAAAACACCTGAACCCGACTTCCTGCCGGTGTGGACAGTTACGGTCGCGGTGAGATCAAGGTCGTCGTTGGACAGATGAAGCTGGTGAGTTTGCCCTTGTTCCTGAATTTTCGGCGCGGCCCTGATGTCCAGTCTGATTCTGTCGCCATTGATCACCATGAAGGCAGCGCTTTGATCAAGTCTTGAAAAAAAGACCAGCGTCGGATCATGCCGCTTCTGCCAGAGAAACAATCCACACGCGCCGTGCTCCAGTGTCTGGGGGCCAAGGGCGCCTATTTCAACTCCAGTTTCGGTTGCAAACGTCTGGGCCTTGTTTTCGTGTTTCAGGCCGTGCCCGGTTGCGCAAGCTCCGACGCCTGATACCAGGATCATCACGACCACTCGGTGAAGGGGCAGTTTAATCTTTCTGTATAAGTCCTTCATGATCGCCCCACCTTCTTGCGCACAATGTTGCCCCGGTATTCCTGCACCAATATGCCCTCTGAAAACTGAAAGCCCAAACCTGGCAGATAGGCCTGAAGAGAAGGATCTTCAGTTTCTATTTTCGACACGATGGTATACTTGCCGTCCGGCTCGACCCGGATTTCCAGTTCGACGACCTCAGGCCCCTTCTTCCCCGAGAATACACCAACCAGCTCCATGGCATCGCTACACTGAAACTTTCCCTCCAGGACAGGCCCTTTCCAGGCAATCTTCGGGTGGCCCTGCACCAGCGCATCCGTCGACAGAGATCCTTCGCCGCTACGGCAACCTGCCTTCGTCCATTCCAGTCCACCAATTTCCGCCCGGATTTTTTCTCGACCAGCGCCTGCCAGCGCCGGATGCATAGATGCAGGGTCAAACTGCAATACTGCCACAAAGTCCTCCAGAATGATGGTGCCGGAGAGGCTTTTCCCAATGACGCCGCTCGCCACCGCATTTGGTCCATCTATTTGAGTATTAAAAAGCAGGCGACCGGTAAAAAGAGTTCCTGGCCTCAGCGCAACATCAACATCGCCAATAGCCTGACCGGCAAGAGAGACGTCGGACAGGCGCCCCGACCAGATGCTTCCGCTCGCCGACCCAATGATCACACCAGGCTGGGAGACAAGAGGTGAGACAAACGCGGCCAGCGGCATACGCCAGATCAGGAACACAAATAATATCATCACAAACGCTACTGCTTGCTTCATGGCAGGCTCTCCGACTGACCAATAACCAGCTGCGTCGCGACAGCAGTATCGTCAGCCCCTGCCCTCACTGTGGCCTGAAGCACATGCAAACCATGGCGCTCCCTCAAGAGGAGAAGCCATTCAAAAAGCTGCCTTGTCTCCACGGCATCGATCCAGACTGTCAGCCTGTCGTCCTCACCAGGCTGGACCCGCGTTATCGCGACATCCATATCCCGGGCTGTGGCTGTGACTGTAGAGCGAACCGGACCGCTGGCAGGTCTCTCGCTTCGTCGTACCCGGAAGCTCTCAATGCGGCTCGCGCCTTCGCGGATCACCAAAAACTCCTCCCGGGCCGCTTCAAGCGAGGCCAGTCTTCGCTGCCTTTCATCGACCAGAGGCAACGCAACAACCTGTACAAAAATGACCCCGCAAAAAGCGAATGCAAGGAACGCCAGCAACAACTTCTCTCTGAGTGTCCGGACCCGCCAAATCGTCATCATCGATCCACCTTCAGAACGACATCGCCGAGGATCAGATCACCCTCCTTCCGGGCACTGCCTTCTTCAACCTGCGCCCCAAGGGCCTCAGCAGCGCTACGGAAGCGATCCACCTCTTCATAGGACCCGTAGATAATCGTTGCCGCAATTCCCGGTTTTTCCATGTTGTACCGAAAACTTTCAATTCGGACGCCATCGACAGCGTGTACGCTTTCCATCAACAATGCAGCAGCCACCATTAAATCATCTTGTCCGGTCGCCCCTGTCTCAAGCAGATGTTGCTGCATCTGCACACCAAGATTGATGAAGCGGCGCTCGTCCGGGAACGTCGCTCTATATAGAGCCAACGTCTCGGTCTCCAGCTCGGTCCGCATTTTTCCCAGTCGCGTGACGTCCAGCATGATCGACCCGAACGCGGCAACCAACGCCAGAGCAACGACAGCCGCGCTCCGCCACCATAAAGCCAGAACCGGCTTCCAGTCATATTGCGCTGCGTAGGGTCCCTGCGCCAGATTGACCGGCAAACCGGACGGGTTGCGGACGTATCGCTCCATGAGATCCAGAGCGGACATCTTTGCGGACCCTTTTTTGTAATCCGGAGTGAGATCGCCACGTTTGACGAATTCCTGAAGAACAAGAGTGGCAAGCGGCGTCTCACAAGCAAACCCGAGATCCGTTCCGTTCCAGAAAAGGGTACGTGTGCCAATCTGAACTCCACCGGCCAGAGTGACCTCATCCCGGCACGCCAGAAAATCCGGCAGGAAAGTTGTAACCCGCAGTCCGGCCGTTTCCAGCTGATCCGTCCAGGACTTCATCAAACCCTGATCAACGAGACAAACCGCACGTGACTCATCTTCTTTCTGGAGACCAAAGGCCACATGCATGTCCTCCGGGTCAGATCCCAGCTCATCCTCCAGGGCATAAGGAATGATCGCGCGAATTTGTGCATCACTTCTGGCCCGCACATCAATACGACGAAAAACAGTGAACTCCCCAGGCACCAAAACGCTGACTCGGCTTTTTGAGTCAGCCAGCTTCTGAAAGTCGCCAGGCAGACTGGCCGTGCCGTGCTCAACAAGGCGTGTTGAATCCACCTCGAACAGAGCCCACGCACAAGGAAACAGATCAACACCCTGAATATAGACAACGAGATCCCGGTTCACATCACATCTCCAACACGTCTGGACACGCGGCCAATCCGCCCGTTTTCATTGAGGACCAGCAGCGAGCGCAACGTAACAAGATTGTCCATCCAGACAACTTGCGCATCTACCGAGTAATACCGTGTACGGACCTGGACACGCGCTCTGACTTCATCCGACAGTTCAACGCCGTCAAATAGATCGAGGCGCCAGAACTCGTCAACAGTCTCAAACCCGCCATCCGGTCGCGCTGCAATGATCTGCATGGCCGATGAGACCGAAATTCTGTCTTGCAGCAGGGATACCAGCAAAGGCGCATGCCTGGTCTCCAGTGTGTTGACGTTCAATATGGAGAGTTCATCGTCTGGCAGAGCACATACCAGAGGCAGGAGAGCCTCAACGGCATCACCTTCAAAACCCCGGACGGCGCGCACCTCTTCGACACGCGACAAAGGGCCATCAGCCGCCCGATAAGGGTGAGCAAGTCCTAGATAGTATGGGTTCTCGGCGCCTCGGGTCCTCGAATTCTGATCCGCATCCATCCAGTCCAATAAACTGCTGTTCACAATTGCAGCCTCGTAGGCGGGAACGTCCAGGGCCGCAAGCAGCACCTCGAATTCCTTGCGGGCCTCCGCGTTGTCCTGTGTCTTGCCCGAATCTTCGGTCACAATCAGACTGTTGAGATTAAAGCAGTTTCCGCCATCACGGATGCGGCCAACAATGCGGCCGCCATCAATCGGGAAATCCATTTCGCGGCGTGCCCAGAGGTCCGTCAGCAAAGATTTGCGAGGATTGATTTGCCAGCTTTGCCAGATGACCTGCCGGGCCAGATCTTCGGCACCGAGGGCGTAGAACCCGGTCTGTGCCAGAAGTCCGGCGTTGGTCGTCCGGCGGATAGCAAATCGAACATCATCAAGGAGTGATATGGCCAGAATGGACATAACAGAAACAATGAGCAGGACCGTAATCAGAACAGCCCCGTCTTCCCGACTGGAATAGCTGGAATGTCTGGAACACTTTGTCATTCGCTGCCTCCATGAAGGAGGAAGAACTGCTCTACATCGCCAAAGACCTGGTGTTGTAGCCGCAATGACACCGCGCTCGGTACTGACATCACCGACCCCTGGGCGCGTTTGCCAGCGGGGACTTTTATCCAACGGTCCCCAATCAACCAGGCAATCTCAACGCCATCAACATTGGACAACAGAACGCGCTCTCGGCACTCTTCGCTCGCTCTGCTCCGGTCACAAGATCCTTCGGTTCTGATAATGTCTCCGGCACGCAATACATAAGTCACATCCTGAATCGCTATTCCAGCGCCCGGGGTGAGGAAGGAGACATCAAACAGTCTTGAGAGTTCAAAGAAGCGATGTTCCCCCACCGATGACGGGGTCAAATCCGCGAGCCCGGGTCTGCCGGCCGCATAATCCCCCCGCCTCACCATCTGCGCCAGGTCAGACTTGATCATGGCTCGCATAACCTCGATCTGCTGCAGGGGGTGTGATCGTTGTTCGAGAGCTTCCGCCGAGCGAATGGACATTATAAGCATCCCGGTTGCGGCAGTCGACAGTAGCCCGAAGATAAACAGAGAGACCATAACTTCCACCAGAGAGAAACCGTCAGTTCGAATGCTCATTTTGCCCCCCGGAAACCCGACACCGTTGCGACGAGATCATCTGTCTCGGGTCGGCGTACTTCGATATCGATACGGTCGAAATCGTTGACGCCTGTCTTGGCGATCTTGCGTTGCCAGTCCCAGTCAATACCCGCCAGCTTTTCGGTCCCGGCGGTGACACCGGGTGAGGGCGATTTGACGGCCGTCAAAGCCTCGACCATATGGTTCTCCGCGACGATGCGGCCCCAGGTTCGCTCTTCAACAATCCTGATAGAACGAGTGTTGGTTTGCATTACATTGAGCAGCGCGACACCTGTGAGACTGAAAACAGCCAGCGCCACCAGCACCTCAGTCAGGCTAAAACCATCCTCCTTGCTGGCCATCTCAAGCCCCTCCTGACGGGTCAGCCGGAACAGAGGTCCCGTTCTCCTGTCCACGCGTGATGGTACCTGCTTCGCCAATCCGAATCAGCACCCTGTCCTGGCCATCGGCAAATCGGACCTCAATTCGAGACGCCTCGCCCAGTGGAGAAAACCGGATCTGCGGCATGCCGGGCTGTGATCCCGAGGACAGCCCGCCGACCACATCAAGAGATATGGTCACAGCACCCGTCAGATCAACCCGGTTGAAAATACGGCTGTGCTCCAGCGGCTGCCATGTTCCCGCGACGCGCTTGCGAAACGAATAGCCGCTCTGGTCGACAAGAATGCCGGTCGGTCTGCCCGTCAGGATGCTTTCCTCTGCGGCAAACCTGGCCTTTGCCAGAAAAGCACGCGCTCTCTCATCAGCCGGAGAAATCCCTGGCGGCATTGCCAGAACAGCGACGCCGCTGACAAGGCCAATGATCACCAGGACGACCATCAATTCGACCAGTGTAAATCCACACTCTCGGCTAGCGGGCGGCGAACTAATCATCCTTCCAGTTCCCTATGTCCTTATCTTTACCTTCACCACCCGTTTTCCCATCCGCACCAAGAGAGTAAATGTCCATGATACCTTTCTCACCCGGATAAAGGAACTGATACGGATTGCGCCACGGGTCAAGAGGAAGGCGCTTGATGTAACCGCCGCTGCGGTAATGGTCCGCCTGACGCAGTCCGCTCGGCCGGGTCAAGAGAGCATCCAGTCCTTCTTGCGTCGTCGGATAGGACATAAGATCCATGCGATAGAGCTCGAGTGCCTGCTCGAGAACACTGATGTCCGCCCGCGCTTTTTCCACCATTGCCCGGTCCTGGCTGGGCAACACATTCATGACCACCACGGTCGCCAGAAGCCCGATGATCACAATTACGACCATGAGTTCAACGAGCGTGAAGCCCTCCTCCGCACGATCCTTGTCTTGTTGTCTTTTCAGGTTGTCGTAAAAATTCTCAAACATGGTCCTTGATCTTTCGTCTCTATTGGAGGGCAACTGTATTCAGTTGCAAAATTGGAAGCAGAATGGACAGAACGATGAGTGTAACGATGCCTCCCATCACAATGATAATCGCCGGTTCAAGCAAGCTGAGCATAACGTCCGTAACGGCTTCAAACTCGCTTTCAAGATGTTCCGCCACTTTGTCGAGCATCGTGTCCAGAGATCCGGCATTCTCGCCCGCGAGAACCATATTGACCATCATCGGCGGAAAGACATCAGCACGGCTTAGAGCTTCACTAAAACTCTTGCCTCTTCGAACAGCTTCGACTGTGCCTTTCAATTTCTCTCGTAGTACCCGGTTCTTTACGGTCTGACGTGCAGCATCAACGCATTGGAGAACGGGGATGCCGCTGCCTGAAAGGCTGGCCATGGTACGGGAAAATCGCGCCACCTCGACACTGCGCGTCAGCCACCCGACAAACGGAAACTTCAAAGTAATACTATCAAGCCGCATGCGGATTTGTTCATGCCTGAGGGCGAATGCAAATCCTGCCACGAGAATCACGCCCAGAAATAGCAACAACGGTCCACGGATTTGTAAAAACTCCGATATGGCGATCATGGCCCTGGTCAAGGCTGGCAAAGCCTGACCAAGACCGTCGAACTGCTCGACAACACGCGGCACAACAAGGGTCATCAAGGCAAGAACGACACCAATGGCCGTCAAGGAAAGAACCACGGGATAGGCGAGGCTTGACAAAACCTTTCGCGCCATTCTCTGTTTTTTTTCCAGGTCATCCGCCAGTCGCTGTAAGACAACACTCAGATTTCCGTTACCTTCACCAGCAGCAATCATGGAGCAGTAGAGAGAATCAAAAGGACGCCCCTGCCGCCGCATGGCATCTGAAAGCCGACCGCCCTCAAGCACCTCACTCCTGATGTCGAGAAGGACCCCGCGCATGTGTTTCTTCCCCGATTGAACCGCCAGGGTGTTGAGTGCCTGTTCAATCGGCATCGCGGCCTGCGAAAGCGTCGCAAGCTGCCTTGTCAGGGCGACCAGCTCGGACGTTGACACAGTACGCCGAAAAACCTCCCGGTCCAGAAAGGGAACAGGTGACCGGGAGGCTTTTCCTTGCGTGACGGAGATACGCACCGTCGCAAGTTTCTTGTTCCGTAATTCCTGGCGCGCGCTCCTGGCAGAGTCCGCTGAAACCAGGCCCTTCTGCTCACGCCCCGCCGCGTCGAGCGCAATATACTCATAGGTCGCCATGGCTCTCCTCCCCCTGGCGGCATACTCTCACCACCTCGGCCATGGAAGTTCGCCCCTCCAGAACCCGGGCAAGGCCATCCTGGAATAGCGTTCGGGAGCTCTTGAAAGCCATCTGGGCCATATCCTCTTCGCGGGCATTTTCATGAATGAGTGTTCGCAGCGCATTGTCCATCTTGACGAACTCATAGAGTCCAAGACGACCTCGATAACCGCTGGATCCGCATGCTTCACAGCCGGCGGGTTGGTAGATAGCACTTTTGTCCGCATCATGCCCCGGCAAGGTCTCCAGCATCTGCGCTTCAAAACTGTCCGGAGTGTGGGCCACTTTGCATGAACTGCAGAGCTGTCGAACCAGACGCTGGGCAAGAATGCCTTCAAGCGTCGAAGCCAGAAGCCAGGGCTCCGTTCCCATGTCTCGCAACCGGGAAATCGCGGCAACGGCACTGTTCGTGTGAATGGTCGACAGGACAAGGTGGCCTGTCAGGCTGGCCTGGACGGCAATTTGTGCGGTTTCCGTATCACGCATTTCGCCAACCATGACAACATCGGGGTCCTGTCTCAGGATTGCTCTCAGACCTGCCGAAAACGTCATCCCAACGCGGGTGTTGACTTGAGTCTGACCGACACCCTCAATGGCATATTCGACCGGATCTTCAACTGTCAGAATGTTCTGTGCGCCATCATTGAGAAGCGCAAGCACGCCGTACAAGGTCGTTGTCTTGCCGGACCCTGTCGGACCCGTCACAAGGACAATACCGTTCGGAGCTGACAGAGCTTTCAGGAATCCATCCAGCACGACAGGAGACATGCCAAGGTCTTTCAATTCCGCTC
>CBFDBJ010000082.1:0-15513 GCA_965603015.1 uncultured Alphaproteobacteria bacterium
TGATATTTAGGTACGGAAGCTATATTGTTGATTTCTTTGGAGAATGGGCCTGGGTGATCGGTGTCATTCTGCTTTTGAGCGTCATCTTTCTTCCACGCCGTCTTGAAAAACGGATCGAGGGCGATGACGATACGGTCGACGAGAAATCCTGACGGCCTCACTTGTTGGCACAGTGACACGCGGCGTTAGAGGAAGTGTGATGAGTGTAGCAGATGACGGGGCCGGGCCACGCGACAAAACCATTCGCGATTTTTCAGATGCCATCGCGCAGGTTCATAAAGGCATGCCACCCCTCGATCTTGGGGACCGACCGATTTCCATGTTTGAATTCTGGCCTGCTAAAATCTTTTACATCCCTGTTGCCTTCCATTGGCTCTATCTATCTTTGCGTTATCGTGGATTGACCTTGCCAACAGCTGCAAATCCGACGTTTCCGCTGGGTGGCCTTGTCGGCGAATCCAAGGCGGCTGTCATGGCCAATCTTCAAGGCAAGGCCAGGGAGCGCTTCGCGGATCATGTCTGCTTCACCCGTCGTAAGGAAGCGGCTCTCAAGGAGGATCTGGAAGAGGCGATTGCAGCTGTGAAAGCCGCGGGCCTTTCCATGCCGTTTGTGGCCAAGCCGGATATGGGGTGCAGGGGTGCAGGGGTGAGATTGATAAAATCGCGCGATCAACTCGCAAATTATCTCAGGATATTCCCTGGCGGCCAATGCATCATCTTCCAGCAATATATTCCCTATGAGGCTGAGGCCGGCATCTTCTATGTCCGCCCGCCAGGCGCAAAACAGGGCCGCATTATTTCTCTCACGCTGAAATACTTTCCTTATATCTTTGGTGACGGGGTATCGACAGTGGAAGATCTGATCCTCGCCGATCCGCGCGCCGGACAACTGTCCCATCTCTATCTTCCTCGCCACTCGGACCGCCTCGATCATGTGCTTGCAAAGGGGGAACCCATGCGGCTCGCCTTCACCGGCTCACACTCGCGCGGCGCCATTTTTCGCAATGGAAATGCCTGGATCACGGAGGAAATGCAGGCGGCATTTGATGAGGTCGCTGACGGGATCCCCGGCTTTTGCTTCGGGCGATTTGATGCACGGTTCCCCAGCCTTGCGGAGCTACAGGCCGGCGGTAACTTTCATTTGATGGAGGTCAACGGGGCGGGCGGCGAGGTCGCTCATATCTGGGATTCGCGTACAACGTTGTTTGATGCCTATCGATCCCTGGCCGAGCAATTCCGTCTTGTTTTCGAAATCGGCGCGGACAATCGCAAACGCGGTCACCCGCCCTCGTCAATCCGTGAAATTTATCAAGCATGGCGTGACGAGAAAAAACTCACGTCTATTTATCCGCCAACAGAATGATCAGTCGAGGTCCAGGTCATCGGCAAGAGCGCGTAACTCCCGGGCTTCGACGAGAAGCTGCTCCACACCCTCTTCAAGCGGCGTCATATCGGGTGTTTCTTCTGAGGTCTTTAAAACTTCAACAGTTGCGGCAAAAACCGAGGCCTGTTGCCGCAAGGATTTCGATGCCTGAATAGCTGCCCGGCGATCTTCATCAGAGTTACTCAGCAGGCGTTTCAAGCGGTTCTTGTTGCTGCCGTTCTCCGGTCCCTTGCCAATATCCACGAGTTCCTTGTGGTAACGGTCGAGGGCCTCAATGCCCGAGTTCATGAGGGCGGCACTTGCCTGGTTCTTGCCCTGAATATCGCTCATCACGGCGCTCCCGAATGTGCCATAATTCTCACGCTGACTGATTTGTTCGAGATATTTCTTCGCCTGGCGTGTTTCCGGGCTTTCTTTGGCTGTCCAGTCAAAGACATCCAGTGCCTCGCCAGCGGAGCGGGCACCACTGACAAAAACACTCGCCATCTGGTTCATCATCGAGCGTTTTTCCTCAATCTCCCAAACCGGGTCTGCAATGGCATCGGCCTGTTCGCGCATGCCGGGGCCCTGGTGAACCGAATTCTGCAAGGGCGTATTTTCATCGCCCCAAAGCTTGGTGACCCCGCAGCCTGTCAGGCTGATGATGCTGAGGAGTGCTACAAGGAGAGGTAACAGGAAGAAACGACGCACGGATAGAGGTCCCTTTACAGTCAGGCAAGTTTTGGATTGCCATCAATACACAAGAATTGATGTGGTTTGTAGCGGGTTTTCAGAGCGGATCAACGGAAATGCAGAAACATTCCGGAATTGCCTGCTGTTTTTTGCGAAAAATTGCTGCCTTTTCAGTGAAATCGCAAGGTAAGTACCTTGAACGAGGCTTATAATCCGCCGAATCCATGATCCTTTCCTGCGAAAACCTGGAGTTCAGATCCCCATGCTTCCTGCGTCATCGATCAACACCGAATACGAACTGCGCGACCGATATCTGAAACAGAACGGGCGAGTTTTTCTGACCGGCATCCAGGCTTTGACAAGATTGCCGATCATGCAGGCGATGCGTGACCGGGCGGCCGGGCTCAATACGGCAGGCTTTGTCTCGGGCTATCGCGGCTCGCCTCTGGGTGGTTATGACCAGGAGTTGGTTCGCTCCAGGGAATATCTCGAGCAATACGGCATACATTTCAAAAATGGTCTTAATGAGGATCTTGCGGCGACAGCCGTCTGGGGTACGCAGCAACTCGATCTTCTTGACGGCGCCAGGAAAGACGGTGTTTTTGGAATTTGGTACGGCAAGGGCCCGGGTGTTGATCGATCCGGTGACGCCTTCCGACATGCCAATGCCTTCGGGACCTCGCGCAACGGCGGTGTGCTGGCCGTTGCCGGAGATGACCACGGCGTCCAGTCATCGACAATTGCACACCAAAGTGATCACGTCTTCATGGGGCATGCGATGCCAATCTTATCGCCGTCCAATGTTGCGGAAATACTGGAACTGGGGCTCGCCGGATTTGCGCTGTCGCGCTTTGCCGGCTGCTGGGTTGGCTTCAAGACGGTGACCGAGGTTGTCGAAAGCGCCGCTTCCGTCGAAGTCGATCAAATACTCAAACACTTCGTGACGCCTGAAGATTTTGTTATGCCGCCGCGTGGTTTGAACTTTGACCCCCAATTGAAATGGCCAGAGGAGCGCCGTGAGCTTGAAGTCTTGCAGCAGTCCTATCGTCTTGACGCGGCGAGGGCCTGGGCGCGGGCAAACGGCCTCGACAGGGTCGTGCTGGGATGCGAAAAACCGCGCATCGGGATCATTACGACCGGCAAGGCTTATCAGGACGTCCTCCATGCCCTGAAGGAACTGCGCATCGACCAGGCGGAGGTCGAGCGGATCGGTATATCCATTTACAAGGTTGGAATGAGCTGGCCGCTTGAACCTGAAGGCATCAAGCGCTTCGCCGATGGTCTCGAGGAAATTATCGTCGTGGAGGAAAAACGTTCAATCGTTGAGCGCCAGGTGAAGGACATCCTCTACCATCAGCCTGAAGGGCGCCGCCCCCTCATTATCGGCAAAACCGACGAGACTGGCCGTGCCGGGCTTTCCATTCTTGGCGAGCTCTCTCCGCGCCACGTGGCCTCTGTCCTGATGGACCGAATTCGCAAGGGTCCTGTCGGCAAGGATATGGATGACAGGTTTATCCGCATTCTTCGCGAAGCACCGGAGTTGAACACAGTTGCCGCACCGGTGACCCGCGCACCCTACTTTTGTTCCGGTTGCCCGCACAACACGTCAACGAAGGTTCCCGAAGGCAGCAAGGCAATGGGCGGCATCGGGTGCCATATTATGGCCCTGTCCATGGACCGCGATACTTGCCTCTTTACGCATATGGGGGCAGAGGGCGCGAACTGGATTGGTCTGAGTGAATTTACCGACGTTCCACATGTCTTTCAGAACCTTGGAGACGGCACCTACGAGCATTCCGGCATCCTTGCCATTCGCGCCACCGTTCATGCCAATGTCAATATCACATACAAGATCCTCTATAATGATGCCGTTGCCATGACCGGAGGGCAACCGATCGCAGGGCAGCTCACGATCCCTGCGATTGTCAATCAGGTCCGTGCCGAGGGCGTGAAGCACATAGCGATCGTCAGCGAGAACGACCCGAAAATTGGCCTCAAGCACTATCATCTTGAGGGTGTTGCCTGGCCTGAACTGTCCTTTCATCACCGAGATGATCTTGATTCCGTGCAAAAACAATTCCGCGAATACAAGGGTGTTTCGCTGATTGTTTACGATCAGACCTGCGCTGCCGAAAAACGTCGTCGGCGCAAGCGCGGACTAATGGAAGACCCGGCCGTCAGAGTTTTCATCAATGACGTGGTCTGCGAAGGGTGCGGTGATTGTTCCGCGAAGTCGAATTGCGTTTCCATCGAACCGCTCGAAACCGATCTTGGTATGAAACGTAAGATCAACCAGTCGTCGTGCAATAAGGATATTTCCTGCGTAAAAGGATTTTGCCCGAGCTTCATTACCGTTCATGGTGGCGCCGTCAGAAAACCCGATCCACGGCGATTTGATGACGAAGAAACCTCCCTGATGGCCCGCCTTCCGGAGCCAGACTTTATTGAAGGACAGGAAGCCCATTACAATATTCTTGTTGGCGGCATTGGCGGAACCGGTGTTGTGACCGTCGGCGCCCTGATCTCCATGGCGGCGCATCTTGAGAGCAAGGGCGTCTCAACGCTTGATTTTACCGGTCTTGCCCAGAAAAACGGTGCGGTGATTTCTCATATCCGAATTGCAGATACGCCGTCAGGTCTTGATGCGGTGCGGATCGGGGAGCTTTCTGCAGATCTGTTGCTGGGCTGCGACATGGTTGTTGCGGGAAGCCTCGATGCCTTGACGCGCTGCGATACGGGCCGCACACACGCAATTATCAATACCCATGAAACGCCGACTGCGGATTTCACGCTCGACACCAGTGTGAGGCTTCCGGCGGCAGCGACAAAGCGTGCCATCCGAACGCGCATGGGCGATGGTCTTTGTGATTTCCTTGATGTGACGTCGCTGGCGACAAACCTCTTTGGCGATGCAATTGCCACCAATCTGATGCTGCTCGGCTATGCCTATCAAAAGGGATTTATCCCCTTGAGCGGTACCTCGATCGAGCGGGCCATTGAACTCAACCAGGTCGCCGTTCAGCAAAATCTGAAAAGTTTCCGCTGGGGCCGCCTGCTGGCTCATGATCCTGATGCTGTTCTTCGCCGTGCTAATGAGGACAAGGTCGAAGCCTTGCCGATTGCCAAATCTCGTGACGAACAGGATGCGCGCCGGGTTACCTTCCTGACGGATTATCAAAACAGGGCTTACGCAAAACGCTATGAACAGCTGGTTGCCAGGGTAAAGGCAGCGGAGGAGGGCGTGCGCTCCGGGTCGACAGATCTGACTGACACCGTGGCTGAGAGCTACTTCCGTTTGCTCGCCTACAAAGACGAGTATGAAGTGGCTCGTGCATGGTCAGATCCTGCTCTGATGCGCAAGGTCAGGTCAGAATTTGCCGGAGACTTTAAACTGAAGTTCCATATGGCACCGCCTCTTTTGGCCGGAAAAGACAAGTCGACCGGTCATGCCACCAAGCGGGAGTTGCCTGGTTCGGTTATGGTTCCGCTGCTGAAGACCATGGCGAAAGGTCGCCGTCTTCGCGGCACTTTCCTGGACCCATTTGGCTATCAGGCGGAAAGGCAGATGGAACGGCGCCTTATTACAGACTTTGAAATCACGGTCGATAAGTTGCTTGAAAAGATGAGTGGCAACAACCTGGATTTCGCCGTTGCCATCGCTGCCTTGCCACAAAAGATTAAGGGCTTCGGGCACATCAAGATGAAAAACTATGAAGTTGTGAAGCTCGAATGGGACTCACAACTTATCTCCTGGGAAAAGAATGAGACGCTGTCCATCGCCGCTGAGTGATGGACACGCCCAGCACTTGTTTGTTGAGGAAAGTAAAATGATATTCGACGCAGTATCCTACGATGATCATGAACAAGTGGCCTTTTGCCGCGATAGCGCATCGGGCCTCAGGGCTATAATTGCCATTCACCGTCCTGGCCCCAAAGGGCGCGCTCTTGGTGGCTGCCGCATGGTGAACTATGCTTCTGAAGAAGAGGCCCTTGATGATGTTCTGAGATTGTCAAAAGGCATGACCTACAAGGCTGCGGTCGCGGGCCTCGCGCTCGGCGGCGCCAAGGGGGTTATCATTGGTGACCCGTTGAACGACAAGACACCTGAGTTGATGCGCGCCATGGCCCGGGCGGTCGAAGGTCTGGCTGGTCGTTATATTACCAGCGTGGATGTCGGGATCAGCGGCACTGACGTGGCCGAAATGCAAAAGATCACAAAATATGCCGTTGGCGCCAATGCGGGCGATCCTTCACCGATGACGTCGCTGGGGGTTTTTGTTGGCCTCAAGGCCGCCGCAGAGCATGAAGGCATCACCGATCTCAAGGGCGTCAGGGTTGGTATTCTCGGGGTCGGCAAAGTTGGTTACGGACTGGCCGAGTACCTTCATGGCGAAGGGGCCCAGCTTGTGGTTTCTGATACCAACAAATCCGCGGTCGAAAAGGCAGTGGCTCAGCTGGGTGCAACCGAAGCGCCCGTCGAAACCTTTCTGTCTGAAGACATGGATATCTTTGCTCCGTGTGCCCTTGGGGGCATAATTGATGATGCCAGCCTCAAGCTTCTGAAAGCCAAAATCATCGCTGGCGGAGCCAATAATCAACTTCGCCGTGATGGCCTTGCGGATGACCTGAAGTCCAGCGGAATTCTCTACGCTCCCGACTATGTCATCAATGCCGGCGGCTTGATCATGGTGGATTCGGAAGTCGACCTCTACTCTTTGGATGAGGTGCGTGATCGCACGATGAAGATTGCGGGTTCTCTGGCCGAGATCTTCAAGGTCTCTGACGAAAAGGGAATAACGACACTGGCCGCTGCAGAGGAAATGGCAAAACGGCGATATAGCGAAAGCTGGGCAACGGCCGCAGAATAGGCTCCCGTCCGGCTTCAGACCACAACAAGAAACGGCACTCCCGCCAGGCAGGAGTGCCGTTTCTTTGTTGCATTGGAAGCGCGGGCTCAAGGCCCGCCGGGCTCCACAATCAGACGACCCTAATCAGACGATAAGGCCTGCGGAGGCCATACCAAATCCGATGATCACTGCGCCGACCAACAAGATTTCGAGTGCTCGTGTAAATACCATTGTCCTGTCTTTCACTTCTGGTGTGTTATTTCGTTTCAGCACTATGCTGCTGCAGTGCAACATAGGTATTTTTAACCAAAAGAGAATTGCAATACTTGCATGGCTGCTCCGTGCTATACGCAATGCATTGAAGTTATTAGTAGTTCTGCGGTGTGGTGTGACTGACGTCACACTAGTTATGACAACTATCGTGCCGATTTATTGCGATGCACAATGAGCCCGACACACAGGAAGACCCAGCCAGCAAGAAAAGCCAGGCCGCCAAGCGGTGTTACAATAACAAGGGCCCGCGACCCTGTGATCCCGAGGAAGGCCAGGGAGCCGGAAAACAGAACAATGCCGACAATAAAGGCCCATCCCGACATCCGGGCAGAGGTCAGACCCTGCTGTGACACGAGTAAGGTCACAAGAATGGCAACGGCGTGAATGAGCCCGTAGCGCATGCCAGTGTCGAAGGCGGCAAGGTCTCTTGCCGGTATTGAGCCTTCAAGGCCGTGCGCCCCGAAGGCTCCACCCGCCACGGTCAGAAAACCCGACAGCGCGGCAAGAAATCCGAGGAGTTTGTCTTTGCTGTCCATTGTACCAGGTCCCTGACTTTTTTCTGTCGTGTTCTGCCCGGAGCGTTATGATGGGCGAAACACAAAAGACACTACAGACAATAGCCGGGAGGGCAATAAGATGATGAAGAAATTTGAGCTGCAGGGATTTGCAGGCCTTGAAGATCTCAAGCAGGTCGAATGCCCGATCCCCGAGCCGGGGCACGGCGAAGTCCTGATCCGCATGAAGACCGCGTCGCTCAACTACCGCGATCTCATCACTGTTTCCGGAGGCTACGGCAAGAGCGTAAGGACGCCGCTGGTGCCTCTGTCCGATGGTTGCGGCGAAGTTGTGGCTCTTGGTGAAAGCGTCACCACTGTTGCGGTTGGCGACCGGGTGGCGACGCTGTTCTTTCAGAACTGGTTGAGCGGTCCGCCGACTTTGACCGCACTGGCATCCGCCCTTGGCGGGGGCCTCGACGGCGTCGCGCAGGAATATATGGTTCTGAAACAAGAGGGCGTCGTAAAAGTCCCGGACTATTTGACCGATGAGGGTGTCGCCTGTCTGCCCTGCGCCGGACTCACAGCGTGGCGCGCCCTGCAGGTTGAAGGGGGCCTCAAGCCCGGAGAGACCGTTTTGCTTCTGGGCACAGGTGGTGTTTCCATTTTTGGCTTGCAGTTTGCCAAAGCCGGCGGCGCAGAAGTTATCATCACGTCGTCATCCGATGACAAACTCGCGAGGACCCGAGAGCTGGGTGCGAACCACACGATCAACTACCGCGAGGAGCCGAAATGGTCAAAGAGCGTCCGTGACTTGACGGGGCATATGGGCGTGGATCACGTGCTTGAAGTTGGCGGTGTTGGAACCCTGAAACAATCCATGATGTCGCTCAAGATTGGCGGTCACATCTCCCTTATCGGCGTGCTGGCGGCAGACGATGACAATTTCAGACTTGGAGCCGCCGTGGCCATGAATGCCAAGCTGCAAGCTATTTCCGTCGGCAGTCGCGCCAGCTTCGAGGCCATGACCAAAGCAATGGATCTTCACAAGATTGTTCCCGTGGTCGACAAGACCTTTGCCTTTGATGATCTCGTTCCAGCGCTTGACCATATGAAAAGCGGCAGTCACTTCGGGAAAATCTGCATCGAATTCTAACTTTCCAACGCATTCATCGCCCGCAGGATAACGTCCTCGCCGCGCGCCCGGACCTTTTCTTTCCATGGGTCCTCGTCGGGATAGAAAGCGGCGCGGATATCGGCTTTCACTTTTTCACCTTGCGGTGACGCAAGGTTGCCATTGAGATGAAGCCAGTTGTCAGCCCGGGTCGCGTTGAAGACATCGTCGGATGAGATCGTCCCGAATTCAAGTGCAATGGATACGCCTTCAATATCGCCAAGTTCCTGGTGAAAGGCGTGGTCCGTCGTGCCGGTGAGCGCCGCCGATGACGAGTCGCCGACGCGCGTTGATGTTACGTCGTCGCCGAGCCATGCTTTTGCTCTGGCAAAAGCCGGGTCATCCTGGTCATATTCAGATATGATCTCGCCATAGCCGTAGGGTCCGAGGCCCGTGTGAAAGTCGATCTGGATCGCGCGTTCAGCGCCTTTTATCCGGCTTCCTAAAACCTCTCGTAACAACCGGTTCGACCAGGACGGTGCCGAGCCGCCATAGTAAAGCCCCTCGGCATCGACATATTGCCCTTTCGTCAGGCCTTCCTGCAGGGTGCCAAATCCGTGCGCTTTACCAAAGGTAACCATTTCACGGCTCGCCGTTCTGACGGTATCTTCTTCGAGGTCTTTGACAATCATCGTCGGGCGCAAGGTCTCGTAGTGCTCATTGAGCGGCAGGGCTGCCGAGAAGTCGATGAAGTTACGGTTGAGGTCAATGTTGTTTTCATTGACCCGCCTGAGCCACGCGAACCCGTGTGGATTAAGCGCATGAAGAAAGACCAGACACGTATCCTCAGGCAAACGCTGTGCATGAGCGGAGCGCAAGAAGGCCGTTTGACAGCCTGATCCACAAAACCCCTCAACGCCGTGCGTTGCCGAAATTAAAAGGATCCGGTTTCGGGCGTCCGGGTCGCCGAGGGTCACCAGATCGGCATGGAGCTTTTCGCCGTTTGGGCCCCTTGTTTCCTCATTGGTGCGCGTTTCTACGTCGAGACCGACAGCGCCGGCAGCGGCCAGAAATTTCTCGCGCGCCTCTGTCCATGTCTTTGAAAAGGCATCAGCAGTCATTGTGCCGTGCTCCATGTTCGGGAAAAAATTACTGCGAGGATAACTCGCTGGAGCGGATCTCGGCAACACCGATTTCCGACGCGCTCATATGATCGAGAAGCGCCTTGCGGCGCTCTATCGCTGGAACCAGTCCGGAGGCGCTCGCGAGACTTGCCCAGGCCAAAGCCTCGATAGTGTCCGCAGGAACAAATTCTCCGGTTTGATACATCGCGGCAAGCCGGTCCTGCGCCGGGGCGTAGCCCGATCCCGCAGATTTCAGGAAGAGCGCCAGCCCTTCGCGCCGGTCAACGCTAACACCCTGACCTTCGAAAAAACACTTGCCCAGCTGAAACTGAGCTTCGGCGTTGTCCTGATCCGCTGCGGCCTTGAGAAAACTGATCGCCTCGGCCTGGTCTTCAGGGCTCATGGCACGCTCGAGCATCAGTGAGCCTAGAACGTAGCGGGAACTGGCAAGTCCGCGTTTTGCCGCTTTGCGAAGCCAGACGAAGGCGACATCAAACCGGGACTCATCAGCCACTCCTGGCACAACGGTCTCGGCGCCAATATAGGCCAGCCCCAGATTATGCTGCGCCTGAAGGTGGCCGTTTTGGGCGGCAAGGCGCCACCATTTGATCGCCATTTGTGGATTGCGCGTGACGCCCCGACCCTCCGAATAGATCAGGCCCAGATTATATTGCGCGGACGCATCGCCCCGCGTAGCCAGTTGGGTCCAAAGCCTTCGGGCCGTTTCAAAATCACCTTTTTGATAGGCGGTATAGGCCTGTTCAGAAGGCGTGATGGCTGAAGGGGGCTCGGACGCTTTTGCAGCAAAAGCAGTCAAGGTCATGAAAAGGACAAGCAACAGGATAACGCCAATAGACAAGGTCTTCGACGCTCTGAGAGGTAGCGCACTCAGAAAATACTCTGAATGAAGATCGCCGGTGGCGACACCCTCGTTTTGCGTTCGCTGGCCGGTCTTGAGGCTGCGAAAGCCGGAGGGAAGCTTGACATTGAAAGCCATTTCTCCCTCAACACTATAGTCCAGTCGATGCGCTCGTTCGCGCGTTTAAATCTAGACTCAACTCAAATACAAAAGGCTACGCATGCAAAGTCCGGGTTGGCCCGGCAGTCCCTGTCTCAGGACGGCGCCTCGGCAGACAACATTCCGGTTCGTGCTCGCAGAACCGCAATCAAACCAATCATCCCTTCGCGCGTCAGGATCGCATTGAACTCTTCGCGCTGCGACTGAACCATGGAAATGCCCTCGACCTTGATATCGATGATCTTCAGGGCTTCGTGAAAACGCCGTACGCGCCACTCTGTCGGAATTGGCGCACCACCCGAGCGGCGAATTTCAGATCCAACCAGGACGTCGCGCTTGCCAGAAGGATGGGACCCGAGAACCACAAAGGTTTCGCCGGCATATCCACCAAGCAGCGCGGAATATTTTTTCAAAATGAATTCGCTGAAGTACAGTTGATACTCCAGAAGTTCTTCTGCGGTCGCGGTGCGACGATGCTTTCCAAGAACGAGAAGCCCGATATATTTCAACGCAAACCCTTCGCTCAGGATCCGGCGAAATTCTACTTCGCGATCCTCAAGACTGATGGTTTGCAGGGCCAGCGTGTCGAGCGCATTTTCCGCCAATACGCTGACGAAGGCTTCTGCTTCCTCTGGCGAAATAGGGGAAGTTTGAGCGTTGGCAGCGCTCGCTCCCAACAGCAATGGCAATATCATGGCAAATGCCGCGACTATGCTTTTCATGCAACCACTCCCTTGCACCAGAAGACCACCGGATCCACCATCCCCATGGTGTATCAGAAAGTCCAATTCCCTGTCTGACAGAGGTGACTCACCCTCATACGCACCATATATTGGTGGTGCCGAGGTCAAATCACAAGCGATTTGGACACGTTTCAATGTATTCAATCAATGAATTGTGGCATTTGTGCAGCGTTAACTTTGCAAATGTTGTATTCCTCACACATCCGTGGGTTTAGGCAGCGCGAGGGTTGCAAGACGTCTGTTTGACCCTGCAGAACAGATCCGGGGGTGGCCTCTGCCATTTGAGTAAGATTTCAGAGTGATGTCCTCTGGTTTCATCACGGTTCATGGATCTCGGTATGACCGAAGCTGTGATCTCTCGAAAGCCCGGTTTTCTCAAATAACGCGTTGAAATTGCACGATCTCGTCTAAGCTGTCGATCAGACAGAATTTTGATTCGCAGGCCTGAAAAAAGGAAACAGACCAGGCATGGACATCAAAGCGTCATTTCAGATCAATGACACCAGCCCCGAGTGGCGGATCTATTTCTCCGGAAACTGGACCGTTACGCTGCTGGATGATGTCGATAGCCTGGTTCGGGATGTCGTTATTGATCCCGGCCGACCGCTGATCATTGATCTCACACAGCTGGAAGCCATCGATACTGCCGGTGCCTGGGTAATTTATCGCTTCAATCGGCGTGCAGGCGAGGATGGCCATAGCGTTACCTATGAGGGGATGGGTGAAGAACACCGAACCCTCCTTGATGTGGTCGCGGAGTATGAAGAATACGTCAATCCCATCCCGCCTTCGCGCTCACCCGTCTATCGCCTGATCGACGGGATCGGTCGGACGGTGGTCGAGAGTTGGTACGACATTGTCCATTCAATAGGGTTTTTCGGGGCGGTGTTATTGGTCTTTCGCCGGGCGGTTTTTGAACCGAAAAGATTTCGCGGGGTCTCTCTGGTTCATCATATAGAATATGCCGGATTTAATGCGCTGCCGATCGTCATGTTGATTTCTTTTCTTGTTGGTGCGGTTCTGGCGTTCATGGGTGCGGATATCTTGCGGGACTACGGGCTGGAAGTTTTTACTCAAAGCCTGATCACACATTCCTTTCTGCGGGAATTTGGTACGATGCTGACGGCCATCATGGTTGCAGGGCGCTCGGGCTCCGCCTTCACCGCTCAAATAGGCTCAATGAAGTCCAATGAAGAAATAGATGCGCTACGCTCACTGGGGCTTGATCCCATGGAAATACTCGTCTTGCCGCGTGTTCTTGCGCTCGTCCTGTCAGTGCCGCTTCTGACGTTCGTCGCAATGATCTCGGGGATTGTCGGCGGCGGTCTCGTTGCCTGGATGGTTTTGCAGATTTCTCCCAGCATGTTCACCGCGCAAATGTTGGCGTCTACTGACATGAACTTTTTCTATGTCGGGATTATCAAATCACCCTTTATGGCCGCGCTTATCGGCGTCATCGCCTGTTACCAGGGTATGCGGGTTGAAGGAACGTCGGAATCTATAGGAACCCATACAACGGCGTCGGTTGTGCAATCGATTTTCGCAGTCATTATGGCAGATGCCGCATTCGCGCTGTTCTTTCTTAAATTGGGGGTGTAGCCGGTGGAACATGAGGTCAAAAAAGGTGAACCCATCATATCCATTCGAGGGTTGTGCAATGCCTTTGGTTCGCAAATCGTGCATGATAATCTCGATCTCGATGTTTTTCCCGGCGAGATCATCGGCATTGTCGGCGGATCGGGTACTGGTAAGTCGGTCCTGCTCAAATCGATTATCGGGCTTATCAAGCCCATTGCAGGTGAAGTGCGCATGTACGGCCTCGACCCGCATGAGCTCGATCCGGAAAAGGCGATGGAACTCGATTGCCGGTGGGGTGTGCTGTTCCAGGATGGCGCTCTATTTACGTCGCTGAACGTTGCAGAAAATATTCAGGTGCCTCTGCGCGAACATGCAATTTTGTCCGACCTTTTGATGGATGAGCTTGCCGCCCTCAAGATCCGAATGGTCGGTCTACCGGAAATCTCGGCGACCAAAATGCCCGGCGAACTCTCAGGCGGCATGCGCAAGCGGGCAGGGCTTGCCCGCGCCATCGCGCTTGACCCGGATATCCTGTTTCTCGATGAACCGACCGCAGGGCTGGACCCTATTGGCGCCGCCGCTTTTGACACGCTGATCAAACAGCTTCAGCAGTCTCTCGGGCTAACCGTTTTTCTCGTGACTCATGATCTGGATACCTTGCATTCGGTTTGTGATCGGATCGCGGTGCTGGCTGATCAACGTGTTTTAGCCGTCGGAACGCTTGAGGACATGCTGGAGTTCGATCATCCCTGGGTGCGGGAATATTTTCACGGTCCGCGGTCACGGGCAGCGGGGATAGGCGTATGATAAAGAATCGCGAATATCGACACGACAGGACAGGGAAGGTTTGATCCATGGAAACCAAGGCAAACACCATCATCATAGGCAGCTTTGCGATCGCGACGATTATCGGCGCCTTCCTGTTTGTTATGTGGCTCGGGCAAATTCAGCTATCGAGGGAATTTACAACGTATGACGTTTACTTCCAGGGCTCCGTGTCGGGGCTCTCGGTCGCGTCTGATGTCCGCTACAACGGGATCAAGGTTGGCAGTGTGAAGGGCATCTATCTGGATATTGATGATCCCAACGTGGTGCGTGTACAGCTGGAGGTCGAGGCGGGCGCGCCGGTCAAGGCCGATACAATTGCACAGATGGCTTTTCTGGGGGTCACCGGGGTTTCGTTCATAGAATTGACGGGCGGCTCTACAGACAGCATCGCTCTGGTGCCCAAAAATGGCGAGTATTTTGCAGTGATCCAGTCACAACGATCATCTATCCAGGAGTTAATGGAAACCGCGCCCAATATTATTGCCCAGAGTAATATGCTGCTGCTCCAAGGCGCAAAGCTCCTCTCCGACGAGAATGTCACTCGATTTTCATCGATCCTGGGCGATCTGGATACAGTGATCAGTGCAATCGCCGAGCGGGACGAGGATATAGGCGTCCTCATTGCCAACGCTGCAGCCACATCTGAAAAGATCGATGCCATGGCAGACGACTTCCCGGAAATGTCTGCGGAGATTTTGGCCGCTGCTGAAGCCATTGGTACTTTTGCATCCGGGGCAAATACTCTTCTGGATGAAAACAAGGCTTCAATTTCGCAGTTCTCGACCCAGGGCCTTGGCGAACTGGACGTGCTGTTGTCTGAAGCAAGACAAACGATTGCGACGCTTGAACGCCTGGCGGCAGAAATTGAGGAAAACCCGACCGTGCTGCTCGGTCAGGAAAAGTATCCCGAATATGAGGCAAACTAGAGGAAGACCCATGAAGATTTCAGTCAGAGCCGTCCTGGCAGTGACAGTTGCCGTTTTCCTTACCGGATGCGGAGTTTCGTTGATTGATACTCAGCCGGCGCCCCAGATCTATGATCTCGGCGCCCCGCAGATGAACGCACAGGGGGCGCCGGTCAGCTGGCAGCTCGTCGTCGAGGAACCCTCCACGATCCGGGCTTTTGGCACCAACCGGATAGCGCTCAAGCGCGGCGACAATTCAATTCAGTATTACAAGGGCGCCAGGTGGAGTGACCGTGGGCCAAGCCTGTTTCAGGCCCGCCTGATCGAGGCACTGGAAGACACCGGCCGCATCATGTCTGTAGGCGCAGAGACCTCAGGAATAAACGCCAACTATCGCCTGAAAAGTAACTTGAGGGATTTCCATGCAGATCTCGGCGACGGCAAGTCAGTAACGGCGATCATCAGTATCTCGGTCAAGCTCCTCGACGCTCGCACCCGTGAAGTCATTGCAACGACACTGCTTGAAAAACAGG
>CBFDBJ010000083.1:0-15431 GCA_965603015.1 uncultured Alphaproteobacteria bacterium
CGAGGAGAAGGACACAGTGCGGGTTCTGGTCGATGCCGTCGGTCAAGAGGCCGCCCTGGTCAAACCCGACATAGCCCGGAGGCGCACCGATGAGGCGCGAGACTGTGTGGCGTTCCATATATTCGGACATGTCAAAGCGCAGCAGCTCGACGCCAAGGGTTGAGGCGAGCTGTTTGGCCACTTCGGTCTTGCCGACGCCGGTCGGGCCGGTGAAGAGATAGGAGCCGATGGGTTTTTCCGGTTCGCGCAACCCGGCACGCGACAGTTTGATCGCGGCGGAAAGCTGCGTGATTGCCTGGTCCTGCCCGTAGACGACGGTCTTGAGGTTCTTTTCGATGTCTTTGAGAACTTCGGTGTCAGACTTCGAAACAGACTTTGGCGGGATCCGCGCCATCGTGGAAATGATATCCTCGATTTCCTTGACGCCGATTTTCTTTTTGCGCCGGGATTCTGTGACCAGCATCTGCGAGGCGCCTGCCTCGTCGATGACGTCGATGGCCTTGTCGGGCAGTTTGCGGTCATTAATGTATTTGGCTGAGAGTTCGACGGCTGCCTTGATGGCATCGTTGGTGTATTTCAGCTTGTGGAAATCCTCGTAATAGGGCTTGAGACCTTTGAGGATCTTGATCGTATCGGGGACCGACGGCTCATAGACATCGATCTTCTGGAACCGGCGCACGAGGGCGCGGTCCTTTTCGAAGTGATTGCGGAATTCCTTGTAGGTGGTCGAGCCGATGCACTTGAGCGCACCGTTGGCGAGGGCGGGCTTCAGCAGGTTCGACGCATCCATGGCGCCGCCCGATGTTGCGCCGGCACCGATCACGGTATGAATTTCGTCAATGAACAGGATGGCGCCTTCGTAATTTTCCAGCTCTTTCATGACAGCCTTGATGCGCTCTTCAAAATCACCGCGATAGCGCGTTCCGGCGAGGAGAGCGCCAAGGTCGAGGCAGAAAATCGTGCAGTCCTGAAGGACTTCGGGGACTTCGCCGTTGACGATTTTGCGCGCCAGACCTTCGGCGATGGCGGTCTTGCCAACGCCGGGATCACCGACCAGCAGCGGATTGTTTTTCGACCGGCGACACAGAATCTGAATGGTGCGTTCAACCTCGGCGTCGCGGCCAATCAGCGGATCGATCTTGCCTTCGCGGGCTTTTTCATTGAGGTCGTTGCAATAGGCGTCGAGCGCTTCGGAGCCCTGCTTGACAGGGCTCTCGCCATCGTCATCGTCTTCATTGGCGCCGTGGACGGAGCGCTCTTCGGACAGGCCCGGCTGCTTGGCAACGCCGTGGCTGACGTAATTGACTGCATCATAGCGGGTCATTTCCTGTTCCTGCAGGAAGAAGGCGGCATGGCTTTCGCGCTCGGCAAAGAGAGCAATCAGGACATTGGCACCAGTGACCTCGGCGCGGCCGGAGGACTGGACGTGGATCACGGCGCGCTGAATGACGCGCTGGAAGCCGGCGGTGGGTTTTGAATCTTCGCCGCTCCTGACAATCAGGCTTGAGAGGTCGTTGTCGATATAATTGATCAGCTTGTCGCGCAGGATATCAAGGTCAACACTGCAGGCGCGCATCACCGAGGCGGCGTCCTGATCTTCGGTCAGCGACAAAAGCAAATGTTCAAGTGTTGCATATTCGTGCTGCCTTTCGTTCGCGTGTTCCAGGGCCCGGTGAAGGGCTTCTTCGAGGCTGTTTGAAAACGATGGCAAAGTTTTTGACCTACTCTTTTTCCATGGTGCATTGAAGGGGGTGTTGATTGCTCCGGGCGCTGTCGATCACCTGGGTGACTTTGGTCTCGGCGACTTCATAAGTAAAGGTTCCACACACCCCAACGCCGTTCTGGTGGACATGCAACATGATTTGCAATGCCTCCTCCTGACCCTTGTTGAAGTATTTTTCAAGCACGTGAACCACAAACTCCATTGGTGTGTAATCGTCGTTCAGCAGAAGAACGCGATAAAGTGACGGTTTTTTGACCTTCGGCCGGGTTTTTGTTGCGAGACCCGTCGAAAAATCATCGTCATCCTGATTTGGGCCCTTGCCAGGTGTATTTCCAGTCATTTCCAAAACTCAGGTAAGTCCATTTCCATTATTCGTTGCTGCCATCACAAAATGGCCAGACCGTGGCGGCCAAATGAAAGGGCAGGAGCCCATGATACAGTAACGTGGGGTGTCTGTGCGACCCTTTCCAGATAAATTCTACGCAATCTTCCTTCGATTTGGGGGCCGATTGCAATACTGCGCTGATCACATAGTAGTAAATCAGCGTTAACCACAAGTTTCCGAGAGTACCTGATCTCGTCGGATCGGCACAAAAAAGCCCGGCAGATGCCTGCCGGGCTTTCCAGATCTTGATACGTGGTTGAGCTGGCCATTGCGGCCACACCTGCCGTTGTTGTTAAACTGCAGCTTTTTGGGCTGTTTCAACAATTGCGGTAACGCGGGTGTTCATCGGAGCCGCGACTTCCTGCGCGCTCGTCTGGAACATTTCGCCGATTTTCTTCATGTGGCCGAGGTAAGCATCGACAGCGGTCTTTGCGAATTCGGTTTGAAGTTCAATGACTTCCTGAATATTCGTGCTGGCAGCAGCTTTCTTCGCAACTGCAACAGAATCTTCAAAGGACTTTTTGGTGAAAGTCGCTGATTCAGTGGCAATGGCCTCAAAACCCTTTTGCGCGAGGGTCGCTGTCTCAGTAAGGGCTTCAGCAGTTTCGCGCTGGAACGTTGCAACGTCTTCAAGCGAAGCGGAGGCCTTGGCGAATTGCTCTTGCGCCTTGCCTGAGCCGGTCGCCCAGAAATTTTCGAAGCCATTTTCGACATTCATGTTGGTTTCTGCCTTCTTTGCTGTCTTTTTTTCGGTTGGGGCCGATTTGGTCTTTGTTGCTGTCGCCGTCATTTTTCAATTCCTTTTTTCAATTCCATCCCCGTTTTTCGGGGGCACCGCCAAATTTTGGGTGAGGGGCCGGTACTCAAATACAAGTACGCACATCCGGCGCCCTCAGAGGGATACATCTTTTGCTGCAGTGCAACATACTGTTCTATCTAGGGCCCTGTCCAGCAGATGTCAAGAGATTATGTTGCAGTGCACCATTTAATTTTGGGACACAGGCTTAACGAAATCCTAAGGATTCCGGGAGTAATTATGACAACTGGTTTACCGTCCTGCCAGCCATGCGCTAATGTGAGTTTTCGGGGCGGTGAATGATGACATTTCATGGCTGGTCATTGCTGGTCATCGCAAGGCGTGGTCGGAATTGCGGGATACGAGCGTGATCGTAAACAAAGACAATCAGGCAGAAGGACGGGGCGGATTTAGGTCATTGCTCGCGAAAAGGCTGTCTTGCCTTGTTCTTACATTTTCGCTTCTGACTGGATCGCTCCTCGCGTTGCCGCAATCTGCCGAGGCCAATTCAAGATATGCTGCCATCGTGATTGATGGTGAAACCGGCAAGGTTCTGTTTGCCCGCAATGCGGACAAACCGCGCTATCCTGCCTCGCTGACGAAAATCATGACCCTCTATCTGGCTTTCGAGGCCCTGGAGAGTGGCAAGCTTAGAGCTGACACGCGTATGAAAGTGTCAAAGCGTGCCGCTGGTCAGGCGCCGTCAAAGCTTTGGCTCAAGGAAGGGGACACCATCACCGTTGAAGATGCCATTCTTGCGCTCGTTACAAAATCAGCGAATGACGTCGCGACAGTCCTTTCAGAGCAATTGGGCGGCACGGAGTTCAATTTTACCCTGCTCATGAACCAGAAGGCGATGGAACTGGGGATGCGGCGAACGCGTTTCATGAACGCTTCGGGTCTGCCCAACCGCAAACAAAAATCGACGGCGCGGGACATGGCGATCCTGTCCAGATCAATCGCAGCAAATTATCCCACCTATTACAGCTATTTCAAAACCGCAAAGTTTACCTACAAAGGCAAGACCTACAGATCGCACAACAAGCTTCTGAAGGGTTATCAGGGGACCGATGGCATCAAAACCGGGTATACCCGGGCGTCCGGTTTCAATCTTACGACTTCAGTTCATCGCGGCGGTGTTCATCTCATCGGAGTTGTCCTCGGGGGAAAAACCGGAAACTCACGTGATACGCATATGAAGTCTATTTTGAACAGGACTTTTAAACGGATCCACAGCGACCCGGCGGTGATGCCGCGCCTCGCGCTTGTGCCGATGCCACGCCACAAGCCCCAGGTCTTTGATCCCGGGTTATTGGTTCAGGCGGGAGAGGGAACCTGGTCGTCCTATGATGTGGCGGGACTTGATCTGAAGGTGCTGGGCGCACAAGGCCTGACGGTGCCTGAACAGGGCGACACGGGGCTGGAGACATTGAAGTCCGGCTGGGGCATTCAGATTGGTGCGTGGCGAGAGCCAGAGGCTGCACGGGTTTCTCTGATCAAGGCCATCGATGAAATCCCGGAGCATTTGTCGCGCGAGATCTCTGCGATTATGCCCATCGCGCTGGGCCGCGAAACGCTTTATCGGGCTCGATTTGGACCCATGACGTGGGAGCAGGCACATGACGCGTGCGCCGCGCTAAAGAAGACCAGAGCTTCTTGTTTTGAGGTCAATGAGACCGGCTGGCCGGACGCCGTGAACAGTTCAGAAGCTGGCTGACGCAGCGCCTGACGACGCTCTCAGGCAAGTTTCAGGCTTCCATCTCTTGTTGTTTTTCTTCTTCCTCACCAAGGCCAGGGAGTTTCAGCGTGGTCATGAGATCACGGACCTCCTGACGCGCAGCTACGTGCGACATGGACATCCGAAACTCGGGATTTCCTTCGGAAAGATCCATCAGGGTTTTCCCCGACGGGAAGAGTTCGCGGAAGATAACCCGTTCGCCAAATCCCGGTGCGATCCGAAAACCGATACGCGGAGCCAGCGCGCTCAAGACTTCGCCGAGCCGGCGCTTGTTCTTGGCGTCGAGGCTCGATATGCGGTTGCGCATGACAATCCAGTCAATCGAGGCGCGCTCATTCATGGCGCGATTTTTACGGCTTTCCCAGACAAGCTCGCTGTAGAGCGAGGGTGCCTTGACCTCAAAGCTGTCGGGGTCAATCTCGGCCAGCAAATCGAAGTCGACAAAACTGTCGTTGAGTGGTGTGATCAAAGTGTCGGCCACGGAGTGACCAACGCGCGAAAGGTAGGTGTCACTTCCCGGACTATCAATAACGATGAAATCAAAGCTGCTGACAGTATCGAGAATGGCCTCAAAGGTTTCACGTTCCTTCGCCTGTGCTTCCTCAACATTGTTCAAATCTGATCGTTCGGCAACGAAGGATTTGGGGAAGGGCAGGTCGATGTTGTTTCGCTCGCACCATTCGCGGCGGTTTTCCAGGTAGCGTGTCAGGCTTCTCTGGCGACTGTCCAGATCGATGGCGGCCACCTTCTTGCCCTGACGTAGCAGCGAAACGACGACATGCATGGCGGTAGTGGATTTTCCTGATCCGCCTTTTTCATTTCCCAAGACGATAATGTGCGGGCGCTTTTTCGGCGATTTGGGTTGGTCGGGGTGCAGGCCAAAACTGCGCGGCTTGTTCAGCCTTTGCGTAAGGTCCTGTTGATTAGCCACCTTGAACATTAATTAGTACCTGCTTTGTCCAACTCCGCAACGCCGGGACAGCAAACGGGGAGGAAAGATATTATTAGTTAATCAGATCTTTCACAACACACGTCATACGACCCCAGTGAGAATAAATTAGCTGACGGGTCGTTAAAAAGTCGTTCTGATCAAACCTACAATCTTGTTCACCATGCGCCAGGATTCGATGCCGACGCAATCTTCGAATCGCCTCTGAGCCAACGTGGCGCAGTGCAAATCGGCACTTTTTGGCGATTTTTCTTTTCTTTCCAGGCACAGGGGACTATTTCAGCCCTCGAAACAAGGCGGGGTTCAATTTTTCTCGTCAGTTGGAGGGTTTTGATTGTGACCATGGATAACACTTCATTTGCCTTGCCGGTGGCTCGCACTGTCGAGAGCCTGCGGACCGTTGTCTCGCTTTGGCGGCAAAACGGCGAGCATGTAGCCCTTGTCCCGACAATGGGTGCATTGCACCGGGGACATTTGGCTCTGGTTGAGAAGGCCTGCGCCAATTCGGACCGGGTTGTCGTCAGTATATTCGTCAATCCGGCTCAGTTTGCTGCACATGAAGATTTCGGCGACTATCCTCGAACCGAGCGCGAAGACATCGAGAAATTGAAGCCGCTTGGCGTCGATCTGATTTACGGCCCGGCTGCGTCTGAAATGTATAAACCGGATTTTTCAACCAGCATTATTGTTGGCGGGGTTTCCGAGGGTCTTTGTACGGTGACGCGACCGCATTTCTTTGGCGGCGTTGCTATTGTCGTTGCGAAATTACTGCTGCAGTGTTTGCCGGATATCGCGATCTTCGGGGAAAAGGACTATCAACAACTACTGGTCATTCGCCGTATGGTGCGTGATCTGAATATTCCGGTGGAAATCCTCTCCGGCCCGACAGAACGGGAAGACGATGGCCTGGCCATTTCGTCTCGCAATGTCTACCTGAGTGAGCAAGAACGTGCGCGGGCTGTCGAGCTCAGCCGAACCCTCAAGGGTATTGTCTCCAGCGTTGAGAGTGGCGGAGATATTAAATCTGCACTTGCCGAAGGCAGGGCGCGACTGAAAGAGGCAGGATTTGACCCCGTGGACTACCTTGAAGTCTGCGATGCGGAGACGCTCGAACCTGTGGAGAGGCTGGACCGCGACGCCCGTGCTCTCGGCGCGGCTCATCTCGGTCAGACCCGTTTGATCGATAATTTTCCTATTTCTTCGGCAATACCCAGGCAAAGTCCCGCCGTCTGAAGCGATAGAAATAGAGACCCACGCCGCT
Organism: uncultured Alphaproteobacteria bacterium; assembly: GCA_965603015.1. GTDB lineage: Bacteria > Pseudomonadota > Alphaproteobacteria > M2410 > M2410 > JAUWTJ01. Next base: position 6,853 of record CBFDBJ010000083.1, read on the forward strand.
TAGAGCTCCGAAGAGTGCAATAAGTGACGCTATGACGAGCAGGGGGTGGTTGAAGTCGTCACGCTCGTCATAATCCATGATGTGCAACATCCAGAAGAAATCAAACAATCGCCAGGTTCCATTGCGTCGCGCGGCGACACGGCCCAGATCGGCGGGGATGTAAATGTGTGTCTTGTCGCTGTCAGCAAAGATGACTTGCCAGACGGGAAGTGGTCCTCCGCGATATTCGTAGCCGGCGGTTTGGAGGAGTTCTACCGATATTATTTGATCATCTCCGGCAAAGTCCTCTTTCGCCAGGGCAACGGCCAGTGTTTCGTCGATGGGTGAGAGCGTTTCGCCTGTCGTGCCATCAAGGATGACCGTCTCGCCTTCGTCGGTCGTGACTTCGTAGACCGGCGTCTCCAACATGAACCGGGTTGTGATACGCTTTGCAGAGATATCAGCTTTTTCAAGCGCGGCTGATGGTGAGATAAGGCCGACATCAGCGGAGATCAGTTTTGGCTCGTTCTCACGGACGTTGTGAGACCCTCGTACTTTTTCAATATCGAAGAAACTCATGACCAGCCCCCCGGCTATCCAGAGAACAATCTGGATGCCGATGATCAAGGTAATCCATTTGTGAAACAGTGTGAAAAGGCGATGCGCGGTCATAAGGTTCTCTACTCAATCTCGGTTGTGATTTTTTCGGCAAGCTCTTCAATTTCACTCATGACCGCCGGGATCGTATTGTGCAATTTCAGCTCGGTGCCTTGCCAGCGGGGCATGATATGAAAATGTGTGTGATAGACCGTTTGTCCTGCGGCGGTGCGATTGAGCTGCGCGATCATGATGCCGTCTGGCGAAAGAGCCTTGTCGACGGCGCGGGCAACCTTCCTGGTCGTCTTGATCGCTGCAGCAAGATCGTCGTCTTCTGTGTTCAACAGGTCTATTCCGGCTGTCTTTGAGACCACGAGGGTATGGCCCCGGGTTTGTGGATTGATATCCATAAAAGCCAGGGTCAGATCATCCTCATAAACCTTGATGCTTGGTAACTCGCCACGGATGATTTTGGCAAAGATATTGTCAGAATCATAGGTCATCAGGTTGTCTCCTCGGTGTTATCGGTGTCCTTGCGAAAAGGCATGTGGGTTTCAAGGTATTCGATATCATGTTCAACGTGCTGTCGCTCACTTTTCAGATAGTCTGCGACAGCGTCGTGAAAGCCGGGATCTGCCAGCCAATGCAGTGATCGGGTTTTCGTCGGAACGTAGCCGCGTGCCAGTTTGTGCTGACCCTGGGCTCCTGCCTCGACGTATTTCAGTCCATGCTTGATAGCGAAATCTATGGATTGGTAGTAGCACACTTCGAAATGCAGGAAGCGGTGGTCTTCAATGCAGCCCCAGTGGCGACCAAAAAGCGTTTCACCGCCAATGAAATTGAGCGCGCCGGCAATGTAGCGTCCCTGGCGTTTGCACATGATGAGCAGTGTGTGGTTGGCGAGGCGCTCATTGATCATGCTGAAAAATGAGCGAGTCAAATAGGGTTGGCCCCACTTGCGGCTGCCCGTGTCGATGTAAAATTCGTAGAACGCGTCCCAGTGATCCTCAGTGAGGTCGTCGCCGGTTAGCCATTCAATCTGGATATCATTGTCAAGCGCCTGAAAGCGTTCCTTCTTCAGGTTCTTGCGCTTTCGCGAGGAGAGCGAGGCGAGAAAATCGTCGAAGGTTTTATAGCCATCGTTGCGCCAGTGGAATTGCTGGTCGTTTCGTTCAAGAAGTCCGGCCTCTTTGACACTCGCGGCCTGATCCTCTTCCACAAAGGTCATGTGGAGCGAGGAGACGTCAATCTGCCGCGCGGCCTGGATGGCGGCGTAGACAAGCTGGGTCTCGATTTCTGCACTACCCGGCCCGGGTTTGACCAGCAAGCGGCGGCCTGTTGCCGGGGTAAAGGGTATTGAGACCTGGAGTTTGGGATAATAGTGACCGCCGGCGCGCTCAAGAGCATGGGCCCAAGATTGATCAAAGACATATTCACCCGAAGAATGACTTTTTAGATACATCGGGATCAGTCCGAGGATCGTGTCGTCTTCATCTTCCAGAACGAGATGGCACGGTGCCCAACCGGTTTCTGCGCAGGCGGACCCGCTTTTTTCAAGTGACGAGAGAAAAGCGTAAGACAGGAAAGGATTGTAGGGCAGACCCTCGGGGTTGGCACAGGCGTCCCAGTCCCCGGCGCTTACTTCGCTGAGCGAGTGAAGTAACCTGGCCTTGCGCCCCTCGTTCATGTGGCATCACTCATGGGTTTTTGTCCACTCGAGTGATGGCCTGAAGCCCTCGAAGATAATGTTGTCAGCGTATTTTGATGCGACGTCTTTGTTAATATCTGTGCGGACAGTCCACGTCAGTATCGGCATGCCTCGCTTTCGCAACAAGGATGTCATCGGAGTCGGCAAGTGATTGATGTCATATCCAATGAAGTGGGGTTTGGAGATCGCGTTGACAAGCAGATGACGGGCCAGGAAGCGTTGCAGGGCCGGGCGGTGACTTCCGCCTCCGGTTTTGAAAGCGGTGGAGAGCTGGCCGCGGGGAATTTCCGGCGCGTTGGCTGCGAACCATCCCATGCTGGCAGGATTGAAACTCATGACCGCAGCGGGGCCTTTGTAGGACTTGAGCAGATCTCTTGTTCGTTCCTCGAGCGCGCCCGGTTTACTCTCGTTCTTTTTGATTTCAACGAGGATAGGGGTTCTGCCATCAATTTGCTCCAGAAGCTCGCCGAGGGTCTGGATCCGGTCAGAAGACCCGGTGAGACATGTGGCGCCAATCTCGGCGGCGCGGCGGATGCCAAGCGGGCCTGTCTCGGCGGTCAATCTGTCAAGTTTGGCATCATGAAAAACAACCGCCTCGCCATCGGCGGAGACCTGAACATCGCATTCCATGCCATAGCCAGCCTCAATGGCTGCGCCGAACGCCGATGCGGAGTTTTCGATGATGCCTTGCTCCACGTCGTGCAGGCCGCGGTGCGCCATGGGTACAGATGTCAGCCAGTCTGGAGCTCTCGTTTTGATCACGCGCCCTCACTCGATTTCGAAAATTGCATCAATTTCAACAGCGACATTGAAGGGCAGGTTACCTGCTCCGACTGCAAACCGGGCATGTTTGCCTTTTTCGCCGAACACTTCGCCGATGAGATCCGAGGCGCCATTGATCACCGCCGGATGCTGATCGAAGTCCGGCGAACCGTTGACAAAGCCGCCAAGCTTGACGCACCGGGTCACGCGGTCAAGGTTTCCGCCGCACGCTGCCTTGACCTGGGCGATGATATTGAGGGCGCAGAGCCGCGCTGCGGCTATCGCATCCTCGGCGGAAACATCGCGTCCAACCTTGCCCTGATACATCAGCCCTTGCGGCCCGACGGGCACCTGGCCGGAAATGAAGACCAGATTTCCGGTGATGACATAAGGCACATAATTGGCCGCCGGGGTAGCTGGTTGGGGAAGGAGAATCCCAAGATCCTCAAGTTTCGTGTCGATTATTCCGGTCACAAATGCATTCCTCTTCCTTAAGGGCTTTCGCGTTGCTCAGATGATGAGATTAGCGCCCATCTTTCCAATTGGCTATCTCTTCAATTGAACAGCGGGTTCAAGACCGATAGAAGTGGATTCGAACCGAATTGGAAGTGTCTATGTCAGATTTTGAGGGAAGCCCCGCTGATCGGGGGTTCTATATGCCGCCGGAGTGGTCTGTCCATGAGCGTTGCTGGATGACCTGGCCTCAGGAGGGTGCGCCCTGGCTGGACGCTGTTGATGTGGCCCGCTCGGTTTTTGCCGATGTGGCGAGGCAAATCTCGCGCTATGAGCCGGTGACCATGGTTGCGGCCCCCTGGCAGGCGGAGGAAGCCCAGATGACCTGCGGACCGTCGGTCAAAATTCAGGTTCTGCCGCTTAATGACTGCTGGTCGCGGGACTTTGGTCCCAGCTTTGTTATCGATGGCCAGGGCAACTGCGCGGCGATTGCGTGGCGTTTCAATGGCTACGGCAACCGGGTCGCTCATGACCTTGATGAATTCTTTGCTGAAGTGGTGGCAGAGGAGCTGGAGATGGCGTGCTTTCATGCTCCGCTGGTTGTGGAGGGCGGGGCTTTTCAGATCGACGAGCACGGGACTGTGGTGACAACTGAGAAAGTCTTGCAGTCAAAGAGCCGGAACCCGACCCTTACCGCTCGGCAGATTGAGGAGCGGCTGGTCTATTATATTGGCGCGCGCAAAGTTATCTGGCTGGCTGAGGGACTTGGCGCAGACCGGGCGACCGACGGTCACATCGATAGCGTTCTTTCATTCGCGCCGGGCGGAAAAGTGCTTGTTCACTGGCCGGACGATTTTGGCGATCCGGAGCGCGGCATCATGCAGGATATCGTGGATCGCTTGTCGAAGGAAACAAATGCTGCGGGGCAGCCGTTTGAGATTATCAAGGTTCCGGCTCCCGATCCGGGATATGATTTTGAGGGCAAGCCGGCGGCGCGCAGTTATGTTAATTTTTATCTGCCGAACAATGCAGCTATTATTCCCGGATTTGATTGCACGCGGGACAAGGAAGCGGCCGATATCATTTCCGAAACCTTTCCTGACCGGGAGGTCTTGCAGATCGACGCAGGACCAATTGTCTTCGGTGGTCGCGGCATTCATTGCATGACCCAGCAGCAACCAAAAGGAAAGGCCCTTCCACCGGATTGATGAAAGGACCAATTTCCAATTTTAACCTGAATTCCAGAGTTAAGCTGTCTTTCGAGTCTTGTCCTTGTACATCGACCGGTCAGCGCGGCGCAGCAATTCCTTTGATGTCGAGGTCGGTCCATACTGCTCAAGGCCAAAGCTTGCCGTGACATCAAGGCGAAGGGTTCCGACCTGGACGGTCAATGGATTGAGCGACCTGCGAACTTCCATGGCGCGGGCGCGGGTGGGAACTTGCTCGGCGCGGACAAACAGAATGGCAAATTCGTCGCCGCCAAGTCTTGTGACATAGTCTGTCCGCCTGCAATTGGCGTTCAGTTTTACAGCAAGTTGCCGAAGCACCTCATCACCCACTTCATGACCAAACTCATCGTTGATTTGCTTGAAGTTGTCGATGTCGATATAGGCGAGCATGCCTGTTTCCAGGTAGCGCCGGGCGTTGGTCAGGGACAGGCGCATGGCTTCCTGAAATCCGCGGCGGTTGAGAAGACCTGTCAGAGGATCGGAGATCGACAGGTTTTCCAGATGGCCAATGCGCTCGCGCTGCTGAGAGATCAACTGCTCGGCTTGTGTCGCGTAATTGAGCATCTTGTTGACGAGATCAAGACTCTCGCCACCAATTTGATCCGGGTCACTTTTCAGCGATTGCATCAGACGCGTGGCGAGCTGGCCAACGATCGGATTTTCCTCGTCTGACGGGGTGATTTGTTCCAGTACTGAATTCTGCATAAGCACTTCCTCCTACACTATTGTTGACGCACGCCCCTTCACTTCATGTCGCGGAGCGAAAACTCACCAAAGTGTTTCGCAAGGCTTGTGCCAGGATTGATAACGTCGAAATGTGCAGAAATCAGCCGATTATGAATCATTGTTAACGGGATTTAGCGGCAAAGGTTACCAGATCCGCGTGCCGGTCGGAAAATTCTGCCGTGCGATGGGGAGGGGAGTGAAGGGGTATGCGGCCAGTTCGAAGGGATTTCAAGGGGTCGGGTTGTGCGAGGCGGGAGCCGTTATCAAATCGTTATAATTGCGTTACTGGCGCGTGACCTCATTCCTGTCTGGTGATTGCCGATGCAGCCCTGTTTGTGGGGAAGGCATCAGTCATATCAACTGGGAGTAATTTTGAATGAATAGATTGACGAAGACGCTGGCCCTCGCCGGTGCGGCGAGCTGCCTTCTTGCCTCAAACGCTTTTGCCGGATCAATGGTCCTCAGCGAAGCGCAAATGGATTCGGTTGCCGCTGGCGGCGCTGAAACAACGACCGGGTTCATCTGCCCGGTTATTTCGACCGATGCGGTTCTGAATGCCAAGAATGGCATCCAGATTAATGGTGCCTACTCCATTCTCGGACCCAACGTCACGGTGGCTCTCACGGCTACTAACGATGAAGGCGCGGGGAGCCCGGGAGGTTCATACGCCTCACCTGGCGACACCGGTTATACCGCCATCTGGAATACGGGTGGATAATATTCACACTGAGTAAACGCGCGGGAATCGATCTTCATCGAGTCCAGTGTGACCAGTTCTTGCGGGCGCGTTGGCCAACTATCGATTTTGGCTGACGCGCTCGCGGCTTGTTCATGGCTCCAGTATCGGGTTTTTGATGACTAAATCTCTGACAGCAGGTCTTTTCACGCTTTCGCTTTGGACAGCAGTAGCTGCCGGTTTCTCCAGTGGAACAAACGCGCTTGCCTCGGAGGCAGTGTCACCAGTCCGCGCACTTCCGGTCCGTTCCCTGGAGGAGATACGACATCACAATGTCGTTCTACAGCAATGGGAACTAAGCTGCGCTGCTGCTGCCCTGGCGACGATCCTGCGCTATCAATACGGCGTGCCGGTCACCGAGCGTTCAGTTGCACTGGGCCTCATTGCGCGGTCGGAATATATTTCAAATCCCGATCTGGTGCGGATACGGCGCGGCTTTTCGCTCCTCGATCTCAAGCGCTACGTTGACGGCCAGGGGTATGAAGGGGTTGGCCTCGGCCAACTTGAGTTTTCAGATCTTTTGACACAGGCGCCGCTCATCGTACCCGTTGATCTGCAAGGCTATCCCCATTTTGTTGTCTTTCGCGGTGCCACATCACGGGAAGTTTTGCTGGCAGACCCGGCGTTTGGTAACGTCACGATGTCTATCGAGAAATTCATGGATGGATGGATTCAGTACAGGGACATACAGCGGGTTGGTTTTCTGGTGACGCAAGACGGAAAACAAACGCCGCCTGGCCGGTTGTCTCCGCAGGCCATGGACTTTGTTGTGTTGAGGCAACAGTGAGATAAATACAGGGAAGCAAGACATGAGTTGGAAATCTTTGCGAGTTGGTCTGATCAGTGTGGTGCTGATGCAGTATGCGGGGGGGGCCTGGGCGCAAGACGCGCGGGTCGAAGTGCTGGAGCGGCAACTGCGCGAGCGCGACAAAGTTATGCTCGAATTACTCGACCGGATTGAAGCTCTGGAAAAGCGGGTTGGCGTGCAGCGCACTGCGCGGGATGTTGCCGAGGAACAGCAGTCCGATGCAGCAAGCGACACCTCTCAAACTCTCGGCCAGGCTCCAGGGGCTATCGTGGTCGATGCAAGAACAGCCGAGCGGGCTCTTGAGCGCTCCCTGTCGCGCGAGGGTGCATTGTTGCTGCCTGCGGGTACGCTGGAAATAGAGCCCGGCTTCTCTTTCGCCCGCCAGGAAGATAGCACCAGCAGCTTTGTGACTTCAGGCGCGGGGATTGTGGCGAGCGAGACTGAAAGCAACGCCAATCGGTTTTCGATGGACCTGGCGGCGCGCCTTGGACTGCCGTGGGATTCACAATTGGAAATAGGACTTCCCTACAGAATGGCACAAGTCGAGACCGTAACAAATGTCGGGTTTGCACCGGCCTCTTCTTCATCGAGGTGGGGCGGCGGATTTGGCGATTTACGCATAGGGCTCGCCAAAACTCTGCTTAGAGAGAACCTGTGGCGCCCTGACCTTGTCGGGCGGATCACCTGGAATACCGACACCGGCCGAAGCAGCGATAACGGCGTATCACTGGGAGGCGGATTTCACGAGGTCCAGGGCTCGTTGACGGCAATCAAGAGGCAGGATCCGGTCGTGTTTATTGGTGGCTTTTCCTATCAACACAGTTTTGAAAGTGGAGACCTTCAACCAGGGTCGGTTTATGCCATGAACCTTGGTGCCGCTTATGCGTTGAGCCCCGAGACCTCGCTTCGTTTTGCTTTGTCGAGCGCCTACCAGGACGAAACTGAATACGTTGGAAATCAGGTTGAAGGTAGCAGCCGGACATCAGGCACATTTGTCATTGGCGGATCGACATTGCTGGGCCCGGGTATTTTGCTGAATACCTCTTTGGGTATTGGTCTGACGGACGATGTCGAGGATTTTTCACTGATGTTCTCTCTGCCAATTCGCTTCCAAACTCCACTATTCTAGGGGATCGAGATCCTGGGCATATCTGAAATACAAATAACACCAATGAAATTGAGGACGGCATTCGTCAAATGAGACAAAGTGATGGAAGATATGGAATAGTCTTCCGATTACCACGGCAGATGGAAAGGAGTTGCAAATGATCACGAAGCCCCAGACAGCGCCTTTTCCGCATTCGAAGCGCCGTGTGCTGGTTGTTGAAGACGACCCCGATATTGCCTCGCTCATTTCCATGCATCTCGGAGATAACGGGTTTGAGGTCCAGGTTGAAAATCAGGGCGACAAGGGGCTGGTGGCTTTCAAAGAAGGAGCCTTCGATCTGGTTTTGCTGGATCTGATACTACCTGGACTGGACGGCCTGACATTGTGTCGCCAAATGCGCGCCGGGAAAAGCTATATTCCGATTTTGATGCTAACCGCCAAGTCTACTGAACTGGACCGTGTCCTCGGCCTTG
>CBFDBJ010000084.1:0-15307 GCA_965603015.1 uncultured Alphaproteobacteria bacterium
CCACGCGCGGTTGCTCCGGAGGTGCTGGCCATACCGCAGCTTCTCTGGTCTCCTCAGTGGGGCCGGTTTCGCAGGCTGACAGGCCAAAGGCTGACATAACACCTAAAACCAGGGCTATTTTCACTGTGCGTTTCATTTTGTGTTCCATCGACTTTGGTCCTCTTTCAAACATAAGAATTACTCGCATTTTGGCGCTTACGCCGGTTTCGATCAAGCCAAACCGGATTGTCCTACCATTATGCCGCAGCATAGAGCCAAACGCAGCGCGGCGGTGAGTGATTAAAGTCACCCACCGCCGCCCGTCGCAATTCGCTTACTCTATTGTTCTGCTGCCATCAGGTCAGCTTCTTCGGCGCCAAGACCCAGACTGATCGGGAACGCCGTATGGTGGAAGCGCTTGTCGACATCATTGTCATGAACAGCGATACCGAGCGTATAGACGCCGCCAGCCTTCATGATCTTGTCTTCCTTCGGATGACCGGTATCAAGCTTGCGCTGCAGCACGACGGTATAGGTGCCGTCTTCAAAACTGCTGTCCAGCACGCTGACATCCTGACCGCCGGCATCTTCGGTGCGGAAATCCAGAACGCTGCTGTCAACGGCCTTGCCATCGCCGGCATGCCACTGGATCAGGTCAAGGAAAACGCCCGAGGAACGCAAAGCGGCAATCTCGTCGGCAGATTTGGTCTTGTCCCAACTTTCCAGATCAGCCGTACGGCTCTGGGACAAATACTTCTTGACCTCTTTCTTGCCACTGAAGAGCGGGTGTGCACCAACCGCAGCCGCAGCGACTTCGCTGTCTGTGCCCGGCATGCCATTGTGGCATGTCAGCCAGCAGCCCTGCTTGTCAAATCGTTTGACGCTTCCGTCATCGATCAAAAGACCCAGGGCGTCCGCTTTTTCGGAAGAGCCTTCACTGTCGCCCAGCCACTGAAATCTGAGATAAAGGTTGGTGGCATCATAGGCCGCCTGAACATCCATTTCGATGGTCGGGCTCTTGTCGGCAATCCCGTCGACTTCACTCACGTCGATGCGCGCTTCACCGACGGCGGATTCGTCGTCCTCATGACATTTGATGCACCGGGCACCGGCAGGAACTTTTTCATAGCCCTTTTTGTGGGCCTCATCCAGAAGCCAGTCGTAGGTCGACTGCCCCGGGTAGAAAAGCACAATGGATTTTGCGTCGATGTCTGACCAGTCCGCCGGGGCTGCTGCAAGAGCCGATCCGCACATTCCCGATAAAAACAATGTCGCCAACGTCAATGTTGACCCTCTTTTAAGCTCGAACATAGCTACCTCACTTTCGCATTATTTGCTTATTGAATTCCGTATACGCACAATATGATTACCCGTCCTGGTGACTCAAAAACGTACTATCGATCTACGGTCATGGACGCTACTTTTGGCTACCCATACTCTTACGATGAAATGCGCCTTTATGATGACGGGCTGCCGAAGCCATACTGTTAACTAAGATCATTCAACGCATCCCTTCAAGGGACCAAATTGACGCATTGGATTCTGCTGACTGCACGGGATGGCCCCGCCCCGGTTGCACCCTAGTCTTCCTCGTATTCATCCGGCAATTTGTGGGCAATGCCCTTGTGGCAGTCGATGCAGGTTTGCCCTCTTTCAAGACCCTTCTTGTGTTTCTTGGCGGAGCGCTTGTCCTGCGCCTCATAGTCCATATGGTCGAACTTATGGCAGTTTCTGCATTCCCGCGAATCAGTGTCTTTCATCACCTTCCAGGTCCGCTCGGCCATTGCCATTCTATGCGCCTCGAATTTTTCGGGTGTACTAATCGTCCCCATAAGCTTGTGATAGACCTCATTGCTCGCCTGTATCTTGCGCCTGATCTTGTAAATCCAGACTTTCGGGACATGGCAGTCAGGGCACGTGGCCCGGACACCGGTGCGGTTGTTGTAATGGACCGTTTTCTTGTATTCCTCGTAGACATTGTCCTGCATTTCGTGACAGGAGATGCAGAACTTCTCGGTATTGGTAATCTCCAGAGTCCAGTGAAACCCGCCCCAGAAGATTATGCCGCCGGCAAAGAACACGATGGCTGTGGTAAGAAACGGAATGCGTTTCGTGTACTGCCACCATGATGCCAGTTTTTCCTTCATTTTTCCGGGCATATTCTTTCTCCTGACTAATTGGTCTTAGCAACTGCAATAGATCTCGGAACGGCCAGGCTGTATAAAACTTCCCCACAACCTGCTTCCAGTGTCATATGCCCTCGTTGTTAATTGTAATACCGGGCGTATTGCCGCATGATCCGATGAAGATCTGAATCGCCGACGCCTGTTGAAGACAGAACCGTCTGCGCCGGGCGGATTGGGCCACGTAGCCGGCGTCTTTGCTTTGTCACGGTAATGTTGATCAGGCCCTTTCCTTCTTGCCTGCGGCAATTTTACGTCTGATTTCGCCAATGAAGCAGTGTTATATTTGCCTCGTGCCAAAAACCGACGGTGGCGGGGCACTATGCCGCGCCTCCGGACTTTGGTGACACCGCAGATTTCAGCCATATTTTGACTGTTTCCTGTTTACCAAGTTTGGCTTTTGGCAATGACCTTGTGATACGATCTTGATATGAAGAAGGTCAGTGAACCCAAAAGTGGCCGAAACCATGAACCCTTATCAAAATGAACGACGACGCATGATCCGGATCACCAGGGCCGTGGCCGCCCTTGTTGCCGGGGTTCTGTTGACGTTTTCCGGGGCCATGGCGCAAACCACTACAGACGCGACCATGAGCGGGCCGATTCGGATCACCGAGAGCCCCCTGGGCCTGATGGTCGGCGACTATACCGGCTATGGTGTGGTGTTCCTGGACCCGGGCACATTGGCAGTGATCGACTCAATAGCGGTGACGGGCAAACCACTGGGTGTGGCATGGATGAACGGGAGGGTTTATCTGGGCGACGAGCGCACAGGCGTCATTGAGGTTTATGAAAATTCATCTTCCGGTATGAAGAACACCAAGAACCAGAGAAATTCGAAAAAAGTCGTTGAGTGGACACAGATCTCGGCCAGCCTGACCGGAGCTTCGCTCGAGAGGCCATCGGACATTGCCGTTGATGAAGAGCTCGGATTACTCTTCGTTGCCAGCAGGCTGGGCAAAATGGTTCAGGTCCTCGACGAAACCGGCACTCTCATCCGCACCATCGGCGCAGCGGACAGCACGAACCCGGTTGGGCGCCCGCAAGGGCTGGCGCTGGACCGGCTGGGTCAACGGATATTTGTCAGTGACGATGGCGGCGAGGAATGCACATGGATGGGCTGTGCGCCGGCGTCCCTGGTGCATGTCTATGATTATAACGGCAATTTCCTCGGATCGATCTCCGGCAATTCCGGACAGGCGACTTTTGGATTTTCCCGCATTCAGGGCGTAACGCTCGACAGTACCGGCCGTGTCTATCTGGTGGACAGCTGGCGTGGCCAGGTTCTGGTGTTTGACGAGGTCAGCCCCAACAGCTGGACCGGCATCGGGACGTTCGGATCGAAAGGTGCGGGCGTCAAGGAATTGTTGCTGCCGATGGATGTGATCGTCGATGAAGCGTCGGCCAGTGTCTATGTCACCAATACGATGAAGGGACGCGTGGAAGTCTTCACCATGGAGGACATGGTACAATGATGAACGCTCTCAAAATAACGATTTTTACACTGATCATGTTGACCGCCGGGATGCTGACCTCAAATGAGGCTGAAGCCCTGCTCCCCACACATCAATGCACCTTCTGTCATTCTCTTCATGGCTCCTCATCGACGTCAAGCTTCGTCCCACAAAATTCCCCCACCAATGTAGAAGTCCTGTGTCTGGGATGTCACCTGTTAGCCAATGGGGCCACCGATCCGGTTCAGCCTCACCGTACTGGCAGTGGCTATGCCGAATTCTACGTCACCTGCACAGATTGCCACAATATTCACGACAATATGCAGAACTGGCGGTTTGGCGATCCGAGCCACGCAGATGGCCATGCGGATGTGACCACGGGCGTGAACGTCAAAATGATCGGCACCGAGGATCCCGACGGGCTTACTCCCTACGCAGTCATCCGTACCAGGGAAAAGGATTTCAATAAGAATAGTATTCCTGACAGAGGCGCGGTGACGCAAACATGCGACATAGCCATCGTCAATGATTGTTACACTCAGGAACGGCGTTATGTTATTTTTGAACAGGCTTTTCCTGCCTCAAGCCTGCATGCCTGGGTCGATGCCGACGAAGACGGGCTGGATCCGGCTGTGGAAATCGGCCCATCAGATCCAACGGTCCTTCGCTCCAATGAGAGCGACTCAGGTGCCACAACATCTCCAGCGGGCAAGAACTGGTCTGCCTTCGACTCGCTCTGTCAGATGTGCCACACGCAAACTGCCAAGCACAACCCTTTGACCGGGGCGCAGCTTGACCACAACAATACAAGGGCCTGTACGGATTGCCACCGCCACGACATTTGCTTCGACAGAGGCGGCGGATGCGCCAAATGGTCAGTGCCGAACCGCGATCTTCAAGTTGATCTCGTCAGCGCGGCGCCCGCCTCGGTCAACGGCGGCGACACAGTTACCATTACGGTCGATGTGACCAATCTTGGCGATAATGACGAAGATATCGAAGTGCGTTATAGCTCCAGCATCGAGGGCACTCTGGGGCATTCAACCGCAACCGGTGTTGCATCTCTCGGTTCGGCTCAAACATCTCTTAACTGGATCACCACGACAGCTGGCACTCACACAGTCACCGCCAACATCGTTCCGGTCATTGGCGAACTTGTCATTGCAAACAATTCCGGCACCGACATTGTGACCGTTGCGGCTCTTGATAACCACGACGTCGCCGTCACTCTGGTGACAGCGCCAAGTCCGATCCTGCAAGGCAATACCGAGACCGTGTCTGTTGACATCGCCAATCCGGGCACCTTCACAGAAACGTTCAATGTCGTGCTTTATGACAATACCGACGATCCGGGGCACGCCTCGCCAATCGGCACGCTGAGTAGCGGCGCATTGGCGCCCAGCGGGACCACGACGCTGAACTTCAGCTGGAACACGACCGGCGCCAGCCTTGGCACACATACGCTGGAAGCGGTCGCCGATACAGTGGCCAGTGAAACCAATACGGCAAACAATTCGGCCACCACAACATCGACCGTTGCAATCCATGACGTTGCAGTCACTGCGGTCACAGCACCTCCATCGGTCGATCTGGGCACCACGGCGACCGTCGATGTCGATATCGCCAACCTGAGTTCAAGCGGTGGCTTTAGCGAAACCTTCAATGTGACACTTGTCTCCGACATTGATGGCACAATCGGCACGCTGAGTAGCGGTGCGCTGGCGGCAGCTGGATCGACCACGCTGAACTTCAGCTGGAACACCACCGGTGGCACGCTCGGCACTCACACTTTGACGGCGACAGCAGCGACAGTTGCCGGAGAAACGATCACCGCCAACAATACCGCCAATACCACATCGAATGTGATCACGCCGGTAACCCACGACGTTGCGGTGGTCTCTGTCACCGCTCCGGCTACGGTTACGCAAGGTGCCACGGCGGCAGTCGATGTTGTTGTCACCAATAATGGCGGCGCCATCGAGACCTTCGATGTGACCTTGTCGTCCGACCTTGACGGCACGATCCAGACTTTGTCCAGCGGGGCTCTGGGCATCGGTGCCTCGACCACGCTGAACTTCAGCTGGGTTACGGGCGCCGGAACGACGGCTGGCTTACACAGTTTGACGGCAGTGGCCGCGACGGTGCCGAGCGAGACCAATACCGGTGACAACACCGGCTCGACGACATCGACGGTTCAGGTTCATGACGTTGCGGTGAACACAGTCACGGCACCGGCCTCGACCACGCAGGGCAATACTGCCGCGGTTGACGTCAGCGTCACTAACCAGGGCGATTTCACCGAAACCTTTGACGTGACACTGGTGTCCGATCTTGATGGCACCATCCAGACCTTGAGCTCTGGTGCTCTGGGCGCAGGCGCAACGACGGTACTGAACTTCAGCTGGAACACCACCGGCTCCACCATCGGAACCCACACTCTGACGGCGACTGCCGCCACCGTGACCGGTGAGTTCGATACGGCCGACAATTCTGCCAGCACCACGGCCGACGTGGCGTCGGCCGGGCCGATCAATGATGTTGCGATTACGGCAATGTCGATCAATCCGACTTCACCGATCGCGACTTGCGGAACCCGACTGCGCGATATTGCAATCACAGTCACCGTAACCAACGAAGGTACAGTCACGGAGACCAATCTTACGGTGTCGCTAACATCTGATCTTGATGCCGCCTTGCCTGATGGCACTATCGCCAGCCTGGCGCAAGGCGCTTCGACGGATGTGGTCTTCCTGTGGACCTTCGGCAGAAACGATCCTTGCGGCCTCAGGACTTTCACCTCCACTGTCTCTACAGTAACCGGAGAGACTGACACCGCCGACAACACCGCCACGCTGGATGTCGATATCGTGAATTAGAGCAGTGTCGTTATAAGTCAGGCTGCAGAGGCAGGAACCTCTGCGGCCTTTCTTTTGTCTTGCGGGCTCGCACAGGTTAGATTGAGTGTTATTTGCTACACCCCGCGCATGGACGCACCCAGTTCCCGCACCAGTTGACTCATGTGGTGTGCCCCACTACACTTCACAACCATCCTGCAGCGATGAAGCTCAGGACCTGAAATGTTGGGGTGAAAATGAAACGGATTTTTAAAACGACACTTGCTGCCTCGTTACTGGCTCTGTCAGCCTCTCCTGCCTTTGCGGAGTGCACGACCATCCAGGACGGGACACTTTTGACCTCTGACGGGGATCTTATATTTCCAGGTTTTAACGAGTGGGGCTACAATTATCAGGCTCAGATGTTCAATGGTGGCTATTGCGACGCGTATCAGGACGCGGCCTGGTGTCAGCCCTATGCGGATATTGACCTGATGATGAAATGGAACTCTGCCTGGCTGAGCAACAAGGATTGTGATGGCGATGGGACGTTGGACAGACACTCGGGGTCAGACTCATACATCGGGTCCGGAGCCTGGCTGACAAATCACATGTCCGGCAAGGTTGAGGTCAATGGCAAGATGCGAAAATGGACCTACTTTACGAAGATCGTAGCAGCGCCGGACGATGCCACGCTTGCTGGCGGCATCTGGTATGCCGCTGATGGCACCGAAATCGGACCGGCTATCTGGGGATCCTTCGCCACTATTGAAACGGTCTCAAATGACCCCTCCATGGGCGAGCACGGTGTTCTCTACAAGAGCCCGATTGGTCCTGGATTTGGCCATATTGACTGATAGGTCTGGTGTGTCAGGAGGAAGTCAAACACTGACCTCAGTCTGACGTGATACCTGTAATCAACGTGAAGGAAGGCCTCCGTCCTGGCGGGGGCCTTTTTTGCGAGTTGAAAAATGCCAAAGTGATGAGCGCCGGTTTTCAGGCAAGCACTCAACCATCAGTCACGCTGGTGTTTAGCCAAGAACCGCGCACGTCTATTCGGACAACGAGGGAGCCAGCCAGAGCGTCGATCTTTCGTTGCGACGCACCGGTTCTCGCCTTGCCCTGGCGTGAACGCAAATCAGCGCGGTCGATGACAAAGTTGATCGTACCAAACTCAATGGCATAGAGAATATCGTTGAGGCTCTGATCATCGCACTCAAAGTATACTGAAGTCAGTATCGGCTTAAGACTGCCATGGTTGTCAGCGTCGATGTCAGCATTGGCGACACGGAGAATCTTGCCGCCGTTTTCCTCAACAAGGCTTGTCAATGTTCCTTGCGCCTGGGTAATGGCCATGTTCAGAGATTTTCCCTGAAGCAACTGGCCTTGCAGACCTGCATTATTTCCCAGATTGTCCAACTCATCTCGTAATGCATTGCTTCTGGCAATAATGGACCTTTGCCCCTCGACCAGTTGCTCAAGTCTTTTTATTTGACTGTCAGTCTCAAACCTGGACTTGAGCGGACCAAGTGAAAAGGCAACAGCGGCCAGTGCGACAAAGAGCAAAAACACCAGTGCGGATACCTGGCGGCGTTGGAAAGCGGTTGGTTTCACTTCAAGCCCTCCATTTGCAATTCAATCTGGAACCGTTGATGGCCCTCCTGCTTTCCTTTCACAATGGGTGACCTCAGCCGCACATCTTTGACCTCGTCCATCTGTTGCAGGGACGACACCATCGCATAGGCATCAAGGGCAGAGCCTGACAATTCAATTTTCCTCCCCGAAACAACGAAATGGTCGAGCCAGACATCGTCTCCCAAAGCAGACGACAACAGAGCGAGGATCTCGACGACGGGAGTGTTTTCACTTCGTTGTTTGCGAAGGGCGGCAAATTCCTGCGCCAGATCAGATACGCTTTTGCCCAGGGCAATACTTTTGTTGACATCGGCGCGAAGGATTTCGGTCTCTGACTTTAGGGTCTTCACGTATTTTTGGTCCAGATGAAGCGGCAAATAGATGATCAGCAGGGCAAGCAAGACCGGAAGGCCAAAAATGGAAGCATCCAGTATTTTTCGAATACGTCGGTCCGAGGGCTGTCGATCTATTTCCTGCAACAGCGGGCCATGTTCGCTGGATAGAGAAAAATCACCCCCTGCAGCTCTTCTCACCGCCTCAACCAGGTTCTCAAGCCGCTGTTTCGGTGCAACATACAACTCAACATCAATCTGGCGAGCCCGGAGCCGCCGCTCGGCAACCTGCCATCCGACCCATGCGTCCTCACCGGACCACGGGGTCAGAGCATCCAACTGTCCTTGAAACAGCCTTGTCAGAGAGGCTTCCGCAAGGAGTGGGTAGTTCAATCGCCGAACCAGAACCATATCCGAATCCAGAATAACGCTGACTCCGGATCGTCTCGCCGTGTCTCCCCCCAGAGCCCCTTTCAGCTGGCTCTCGAGCTCACCGATCCTATCCTGCCAGGACAACATTTCAGTCGATCCGGGTTCCGTGGTTTCCGCCCCTCGCGAAATAGTCAACCGATCTCTGGACAGGTTGATCACAACCCTCTCCGGGTCACCCTCAACGAACTTGAGATACCGCTGCGGAACATAACTGCAGATGTCCTTCCACCATGCTTTCATGATCGCTCTGCCGAAGGCGACAGATTCACGCATTGTCAGTGCATCCAGGGCCACTATTCCAAACTCTCCTGACTTCTGGGGAACGTTGTTCGCAAAACCATCCGTTTTCCGATATCATTTCCTCCAATATAGACCAACTGTTCCTGGGTGAAAGCCCTCTTGCCATTGTTCATGATGGAACTGCGAATCGTATAGATCGGCCCAACGGTAGCCGATAACCACCCTGGTTCTTTGGACAAATTCTGCGCGTTCAATCTCCGAGCGGGCTCCATGGCGCTATCGGATGACCTGTCATCAACAAATTGGTCAATAGAGCGCCGATCCGAGCCACGCAGACTCACAAGCACCTCTCTGGATGCAGTCCAGGCCGAAATACTCCTGCGGGGACAGGACACGGTTACAAAATGAGCCAGATCGCCCATCATCGAGGCATCAAACGGACCCAGAGAAAGCAACTCTTCCAAGGACCCTGGCCGGGAATTTTCTTTCGCTGCAGGGTCGCCTCTGTTATCGCGGATCGAAAGTGACATCTTTTCGGCGCTCTGACTGTCAAATCCGACTTCGCCAAAAAACCGCTTCATCGTCTCGGCGTCAGCGGTCTTCAGATTTAACTTTCCACACTCGTCTTCAATTTCAATCGCGAGGAGGCTGTCACCCAGTTGAACTTCAAACGGCGGAATTGATACGCGATCGGGCGCGCCACCCAGACGATCTGCAAGAACGGCAATTCCAATTTCGATCCCGCCGCTGGTTATCAATCTTTTCTCGACCCTTTCGGCGGAATTCAGGAGGATACTCCCCCCCAGATGAGATCGCCTTGATACATCAGCCAGCAGCACGCCGATGGTCATCAGCACACCAAGGACAAAGACCAGAATATATCCCCGGTCCGCCCTGCCTTTTCCAGCCCTACCGTCACTCATCGGCGAACCTCGCATATGAAGCCAGCTCTGCCCATCACACATTCCGGGGCCAGGGCGTTACTGATCTGAAATGTAAGTTCTGCAACATCATTCTCATGGACCACCGTCAGACTGACGACTTTTGGCAAAGTGTCAGGGTCATCCCAGTCACTTTGCCAGCTCGGCGCACCTGTTTTGCGGTCCTGAGCCAGATACGAAAATTCCATGCGGTCGACACCTTCGATCAACCGGCTTGTTCTTGTCGACATCTGACCAATGCCGCTGCCCTCACCTGGCGCCATGCGGCGACGAATCAAATCAAGTTTCTTGCCGGTCTCATTGTCGCTGATTTGCAGTTCAATGAACACGTAGCCAGCCTCATCGGGCCACGGAGGAGAGTAGTAGACAAAGGAAAACCTTTCACTCGTACCTGCCGTTGAAGCCACGTCGGAGAAATCAGAAAGGGTGTTTACGGCATAGGCCCGATCCAAAAACCCGGAAAGAAGCTGTTCGGACATGGCAATCTGCTCGGCCTGCCCCATCCTGCTTTCAACCTTTGCCCAAACTGCGGCCCCGGACCGCAAGCCATTTGTCATTACCACCATGACAAGCGAGAACACGACCAGGGTCACCAGCATCTCAGCCAGTGTAAACCCGTCTGCGGACTTGTTGCCAATCTCGCTAACCCGGCTCATTGTGCACCCGCTCACCTTTCCTGGACCTGACGGTAACGAGCTCAACTGATCGTTCTGCACCGGCACCACTCCAGAACACTCTCGACTTTATTTGGTATATTTCGAGGGGTCCGCCACCAACCTCCTCCAGCTCGAGGAGTGATATCTCCAACTCCCGGTCGCGTCCCTGTGCGCTGTCCCTCACAATGGAAGGCTCCAGCGGGATTTCAAACCCGACACGGTGGATATTTGACCGCGCCAGGATTGTCGCGAAATATTTGTCCTCTGTCAGTTTCGTCGCCCGCGTGCTCGCCGCCAGTCCTTGCATCATCAGCCCCATCGATGCGCTGATGATTGCTATGGCGACGACTGCCTCAAGCAGGGAAAAACCACTATCGCGATGCATCTGGATCCTCGACTATTGAAACCCGGCTGGTGAGCCAATCTACTTCTATCGACACTGCGTTCCCGGCATCCGACAATCGGATACTGCCCCCCGTTGAGCCTCCCTCCGGAAAAAACCGGATTGCCGCACGACGCTCCCCCAACAGCTCGCTTTTCGCAGTGATAATTTCAATGGAAAATCGTTCCGGAACGCTAATTGAATCCTCTGCAATGGTCGATATTTCATTGGTCACCGGATCAATAACGACCAGCACTTCGCGTTGTGTGAGAACTGACCGTGTCGAAGCGGATCCGATCAGGCTGGCAACTTGCGAAGACAGCCTTGGCAGCGAAGCCTTGCCTGCACGTCCCAACGAAAACATCACCGAACCGCCCAAGGCGATTGACAGGATCAACAAAACAACAAGAAGCTCGGTCAGAGTATATCCGGTTGCCGATCTGGGCTCACTTCCCGACATCCGCATTTTCCCCTTCGCCGCCCTCCGCCTGGTCCGCTCCAAGGCTTCGCAAAGAGACCCGGCCATCGCTCTGCAGAGCGTAAATATAGGGCGCTCCCCATGGATCACGCGGGAGGTCAGTTGCCTCAACGTATGGGCCCCGCCACCTGACAAGTCCGCCTGGAGCTTCAACCAGCGCCTTCAACCCCTCCTGTGTCGTCGGGTATCGACCATTGTCGATCAGGAAAAGGTCCAGCGCTGTTTTGATCTGCTCAATCTGAATTTCGGCAGTGTCAGTCCTGGCCGACCCGACGTAACCAATCACCCGAGCACCGACAACACCAATCAGCAAGCTGAGGATAACCAGAACGACAAGCAGTTCAGTCAGCGTGTAGCCACTGTCTTCATCTTCGTTGGCATCCGACGGTGCGATTGCGACAGGTTCTTTCACTTTGTTCCTCAGGTGCCATTCCACAGACAGTCTCCCACTTCAATCACTCAGCCGATATAATCTGTCACACTCATGAGTGCCGACAGTATTGATATTACTATGCCGCCGACCATAGCACCAACAGTCAAGATAACCGCAGGCTCAAGGATCGCCAGAAATGTCTTGAGGTCGGCTTCGATCTCGGCATCCAGAATGTCGGCCGCATGTCCAAACGCGCTACCGAGATCTCCGGTTTCCTCTCCAATCTCCGCCATTCTCGCAACAATGGATGGCAACACCTGGACCCTGGCCAGTGGTGCCGCCAGCCCCTCCCCGCGAATCATGACGTCTCGTATCTCATTCAAATATCGCGCGATAGTGACATTTCGGACGGTTCCTGTTGCAATTTCCACAGCTGTAAGCGGCGATATATGCCTCCGGAGCATAATGCCGAGCACCCTTGCAAATCGCGCGCTCTCTCTCCTTGCTATGTAGTTACCCAGTTTGGGCACTTTCAGGATCACCTCATCCCAGCTGGCTCGCGCTTGTGGCCTTTTGAAGACCTGGTCGAGGGAAATGATCACAGCCAGAAGTCCTACAAGACCGTGAATCCAGTATGTCTTCACGCCATATGACAATGAAAACAGAAACCCCAGCCATCCGCCAACCTCTATTCGACTGGAAATCAGGAGGGTCTCAAATTGCGGCACTACGTAGCCAAGAAGAAATAGCAGGGCGCCCCCTGATGCAAACACCAGTATCAGCGGATATAATGTAGAACTTCGAATTGAATCATTGGTCCGCTTTTGACGCTCAAGCAGCCGCGTCAGCTCATCTACTGTTTCAGCAAGAGCGCCGGCGCTCTCTCCTGCACGGACCATGTTAATGTAGAGTTGGTCAAACAGATCCGGGCGGGTCTGAAGCGCTTCAAAAAAGGGGACCCCCTTGCGCACAAAGACAAGCAGATCGTTGGCAACAGGCCAGGCCTTATCTTTGGCCAGGATGGTAAGAGCGCGCTCTACATTGAAACTGGCGGAGAGAAGTCGTGAAAGCTCCTGAGTAAAGCCAAGAGGATCCTTCATGGATGCAGCTTGGCCCCGAACACCCTGACGAACGCGGCCTTTGCCTGCCCCTTGACCCGATGGTTTGACACTGATCGGAACAAGGCCCTGTTGAAAGAGGTAATTCTGAACATCAGAAATCGAATTTGCGTCGCGGTTGCCATCGACTTCATGACCGGACGCATCAACTGCCCGGTAGTCAAATGCCGGCATGGTCATCACCCCCGACTACACGGAGTAATTCGTCAAGCGTTGTCTTGCCTTGTCTAACCTTCTCGAGACCATCTGACCACATTGTCTTCATACCGCAAGAAACCGCATAGGCCTCTATCTCGTGTGCGTCTTGGTGATCCAGAATTTGATGGCGGATCTGTTCATCAACCTTCAGATATTCATAGACGCCGATACGGCCGGAATATCCGGTGTCGAAGCACGCTTTGCATCCCCTGCCATGGGGGAGCTTCATACCGGGTTCAAATCCATGAGCTTCCAGGTCGTATTTCGCGAACAGCTCTTTTTCGACCGGCACATCAACACAGCACGCCGGACAAGTCTTTCGGACAAGGCGCTGTCCAAAAGCGCCGAGCAAGGTTGAAGTTATCAGATAAGGCTCAATGCCCATATCGAGGAGCCGTGTGACAGCTGACGAAGCATTGTTTGTGTGGACGGTTGACAGAACCAGATGTCCCGTCAGAGCAGACTGCACGGAAATTTCGGCAGTTTCCCTGTCACGCATTTCCCCTATCATGAGCACGTCGGGGTCGTGCCTCAAAATGGACCGCAGCGCATTGGCAAAGCCCATATCGATTTTGGGATCGACCTGTATCTGGGTCACTCCATCAATTCGGTACTCAACAGGATCTTCAACACTGATAATTTTTCGAGCACGCGCGTCGAGGCGGTGCATTGCGGCATAAAGACTTGTGGTCTTGCCGCTCCCGGTCGGGCCAGTCACGAGAACGATCCCCTGACGCGCTTCCAACGCCTCTTCAAATCCACGGCAAACCTCCGGCGACATCCCGAGCGCTGCAAAATCAAGCGCGATGCCCCCCGGGCGTAGCAGTCGAAGAACCGCCCCTTCCCCACGCAGTGTCGGGATGATCGAAACACGGACATCAAGTTCGCTGCCGTCTCCGACAAAGCGAAAACGCCCGTCCTGCGCGTGCCGGCGTTCTGCGATGTCGAGATCCGACATAATCTTTATTCGTGAAAGGATCGCCGGGGCCCGGTCGAGGGGGAAGGTCTCCATTTCCGCAAGAATTCCATCACGCCGCATACGGACCACCAACCGACCGGCGGACGGCTCGACATGAATATCTGAAGCCCCCAGGGCTACTGCTTGCGACACCAGACCATTTACCGCCTGAATAATCGGCGCGTCGCTGGCCATATCGCGCAGAAGTGCGACATCGACTTCGTCCGCCACCCCGAAACTATTCCCTTCGAGGATCTCGCTAACGTCAGCATCGACCGTTTTGTCCGGGTAGATCTTCGCCAGGACCTCATCGAGGTCGTCTTCCAGCGCAAGGTGAAGCACAACAGGTTTATCAAAGGCCAGTTCCAGGGCCGGCCTGATAAACGATTGTGTTGGGTCGGGAATGGCAAAATTAAATTCACTCTCCGACTCACTCAGAGGTAAAACCCGATTGGCCTTCAGAAAGCGCTCGGAGCACAGTTCTTGTGGCAGCGGGTCTTCCGGAAACTCACCAGACCCGATCGTCGCCAGACCAAACTGTTCACCCAGTGCGCCCAGCACATCCTCTCTGGACGCGACACCAAGCTGAATCAGAATCTGACCAAGCCGCTCCTGATGTTCGGTCTGCGCGCTGAGAGCCCGATCAAGATCAATCGGCCTGACCGCCGATCTGGCAAGGAGTATTTCGCCTAATTTCTTTAGAGCCATCGAGACAACTTGAGTGTTCGTTCCTGCTTCGATCTCAATCTAGCACAAAATTTGCTACAAAAAACGGAAATGGGGTAATCCGACGCACGCGGCCCAGTATGCCTGGCTCATCATTCAAGATGAGACCCGCGCCATCGGAAATTTCCTCCAGAATGTAAACAATCTTTCCGACATAGACCCGCTATGGCATCAAGGCCCCCAGAGTTTTCATACTCACCCAATCAACCCATTTACCATAAAACATTGCGGACTCGTTGGGGTCACAGCCGCCCCTGGTCTCCAATCCACTCGCCACGCCTCTGGGTTGAAGGTCGTAAGTCCTTGAATATTCAGCCTTTTTGGAGTATGATTGTCATGGTGCGACTGGCGGGCCAAGATACCGCCACCTCTCCCGGACAACAGAAAG
>CBFDBJ010000085.1:0-15041 GCA_965603015.1 uncultured Alphaproteobacteria bacterium
GTGATTTTTCAGATCTCCAAATTCAATGGCTTCCATTTTAATTCCTTTCGAGGGTGATTTGAGCCACTCGGCCCTATACGATTTTTGATGTCTTGTTGCCCCAATAGCGGTCTCGTACGAGGCGCTTGTAAAGTTTGCCGGTCGGGTGCCTTGGCAGTTCCGGATCGAAGTCAACGGACCGCGGACACTTGATCGCGCTGAGGTGCTCCTTGCAAAATTCGATCAATTCCTCGGCAAGCGCATCGCCCGCGTCTGCCGGATTGGCTGGCTGGACCACAGCCTTGACCTCTTCGCCAAAGTCTTCATTTGGAACGCCGATCACAGCAACGTCCGCCACTTTCGGATGGGTGATGAGCAGGTTCTCGGTTTCCTGCGGGTAAATATTGACCCCGCCGGAGATGATCATGAAGGCCTTGCGGTCTGTCAGGTAGAGATAGCCGTCCTCATCAACATAGCCAACGTCGCCAAGGGTCGACCAGCCTTTGTCGTTCCGCGAGTCCTTGGTCTTTTCCGGGTCATTGTAATATTCAAAGGCGCTGCCATTGGCAAAAAAGATCGAGCCCGGCTCACCGGTAGCCGCTTCCTCGCCGTCCTCGCCGACAATATGAAGTTCACCCATAATGGCTTTGCCAACCGAGCCCTCGTGAGAAAGCCATTCTTCTGAATTGATTGTACAGAAACCGTTGCCTTCGGTCCCGGCGTAGTACTCACTGATGATTGGCCCCCACCACTCGATCATTTGCTTCTTGACCGGGATCGGGCAGGGCGCGGCGGCGTGGATTGCCATCTTGTGCGTGGAAAGATCATATTTCGTGCGAACGTCCTTCGGTGTTTTTAACATGCGCACAAACATGGTCGGGACCCACTGACTGCAGGTCACCTTGTATTTTTCGATCATCTGAAGAGCTTGCTCGGGGTCATAGTTTTCCATGACCACGCAGGTTCCGCCGATGCGCTGGATTGCCATGTTGAACCTGAGCGGGGCCGAATGATAGAGCGGGGCAGGGGACAGATAAATTGAGTCCGGATTGAACCCGTAGAGAAGGTTGACCAGAGAGACAAGCCCGCCAGCCTCGGCAATATCATCGGACGGAGGCGGCACACGAACGCCCTTTGGTTTCCCTGTCGTTCCGGAAGAATAGAGCATATCCGTTCCGGCGCACTCATCCGCAATGCGGCTGGCGGGCATGGCGTCAGCACTCGCCTCCCAGCTATCGTAGCCATCAATGGTGCCACCCACCATCAACCGGGTTTCAACACCGGGCATGAGCGAACCAAGTTCGCCAGCCACATCGGACTTCTGGTCCGAAGTGACAAACAGCTTCGCGCCACAATCACCAACGATGTAGTCGACCTCTTCAGCCGTCAGCCGCGACGAGATGCAGGTGAAATAAAGTCCCGAGCGTTGCGCCGCCCAGCAGACCTCGAAATAACGCGAATTGTTTTCCATGTAGATGGCAATCGCATCACCTTTTTTAAGGCCCCTTGACCGAAACAGCTGCGCTCCCTGATTGGAGCGCTCTTCAAGCTCTCCATAGGTCAGGGTTTCGCCGGTGTTGGCCATTATGAATGCTGGCTTGTCCGGCGTTTGTTCCGCATGAATGCTGGGATGCATGAGCGTTTCCTCGTTGGTTGTTGCGTTCAGGTGGTCGCCGACAGGATCATGTCCGCAGCCTTTTCGGCAATCATTATTGTCGGTGCATTGGTGTTCCCGGAGACAAGTCTCGGCATAATAGAGGCATCGACAACGCGCAGCCCCGTCAACCCATGAACCCTCAGCTCGCTGTCTACAACGGCCATCGGGTCGGACCCCATCTTGCAGGTACCAACAGGGTGATAGATGGTGATCCCTGTGAGACGGCAATATTCGAGAATCTCGTCATCGCTCTGAATGGTATTACCGGGAACAAGCTCGTCTCCGCGATATCCCGATAGTGCGTCCGCGCCAAAGATATCGCGTGCGGTTCTGATACTGGCAATCGCGGTTTGTTGATCAATGGGGTCGGCAAGATAATTCGGGTGGATTGCAGGGTAAGCACCAGGATCTGCGGACTTGATCTTGATCGAACCCCGGCTCTCCGGTCTGAGCTGGCACATTGTTGCCGTCATGCCTGGGAGTTTGTCGAGTTTGCCTTTGCCTGAAGTGTCCTCGGGATCCATGCTGGCCGGGAGAAAGTGGAACTGAATATCCGGCGTCTCCAGCTCCTGCCTGGTGCGTGCGAAGGCAAAGACCTGGGCAGGAGACATTGCCAGCAATCCCTTGCGAGAAGTCAGGTATTTCGCAATTTGGCCGACAAGGGGCAGGCCACGTGTGAGTTCGTTGACGGTCCCGGGCCTGGTCACCCGATAGACAATGGGGATCTGATAGTGGTCCTGCAGGTTTTCGCCGACGCCCTTGAGCTCATGCACGACCTCAATACCGTGAGCCTTTAATTCCTCTGCATTGCCGACACCCGACAGCTGGAGAATTTGCGGTGAATTGACCGCGCCGCCGCACAGGATAACCTCGGCGCCCGCGCGCTCCTCGCGGATGTCGCCATCCTTGAGGAATTCCACGCCAACGGCGCGTTTGCCATTAAACAGAATACGCTGCACCAGCGCCTCGGTTTCCACCGCCAGATTGGGCCGATCTCGAGCCTCCTTCAGATAGCCGGCAGCCGCAGAGTGTCGCCTCCCGTTCTTGATGGTAACCTGATAGAACCCGACCCCTTCCTGGCTGACCCCGTTGCAATCATCCAGTTTCGGCAGTCCGCGCTCAACGCCTGCCTCGACAAAAGCGCGGGAAATTGGGTGGGGGTCTGCAAGATCACTCACATTGAGCGGTCCGCCGGCACCGTGAAGGTCATCCTTGCCGCGTTCCTGGTTCTCGGATTTGATGAAGTAGGGCAGAACATCGTCCCAACCCCATCCTTCATTGCCCATCTGCCGCCAGCCATTATAGTCCTGGGCCTGTCCCCGGACGTAGAGCAACCCGTTGATCGAGCTGGAACCTCCCAGCACCTTGCCCCTCGGCCAGTCGATCTCGCGATTGCCTGTGCCTTCCTCCGGCTCGGTCTTGTAGCACCAGTCGATCTTCGGGTTGCCCATATTGTAGAAATAGCCCGCTGGAATATGGATAAGCGGATTGGTATCCCGCCCTCCGGCCTCCAGAAGCAAAACCTTGGTCTTCGGGTTGACCGATAGCCGGTTGGCCAGCGTGCAGCCGGCAGAACCGCCACCAATGATGATGTAGTCGTACATGTAAGGCTCGTCTCCCACCGGTCTCCACCGGAATTTCTTATTGTTGCGAGGTAGATTAAGGCACCGCGCTCCAAGGTCAAGTGTAAGCCGGAAACAACCGGATTTATCCAGAAAATCAGATTTTTTTCAGGCAATTGTACAATTGGCCAAAGTGCGCCAGGATCAGGGTTGGAAAGCGGCCCGCAGAGGCTTCGTAAAAGGGAGAGATATGTAATGGAATTTACCCAGATACTCTATGATGTGAAAGACAAGGTTGCGACACTGACGCTCAACCGGCCGGACAAGCTCAACGCTTTCACCGGCACAATGTTGAACGAGATGGTGCAAGCCTTTGACCTGGCTGATGCCGATGATGATGTCCGCGCCGTGGTTGTGACAGGGTCCGGACGGGGCTTTTGCGCCGGAGCGGACCTTTCAAGCGGCGGTGATACCTTCGCCCGATCCGACGCGGAGAGCGGCAGTGCACCCGCCGAACCGGACTGGTCGGATCCAAAATACAGGGACGGGGGCGGCATCCTCGGCCTCCGGATTTTCAATTCCCTGAAACCCGTTATTGGTGCCATCAACGGCCCCTCGGTCGGGATTGGCTCGACCATGCAATTGCCCATGGATATCAGGATCGCATCTGAAAAAGCAAAATTCGGTTTTGTCTTTGCCCGTCGTGGCATCGTTCCCGAAGCGTGCTCCAGCTATTTCCTGCCCCGTATTGTCGGTATCAGCCAGGCTGTCGAATGGGCCTATTCCGGCAGGGTGTTTGACGCCGCAGAGGCGCTGAAAGGAGGGCTTGTCAAGGAAGTGGTGCCGCATGACGACCTTCTGCCCCGTGCCTATGAAATCGCGCAGGAGATTGCGCAAAACACATCACCTTTGTCTGTCACGCTGATACGTCAGATGATGTGGCGCATGCTGGGGGCAGACCATCCCATGGAAGCCCACAAGATCGAAAGTCGTGGTGTACTCGCCACAGGGCGTGGCCCCGACGCGGCAGAGGGTGTCACATCCTTCCTTGAAAAGCGCCCGGCTGACTATCAGAGCAAAATCTCGACCGATCTGCCGTCCTACTTCCCGTGGTGGGATGAGCCGGACTATTCCTGATTGGTTCAAGTGGCCGCTTCGCCGTCATCATACCGTATGGGGTCGCTCTTCAGGGACCAGAGACTAGACAGCAAGGTAAAGGCCAGGATCATTGTCAGGCTTGCGACCATGGCGATGAGCATGGCGTCAAGCGGGCCAAAGCTGCGGGCAAGGAACCCGCCGATCAGCGACCCGATGGGCGCGCCGCCGAACATGCACAGCAGGAAAACTGACAGAACCCGGGCGCGATGGCTTTCGGGGGCAGCTTGCTGAATGATTGACCGGGTCATCGACATGCTGATAGCCGCAGACAACCCCCAGCAAAAGACCAGACCAAAGAAGATCCACACAATGTGGTTCTGGCTTATGGCCAGCATGATGCAGGCCGAGCAGGTTTGTGCCATCAGCAGCGCCCGTCCCTGGTAGCGGAAACTGCCGAACCGCGACAAAAGGCGAGAGCAGATTGTCACACCACTGAAGAAACAGGTCATCATAACGGTCAGTTCAAACGCGTCGCCGTGGAACACATCGCGCACGATAAGCGGCAGATAGATCATGAACGTTCCCATGACAATAAATCCCGACGACAGGACCCAGAGCATGACCGGGCGGATTTCATGTGAACGGAAAGAAACCTTGAGACCATCAAGCACATCAGTGTGGAGCGAGGCTATCCAGTGGCCGCCGCTGTCATCGCGCGGCGAAGGGGGGCTGTGGGAAAGCCGCGCCGTCGCATAGATCCCCATCAGATAGAGGAACGACTGCATAAAAATAAGACTGACTGGCCCGACAATGGCAACCGCCATGACCATCAGAATGCCGAAAATTTGCGCGCCGAATTGCAGCATATTGGCGGTTGTGATCGCCTGCTGAATGGTGATGTGTTCCAGATTGACGGTCACCCGCGAAAGCAGGCTGTCCCGCGCCGGCTGAACGAAGGCGGCAAATATGGCGCCAACGAAATTAATCGCAACCAGAACCACCACCGTCAGTTTGCCCGCCATGATGACCACCGCCACCCCCAGCATGGGGATCATCATCAGGGATTGCATTCGGATGAGATGTGCCCGGAGTTCCATCCTGTCCGCAGCCAGACCACCGAAGAGGATAAAAAGGAGTTGCGGCAGGCTCATGACCATCATGGCAAGGCCCATGACCTCAGGCGGCTCGCGAAGGTAAAACGCAATCAGCCACTGTCCCAGGACAAACCCGATCCCGCCTGAAGCGAAAAACATTGCCTGACCACCCATATACCAATGGTATTCCTCGATGGGGGTGTTCAGGTGTGCTCCGGGGGGCATGTCGGGCTCTGAGGCAGGGTCAAACTCTGCTGGCGTGGTGTTTTCACTCATTCTTTTCTCGCAGCGTTTTCTTCGGGTGATGTTCCCCGGTTGGCTCATGCTACGACAGATGCAGGGCGATAGTGAAAGCAAATAGCATCAATGTGTGATTGATCTCGACGTATCCTGGTTCGTCAGGGACCACAGGCCGGTGAATATCGCGATGAGAACCAGAACTGCGCCCATGCCCACGCCGGGGACAAACATGGCATTTCGTGCACCCACAGCTTCTATGACAAATCCGGTTATGAGGGACCCGAGGGGCCCAAAGCCCATGATACCCATCTGAAAGGAGGCCAGCATTCGCGCTCTCATCTCATCAGGAGCCGCTTCCTGAATGATCGTTCGGCTATTTGTCATGACAACGCCTGCCCCAAGTCCCCAGCAAAACATGAGAAAAGCAAAGACCGGAAACGATACGTCACGGGTCATCAAAAAACAAACAAGTGTTCCCACCGCGAGGCCAATCATGATCACCTTGCCGCGATTGCGAATGGCTTTGATGCGCATGATGACGAGAGCCGAGATGACGGTGCCGACGAAAAAACTGATATGAAGCAAGGAAATATCGCGGGCCCCGCCGCCGAATACATCCCTGACGAAAATCGGGACGGAAACCATGAAACTGCCGACAAAAAAGAAGCCAACAGCAGAGTTACAGATCATCACGGGGGCCAGAATTCTCGAGCCAAAGAGGTGGCTCATGGCGTCCGCGATGCGCCTTGCATAAATTCGCAGGTCAGCGCCAAGAGGGGTATGGGCGACCTCGTGGCTGGCAGTCTTGAGCCTGGTCAGAGCCCAGGCGCCACTGAGCATGATAAGCGAGAGAAGGACAAAGAAGGGGGCCGGGCCGGTCGTGACGGCGAAACCCGCGATGGCCATCCCGGTCAATTGCCCGCCAAACTGTAGGGCGATTGCAAGCGCTATAAGCTTGGTGAGACCTTCGTGTGGGGTCAGGCGGTTGAGAAGAGAATCTCGGGCCGGAATGGTGAGGGTAGAAATCGAACCGGCGATCACCGCATAGCCGATAAGAAAACCAAAACTCAGATGGTCTGTAAAAATGACGCAAGCCATGAGAAGCGGCGGCAGAGAAGCGAGCAGGTGCAGTTTGATGAGATAGCGGCGTTCATCGACATGGTCAGCGATGACGCCGCCCGGCAGTAAAAGGACAATGCCAGGTCCCATCAGGGCCAGTTGAGCGATGCCGACATAGCGCGCATCCAGGCCAAGGACAAATGCCGTAAGAAACGGGAACAGAACCATCTGCAGCCCGGCGGCCGCATACCACGCGCCGTGCCCACCGAAATACCAGCGCCGTGTCGCCTTGTCGGGGTGCCCCTCTGTGACATCCGCTATGCCGCTTGTCTCGGGTTCACTCATTATGTCTTGTTTTTCTTTCCCTTTTCGGCTTCCCTTGCATGAGGAAGCTTCTCTTGATTGATCCTGAGGGACAAATCATCTTATGTCGAAAGAATGGTCTATTTGCTCTTGAATAGAAATGGAAATTTTTGACAGATGCGGGGCAGAAAATGAAAGCGCTGCTTTGGCCCCTAAATGCCATTTTCACTGAAGCCGGAGGAAACCAGGAGCTATGACCGTCGGATCTGTCGTCTTTGCAGTGGCTTGCCTTATGTTTGCTTTCAGCCTTTTGATGCCGATGGCCAGAAAGCTGCAGTTGCCCTACACAGTTTTGTTGGGAGCGTTCGGTGTTATTTTGGGCGTTGCGGCGCTGAGATTTGCCGGCGCGGAAGGTGTAGGCGGTGATTTGCTGCGAGCGACCGCTGGACTTGAATTGCCCGCCGACGGTTATCTTTTTATTTTTCTGCCGCCGCTGCTTTTTTCTGCGGGCCTGTCCATAGATGTCAGGCGGCTGATGGATGAGGTCGGCGCTGTCATCGTTCTGGCCGTTGTAGCTGTCGTCGTCTGTACCGGCCTTGTAGGTTTCAGCCTGTCAGTTTTTGCGGGCGTTCCTCTCGTTGTCGCGCTTCTACTGGGTTCAATCGTCGCCACGACAGATTCGGCGGCGGTCGTCGCCATTTTCAGGGACCTCGGCGCGCCGAAACGCCTGCTGGTCCTTGTTGAAGGGGAAAGCCTCTTTAATGACGCCGCGGCCATTGCTCTTTATACAGTTCTTTTTTCGATGGTTGCTGGAGAGAGTGATCCTGCTGCAGGTGTCGCAGCCTTTTTCATTGGAACTATTGGAGGTGCGCTGGTTGGATATGTCTTCGCCAAGACGGGGGCGTTGCTGATCGGTGCCATGAAGGATCTTGTGATGGGAGAGGTTACGCTGACCGTTGCACTGGCCTATCTCACCTACTATGTGGCGGATGCCTATTTGGGTTTTTCAGGTGTGATTGCTGTCGTGACAGCAGCGATTGTCTTTGCCAATGATGGTCGACTGAGGGTCTCTCCTGGCGGCTGGAGTATTGTTGAGGGAACCTGGGCCATGCTTGATTTTTGGGCCACATCGTTAATCTTTGTGCTCGCCGCCATGGTCGCACCGCGCGTCCTCGGGGCCTTCCGCTTCGAAGATGTCTTGATCCTTGTCATCCTGTTCGGCGCGACGCTGTTCGCCCGCATTCTCATTCTTTATGCCTTGATCCCCGCGCTCAGCCATTTTCGTCTGGCCCAGCCGATCAATATTTCCTATCGGGCTGTGTTGGCCTGGGGCGGTCTGCGCGGCGCAGTCACTATCGCGCTTGCGCTCGCCATTTCAGAGGACCCGAGCCTTTCAGAGGATCTCAGGCGCTTCATTCTCGTAGCTGCTACAGGATATGTGCTCATCACTTTGTTTGTGCAGGCGCCGACACTTCACCCGTTGATGCGCCTCCTTCGGCTTGACAAGCTGACACCCAGAGAGCGGCAGATAAGAGACCGGGTCATGGACGTCTCACGATCCCGAGTGCAGAAGCAGGTCAGCGCAATTGCGGAGGAGATTGGCTTTCCACCTCCATCCGCCGCCGAGGGCACCGAAGCCACGGCGACCAGAACTCTTTCCATGGAGCGGGAGGATCTGTTGCAGGTCGCCCTCTTGTCTGTTGCCAGTCGGGAGATGGACCTTTGCCTTGAATACTATCAACGTGGCATCGCCACACGGCGTATTGCGGAGACTCTGAGGGCTGATGCCAGTCGAACGTTCGACGGTGCAAAAACTGGAGGGATTGAGGGTTACGGCAAGGCTACGGCGGTTGGTTTGAAATGGGGCTGGCAACTTCGCATGGCCTTGTGGACCCAGCGGCGCTTTGGCTATGAAACCGATCTGGCGCGCCTGCTTGCGCGGCGGTTTGAAGTTTTGATTGTTGCAGAATTTGCAGTGCGAGACCTGATCACGTTTTCCAGAGAGTCTGTATCCGGCCTTGTGGGGCCACAGATTGTTGCAGAGGTCGAAAAGCTTCTGGAGGACCGTCTTGCCGGGATCCTCGGGGCACTTGAGGCGGTAAGTCTCCAGTTTCCATCCTTTGCTTCGGACCTCCATCAACGCTATCTCAACCGCATCGCACTTGGACTGGAACAAACGCAGTATAGAGAGCAATTGCGTCAATCTGTAATTTCTCTTGAGGTTTTTGAAGACCTTGAGACGGATCGCAGGGTTCGCCAGTCCGGCCAGGACAAGCCGCCGGGGCTAAATCTTGGTCTGGAGCTATCGCGCATGCTGACCGCCGTTCCGCTGTTCTCCATTCTCTCAAGCCCGGACCTTTCAAACATTGCCAGACAATTGCGGCCTGGCCTTGTACTGCCTGGCGAAAAGATCATTGAAAAGGGCCGCATCGGAACGCGGATGTTCTTTATCGCTGCAGGATCAGTGAAAGTACACTTGCCCAATGCCACTGTGGAACTCGGAGCGGGGGATTATTTCGGCGAAATGGCACTGGTGACACATAACAGGCGAAACGCCGATGTGATTGCCAACGGCTTTTGCCATCTACTGGTTCTGGATCGTCGGGACTTCCGGAGGCTCATGCGGACCAATGCAGCGCTTCAGGCGCATATCGTGGAAACGACCTCTGTTCGCCTCAAGCAGGCTGCGGATCTGACGGCAGAGCTTGATGCCAGGCACTAATCCTCGATGCCAACCAGTTGTTTTGCGTTGAACCACCATTCCTCGGAAACACCAACCACACAGTCGAAAGTAGACAGGTTCTGAGCCTGGTGCGCCTTCCATTTTCCAATGGCCAGATCAAGCAGTCCGATTGACAGACCTTCCTTGTCCATGGCGTCACGGGCGCGTTCCTTGGCGAGCATGTCACAGGGCCGCAAGGTACCGTAACTGTGGTCGGCATAAAACAGTGTGCTTCCGACCAGTAAGGCACCAAGCAAAAAACTCTTCATGATCACTCTCCGTGTATCGCCACTCGTTGTATGGCCATTCCCATTACTTCAGCTCAGTCGCCGATATCATGATACCACTCGCCGGTGTTATAAGACTTCGGATCCATGGACTTTCCGCCACAGGCGTAAAATCCCTGTCGCCAGCCGATGATGTAGCGCTCGTTGCTTTCCGAGCGTGCGGGGTTTTCCACGATGTCGGACTTAAAACCGTTGGACTGTTTGTCTGCTGTCGCACAGCCATGCGAGAACCCCTCATTGTATTCAGCGGAATCCAGAATGGCGGGGTCGATCCCGGTTACGCAGGCGGAAAGCATTGTCAGTAAGAGTAAACCGGCGATATTAACCCTCATCAAAACCATGCGTTTGTTCCTCGTCGTCGTTTAGGTCACACCACCGCTGTGACATCAGCACCTTATCCCGGGATGGTTAACTATCCTATACTGAATTCTAACCCCGCGAGATCGTTACAATTTAATCTTTCCCTTTGCGAATTTGTAATGAAACCTGGTCATTATCAATCGATAGATATACCGGGTTCATACCACAACTACAAAGAGAAATGAATTATCAAATTCGTGTCAGTAGTGAAGATGGAATCTGGCCAAAAAATTGTTTCGGAGTAACTCACGTGTCTTTCGCAAAATTCAAAGCGCTGCAAGACGACGACAACGGACGTATTGGCGCGTCGATTGATGACCTTGCGCAAGGTAAGGATGTGCTGGGCCCAGGGGCTTCGCTACCGCTGCCACCATTGCCGCGGGAACCACTGCCGATGACCACGCGCGCCATGGACGAGGGAATGCAGATCGACACTGAACTCGAAGAGATCATCAGCATCGACGGCGAAGCAGGGGGGGATAAACAGGATCTGTCTCCGGAGGACAGAAACGAAGCCGCAATCAGAGTCTTGATGATGCGTCTGTCAGATCTGTTGTTTCTGCCCTCGGGGAACATTGCACCACAGGAACGGGCCTTGTCCGATGACATCATTTCGAGGCTCTTCGAAAAAGCGGACCGTACCAGCAAGCTCAAAATGGTCGAACGGATGTTACAACACTCGGAGCCTCCACCTGTTCTCATCAGAACAATGCTCCACAGTGAGGACGAGATTGCCTTGCCTGTTCTAAGGTCGCCGATGAAATTGAAACAGGCAGATCTGATATCAGTGGTAACGACGTCCGGTCCGATATATCAAAAGTGTGTCGCTGAACGTGAAGATCTGCATAGTTCGGTTTGTGATGCGATAATTCAATGTGCAGACATATCCACTATTCGGGTAATGTTGCGCAATGCGACGGCAGAGATTTCGCGTACGGGATTTGTGCGTCTCGCGGAAAAGAGTTTGGAAGAACCGGAAGTCCTCGAGCCCCTCATTGAAAGAGCGGACTTCCCACCGGATCTGGCGCACTTGGTCTTCTGGTGGTCACCATCTATCTTGCGCCGCTCGATAATCGAGCGCTTTGCCAGCCCAAGGCAGGCGGTTTTTGAAGTCGTTTCATTGGAGATTACCGAAGAGTTCGATGAGATGATCCCGGAGGTTGCCAATGCTTTCCGAATGGTGCGCAAGGCACAAAAGATGGATCGGCAAGATGTCGATCTTGCTCTGGATGAGCTTGATACCGGCGACGCTTGCGATGCTCTTGATATCCTTGCTGCCGGTGCCTGCTTGAGGGCAGAGACGATTGCCCAGATTTTTGATGATCAGGGTGGAGAGGCAATTGGCGTTTTTTGTAAGGCGACGGGTTTTGGTCGCGAGCGTTATATGCGTTTGAGGTCAATTCTGAGCAACCGAAAGGGCGATCTCTGGGACGAAAACAAAGCTGCAAATGATGCGGTCACGTTGGTCCACGACACGCTTTCGACTGATAAGGCGGATCTGATCTTGCGATACTGGGATAGAGCAACAAGAGAGATTGAAGTCTAGAATATGATGCAGCCATAAGGAGCAGGATAATGGCAAGCTACAACCTTGAAGGAATGAAAGTCTTGGCGGCTGAAAAAACACCAGAATCTCGGCGAGACTTACTTGAACAAGTCGTCGACATCAGAATGTTTCGAGATGAGAAACTCCGCGACGGCGAGCGCGAGATCCTCGACGAGATATTGCTCGATCTAGCGGCTCAGGCAGAAACAGACCTTCGTCTGCAGTTGGCCAGGCAATTGGCTGACCTCCCTTCGCCGCCGGAAGCGCTCGTTCAGTTTTTGATTCACGATGAGTATGAAATTGCCAGACCGATGCTGCTGGGTTGTCGGACAGTTTCAAATGAATCTCTGCTGAAAGTCATTCGCACCGAATCTGAAGGTCACCGGATTGCAATCGCCAACCGCGAAGGAATCTCTGCGGAGATCTCAAGTGTGCTCATTGAAGTGGGTGAAGACATCGTTCTGACCAACCTCGTGGAAAATGACTCGGCGGAAATCGACTTCGCTGACATGCAAAAGTTGATTGAACGCAGTCGCAATGTCGAGGCGCTGCGTCGACCATTGATCGAACGGGACGGGCTTGATCCGATATTTGCCAATCAAATGTTTTGGTGGGTCTCCGGGTCGCTTCGCGAGCGGATCCTGAAAGAGTTCCCTGTTGATCAGGATGTGCTCGACAGGGCTCTTGAACTTGGCGTTGCCGCTGCAGCCTCCAGGGCCGAAGTTGGTGCAGAGTATAAGACCCCGGGGGAAATTATAAAGCGCGCTAATGCGGTGAAGGTAAATGATCTCATATCTCTTCTCCGGGCGGGAGATTTGAAAAGGCTGATCGCACAACTGATTTCCGACCTCGGTGTCAATGGTCACACCGTGCGCGAAGCCTTGACAGATGAAGGCGGCCAGGCGCTCGCGCTTTTGTGTAAATCGATTGGCGCTGACCGGGGCCAGTTCACAACCATGTTTTTGCTGATCGACTATCAACGCAGCAAAACGCCGCGCCCTGCCGGTGACCTGCAAGTCATTGCCTCAATATTCGACAATATTTCTGAGGAACAGGCCGTCAATACGTTGTGTTTCTGGGATCTTGACGATCTGATGGTGGCGTGAACCATAGAAATGGAATAAAATTTTAGTAAAAACAGTACGTCAACTGACGGAGTGAAACGTACACGGAGTGGCGTCGAAAGAGTTGAGTTTTTACTTTCCCTTAATATAAGTATTGTGTCGAAGAAGTAGACGTTTGCGGCACGTATAAACCACGAAACGGCAAACCATTGGAAACGATGGGACGCAAAGCTTCCGGCCCGACCTTGAGATCAAGGGGGTAGCGGAGTTACCGAAAGGAGTAAGAGGCATGACATCGCCTATGCGTGTGTTGGTGTTCGCGTCACAGAAGGGTGGCTCAGGAAAGACCACTCTGGCAGGACACATTGCTGTTGAAGCCGAAAGATCCGGCGACGGTCCTGTCGCCCTGATTGACACAGATCCGCAAGGGTCTTTGTCCAAGTGGTGGAATTCCAGACAAGTGAGCACTCCGGTGTTTATTCAATCTGTTTTCTCCCAGTTATATTCTGACCTGCAGCAAATTCGCCAGGCCAATTACAAGCTTGTTGTTGTTGATACGCCGCCAGCTGTAACCCGTGCAATTTCTGAAGTTGTCGCTGTGGCTGATCTTCTTGTCCTGCCGACACGTCCGAGTCCGCATGACCTGCGCGCAGTCGGTCCAACGGTCGATATTGCTGAGTCTCACAAGAAACCGGTTATTTTTGCGATCAACGCCGCCACACGTCGAGCGCGAATTACTTCGGAGGCCGCCGTTGCGCTGTCGCAACATGGAACCGTTGCGCCGGTGAACATCCACAATCGGGTAGATTTTGCCGCCAGTATGATTGACGGGCGCACCGTGATGGAAACAGATCCAGGGGGCCAATCTGCAGAGGAAATAGGCGAGCTTTGGCAATATCTGAAGGAACGCCTGTATCGACTGGAGGCTCCGGTTGCCCGGTCTCTCGATGAAAGAGGTGCGCCGCTCCCGAATCTCAACGGCCTTGGACAACCCGGCGCTTCGTTCGGTCGGAGGGCTGCGCAATGAAGGACGCTCATACGATGATGAACCATGAAGATGAAGTCGATGCCAACAGTTCAAAGTACGCGTCGTTGACAGCTGGTCTTCTTGCGCGCAAGGGCGAAGCTGTCCCTGCCGCGGCTGCCTTCACAGCGGAGGCCATTGCACAACATATTCCCGCCAGACGACTGGCGCAGGAAGCCGAGCGGGTTTTGACCGACAGACAGCCCTCGAGGGTAGACGGGGTCATCGATCAGGAGATTGCAACGGACCGTGGGCACGGCCTTGCGCAGCCGGGAGCGCAGGTGGTTGCGGATCATCGTGACATGATCGAGCAGGCTTTTCAGGAAAGCGCGGCGCATGAGAACGATAGCCGTTCAGTTGGCGACGCCGAGGATCCTCTCAGTCATGGGTTTTCTCAACTCGAATCACATGGTGGGCTTGATCTGGAAGGTTTGTCTCTTGGCAAAAGGCGAGAGCTCGACTTGCCCTCGGCTGGCTCGAGTTTTTCCGAGGATCTGGCTCGTGCGGAGCAAGAAGATAGCGATGAAAACTGGTTTGATGACATAGTCTCAAACGCCATTAACGAGGCTGAGGGCCAAAGACCGGAAGGACAGCGTTCTGACGCTTATACTACATCATCACGGTCCAATGAGGCTGACGCGCCCGGTGCGGGCGTAGAAGCAGACCATCTGGCCCCTGAGACTCTCAAAGCGGAAACATCAGAAAATCCGTCTGGGACAGCCGCTTTACCGGCCGCTGCACCGGAAACACAGGGAACTGGTTGCAGTGACAAGGCGTCCAAAGTCCGCCAGGCGATCAAATCGGGAAAGACCGCCCTCAGCGCCCGATCAGCGATGCGTCTTGATCCGCGCCGCTATATTCGTCTGTCACTTGCAGCGCAAAAGTTGGAGTTGACGTCTCAGGAAGTCATGGTGGCGGCGCTGGATACCTACCTGGATGCGCTGGATGAGGAAGTCTTCAGCGATTGCGCCTGTATGAAGAAGGGACTCATCTAGTTGTGGAGTCTCATGAGGTTATTCATATCCAGCCCTGATCGGCTGATGGGT
>CBFDBJ010000086.1:0-14757 GCA_965603015.1 uncultured Alphaproteobacteria bacterium
AATCGCAAAGAAAAAGAAGATAAACAGGCTAAATCGCCGTTTTAAGACCGGGGGTTCTGGAAAGCCTAGGAGCAAGCAGAATCCAGAGTAAACCATATCCAATCAGACCGGCCGGGACGATCCAAAGAGCCGACACTCCAACTGCAAACCCTGCTCCGACCATTCCCAAAAGGACAAAACCACTCTCTGTCGAAGCGCCTGATGAAATTGCGGCAATTACCGGCCTTACTGACCTTCCGGCCAAATGAATGTCTTCTCCAGACTGTTTTCCCCTTGCCGCAGCCGCCCAACCTATCAAGAGAATTACCAAAACGTATAAGGAGAAAATAATCAGGGTCATGATGTTATCTTTCGTGCGCAATAAACAGATTGCTGCCAGACTCTACGATTCCATTTGGTGTAGCAGTGCTGGCATAAGCCAGCTCTAGGTCCTCTCTATGATCGAGCAGCAGATTGATACTTTCCTTGAGGGCCATAATGTGAGATTCAGTTGGGGCGTTGAACTGAGGAGTTGACTGAAGCTTCGCCAAAAGTTTGGATATTACTCCGCAAGCTGCGTATCCAATCTCCCAATCTGAGAAATCATCACTTGGAACTGTGGTTAGATTTGTACCACCCGTCCACGATATGAGTTTCGAAGGAAGTTCAACCCCTCTTGCACAGGACACCAAAAACTGGGAGAAGTCCGGATCCTTCCCAATACTAGGTGAAGTTGAGAATCGATAGACATTTGCTGGGGTGGCTTCACCAACATGTTTGATGTCGAATGAGATCAGGGTGTAAGAGTTTCGATTTCGTCTGCTCTCGATTTGTGAAAAAATGTCACTCAGACTTCCCCGCACTCTCAAAGGGTCTACGGAGACAATGAAGATATCGATTTTGGGAAACGAAACCTGACCATTTATAGAGAGCCAATCGGACTCTTCTTGGACGGTGAGTACATTGTGACCCTGTTCCTTCGAGTAACGCAATAATCCTGCGCCAAGGCGTCCAATCCCGATAATGCAAATGTTCATCTCTTTTCAGCTGCCCGTTATTGACGATTGAGTTCCGGAACTTTCTACAGGACTTGTTTCTGTCTCTTGTTATACGGGGTGATATGAGCGCCACGTCCGGTAGGAAGCTTGAGCTCTACTCCTTCTTTAGGTTGGCAAAACCAACGTGGAATCAAGGTGTTATATCAACAGAGGCTATAAGTGAGGATCTACACCATAAGACATCCGAAGAGAGTGAGTTCAGCTTTGCTCCTGCGTTGCCGAACAAAGCTGCTCTTGAGCTGCGAACAGCAGTGAGAGATGTTTGTTATTGAATTGGAGCGGTTCCAGCCCGTGCTTCGCCCCATTTTGAATTCTGCCAGGAAGGCGCACGGCAAGTGATGCGACAAGTGACGGTGGAGAGTCCGTTTCTCGATCGTCTACGGACGTGAGTGAGGGGCAAACAACTTGCCTGCTCTTGGCGATAAACGGACGGAATCGAACTTGTCGCAGAGTGTTCGCTGTTCGGGCAAGTCGGGATGCCAATGGGATCCTGCAACATCGAGTTCAAAGTCATGGAGGTCAAAATTTGTCCTGACAACAAGGCGCACAACGGATGTTCCGGAAAGGGCCGCATCGCGCCGAATTCCCCGCTCCCCCGCGTTTTGTTCCCTGTGTAAAGCCCCACAGCCTGAATAGTGGTGCCCTCACGTTATGGCGCTTATGCGAAATCGAAATCACCGTTGGTCAGGGTCCCCGTAAAGCCTGTCAGCGTAATCGTATTCCCCAGACCATCATCAAGCACGGTATCGCCGCCGACGATGGAAATGGTCAGGTCGGAGATATCATCAATGATTTCACTATCGGAAAAATCGAAGAGATCCGCTCCCTGAACGTAGTCGGTCACGGTGTCATTGCCAAAATCACCGTCAAACACCAGCACGTCATCGCCCGGTCCAGATGTGATCGTGTCGTCGCCCTCGCGGCCAATGAAGCGCTCATCACTCGCTCCGCCAGTCAGAGTATCGCTGCCGGTCGAGCCCATGTGGATATCAGTGCTGGTAGCGGATCCATAGATTACATAGCTTTCACCCCGCCTGTTACCCTCCGAGCCAAGAGAAGAACCTGCAACCAGATCGGCATCGGGCGCCCCGATGATCAGGTCGTCATACCCATCTCCGTTCAAATCACCCGCGCCAGAAACAGACCAGCCACTAGCATCATAGGGATCAATCCCGTTGATCACAAAACCATTGTAACCATCCAGTTCAGACAGTTCAAACACGCCATCTCCGCCGTCAATGCTCGTGCCGCCATAGACAACATAACTTTCACCAACCGCGGCACCAAACAGATTGGAAAATGGCGCCGCAACAATGATGTCGTCATAGCCATCACCGTTCAAATCGCCTGCGTCCGAGACCGCATAACCGCTGTCATCAGATGCATCAATACCGTTCAAGACAAAACCACTCGTGCCATCCAGGCTCGAGAGGTCCAGTATCCCGTCTCCCCCATCAATGCTGATGCCGCCATAAACGAGATAACTTTCCCCGGCACTTACGATGCCATTCGGGTCAGCGCGATACGCCCCGATGATCAGGTCGTCATAGCCGTCTCCGTTCACATCACCCGCATTTGAGAAAGACCAGCCGCTATTGTCATCGGCACTAATACCATTCAGTACAAAACCAAATGTACCGTCCAGGCTCGAGAGGTCCAACACTCCATCTCCACCGTCAACATTGACCCCGCCATAAACGAGATAACTTTCCCCTGCGCCTGTGATGCCATTCGGATCAGCCTCATACGCCCCGATTATCACATCATCATACCCATCCCCGTTCACATCACCGGCACCTGAGACAGACCAGCCACTTCTGTCCCATTCATCTATGCCCTTAAGAACGAAGCCGGTGCTGCCATCCAGGGTCGAAAGGCCCAGAGTGCCATCTCCCCCGTCAATGCCAATACCACCGTAGACAATATAGCTCTCCCCAGTAAAATTATCGGAGGGTCCGGGGTCTGCGAAAGGGGCCCCAATGATCAGGTCATCATACCCGTCCCCATTGACATCACCGGCGTTGGAGACCGATAGGCCACTGACGTCGCCTGTATCAATGCCGTTCAGAACAAATCCCGATACGCCGTCGAGGGTCGAGAGATCCAACACTCCATCTCCGCCGTCAACATTGACCCCGCCGTATATGAGGTAGCTTTCTCCCGCTCCGCTCTTGCCTTCCGGATCAGCATCGGCGGCCCCAATGATCAGGTCATCATACCCGTCCCCGTTGACATCACCGGCGTTGGAGACCGATCGGCCACTATAGTCGCTGGCGTTGATGCCAATCACTGCAAAGCCTGTTGTGCCATCAAGAGCCGAAAGGTCGATTACCCCATCCTCACCATCAATGCCAATACCGCCGTAGACAACGTAGCTTTCACCGGCATAACTATTGCCGTTCGGGTCTGCGAAGGGAGCCCCAATGATCAGGTCATCATACCCGTCCCCGTTGACATCACCGGCGTTGGAGACCGATCGGCCACTGACGTCACCAGCATCAATACCGTTCAAAACAAATCCATTGCTGCCATCAAGAGCATCAAGCTCAAGAATGCTCGCAAGAACAGGGTTAACCGCTGCTGAACCAACACTCTCAGCCGTGCCGCGACTATCCGTGTAGTTGGCGATGACTGTAATCGCTGTCCCTGTGTCGGCCAGCGTGAGCAGATAAGTGCCGGTGGTCGCACCGGCAATATCCACGCCATCGCGCTGCCACTGGTAGCTGACTGGGCCCATGCCGTCCGGGTCTGACAACGTATTTGTTGCCGTCAGAGTCTGATCTCTAACCGCCGTGCCCGAGATCGTTACAGATCCCGCCGGACTATCGTTCCCATTGGTAACCGTGATGGTAACATTTTGCGAAGTGCTATTGAACCCGTCAGACGCATTGACTATG
The DNA here is from genome assembly GCA_965603015.1 of uncultured Alphaproteobacteria bacterium. Lineage (GTDB taxonomy): Bacteria > Pseudomonadota > Alphaproteobacteria > M2410 > M2410 > JAUWTJ01. The sequence continues at coordinate 3,935 of CBFDBJ010000086.1, forward strand.
AGGTCATAGACATTGTCGCCATAAGCATCTCCGGGGTTTTCAAAATCCGGTGCAACTTTGAATGCAACCAGGCCGGAGACTGCATCCAGATCAAAGCGCCACGCGTCCACGCCGCTAATTGCATAGCTCAGAATGTCACCATCAGCATCTGTCGCGGTCACGGTGAGCACAGATGTTGTGTTTTCTTCAATAGAAACTGTCGCGGTGGAGGTAAGTACTGGGGAAGCGTCATCATCTATAATGGTAAGGCTGCCAGAGCCGTCGGCGATCGCCGCATTGGTCGGACTGCTGAGTGTTGCCGTTTGCGCCTCATTCGCTTCGTCCAATCCGTCATCCGCCCAGGCGGTGCTGAAGGATTTCGATGTTTCACCCGGCGCAAAGGTCAGGATCCCAGATGTCCCATCGGGGGCGTTGTAACCAACCGTAACGCTCTGGCCCGATGCCGCCGAAAGTGTCACCGAGAAGGTCGCCGTGCCCACTGCCTCATTCGCCGTGATGTCATCAATGCTGACCGCCGGGGTTTCGGCCTCAATCGAGGCAGTCCCGGAAATCATCGCCGATACCTGGTCCGCGGTCACTGTGCCCGAACCGCCATCGACAATCGTGACCTGCAGATTGCCATCCCCTGTGATAGACCCGATGCCGTCAAGGTCATCCAGGCTCGACAAGGTGATCTGTACATCCCCTGACGTGGAAATACTTGCGATGCCAGAGAGGTCAAGCGCCGACAGATCAATGTTGTAGATGGTGTCATCGTCGGGATCATCGACAATATTGATGACCGACTGTCCATCGCCATCGACTGTGGTGAACTGCGTCAATTGCTCCGGACTCAGAGTGACAACCGAATGCACAACAAGCGTCGTCACATTCTGAATTGTAAGGCCTGTCAGATCGACGGTGCCGTAGATGACCAGCGTGTCCGACCCGGCTCCCCCGTCAATGATTTCACCGGCCGCCCCTTCGCTCGTCGGCTGATCATTCAGGTCTGCGAGTGAGAGGACTGATGACAGATCAAGTCCGCTTCCTAGGGGATTTGTGATATCGGAACTGTCGTATTGACCAGCCGTCGTGGATCCGACCACAACGATCACATCATTTCCGGTGCCGGCACTAATGTTGTCAGCACCGAGGCCGCCGCGAATCAGGTCGCTGCCGCCGCCGCTGACAATCGTGTCGTCACCGGCCGCGCCCCTGATCGTATCATTCCCCGATCCGGTGGTGATCGTGTCATTGCCGCCCTTGCTGATAACGGTCAGATTTGTGCTTGCAGATCCCTGGGAAAGAGTGAGGCCAGCACTATCCCGGCCGGTAAACGTCCCGGTCGGACCTTCTGAATAGTCGGGATCAGGAGTGCTGCCCGTGCCACTGGGGACAGGATCAGGTTCGGAAACCGCTCCACCACCACCGCATGCCGCGAGAGGCGTGAGCGACAGCAGCGAGAGAAGGCGGCCGGGCTTGCCTTTCAGCGCGCGCATGTTGGTGACGACGTAATTTTGAGATAATTCAGCCACAAAAAAGCGTCCGGACACAGCAGAGCCCCCAGGGTACCCGTTTTCCTGCGAAGCACCGCATGGCGGACATATTCAGTCAGGCCCCCATACGCACCCACAAAACACACCAAAACTGACCCTGACCACCCGGCGTACCCTACACCACCAGCAGCCAATTAGACATCAGCCCTGCAGTATTTGATTCTAGGGGGTCGCTCACAGGTTGTCAAACCTGTAGTTGCAACGCTGTCCGCAGAGCGACGACTTGCCCGGAAATCACCTCTTAACCTTACGCCAGGCGCGGCGATGGGCGCGCCCTAAGTCTCAAACGCTTTCAAGATGTTGCCAATTTTGTGAAGAAGACCAAAGGCGTTCTCGTGAACCTGAATTTGAGATTCAATCGCGGCTACTTCGACTTTCACCATCTCGTCCCTTGCCTCCAGCAAATAGATGATGGAGAGGAGGTTCTCCTTGACGTTTTCATTGATCCCGGCCAGAGCCTCCTGCTCGGCTTTAAGAGCCGCCGCCCAGGATGCGGCCACCGTTTGCGCGGTTTGAAATTCGGTCCATGAAATTTGAATCTCGTCGCGCTTTTGTCGTTTAACCCCTTCAAGAAGGGCGCGTGCACGGTTGACGTCATGCTCCGCGCGCCGGGTCCAGGAGCGCTTTAGGCCGCCATCAAACAGCGGCATATTGACAGAAAGCCCCACCTCCCGTTCGTCGCTTGAGATATCCCCGACTTGACCCTGAACCCAGGAACCGCGTGCCACCAATTTCGGGAAAAGGTCGGCTCTTCGCATATCGAGGTCTGCACGCGAGGAATGTTCCTGCGATTCTGCAATCTGAATGGCGGGAGAATAAATCAGGCTTTGTTCGACAGCGTCCTGAAGAGACGCAGGCAAGGCAGGTCGGTATATCTCCATGTCGGCTGTGTCGGGTGAGAGACCAGGCATGTCTGCCAGGGCTCGCAAGGTCTCAAGCTGGACACGGTAGTTTGCATTGGCGGTTGTCTTCAGGGCTTCTGCCTGACGCTCCCGGGAGCTGACAAGTGCAAGGTCAGCGGACGTCACAAGGTCCTTTTCAAACTGGGCCTGTGTGGCTTCCAGGATTGCCCCAAGGTCACGGGCATTGCGATCATGCACTTGCTCCACGCGACGCGCTTGCAGAACGTTATAAAAGGTTTGGATGACTTCCAGGGCCACGTCTTGTGTTGTGCGCTGCAGTTCAAGCTCTGCAATCGAGATCTGCGCCTGCGAGCGCTTACCACGGGCGCGGTTTCGGCCAAAAGTATAGAGATCATGGGTGACTTCGATCCCGCCGGACAGGCGCTCACCGTCACGCTGCTGGATCCCTCCCGCGTTGAGTTCGCCGGCCCTACGTGTGGAGATTTCTCCAATGGCATTGAGCTTTGGTAGACGATAACTGCGCGCCTCCACGCGCATTTCCTGTGTTGCGCCGAGGGCAGCTCTGGCCGCAGAAATCCGCTCATCTGATGCAATGGCCATAGCGACGACATCAACGAGGGCTATGTCTTCCGCCATTGCTGCAGGAGCCCAAAGACACAAAACCACCAGGAAACGTAAACCCGCTACTAACCTCCAAGCCCTGTTTCTCAACACCCGTTCCCCGCTTTTGTCCCCTGATACATCCGTAAACCGGATGACGAGAGAAGCAGATACATTAACCTTGCCAGTTATAAGGATTTAATTGTTGGCGATAGTCAAGAAATCTGCAACCATACATTAGCTACGTGATTGATACTACATATACAATCCCCAGGGGTTAGGTTTGGTGGAAAAGAGTAACTCCGGTGCGCCGGTGCAAAGTAGTGCGTTCAGGAATGTCGGGAAGGCCTGCAAATATGTCGCGGGCTTTAGCTTCGTGATCAATCTTTTGTTGCTCGTTTCCCCCATTTACATGCTTCAACTTTATGACCGGGTCCTTTCAAGCGGCAGCGTGGAGACGCTGCTGGTTCTCACCGGCATTGCCCTGTTCTTGCTCGGCCTGCTGGCTATTCTGGAGTCAGTCAGAAACAGGATCATGGTTGCCGCAGGCGCGGGCCTTGACCGTGACCTCAAAGAGGATGTCTTTTCCGGTCTGATTTTGCAGACTGCCGCTCGTGAAAAAACCGGAAGCCAGGGTCTGCGAGATCTCGATACTGTGCGTCAGTTTCTCTCGTCAAATGCGCCCTTTGCGTTCTTTGATGCTCCCTGGACGCCGCTCTTCCTGATTATTGTTACCTTGATTCATCCTTTGTTGGGGGCCGTTGCCCTGGTCGGCGTCATCGTAATCTTCGGCCTCGCCGTGGCTACCGAGATGGTGTCGCGTGACGGCCTAAAAGAAGCTGGCGGCCTGGCCATTCAGTATCAGGTCTTTCTGGAATCCAGCTTGAGAAATCACGACGTGTTACGGGCGATGAATATTGCCGAGGGTCTCAAAGGCGAGTGGGCGCAAAAGAGGGACCCGGCCATTGCCCTGCAAAGTGAGGCCAGCGAGAAGATCGGCATCCTGCTAAGCTCCACGAAGGCGTTTCGGTTCGCCGTCCAAATTCTCATATTGGGCTGCGGTGGCTGGCTGGCGCTCAATCAGTCCATTTCTGCCGGGGCTATTGTGGCCGCCTCAATCATCGCCGGCCGCGCCCTTGCCCCTGTTGAACAGGCCATCGGGGCCTGGCGCCAAACCGTCAGTGCACGGGCTGCCTATCGACGGCTTCTGGAGCTTCTGGGTAAGGCCGAGGCCGCGAAGCAGACCACCATGCCTTTGCCACGTCTGTCGGGTGAGGTGAGCGTCAACAATCTGCTGGGTGGCCTGCCTGGTGCAACCGATCCTGTCCTTAAAGGTATATCGTTTGATGTTCGGGAGGGCGAAGTGGTCGGGGTGATCGGCCCAAGTGGTGCGGGAAAGTCGTTTCTGGCGCGCCATATTATTGGTACGCAGGCTCCTTTGCGAGGAAATGTCTCGCTCGGCGGCACAAAGGTGTCGGGACTGAGCGACTTCGATCGTGGGCGTTATGTCGGTTATTTGCCTCAAGACGTTGAACTTTTCCCCGGGACGATAATTCAGAATATCTCACGATTTTCCCCGGGGTCGCCTGAAAAGGTCGTCGCTGCCGCCAAAATGGCCGGGTGCGAGGACTTGATTTTGGGATTGCCTCAAAACTATGAAACGCAGGTAGGCCCGGGCGGCCTGTGGCTTTCGGGGGGGCAAAGTCAGCGAATTGCCCTGGCCCGAGCGCTTTATAATGATCCGGTTCTGGTTGTTCTGGATGAACCCAATTCAAATCTGGATACCGACGGCGAACTGGCCCTGATGAAGTGCTTAAATGAACTCAGGGCAAAGCGCACGACAACCTTTATGGTCACACACAACATTCGCCTGCTCCAGAGTGTGGACAAAGTGCTGGTCATTAAAGACGGCATGGTCGCCGCTTTTGGCCCAAAAGACGAGGTGTTGCGAAACTTCCTGAAGTCGGCGCAGTCCCTCACTCAATCAGGAACTTCGGCATGACGCATGCGACGCTCGCTAACGCCGGCTCAGTCGACAGGCATAATATTGATCGAATTGCGCGAACCGGTGTGTTCGCAATTCTCATTGGCTTTGGTGGCTTTTTGCTGTGGGCGTTTTTTGCGCCGCTATCAGAGGGTATTGTCGCCTCGGGGTCCATTGTTGTAGACGGCAATCGCAAGACCATCCAGCATTTCGAAGGCGGGATTGTTCGCACGATCCTGGTTCGGGAGGGGGACGCCGTTGCCGCGGGAGATATACTGATCGAGCTGGACCAAACCCAGGGCCAGGCAAAATTCGATCTCTTGCATACGCGCTACTATACGTACCTTTCAAAACTCGACCGTCTTCGGGCTGAACGCGAAGGAAAGGCAAGGATTACATATCTGGAGGAGCTCGAGCGCCACAAGGATGATGCAAAGGTTCACGAGCTGATGTCTGTTCAGGACAATCTTTTTCAAGCGAGAAAAGCTCAGTACGATGGCCAGATTTCGATTCTTGAAAACCGGATTGAGCAATTTGGCCGGCAGGTATTGGGGCTAAGTGCAGAGCTTGAGGCAAAGAAGAATGAACTGACCTATATTGATGACGAGTTGAACCGCGTTGAAGCGCTCCATGCGCGCGGATTGATCAGCCTGCCAAAATTATTGATACAGAAAAAGGCGCGCTCTCAGACCGTTGGCGCGATTGGTAAGAGCGAGGCCAGCATTGCCGCCATTGAAGTGGACGCGGGCAGAGCCCGCCTCGAAATCCTTCAGCTTAAAAAAGAACGTCAACAGGAAAACGCGCAGAGCACACTGGAAACGCAGGAACAATTGTTTGAAGTCCAGGAGCAGTTGGCCAGTATCGAAGATATTCTGGAGCGCACGCTGATTCGCGCCCCGCAGTCAGGCCATGTGCTGGATCTAAGCCTCTCGACCATCGGCGGTGTTATATCGCCAGGCCAACCATTGATGGAAATTGTACCTGATGATCAGCGTCTCATCGTAGAGGCTCGCGTGCGGCCTGCCGACATTGACAATGTTCATGCAGGCATGCCCGCGCGCACGAAATTTATTGCACTCAAGAACCGAACCACCCCCATTTTAAATGGCATCGTTGCTGATGTCTCCGCCGATGTCATCATGGATGAAAAATCCGGGGAGAATTTTTTCGTCGTGCGCATCGAAATATCTATAGATGAAATCGCCCGAATTCAAAATGATACGGTAGTTCCGGGCATGCCTGTGGAAGTCCTGGTCGAAGCCGGCCACCGCACGGTCATCGAGTATCTGACCGACCCGATCAGGGATGTGGTTCGCAGATCGCTGAAAGAAGAATGAAACCTGCAATTTGCACAATGGCCCTGTAGCCGATCATCGCAAAGCCCTGTATTGCCGTCTCCATCCCGGGGCTGGGATGGGCGCGTCATTTTCAGAATTTGATCGTTCCCTGATAAGGGCATCGCATTCCCTGTTCCGCTGGAAAAATTCGCTGTTCCCATTCTTAGGGAATTGCCCTGCAACTCATTGAATTTGCTGCGTGAACAGGGGCAAAAATCCAGTATTTTGGCCAAAATTGAGAATTTTCCCTGTAAATCCCTGTTTATCAGGGAAATCCGGCGGAGACGGGTTCGCTGCAGACTGCGTCCACCGCCACGTCTTGTATTGATTACGGTCGTGTCACCGGTGATTTCAAACAAGACGCAGTTTCCATTTTAAGATCAAAGGGTTGTGCCAGGGGGTAGAGTGCCGCAGCCTGCCCGGAGACCCTTTGGCGCGCCAGTTACTCGCCAACTCTCGCCAATATCTCAAACGGCTTCTTTTTGAGTGCCCACTGCATTTGGGGCCACGCCATTGGTCACCGTTATTTCGATGGCCGGAATACGCAAAGGGGCACCCCGATTTCGGGATGCCCACAAGTCAAGTCGGATTGGAGCCTCAATCAGGTTTTGGTGGATTGACTATTCGAACCCGAGCTTCTGTCTTTGCATCTTCCAGTCAAGGGGGAACCGGGTGTCGAGCATAAGTTGACGCGCGGTGAGTTCAGGCGGCTGCGTTCCATTCAGGATCGATTTAGTGATATCGGGCGCAAGGGTTGTGAGGCGAATAATTCGTGTAAGGTAGGATCGTGCAAGTCCGATTTCCTGCGCGGCCTTTCGGATCGAAGATTCTTTGCAGTCAAGAAGTAGGTCTTTCATCTGATACGCTTTGACCAGGAGCATGATGAGATGTGGATCCGGTTTTTGATCGCTGCCTTCGATGTGAAGCTTTGCTCCCACCCCCGATCGCCGGAGGCGAGCCTTGATCACCAGCTCGATTGGGTGTTCCGAGTTTGATAAATCTGTCGGGGCTTGCGGACTTGGGGCCCCGTTCAAAACCGCAAGGAGGTGTGACGGGCTCATGGCAATCGGTGCCTGTTGGGGGCGGCCCTTGCCCGGGGTGCGCGAACCGTGAGCCTTCTTTGTGTCTGGGACGGCGAGGCAGGCGATAGGTCCGGCGGGACGGCTCATATGATGTTGCTTGCAAAGGGGAAAGTCTCGCAGGTCGCAATTATCCCGCCCCGGTAGTCTCATCTTCAGCGCATGTGAGAGGCTCCCTTGCTCGCTCAGATTGACTCTGGCTCGCTATCGACCATAATAGCCCCGGGTACACATCGGGAGGGGCCTTCGTGGGGACGAAGCAGCAGGACCATTACGGCGAATATTCCGGCGGCTGGGCGACGCACAAGTACAGTGCGTTCATCTCCTATGATCACGGCGATATCAAGGCTGCCGAATGGCTGGAAAAGCAGCTCGAGCGCTATACGGTCCCCGATGATCTGGTTGGCAAATGGGCCCCTATTGGCCCTGTTCCGTCAACCCTTGGTCCGATCTACAGAGACCGCTCCGGGCAGAGCGCCCATCAGTCTCTTGATGGTGCTCTGCAACAGGCACTGGACAATTCTGCATGCCTTATTGTTGTGGCCTCTCCAAAATCGGCAAAATCGCAATGGGTCAACAAGGAAGTTGCGTATTTCGATATGAAGGGAAGGCGGGACAGGGTCTTTGGCATCATTGTTGACGGCGATCCGGCGGACCCTGAAAATTGTTTCCCTGAAGCTGTTCTTTACCCGGTAACGCAGAGTGGTGAGCGTGACAAACGCGTCTTCAGTCGAACGGTGCCGTTGTGGCCGGATCGGCGTCGCCGCGGCGATGGCCGACACGCAATTCACAAGCTACTAGCTGGTGTTCTCGGCGTGAGTATGCCGCACCTGACACAGATGAAAGAGAAGTCGGAACGACGACAGACAAGGCTCGTCGCAAGTATCACATCCAGTGTGGCGGCCCTGGTTGTCGCACTGTCTCTGGGATACTATTTCGCTAACCAGACCATTGGAAGTTCGAATGACCTTGAGGAGGCTGTGATTATTTCAATGGCAAGGAAGGCCATCAATGAAGGAGATCACTCTTTTGCTCTGCTCCTTGGACTGGAAGCCTATCATCAGGCTCCGGTGTTTCTTCCGCAAAAGGACTATCGGCGTTTTGATGCGATCATTAAGGATGCGTTCATCTGGAATAAACTGCAGATTCAGGTGAATCATGAGGGCCCGGTCTGGGTGGCTCAGTTCAGTCCGGACGGATCGAAGGTGGTGACGGCGTCATTTGATCGGACCGCCCGTGTCCATGACCTGGCCTCGGGGGCGGTGCAGGTTTTGACGGGCCACGAGGGCCCGCTCAGGACAGCTCAGTTCAATCCCGACGGGTCGAAGGTCGTGACAGCTTCGCTTGACGGGACCGCCCGTGTCCACGATCTGGCCTCGGGGGCGGTGCAGGTTCTGGCAGGCCACGAGGGCCCGGTCTCGACGGCTCGGTTCAGTCCTGACGGAGCGAAGGTCGTGACGGCGTCTTTTGACATGACCGCCCGTGTCCATGATCTTGCCTCTGGGGAGGTGCAGGTTCTGGCGGGGCATGGAGGTTCGGTCCTGATGGCCGCGTTCAGTCCTGATGGGACCAGGGTGGTCACGGCGTCTTATGACAGGACGGTCCGTGTCCATGATCTGGCCTCGGGTGAGGTGCAGGTTTTGGCGGCCCGCGAGGGGCTGATCAGGACGGCTCAATTCAGTCCTGACGGAACCAGGGTGGCGGCGGCGGCGGATGACGGGACCGCTCGCGTCTATGATCTTGCCTCAGGGGAGGAGCAGGTTCTGACGGGCCACGAGGGCCCGGTCTGGACGGCTCGGTTCAGCCCGGACGGGGCCAAGGTCGTGACGGCGTCTTATGACAGGACCGCCCGTGTCCATGATCTTGCATCTGGGGAAATGCAGGTTCTGGCAGGCCATGAGGCTTCGGTCCTGATGGCCGACTTCAGTCCTGACGGGACGAAAGTGGTGACAGCATCATCTGACCGGACAGTCCGTGTCCATGATCTGGCCTCAGGGGAGGTACAGGTTCTGATGGGGCACGAGGACTTGGTCTTGATGGCTGAGTTCAGCCCTGACGGCACCAGGGTGGTGACGGCGTCTTATGACAGGACTGCCCGTGTCTTTGACCTTGCTTCGAGGGAGGCCCGTGTTCTGGCGGGCCATGAGAACTCGGTCTGGACAGCTCAATTTAGCCCCGACGGAACCAGGGTAGTGACAGCGTCGGATGACAGGACCGCCCGTGTCCATGATCTGGCCTCGGAGGATGTGCAGGTTCTGGCAGGCCACGAGGGCCCGGTCCTGACGGCTGAGTTCAGTCCTGATGGGACGAAGGTGGTGACGGCGTCTTATGACCGGACGGCCCGTGTCCACGATCTGACCTCGGGAGATGTCCGGGTTTTGGCTGGTCATGAGCGCGAAGTCAGGGTTGCTCGGTTTAACCAAGACGGGACGAAGGTCGTGACCGCGTCTTTTGACGGGACCGCCCGTGTCTATGACCTTGTCTCGGGGGACGTGCATGTTCTGGCGGGCCATGAGGGCCCGGTTCTGACGGCTGAGTTCAGTTCTGATGGGACGAAGGTGGTGACGGCGTCTTATGACCGGACGGCCCGTGTCCACGACCTGGCCTCGGGTGAGGTGCAGGTTTTGGCAGGCCATGAGAATCTGGTCAGGGCAGCCCGATTCAGCCCTGGCGGGACGAAGGTCGTGACCGCGTCTTTTGACGGGACCGCCCGCGTCCACGACCTGGCCTCAGGGGAGGTCCGGGTTTTGGCGGTCCACGAGGACCGGGTCCTGACGGCCGCGTTCAGCCCTGACGGGACGAGGGTCGTGACAGCGTTGGAGGACCGGACCGCCCGTGTCTATGATCTTGCCTCGGGGGAGGAGCAGGTTCTGGCTGGCCACAAGGGCCCGGTCCTGATGGCTGAATTCAGTCCTGACGGAATGAAGGTCGTGACAGCATCTTATGACGGGACCGCCCGTGTTCATGATCTTGCCTCGGGGGAGGCCCGGGTTCTGGCAGGCCACGAGGAGCTGGTGAGGACAGCTCGGTTCAGCCCGGATGGGACCAGGGTGGTCACAGCGTCGGATGACAGAACAGCGCGCGTCTGGGGCCTTATCAACAAGGATGGCGAGGCTCTTCGTTCCTATATTTGCGAGCGCCTTCCAGCCGGTCGGCTGCAGCTTTCCGAAGCAGAGGCAAAGCTGACCGGACTCACATCACGCTACCAACCTGGCCCCTGCGACCGTCCGGATACGGTGTTTAGTCCGAGGTGGTTTTCTGGACTGGCGGTGGTTGGTCCCTGGTTCGAGCAGCGGTTTATGGCTTATGATTCAGAGCGTCAGCTTGCTCGGCGCCCGCTGGTCGAGCCCACTGATGCGTTCGACCCGTCACACCCCCTCACACATCAAAGCGCGCCACAAAGTGATCATCATTGATCTGCATCG
>CBFDBJ010000087.1:0-14562 GCA_965603015.1 uncultured Alphaproteobacteria bacterium
GGTCGCGCCCGGATTTCTGCTGTTTGGGAAAGGTCACGTTAACCCCAAAGCCCTAAAACAAGGTGTGGTTCCGGCGAATCAGAATGGATGTCCTGCAATGGGGCATCAGATGACGTTCTGGTTCGAAATGCTGCACTGAAACCTTAAGAACTGTCTCTTTTTCAACTAGCTCGGTGACGAGCTCGAGTATCGGGAAGAAAAACCATGCAAGACCCCCGCGATGTATACATGAACAACCTCGTCCCGATGGTCGTCGAACAGACGAACCGAGGTGAGCGGTCCTACGACATTTTCTCGCGCCTTTTGAAGGAGCGCATCATCTTCCTGACCGGTCAGGTGCATGATGGCGTGGCCTCACTTGTCATAGCGCAACTGCTGTTTTTGGAGGCTGAGAACCCCAAAAAAGAGATTTCGATGTATATTAACTCCCCTGGGGGCGTCGTTACATCAGGCCTGGCCATGTACGACACCATGCAATACATCAAGCCAAAAATTACCACCCTTTGTGTTGGTCAAGCCGCCTCAATGGGATCTTTCTTGCTCGCTGCCGGCGCTCCCGGCATGAGGTTTGCACTGCCTAATGCTCGGATCATGGTTCATCAGCCATCCGGCGGTTTTCAGGGACAGGCGTCCGATATCGAACGCCATGCCCGGGATATTGTTGCCACCAAGCGGCGGTTGAACGAGATTTATGCCAAACACACGGGGCAATCCGTGGAGGCTATAGAGGATGCGCTGGACCGCGATAACTTTATGTCCTCTGAAGAGGCAAAGGAATTTGGTCTGGTGGATGAAGTTATTGCCGACAGGCCTGAAGTTGAGGGTGAAGAAGATTCCTCAACTACTGATAAATAAACACTTTTTAGTGTTATTGCTTGGGAATTTATCCCGCAGGGCTTAATGTTTTCTTGATCGAGCCCTGTCTATCATGTTCGTATTGTTCGCAAGGACGACGCATCGGTTTCAAAGATCCCTGTCAGGGGATCAGGTAAAGGAATAGGACGAAATATCAGGGACGCGATCAGGGGCGTGTCTGATGGAACGTCAAGGAGTGTAAATGAGCAAAGTAAGCGGCGGCGATTCAAAGAACACATTGTACTGTTCGTTCTGTGGCAAGAGCCAGCATGAGGTGCGCAAGCTGATTGCGGGCCCGACGGTTTTCATCTGCGATGAATGCGTGGAACTGTGCATGGAAATCATCCGGGAGGAAAACAAAACCTCTCTGGTCAAGTCCAATGACGGGGTTCCGGCACCGAGTGAGATTTGCGAGGTGCTCGACGACTATGTCATTGGTCAGGTGCATGCCAAGCGGGTTCTGGCTGTTGCGGTGCATAACCACTACAAACGCCTGAACCATTCGTCCAAGGGCGGCGAGGTCGAACTTGCCAAGTCAAATATTCTTCTTGTTGGCCCGACCGGGTGCGGCAAGACCTATCTGGCCCAGACCCTTGCTCGTATTCTCGATGTTCCCTTCACCATGGCGGATGCCACGACGCTGACCGAAGCCGGTTATGTTGGTGAAGACGTCGAAAATATCATTCTCAAGCTTCTGCAATCTGCGGATTACAACGTCGAGCGGGCCCAGCGCGGCATCGTCTATATCGACGAAATCGACAAGATCAGCCGTAAATCAGACAATCCCTCGATTACCCGCGATGTATCGGGCGAAGGTGTGCAGCAGGCGCTTCTCAAGATCATGGAAGGCACGGTTGCCTCTGTACCGCCGCAAGGTGGCCGCAAGCACCCACAACAGGAATTCCTGCAGGTTGACACCACGAATATGCTGTTCATCTGTGGCGGAGCCTTCTCCGGCCTCGACAAGATCATTTCAAGCCGTGGCACAGAATCCTCCATCGGGTTTGGCGCGAAAGTCAAATCGGACGATGATCGACGCATGGGTGAAATTCTGCGCAGCGTTGAGCCGGAAGATTTGTTGAAATTTGGTCTTATCCCTGAATTTGTCGGTCGCTTGCCGGTTCTTGCGACCCTTGAGGATCTCGATGAAGATGCTCTGATGACAATTTTGACGGCGCCGAAAAATGCGTTGCTGAAGCAGTATCAGCGTCTGTTTGAAATGGAAAATGTCAACCTTACGTTCTCCGAGGATGCCCTCAAGGGTGTTGCCAAGAAAGCGATCAAACGCAAGACAGGGGCACGGGGGCTGCGGTCGATCATGGAGAATATCCTGCTGGATACCATGTATGAGCTGCCATCGCTGGAAGGCGTTGAAGAAGTGGTGATCAACGGCGAAGTGGTCGAAGGCCGCGCCCGTCCGCTGTACATATATGTTGAGCGGGAAGAGGAAATCGAAACTACGGCGTCTTGACGCCACAGTCGATTCGATGAATCATCTCTGGATGAGTTTACAAAAGGCGGCCTGCGGGCCGCCTTTTTTATTGTAGTAACTTCCGTTTAAGCCCGAATATCGTGCAAAATATGTGGATAAGACAGATTTTTGTGTCATTCGGGCAGTTTTCTGTGGAAATCTTTCAATTCTTAACCAATTGCTTAATCCTTGGGGCGAGGCTCTCTTGAAGCTGCGCCCCTGGGCCACCAGATGGGATGCAAGCCCTGCCAAAAAGGGATCCCATGAGTTTGGACGTGCGCCGGGGTGTCATCGCGACTGACACGCCGGACCACAGTAAAAGGAAACAAACATGAGCACGATCACGACAATACAACCCGAAAAGACCATTTACCCGGTTCTGCCACTGCGCGATATCGTGGTCTTCCCCCACATGATTGTGCCGCTCTTTGTCGGCCGCGAGAAGTCCGTGCGTGCGCTTGAAGATGTGATGCTTGATGACAAGCAGATCCTGCTTGTGACCCAGCAAGACGCCAGTGAGGATGAACCCTCGACTGATGCGCTTTTTTCGGTTGGAACGATCGCGTCGGTCTTGCAGCTGCTGAAATTACCTGATGGCACGGTCAAGGTGCTTGTCGAAGGCGGCTCGCGGGCGGCTGTGAAGAATTTTGTCGATAACGATGACTTCTATCAGGCTGAAGCCGAGGCCCTTGACGAAAGTATAGAAGACGACAATGAGATTGAGGCCCTGTCGCGTTCTGTGGTGGCTCAGTTTGAATCCTATGTGAAGCTGAACAAGAAAGTCTCCCCGGAGACGCTTGTGTCAGTAAACCAGATCGATGATCCTGCCCGCCTCGCCGACACCGTTGCCTCGCATCTGGCGATCAAGATCAACGAGAAGCAGGATCTTCTGGAAATTTCAGATGTGGCCAAGCGTCTTGAGCGGGTCTATTCCATGATGGAAGGTGAGATCTCGGTCCTGCAGGTCGAAAAGAAGATCCGGACGCGGGTCAAGGGACAAATGGAAAAGTCCCAGCGAGAGTATTATCTCAACGAACAGATGAAAGCGATCCAGAAGGAACTCGGCGAAACCGAAGACGGCCGCGACGAGCTTTCTGAACTGGAAGACAAAATCAATGAAACGAAGTTGAGCAAGGAAGCGAAGGAACGCGCCGGGACCGAGTTGAAGAAACTGCGGTCAATGAGCCCGATGTCCGCCGAAGCGACCGTTGTGCGCAATTATCTCGACTGGATGCTGTCTGTTCCCTGGAACAAGAAGGGCCGTGTAAAGAAAGATCTGAAACAGGCTGAGGACGTTCTTGATGGCGATCACTACGGCCTTGAGAAAGTCAAGGAGCGGATCATAGAGTATCTTGCGGTACAACAACGTACCAGCAAGCTTAAGGGTCCTATCCTGTGCCTCGTTGGCCCTCCCGGTGTGGGTAAAACCTCGCTCGGAAAATCTGTTGCCAAGGCAACGGGACGCGAGTTCGTACGTATGTCGCTGGGCGGCGTGCGCGACGAATCCGAGATCAGGGGGCATCGCCGGACCTATATCGGTTCCATGCCCGGCAAGATTATTCAGTCCATGAAGAAAGCGAAATATTCCAATCCGCTGTTCTTGCTTGATGAGATTGACAAGCTCGGACAGGATTTCCGCGGCGATCCGTCGTCCGCTCTGCTTGAGGTGCTTGATCCGGAACAAAACGCGACGTTCATGGACCACTATCTTGAAGTCGAATATGATCTTTCTGACGTGATGTTTATCACCACGGCAAACTCCCTCAATATGCCGCAGCCGCTGCTGGACCGGATGGAGATCATTCGAATTCCTGGCTACACGGAAGACGAAAAGGTGGAAATTGCCACGCGTCACTTGCTGCCGAAAGTTGTCAAGGATCATGGTCTTGAGGGCGACGAGTTTACGCTGACTGAAGGCGGTATTCGCTCGATCATTCGGTATTATACACGAGAAGCCGGCGTACGGAATGTTGAGCGGGAAATTGCCAATCTTGCACGCAAGGCCTTGAAGAAAATTCTCACATCCGACGCGACTGCCATTACAATCGACGAGGACAACATCGGCGACTATGCCGGTGTCAAACGCTTCCGCTTTGGCGAGATCGAAGGCGAGGATCGCATCGGTGTTGTCACCGGACTTGCCTGGACAGAAGTTGGCGGCGATCTCCTGCAGATCGAGTCTGTAATCCTGCCCGGCAAGGGCCGTATGACGATGACCGGGAAGCTTGGCGACGTGATGAAGGAATCAATCGACACGGCGCATTCGCTGGTGCGTTCACGTTCGATTGAATTTGGTATCAAGCCGACGATTTTTGACAAACGCGACATTCACGTTCATGTGCCCGAAGGAGCAACACCGAAAGACGGTCCATCTGCTGGTGTTGCCATGGTAACGACAATCGTTTCTGTGCTGACAGGTATACCCATCCACAAGGATGTGGCCATGACCGGAGAAGTCACTCTGACCGGCAGGGTTCTGCCGATCGGCGGTCTGAAAGAAAAGCTTCTTGCGGCGTTGCGCGGCGGTATTAAAACTGTGTTGATCCCTTCGGAGAACGAAAAAGACCTCGCGGAGATTCCAGATAATGTGAAGCAGGGACTGACCATCATCCCGATTGTGACCGTTGATGATGCGCTGAAGAATGCACTGACCAAGCCGCTGGTTGCGATCGAGTGGGATCAGGAACAAGCGGACCTCGACGCTGCGAAAGTGGCCGGTCGGTCGTCCGATCCGTCGGCCCTTACGGCCCATTAGGACCCTCCGGTTACGTCAACGAGTGGTCTGAGACATGCCTGTGGATAAGTTATTGAGAAAACCTCGGAATTCCGGGGTTTTTTCTTTGACTGGTATCAAAAACCCGGTCTACACTCGCGCATTAACTTTTGACCCATATTAAATTTAAGGCAGGTCTCATGAACAAAAATGACTTGATTGCTTCCGTGTCCGAAACGGCAGATCTTTCCAAGGCAGATGCAACGAAAGCGGTAGACGCAATCTTTGACTCGATTTCTGGCTCGCTGAAAGGCGGCGAAGAAGTCCGTTTGGTCGGATTTGGCACCTTTTCGGTCGCACATCGTAAGGAAAGCAAGGGTCGTAACCCTCGCACCGGTGAGCCAATCACCATCCCGGCTTCCAATCAGCCGAAATTTAAGCCAGGTAAGGGCTTGAAAGAAGCCGTCAACTAGGCTTTAAAGCAATCCGAATTCGGGGCCGCTGCGTTTCGTATCGCTACGAACGGCGGCCTCGCGATTCTCTCTTTCCGTCCATTTGGCGGGAAGTCCCGGCGAATCAGTCAACAAGGCCATTTTGGTTTTTTGTGATTCGAGACCCGAAATGGGGGCGATTAGCTCAGCTGGGAGAGCATCTCGTTTACACCGAGAGGGTCGGCGGTTCGATCCCGTCATCGCCCACCATTTCTTCCGAATCACTTGAATTTTATTCGAGTGGTTTCCGGGGCAGCGGTGTTTTTCGTTTTCGACGAGAGATGCAAGCTGGTCTAAGCCGAGCGAACATGCTCCGCGAAATCCATGACTTCGGTCTTCAGCCCTTCAATCTGTCTTACAAGGTCCTGTGCGGCAGAGGCTGTGGTATTAGCGGCGCCGTCAGCACGGTCTGCCACGTCTCTCATTTCATTTGTCTCGTCCGTCACGCCGCGTGCGCCGTCGGCGATCAACGATGTGTTCCTGCTGATTTCGGAGACGGCTTCGTTTTGCTCATTCACCGAGGACGAAACAGCACGTGACATTTCGTTGATCTCCGAGATGGTCTCCTTGATATCGCCAATGGCTCGTACTGTCTCAGAGGTGACAGACTGCATTTGAGTGACCTGTACGGTTATCTCTTCGGTTGCCTTGGCGGTTTGATTGGCGAGGTCCTTCACTTCACCTGCAACAACTGCAAAGCCCTTTCCTGCTTCGCCGGCACGAGCCGCCTCAATCGTAGCGTTGAGAGCGAGTAAGTTGGTCTGTTCGGCAATATCGGAAATCAGACCGGTAACCGCACCGATTTTTTCTGCTGCCTCCGCAAGGTTGAGAACTGTGGCATTGGTTTCTTCCACGCGTTGGACGGCTGTGTTGCTGGCGTCTGACGAACGACTGACCTGTTGAACGATCTCCTGGGTTGAAGCGCTCATTTCCTCCGTTGCGGAGGCGACGGTTTGAGTGTTCGAGGTCACTTCTTCGGCGCGGCGATTGGTGGAGTCGGATCTTTGGCGCGCCTCGTTAGCAACTTGATTGAGGGTCTGTGACTGCGCTTCCATTTCGGAAGCCCGGTCGAAAAGAGCCTCAACAAGCCGTCCAACCTTCGTCTCAAATTCTTCAGCGATTGTGACGCGCGCGCGGCTGCTTTCTTCAGCAGAACGCGTTTCAAGTTCAACTTGCTCCCGAGACAATCGGCCAGCTTCGTCCTCTGCTGTTGTGGCGCGTTCGATGGCGACGGTGGCATCAGAAAATGCGCTCACAAGCCTTGCCGTGATCCACATCAGCGTCAATGTCTCGACAATAAGAATTCCGGCATGCAGTACGACACGGAAGAAAGCGGCGCCGTCCGGAAAGATGGCTGCCGGTATTACAAAGTTAAGAAGGAGGTGATGGATTGCGACAGTAGCAGCGCCGACGAGGATGGTTTTCCAGTCACAAAAGACTGCAAGCATTGCAAGGGCAGCGAAAAAGTACATGTGAACGTCAATCTGCCAGGGATGCCCTGCAAATTGAAACAGGATGATGGCAACAACACCCATTTGCGCGACAGCGGAGAGATAGCGTGTGCTGGCGGCGTCGTTTCCAATTTTCCACGCGGCGGTCACGGCCATGCACAACAGGCCAGCCCCGAGAGTGGGGCCAACCCAGTTGTTGAATATCAGGCCAATAACAAGGATCGCTGGCACATGGACCCACAGGAAGCCGATGAAGAATGGCATTACGCGGTCTCTGATTTCCTGAATCGCATTCATGCTGATTGTCCTTTATTGCGTAGACTGTTGGATTGAGAGCACCCGCCGGTCAAAACCGGGTCGAGGGTGAGAAGGGCGCCCATTTCCTTGAGCGTTTGAAAGGAAGTTCCGGGTGCAAATGAGGCCACGATGACATTGTCCCATCCGCCTTCGCGAACAATACGGCCGTCAAGTGCGGCGACGCGCAGGAAGGCCTCCTGTGCAGAAACAGACGGGCCGAAAACAACTGCTACCGGTTTGCCGGAGCCCGGTGGCTTGATGGTGAGACCAAAGAGAACGACGACAGTCGCAAGGACAAGGCCAAGTGCTGGCGCAAGGCTGCCGGTACTGCCCGTGTCTCTGGATTCTGTATTGGTAAGATTCATCACGACCCGTTCACGCACTAAACTATTGTGCAATGTCGTCGATATTCATTAAGAAAGCATGTGAGGGTGCGTCG
Organism: uncultured Alphaproteobacteria bacterium; assembly: GCA_965603015.1. Classification (GTDB taxonomy): domain Bacteria; phylum Pseudomonadota; class Alphaproteobacteria; order M2410; family M2410; genus JAUWTJ01. Next base: position 7,718 of record CBFDBJ010000087.1, read on the forward strand.
ATAACCCGGTGATTTGACCGGGGTTTCTTACCGATAATTCATGGGCAGATCGTGCCTGCTGCAAATCCTGTGTCTGTATTCATGCCCTGATTGCGGACGCGGATTATCCCAGGGCTCAGTTCTAAGTCAAATCGCCCTTCAGGGCAGAAAGCAGGTCTGACGAACCAAACCTGGCTCCGCCATCTTGCTCCCCCAGGGAAAACTCGGGCGGGACGACCTCGGGTCCCTCACCCGGCGGCAGAGGCGGCGTGTAGTAGCCCAGCGCGTAGGAGCCCATCTGATAGCCGATGAGCGCCTGAAGTTTCGGATCGAGATCCCTTGCAATTTCCGGTGGGCAGGAGAGGTATTGATTTTCTTCCTGGCGTAGCCAGCCGAGGGTGTAGGTGATGTTGATCCCGATCCTGTCGGCGTTTGAGGCGTTTTCGCCGCCGCCGTGGAAGAGTGAACCGGAGTAGACCAGCACCGATCCGGCTTTCATCTGCGCATAGCCGATCTGGTCGTCGGTTGGCTGTTGTTTATCCGGCCATCCGGTGCTGCCGGGTACGACCTGGGTGGCACCGTTTTCTTTGGTAAAGTCAGTAATGGCCCAGATCGTGTTGAGCTGCGGTTCGATGTCCCTGAGCCAGGTGCCCCAGGCCCATCGGTCGCGGTGGATGGCTTGCGCCTTTTGCCCGGGCATGATCCGGATGACCTGACTGAGGTGAAGTTGATGCCGGGCGCAATTGGGATGAAGAAAGAGTTCGCAAAGGGCCTCAATGGTCTCGTTGAGGACAAGGTCGCGGCAGGTCGGCGAGCGGGCAACCAGTGCCCCGGTCCGGGTGGTCAGATTACCGGTAAAGTCATCGCGGCCAGGTTTGGTTGCTTCGACATAGGGCATGATCTCCCGGGTCACTGCGGCGACCTGCTCGTCTGATAAAACATTTTCCAGAATGAGGCCGCCATCGCGTTTGAGAACTTCAAGAATATCCTCAGGCCGAGCATCTGCGCGCATCGTAGTGAGTTTGACCATTGTTCTTCCCCCGCGAAATTCCCTTGCAGATAAAGCCTGGGCTGGACGGGACGCCTTGTCAAGATTGCGCCACGGTCACATGCCCGAATGCCCCGGCCCGCCTTGACACTCACCAGGGCGGGGTCTAGCTTGGCCGACCCGGCGCGCCAGGTCTTTGGGTCAGACTTGATGAATCCGCCGGCGAGCGGACAAAAGCAACAATGATAAAGTCACTTCTTCGTCTTCTGCCTTATATACAGAAGCATGCTCTGCGCTTTTGGGCGGGCATGGCCGGACTGCTGTTTGCGCGTGTTTTCGAGGCCCTGATACCGCTCTTTGTCAAACGCGGCGTGGATGAGATTGCCGCGGGGCATGAGGGGTTCGATCTTAGCGGTGTTACTTATGACCAGGCGATGAGCGCGCTCATCTACCCGTGCCTGGCGATTATCGCCTGCGTTTTTTCCCAGATGCTGGTCACGATTTTCAGCCGGACGATGATCCGCAGGATTGGTATGGAAGCCGCTTACGACCTGCGCAACCGGGTCTATGCGCATCTACAGAAGCAAGGCCCCGGGTTCTTTACGAAATTCTCGATTGGCGATCTTATGGCGCGGGCGATCAATGACATTGGTCTTGTGCGCATGGTCATTGCCGGGGCATCCCGCATGACGCTGGTCGTTATCTTCACCGCTATTGTGGGGATCAGCTTCATGTTCTCGCTCTCGGTGAAGCTGACACTTTTGTTGCTCTTGCCAATGCCCGTCATCGTGCTTGTGGGGCGGTACTACGGCAAGAAGATCTATGCCCTGTCGCATTTTGTCCAGGAGGGATTTTCCAGACTTTCGACATTTGTGCAGGAAAACCTCAACGGCATTCGCACCGTTCAGGCCATGGCCCAGGAAAGCGAAGAGGTCGCGCGCTTTGAGACGATCAATCAGAAATACGCTGACGATAACCTGGCGCTGTTTACAAATGCCTCACTCCTTGGCGCGTTGATGCCGGTACTGGCAGGTTTGTGTATTCTTGTAATTCTCGGCTTTGGCACGCATCTCGTGACGACCGGGGATATTACGATCGGGACTCTGGTGGCCTTGTTGGCCTATCTCAACCTTGTGCTCTGGCCGATGCGGGAAGCCGGGACCATTGTGACCCAGTGGCAAAGGGGAGCGTCGGCAGCTGCAAGGCTGTTTGAGGTTCTCGACAGCGAACCTGAAATCCAGGATCGCCCGAGTGAAGAGTTCCCACGGATGACGGGCAATATATCGCTGCAGAATGTCAGCTATCGCTACGAGGATAAGGATGTCTTTGCTCTTGAGGACGTAAGTTTCGACGTTGCGCCTGGCGAGATGATTGCTATTCTGGGCCGTGTTGGAGCGGGCAAGTCGACATTGCTTCGCCTGTTTGTCCGGCTGCTGGAGCCAACAAGCGGGAAGATCCTGCTCAACAATCATCCCATTGATCAGTTTCCGCTGGCGACCCTGCGTGAACAGGTCTGCCTGGTGCTGCAGGACCCTTTCCTGTTTGCCGACAGTCTCGGCGATAATATCGCCTATGATGATATTGGCCGAAGCCAGGAGCAAATCCGCGAATCGGCACACGCTGCGGCGCTGAAAGATACCATTGAACGCTTTCCGGAAGGCCTGGAGACAGTTCTGGGTGAGCGCGGTGTGACGCTGTCAGGAGGCCAGAAGCAAAGGACGGCTCTGGCACGCGGGCTCATTCGCGGCACGCCAATTCTCATTCTTGATGACTGTTTCTCCGCCGTCGATACCGAGACGGAGGAACACATTCTCTCCGGCTTGAAAGAATTGCGCGCTGACAAGACGACGCTTATCGTATCCCACCGTGTTTCAACGGCTCGTCACGCGGACCGGATTATTGTTCTCGACGAAGGCCGGATCATTGAAACCGGCAGCCACGCGCAACTGCTGGCAGCCGGCGGCTTCTACGCTGACCTTGAAAAAGCCCAGAGCCAGCAGGGGCATCTGATCGGCAGGCTTGCCGATACCGGAGGGGGAGGGCGTGATGACTGATACTCAAACGCCCGCCGGTGCTCTCGATCATTCAATCTTTGAAGCCGACATTCACGGTCAGGCGTTCAATGCCCAATTGCTTGGCCGTATTTTCCAGTGGGTCAAACCGCACGGCAAGCTTGGGCTCATCAGTATCGCGCTGGCGTGTTTTGCCTCTTTGCTGGCGGTTCTTCTGCCGGTGATTATTGCACGGGTTGTTATCGACGGCGTTGTTGTTGGAAATGCCAACCGTGCCATTCCGGATTTTGGCATGATTGACCTTACCGACTGGCTCATGGGCCTGACGGGATTTGGCACGCTGACATCAGCTTGCATCCTCTATGGCGTGTTCACACTTGTGTGTCACACCGTCTATCACATTCATCGCGTGACCTTTGCCCGGACGGTGCTTCGATCCCTGCGTGATATGCGCCATGATCTGTTTCAACACATGGAACATCGCCCGTCGTCATTTTATGACAAGGTGGCGGTCGGGCGCGTGATGACCCGTGTCACCAATGACGTTCAGGCGCTTTTTGAACTCTTGATGGGCGTAGGTCAGCTTGTCGGGGAATTCATCCCGTTTTTCATCGCGCTGGCTCTGATGTTTTCTATCGATGTGGAACTGACGCTCTGGCTGCTGGTTTCCATCCCGATCTTTGTTGTCGTCACCTGGTTTTTCCGTCAGGCGACCCGGCGGGTTTACCGGCTCATTCGCAATTCGGTTTCGAAGCTGAATCAGAACCTGCAGGAAAATCTCAGCGGTATGGCGGTGGTGCAGTTGTCAAACCGCGAAGAGCATAATTTTGATGTTTATAATACGATCAACACAGACAACCGTGACCAGGAAATGCACGCCATCCGGCTTGAGGTACTCTATGGCGCGTTCATGGACAATATGGTCAACATCGCGCTTGCCGTCATTATCTGGGTTGGTGGCGGCAGTGCAATTCAGGGCGCCATTTCACTTGGCAGTGTTATTCTGTTCACCCAGTTCATCGATATGTTCATTCGGCCGATCCGTGCGCTTGGGCAACAATATAATGTTCTGTTCCGCGCCATGGCCAGTGCCGAGCGGATTTTCCAGGCGCTGGACTGGAGCGAACATGTGCGCGAGCCGGTGGATCCGGTTGCGTTGCCGCCCCGCCTTGAAGGTAAACTCGAGTTCCGCAATCTGACCTTCGGGTATGAGCCTGGCCAGGATGTGTTGCACGATGTGTCGCTTGTCATTAACCCGGGAGAAAAACTTGCCATCGTCGGGCCGACTGGCTCCGGCAAGAGCACGCTCATTCGTCTGCTTGGCCGGTTCTATGACTTTGAAAATGACAGCATCTTTCTCGATGACATCGATCTCAACAGAATCGATAGTCAGGAAATTCGCAGACGGATAGGCGTGGTCCTGCAGGATTTCCATATCTTTTCAGGAACGGTTCTCGACAATATCATGTTGGGCAATCCGCGCATCACGCGCGAGCAGGCCATTGCTGCGGCAAAGGGCGTCAATGCTGATGACTTCATTACGTCGCTGCCGCAAGGATATGATACGCCGCTGGTCGAGCGGGGACAGAACCTCAGCCAGGGGCAGAGGCAACTTCTGGCCTTTGCCCGCGTGCTGGCGGCTGATCCGGAGATTCTGATCCTCGATGAGGCTACTGCGAGCATCGACACAGAAACCGAACAGATGATCCAGCAGGCTCTGAAGGAAATTATGAAGGGCCGAACCAGCATTCTTATTGCCCACCGGCTGCAGACGATCCAGGAGGCAGACCGGATCCTGGTGCTTAAAGACGGTAAGGTGAAGGAAATCGGCTCTCATGTTGAATTGATGGACCTCAAGGGCGTCTACTATACGCTCAATCAACTTCAGTTCCAGGATGTCTCGATCGAGGTCAAGGGGTGAGCGGACACTTCAACACAATGTGACTGGATGGTGATCCCGCGAAGCGTCATAGTGAAGCTTGACGAAAAGGGATCTGATTTATGTTGCGAGCGCTCTTCACCGACAAAAAACAAACCACGCTTTGGGTTCTGACCCTTTATGTGAGCTTCGTTTTCATCCAGTCGCTGTTTTTCAAGTTCACCGGCTCGCCCGAGACTGTGCATATTTTCTCAACCCTCGATGTGTGGGCTGAAAAGGCGTTCGGCCTTACGGGCCTGTTTGCCCCTGGCGGCATCTTCTCGGCCCGGGTCGTTGGATCGGCTGAGCTTGTCGCTTCGGGAATGCTGTTGGTCGGGATGATCACGGGGAGTGGGAGATTACATGGCGCCGGAGCGCTGATCGGGCTGGGCGTGATATCAGGTGCGATTTCCTTTCACCTGTTTACGCCGCTTGGAACTGTGATCGTCAATTCCGAGCTCGGCGTCGCATCCGATGGCGGGACCTTGTTCATTATGGCCTGCGGAGTATGGGCCTCTTGCGCCACTATGGTCCTTTTGCGCCGCCAGGATCTGATGCGGCTTCTGCCCGGTCGCAAGGGTTAATTTTCCAGGTTTTACTTTTCCTTCCTGCCGGTCCATCATGGGCCAAAAGAGGAGGAAACAAGCATGGCTTACGAAGATATTCTCTATCAGGTTGAAGACGGCGTCGCGACCATTACCCTGAACCGGCCGGACCGGCTGAACGCCTGGACCGGTGCCATGGAGGCCAGTGTCAAAGCTGCGATGCATGATGCTGCCGACGATGATGCTGTAAAGGTCATTGTGGTCACCGGCGCGGGTCGGGGATTTTGCGCTGGCGCGGATATGGGAAATCTGGACGCGATCAGCTCGTCTGACGGTAAGGCCTTGCGGGAGGAGCGTGAGCCACCCAAGCCGTTCGACGACAAGGCACCGGTGCACTTTCAGAAGAACTATACCTATTTTCCGTCAGTGCCGAAGCCGATCATCGGCGCGCTTAATGGCCCGGTGGCGGGCATGGGGCTGGCAATCGCCTGCTTCTTCGATATCCGGATTGCCTCGAGCGATGCGGTTTTCTCAACCGCCTTCTCGCGTCGCGGTTTGATCGCCGAGCATGGTCTGTCCTGGATATTGCCACGGCTTTGCGGGATCGGGCGCGCGGCCGATCTTCTGTTTTCTGCACGCCGGGTTGAAGCGGATGAAGCCGAGCGCATGGGTCTGGTTGACCGTGTCGTGCCGGCCAATGAGTTTCCTGGCGAAGTTCAGAAATACGCTCGCATGCTGGCGACGGAAGTCAGCCCGCGCTCGCTGCGCCACATGAAGCATGAAATCTGGCGCGATCAATTCCTCGAGCTGGGGCCCGCGATCGATGCGGCCAATTCTGATATGCTGGAAAGTCTGTCGTCGAATGATTTCAAGGAAGGCGTGGCGCACTTTCTGGAAAAGCGCGCTCCCAACTTTACCGGAACGTGACAGAAAACGCAGAAGGTGTGAATGTTCTCCAGACTGTTTTTCGGATTGAAAAACACATTTATTTGCATTCCTCATCCTGAGGGATTTACCAAAGGTCTTTTGGGAAATCGTCTCGAAGGATGAACGGCCCGGATGTTCGCCACGCCTCCTTCGAGACGCATCCGACGATGCTCCTCAGGATGAGGGTGGTGATTGTTTCAGCTGGTTCAATCGGTCTGACAAAACGCTCTAGTTCGTGCCTGACATCCACCAGTTGGACAGGCCGAAGCCGTAGGACCAGCCTTGCAGCGGCGTGGTGCGCGGATGTTGCAGTTCGCCCCACCAGGAGAGTTGATCGGTTTCCTGGTGATAAAGCGGGACGGCATAAAATCCGGACAGAAGAAGGCGGTCGAGCGCCTTTGCTGCGGCCACCAGGTCTTCACGGCTGCGCGCTGCAACGATTTCCTGGATCATGGCATCAATCGCCGGATCTTTTG
>CBFDBJ010000088.1:0-14281 GCA_965603015.1 uncultured Alphaproteobacteria bacterium
TTGGAACCAACCTGATTACCTTACTACTTGCAGGGCCAGGAGGCGCGGAATATAAGCAAGCCCATGACGAAGCGCAAGCCGCTAAATCGCGGAAAACAAAAAGAAAAACCAACGGGCTCCCGGCCAGAAACCCCGGGAAGAAGCCGTCGGGAAGACCAGGTGGGAGGCCAGGGGGCAAAACGGCGCCAAAACGCCGGACAGCCCTGGCGACCCGAAACCACCACATCCCGGTCACAATCAGACAAGCGAAACAGAGGTACTGACAAAAGCGGTGGCCGAGCCAGAAACAGTGCCAACAGCAAAACCAGTAACAATGCCAGAAACACCGAATGGCTCTATGGCACCCACCCGGTGCATGAGGCGCTCAAAAACCCGTGCAGAACCCTCCATCGACTGATCGCGACCTCAAAAGCTGCCGATGCCCTGCCGCCGGGAGCCACAGACCGCATCCGCCCGGAGCTTGCAACCTCAGATGAAATCGCAGAGCTCCTGCCCGAAGGGGCTGTCCATCAGGGCCTCACTCTTTATGCGGCGCCCCTGCCCGACCTCGCCCTCGAGGATGTGTTGGCCCCCTTCGACGAAACCGAGGCCCCGCCCCTCCTGTTTCTCGATCAGGTCTCTGACCCGCACAATGTCGGTGCAATTCTCAGAAGTGCCGCCGCTTTTGGCGCCGCCGCCGTCATTGTTCAGGATCGCCACGCTCCACAGGTAACCGGCACCCTGGCCAAATCCGCGTCCGGCGCTGTCGAACACATCCCCCTCATCCGTGTGACCAATCTATCGCGCGCGCTCGAAGCCGTCGCCAACGCCGACTACTTCCGTCTCGGCCTCGCCGGAGAGGCAGATGAAGTTCTTGGCACACAAAACCTCTCAGACAAGATCGCCCTCGTCCTCGGCGCCGAAGGCCCCGGACTCAGAAGACTGACGCGAGAAAAGTGCGACCTGCTTGTGAAGCTCCCCACACACGAGCCGATCTCAAGCCTCAATGTGTCCAATGCCGCCGCGGTGGCGCTATTTGCTGTCAGCAAATAACGCACTTCAACTGCCCGTCCTTCGGCTCGAACAACTGGATTCTATTGAACAGTCAGCGGAACATCCAGATCTGAACTTTTCCTGCTTTCGCAATTCGGCTGCACACTTGCTTCCTTGTAGGCCAGTTCAAGCAGAAACGTCAGTGTATCCAGTTTCGTCAATCTGCTTTCACACATCAGCGCTTCAAGCTGCATTTTAATAGCGTGAATATCGCTTTGGATTTCAGCTATGCGTTTGTCATTACTCATTGTAAACCTCATCTTTAGCAATTAGAATAATATTTCGTATACTGTGTAATTGGAAAATTCAGTTACGCAGCTCTGTCCAGCTCACGAATATAGGTCAGCATGGGGCCTTTCAGTCCCAGTTGTTGACGAATGGTCTGCAGGCTTTCAACGGTAATCGGGCGGTAATGAGCTATGCACATGTCACCATCGACCTCGGTCGGAGGCCCAAGCGGTCTGAAGTCGACGCCGTTTTTAATGCGATCCAGGAAGACCGGCAGATCAAAGACTCCCGTCAGCCGATCGATGTCACACAGCAGGCAATACTCATAAATACCTGCCATCATGGACTGCCACACAATGCCGGCCTTTCGGTGTTTGCGGCGCACAGCAGCTCGGGTTCCCTCATAAATCCCTTCACCCACCAGCGGTCCGTCCGAGCACAAGTGCGGAAAAACTTCCGACATCATATGAGGACCCGTTGTCGGCAAAATTCGAAACGTCGCCGCAACCTCCTCATCTTGATCGAAAAAGAGAAAGTAGATCGCATCATCGACATCAAACTGATCGATTTCCAGCGGAGCCTCACACTTCAGGTTCCAGCCGCGCTCTTCCACAAAGACTTCATACCGGAGACGAAACATCTCATCGAGCCGTTGGGTATAAAGATGCCGGTTTTCTTTCGTCACGACGTGCAGCATTTGCATTCTCCTTCCAGGGTGAAGAATGACTATGCAGATCTCTGTGCTGCTTGTGCAGCTATCAAGGTTGATAGGTATCGCAGAGGGGCCGAACCAGACTAGATTCGGATATCATTGCGTGAAATTGCCAGAGCAGTGGCGTGCACCGACGAGGCAACCCCGTATTTCCCCCGCACATTGGACAAGTGAAAGCGGACCGCAGCCTCGGATACATCCAACATGACGCCAATATCCCACGCTGACTTGCCATTGGCATACCAATGAAGAACTTCCGCTTCACGCGGCGTCAGACGAACATTCTTTGTCGGTTGATTGGTCGACAAAGCCTCGCTGAGAGCCAAAATTCGTTGCTGAAAATAAATCCCCACCAGATGCAACATATGCCTCACACCGGGACCATCCATGGCCTGTCTGCCACAAAAGGAAATGCTGGATTTGGCATCAACATTGTCAATCGGAATTGTCAGCCCACAAACCAGGTCCTGTTCTTTTGATTCCGATTGGAATTGCTTCCCGAGCCTGGACCACCCCACGGTCTTTTCATGTTCAGCGTTGCAGTCCTTCCAATAATACGGCGATACCGCCGTTTTCATTTTCAGGCAAACAGGGTCAACATCGTCATAGGACTTTTCAAAAAACCGCTTGGCCCATTTCTCTGAATAAGTCCCGATTCGGACAGGACCATCCTTCCCACCCTCTTTCACTTTAAAAATGGACGGGCCATCAAGAAGAGCAATAGCAGACATGTTATCAAAGCCAAGCGTCGACACATGGGTCATCAACCCATCACGCAATTCTATCGGCTGCGTACACCGCCGCGAAACGTCGATATACTCTTCAACAAAACTCAAACTAAAATTGGACAACACGCACCTGCTCGATCCGAATGGCGATACAATCGATCCCCGGTGCTTCACACTACATTATGAGCACTCTCAAATCAATCAACTGAAATTCTTGCTTTCAGCTTTCCGACCCATCCCTTCATCCGGACAACCCCTCAAAGCAGATTTTGGATGGAATTACTTGTCAGTTGGTGCAAACCCTGCAGCCCTGGCATCAACTTCCATGCAGAACCAGCTTTCACCCTGCAGTACATTAACCCTCGTGCGACTGTAATAGGCCGACCCCTGAAGATGATAGTTCAACTCATAGGGGATTTTATGACTCTTGTTTCCCTTGATTGTGCAGTCACGCGGTGGCGCAGATCCACTTGCTACTGCGTCCGCCAGAACCTCGACCTCATCATTGCCCCACAAACCCAAACCTTCTTTCTGCGCCGCACTTTGCAACGCGTTCAGGTCAACACCGTTTTCCGTGTAAGCAAAGGCCATACCGGAACGGACCATTTGCCTGGAGATATCAACACCGGCGCTTGAGCATACCGCTGTGCGGAGCGAGCCTTGAGTTATTTTCTGGACACTGCAGATGACCGTGTGCCCTCCCAAGAGATCAGCCAATCGGTCTTGTGACCTTTTTTCGCCATCTGGGGCAACGATGCCATTCAGATAAAAAACCTCGGCGCCAACCCGAAGCGCATCACCACTGACAGCCTCGCCTGGTCCCTCAACGACCTCGGCACTGGCTGCCGAAGACCAGATAACAAATCCGACAGCACCAACAAGCGCGCAAACCACTTTCATCTTCCGTTCCTCCGCCTGATTGACAAACCCCTTCATCCGACCTTGAACTTGGGCAGGTTGATACAATTGGCTAATAAATTCAAGGTTGAAACTCAGGGACTCCTACACTTTCTACCTGGCCGTTGGCACTGGCCCGGAATTTGCGACAATTCAGCTGTATCATCAAAAAATGTGTTGTTTTGGGATGCCGCTCTCGCAAATGGAGTCCAATACTGCTGAAGGACGCTTCATATAGAACCAAGACGAAGGTGCGCGTCGACCTGCAGCTCGAGGATCGTTCGACCCTCGACGGGTTCGTCTTTTGCAGCCAGGGCGAACGGGTCAGCGATATTCTCAATGATGCGCGCGAATTTCTGCCTTTTGAGACACATACAAAAGACATCATGATGCTGCGCAAGGGTGTGATTTCCAGCATTGTTGCCCACGAAAACTCCGATAAGAAAAGAATCTCAACGGATCCCTTTGAGATCCTAGGTGTTTCCCCGGGCTCAACCCCCAACGAAATCAAGCAGGCGTACCACCAAAAAGTTCGCCTCTACCATCCTGACAAATTGACATCTCTGGACCTGCCTGAAGATATTACAAGCTACGCCAGCGATACCCTCGCCCGGATCAATTCGGCCTACGATCTCATCATGAGGAAAATGGGCGCGGAACCCCCGGACGACACACGAGCGACAGCTTAACCAGGCCAACGCCACCAACTGGCTACTTTCGGCGGAATTAAAATCAGCCCGCCACAAAACTTGTGTGGACTATCACAAATCCATCTGCATTCCCCCTCGCATTCCCTGTGAGGGAATTGGGTTTCAATGCCAATGGCTCTACCTCTCGGTCACACCAATCAAGCGCATCACCACAGGATGCAACGCTTTTGATTCAACGAGTTTGATCAAGGAGAGAATGATGAAAAGTATAGTGGCCACCTTTGTGATGGGTTGCACAGCAATGATGTTTGCGCCTTCCGCGCAAGCAGGAAATTATGATAGTGCGGTGAGTGGATGCAAGTCGGCGATTTATGATCGTGTGAGCGGTGACAAAGTCTCTGCTTCTCTTGGCGATGTAAAGAAGAAGGGTAGCGACAAGGTTCGGCTGGACTTTAAAGTTAAGGTAACAACCAATAACGAACGCACACGAATGAACGCACGATGCCTGGCAACGCTCGGCGGTGAGGTTCTTAATCTGACCTTAAATTAGTCGAATTCGAACATCCAATGGCCCGACGGCCCAACGACAATGGATGGAGTTCCCGTCTCCCCTGGGAAACTTCATCCAATGTCTGCAGGGTGTTAATCAGGGTCACCGACTGACTGATTAAGGCGCAACAGACGGGTGAGATAATGACCGTAGCGGAGATATATCCTCAATCCACGTCCTTCGGAGGACATCTGAGATACTGGCGAACCGCAAGAGGCCTTACACAACTCGAGCTGGCCCACCGCGCCGCCTCCACATCAAGACACATCTCCTTCATGGAAACGGGGCGCTCGCGCCCAGGCGAGACGATGGTTCTTCGGCTTGCCGAGGCCCTCGAAATTCCGGGCACAGATCGGAACGATTTACTGGAAGCCGCCGGCTATCCGGGCATCTTTATCGAACGCAAGCTGGATGAAGAGGCCATCGTTCCTTTCCAGAAAGCCATCCAGTACACAGTCACTGCCCTGCAACCCTTTCCCAGCTTTGCCATCAACCGCTGGTACGATATTCTTGAAATGAATGAGGCGGCCGACGCGATGTTTGGCGGCGACAGACCTGACAAGACGATGAACATCGTCAGCTGCATCTTCGAGGATCCCGATATGCAGGATCGCATGGAGAACTGGAGTGCCGTGGCCCGGGCCATGGCCTGCCGGTTGCGGCATGAAGTATCGTCCTCGCCCCGCGATCAACGTCTGCAAGAACTTCTGGACCTTGCGCACAAGACTATTGAGGGTACATCTGCAAGTGAGTGTGCACGCCGTGACGACCAGGTTATCTGCCCGACATTTCGTATTGGCGACCGCCTGGTTCGAACAATTTCCATGGTCGCACGCTTCGGATCAACACGCGGCGTCATGATGGATGAACTCCGGGTTGAGACTATTTTCCCCGCGCGACACAGAGGCCGAAAACTTCTTCCAGACTCTGGCTGACGGCAAAACACCGCAACGGCCTTGCTGGCAATAGCAAATGGCTCTCCTCCTCCACACATGTTTTCGCCGTCAAGATTAAATGTATGGTATTGAGCCGACAATCCACATCACATGATTTGACTTTCAATTACACCCTGCGGGGAAATTGGCGGGGATGGTTGATCAGCAATTGCGTGTGCTTTGACCCCATTAACCAACCTGCAAGTATTAAGTCCCTGGTCTGATCATCAGACAATCCGCGCGATCCGGCTGGTAACCAAAAATAATTCAAATTATTTTGACGCCTCTTAACCCGCCCATGGTATCAAAGGTACTGTTGCAACGGTTCGGGTCGATCAGGATTCAGGGAAATTCAGCGACGATCAACGAGGAGTTGAGAAGCGAAAAAACTCTTCTCGAATCCCGCACCGCTCCAACATCGGCCTTACAGGTCAGTTAAACAACGCGTACTGATTAATATGAAGGGGTATGCGAAGCGGAAGATGTACCGACCCGCACACGTTGGGTCGAAATCCGCCTCGCATTTGTAAAACGGTGAGTAAAATGGCAGATAAAGCCACCTTGAAGTTAATTCTGGAAGATATCGGATCGATAAAGTGCCAGATCGATATCTTGAGAATGGAAGCCCGGGCCCATCAGCTTGAAACGCTGGCCCACCTCCTCGACCTTGCCTATCAGGAGGCCATGAAATCAGAGCTTCCCGGGTCCGAGCTTGATGACTCCCTGTTCAGGCCATTCGTCTTGCAATAGGCAATCTGGGGGCAATCTGGCAGGCCTATCGCATTTAGCGAACCATTGGCGTATTCTTGTCGGCAATGATTCTTGAATGGCTCCAGTCTGTGACAACGCCTGCGCCTCGCCACATCCGATCCCTCGGACTGGTTCACGAGGCCATAGCCATTGAAGCGCGCTACAAGCGCTGCCACAGGGCGTGGGCATCGCATCTCCTGAACTCCCGAAATCAGATACTGGCCACCGCAAGCGAGCTGGAAACCCGCAACCAGGTCATCATACTGGGGTCCGGCGGCTTGCATGACGTGCCACTGGAGGCTTTGTCCGAAACTTTTACCAACGTTGCGCTTTGGGATGTGGTCCACACCCGAAGGGTCAGAAGCATCGCCGCAGGCTTTGCCAATGTGACCTGCCAGACTCTCGACGTTACCGGTCTCTGCGAGGCGTTCGACGGCTGGCTGAGAGGGCATCGCGAATTGCCGCCGGAACCGTCTGTACCAGCGAACTTGCCAACAGGTACGCCGGACCTGGTGATCTCCCTCAACCTGCTCTCCCAGCTCCCCGTGCAGATGGTCGCAAGGGCAACCGCCAAAGGGCGTGGCGACAAGCTCGGCAACTTTGCTGACAGTGTCATGCGCTGCCACGTCGAATGGCTCAAGGCCCTGCACTGCCGCGTGCTGCTGATAACCGACCTTGAACGTCGTTATGCGAAGGCCAGCATAACCGAGGTCGAGGACGCGGTGCCGCAGCTTGATTGCGGGCGCCCCCTGGCAGACTGGCTTTGGGAAGTGGCGCCTCCAGGAGAGTCAACACAGTACGACACGATCCACCATAAGGTCGGCGCGTTTTTGCTGAACGGGTAATTTCGCTTTGGCAAACTTCTTCAACCGGCAAGAAAAACTACTCTTCCTCGCTCGCCTCGCCGCCAAAGCGCACTGTCCAGTCCTCGATTTGCGCATCATCGATTTTCTGAAACATCACGTCAGGAATTTCAAAGCCATCCCCGACCTTCAGCACCTGTAATTCCTCGGCGATAGTGTCCGGCCAGTGCCCTGCGTCGCCCTCGCGGCCCAGCGCCTTCAGCATCCGCTTTGAGGTCTCCGGAATAACCGGCCACGCCAGCAGGGCGTAAATCCGTATCAGATTGATCGCCGTCCTGACGCCAACGGCGGCAGCGGCGGGATCCTCCTTGAAGGCCGACCACGGGGCCACTTCTGTCAGATATTCATTGCCCTGCACCCAGATGCCCCGCAGCTCCTGAAACGCCTTGCGGAATTCAAGCGCTTCGAGCTGCGCCGCATAGGCCGCAACACTTTTCGTCAAATCCTCGGTCAGCGCCGCCTCACGCGGGCCAGCCGCGCCGCCATCCGGCAACGCATCACCAAACTTTGAGCTGGTAAAGCGCAGCACACGGTTGACGAAATTACCCAGCACATCGGCCAGGTCCTTGTTCACCACTCCGGCGAAATGCTCCCAGGTAAAGGTCGTATCGCTGCCTTCGGGCGCATTGGCCATCAGATAGTAGCGCCAATAGTCCGCCGGCAAAAGATCCAGTGCCTGATCCATAAAGACCCCGCGGTTCATACTGGTCGAGAACTTGTCGCCGTACCAGTTGAGCCAGTTGAAGCCCTTGATCTTGTCGGCTGATTTCCACGGCTCATGCGACCCGAGCAGTGTCACCGGAAAGCTCACCGTGTGAAACGGCACATTGTCCTTGCCCATGAACTGCACATAGGAGACGTCTTTGGCCTCCTCGCCAAACCACCAGCGCTCCCACGGGCGGTTGCCGCCATCGTGCGAGGCCCATTCCTGGGTCGCCGCGATATAGGCGATCGGGGCGTCAAACCAGACATAGAACACCTTGTCCTCAAACCCCGGGCGCGGCGCGCCATCTTTCAAAACCGGCACCCCCCATTTCAGATCCCGCGTGATGCAGCGATCATGCAGCCCCTCATCGAGCCACTTGTTGGCAATCGATGAGACCAGCGGCGACCAGTCGGTTCTGGATTTCACCAGCTCCCGGATTTCCGGGATCATCTTTGACTGCAGCAGATAAAGATGCGTCGTGTCACGCACTTCCAGGTTCTTCGAGCCCGATACTGTCGAGTAAGCATCGATCAGATCGACCGGATCCAATAGCGACCCGCAACTGTCGCACTGGTCGCCGCGCGCCTTTTCATAGCCGCACTTGGGACACGTCCCCTCGATATAGCGATCCGGCAGAAAGCGCGCGTCGTCGATCGAATAGACCTGTTGCTCCGTGCGTTCCTCGATCAGCCCGTTGGCTTCGAGCAGATCAGCGAAATGCTGGGTGAGTTTGTGGTTTTCCGGGCTCGAGGAACGCCCGAAGTAATCCCATTCGAGCCCGAAGGCCTCGCCAAATTTCTTCTGCAGCTCATGGTTTTCGGCACAATAATCGGCCACGTCCTGGCCCGCCTCGAGCGCCGCCAGCTCCGCCGGCGTGCCGTGCTCGTCCGTCGCGCAGATCGCCAGAACCTCATGCCCGCGCATCCGCATATAGCGCCCATAGACATCGGCCGGCAGCATCGAGCCAACCAGATTGCCCAGATGCTTGACACCGTTGATGTAGGGAAGCGCGGAAGTGATGAGAATACGAGCCATAGGGGTCAGGGTTCCTGTGGGTTGGCTGGTGGCGGCGAATGAGCCAGGAGGTATAAAGCAGAAAGCCCCGCGTTTCAGCACAAAAATCACCCCACGACAAACAGGCAACACTGATCCGGCGAGATCATCCCCCTGGACAGTTTCCCGGATTCCTGTAGCCTCGGCACATCTCACCGGAAAAACAGGGGACCCCGAATATGTCAATTGCACCAAAGGCCAGCCTGCCAGCTCTTGTCGCCGCAATCCTCGCCTTAATCCTCGCCCTTGGTCTGGCGACACCCGCCAGCGCCGCGAAGGACAAGAGCTTCAGCTTCATGGTCATCGGCGACACGGCCTATAATGTGCCCGGCGACTATCCGCGCTATGACGCCCTGATCCGGCAGATCAACAAGGCCAGCCACAAGTTCACCATCCATATCGGCGATACCAAAAACGGTCACAGCACCTGCAGTGATGCGCGCCAGCTTGAAATCAAATCCTGGTTCGATAAATACAGGAAGCCGGTGATCTACACCCCGGGTGACAACGAGTGGACCGATTGCTGGCGCCCGGGCATTGGCGAGGACCCGCTGGAGCGCCTTGCCGCCATCCGGCGCATCTTCTTTTCTGACAACAGGGGCCTTGGCCAAAAATCAATCAAGCTGAAGCGCCAGTCCGATGTCTCCGTGTTCACGGACTATGTCGAGAACCAGCGCTGGTCGCGCGGCCGCGCCCAGTTCGCGACCGTCCATGTCGTTGGCTCGCTCAACAACTTGCGCCTCCCAGGCGAAGCCGAGGCCCGCGACAAAGCCAATGCCGCCTGGCTCGGCGATACCTTCGCGCTGGCCAAAAAGAAAAACCGCAACGCAATTGTCATCGCGCTTCATGCCAACATATTTGCGGCAGGTGACCCGCTGACAGGTCCGTTTGGTTCCATTACCCGGATCCTGCGCGAGCAATCCAGAGACTTCGACGGACAAATCCTGCTGGTCCACGGCGACACCCACCGGCTGATCATCGACCACCCCTTTACCAACCTCCTCACCGAGGCCCCGGTGGACGGACACGTCTACGAAAACATCACCAGGCTGGAAACCCCCGGCGCACCCTTCCTGCGGGCCGTCAAGGTCACCGTGGACACGCGCGCACCGGCCGTCTTCAGCTTCCAGGAAGTCTTCGTGCCCTGACAGGGGTGAAAGCCAACCCCCGGGGCCCTTTCCGCTTGCGAACCCCCGTCATCTTCGCTAAGAGAAGCGCCGTGCCGGTTTAGCTCAGTTGGTAGAGCGGCTGATTTGTAATCAGTAGGTCGGCGGTTCGACTCCGTCAACCGGCACCACTTTCCCCTTGCGCATCCATGGGTACGCCGCTGCGGCCATACTCGAGGCCTCTTCCGCTCGGCTTTACATAATCCTGAGCCCGGTCACCCATGTTTAAAGATTTCATAATTTCCGCGCGCTATGGTTAAATAGTGAAAATGGATACGCTCACTTGAGGGTGTGATGGCGAGGGCAGATACCACCGCAGAAGACAATAAAAAGGACTGCTTTGACGCGGACCTGATCAAGGCCGAAAAAATCCGCCGGGTCTATGAGTATTGGTTGGGCAAACACCGTGGTTCAAACATCCCTGCCCCGGACGACATTGATATCCTTGATCTGGATTTTGCCATCGGATCCATTTCCTTCATAGATGTCACAGACCAGAGCCCGCGCTTTCAGATCCGAATGATCGGCAGTCAGGTCGTGGACCGCCACGGTCAGGAAAATACAAATGTCTTTGTCGACGAGATCGAGTTCGAGGACACCCGTGAGATATTGCTATCAAGCTACGGCAAGGTATTTGCGCGCAGAGAGCCCTTCTGGATTGAGCGAGAGACCTTCAACGAACAACATGTCTACGTCTATGAATGTCTTATCCTGCCCCTCGCCAGCAAGAGCGGACAAATTGTTCAGCTCATGTCAGTTTTGGAGTGGCCCACGGTGTCCTCGGACCAGCTCAGCTGACACCCGAAAAGAAAAACCCCGCCGCTAAAATCAGCGACAGGGTTATTCCGAAACAAAACTTCAAAGCAAAACCTAAGGTGTTTCGCCTTCAGCAGCTGCTTCTTCAGCAGGAGCAGCATCGTCTGCCATAGCGTCGTCAGCCATATCAGCGGCCTCTTCCATAGCCGGGGCAGCGTCTTCAGCAGCCTCTTCCATAGCTGGAGCAGCTTCTTCCATAGCTGGAGCAGCTTCTTCCATAGCTGGAGCAGCCTCTTCAGCAGCCGGAGCCGCGTCTTCGATGCCCGCAAGATCGTGAACTTTGTCGATGTGAGCCTGGTCAGTATAGTGCAAACCCGCAATAGCACCGGCAGCCCCTACCAGAAGGCCAAATATAAAACCCTTCATTTTGAATTCCCCGTAGTTGTATTAGTCCCCAATTGAGATGACTTGAAGCTATTGGCACGCCCGGATTATGTCAAGTCGGTTGGCCTGAACCCCGGCCTTCTGCGGGTTTCATTAACGCCGAATTAACGCTGTTTTGCCATAGTTGGACAGGCTCGAAATAACGCTGCAATTACAGGCAGCAGCGGGGCGCGCATGCGTATCAAGAGATTTTGCAAATTGGCCGTGGTCTCGGCCCTCGGAATGACGGCGTATTTATCAGGATGCGCGACGCAGCCTCCGTCCAATGTTGCCAACGCCTGCATCATCTTCAAGGAAAACAAGAGCTGGTATCGCCAGATGAAACGGGCGGAAAAACGCTGGGGCATGCCGATCCATATCCAGCTGGCCATCATGCGTCAGGAATCCGCGTTTGTACATGACGCCAAACCCGCCCGGCGGAAAATCCTCTGGGTTATTCCCGGCCCTCGGCCCTCCAGCTCCTATGGCTATTCCCAGGCCCAGACCACGACATGGGAATGGTACAAAACCGAAGCCGGTCGGCGCGGCGCTGATCGCAACGACTTTGATGACGCGGCCGATTTCATTGCATGGTACGGATCAAAAAGCCGCGAGCTTAGCGGCATCAGCCTGTGGGATCCCTACAATCAGTACCTTGCCTACCACGAAGGTCACGGCGGCTTTAATCGGAAAACCTATCGCAAGAAAAAATGGCTTCTGTCGGTCGCGCAAAAGGTGGATAGAAATTCCAAAACCTACGGCGCACAGATCGCCAAATGCGAAGACAATTTCAATCGTCGCTTCGGGTTATTCTGACCTTCTTGTTACACCCGCCTGCTCAAGCCGAAAAATCAGATGGCTAATGCGGTCCTGCCCGAAGAACGGCTCGCCATTGAATACCATCAGCGGCACGCCCCAGTGTCCGCCTTCTTCCTGGGCCTCCTCATTGGCCTTGATGATCGCGTCATAGCGCGCCGGATCGGCCTCAATTTCCGCGTCAAGTTCCGCCAGGTCAAAGCCGGCGCGATCCGCAGCCGCTCGTAGATGGTTCCCCTCGTGCCAGTCCTTCTGGCCTTGCCAGATCACTTTTGACACCTCGTCTATGAATTTGAGCCCGTCACCCCTCTCCGCCGCCAAAGCACCGAGCCGCGTCAGGCGATGAATATAGGGCTGATCGGCGGGAACTTCACCGGTTTTAATGTCCATGACAATGGGGTCCGGGCTCGGCCACTGGTAGGGTATCCCTTCCATCTCGGCGACGCGCATCGTGTCCTTGAAGAGATAGGGCGGCCACAGCGGGTTGACCTGTTTGAAGAACCCCGGGATGCGCACGGCGATCGGATAGACCGGGCGAACCTTGATGTCGACATCATAGTCCCGGCGCAGCGCAACAATCCGCTTCATCGCCAGGTAGGAATAGGGGCTGCGAAACGACCAGAAAAGATCAACAGACAGGGACATGATCGGGTTCCTTGATTTAGCGGGGGTGCAGAGTCAAAAAGGGCCGGATGATTATCCGACCCTTTCTCACTTCAGGCAACAGCTACCTGAAGAATATGTCAGTGCTTACTCAGCCGGTGCAGCCGGGAAGCAGGCCGCAACCGCAGCAGCAGCTTCAGGAGACCATTTTGTCTGATCGCCTGCAGCAGCTTCGAAGCTTCCGGTAATGGCTGCATCGCCGCCGACAGAATCAACGAGGCACGCACAAGCTGCCGCCCAGACCTCATCAGTGATCCCGCTTTCCGCAGATTGAGCCGCCATACATTCGCCATTGAGATCGTAATCGGCAGATGCAATACCCGACAGGCCAAAAGCCGCGACGGATGCAAATGCTGCAGCAATAATTGTCTTTTTCATTTTCAAATTCCCTTGGTTTTGGAACAGCCCCAAATGCGCCCCATATTAATATTACGCAAACGACAAACAGAAATTTTATTCCGCTGGCGGCAGACAGGCACCAACAGCCGCAGCAGTGGCTTCTGACATATGCGCTGCACGCTCTTCAGCGGGCATAGCAGCAACTTCGACCAGGTTAGCCGTGATTTCGGCGTTGCCCGCTGCATGCTCGGCAAGACAGGTGCAACCGTCTGTAGCGCGGCCATCAGCGGTCAGAGTATCAATGCAAAGTTGATTGATGTCAGTTGCGCTTGCTGGCACGGTCATAAAACTAACAGCGGCTGCCGCTGCAAAAAGAATAGGCGTGAACTTCATGGTATTTACCCCTGATTTCATGGACGGGTTGCACACACACACCCGTCTCTCAATAAAAAAAAATGGGCCGCACCCGGCACCATTAACCATAATACTGGTCAATTCGCAGGGGTGGTGCAAGCCTTTTTACGACAACACAACAAACCCCCGATTCTTTTGAGAGAATCCAGCCTTCCTGCGCAATTCTACTCCGTCAGACCGCTGGCGCAGGCATCCAGAATCGCATTGGCATCGATTCGATAGGCATCATAAAGATCAACCAGATTGCCCGATTGGCCAAAGCGATCAACCCCGAGTGGCAGGGTCTTATGGCCTCTCACACCGCCAATCCACGACAGCGTTGTTGCCGCCCCGTCGAGGACCGTCACAAGGGTTGCCTGAGGCGACAACGAGGTCAGCAGGGTCTCGATATGCGAATGGCGCACGCCGCCAGATTTCCAGTGCGCCGCATGCGCCCCCATCCAGTCCCTGTGGAGCAGATCCGGCGAGGTCACAGCCATGAGCCCGGCACCTGGTATGTCATCCAGCACTTCGTCAAAGGCCGCACGCGCTTCGGGCGCAATCGCACCGCAATAGATGATCGCCAGCTCTGCGCCTTCTGCTGGCGCCTGCATCCAATAG
>CBFDBJ010000089.1:0-13855 GCA_965603015.1 uncultured Alphaproteobacteria bacterium
AGTTAATTCGTTTTTAAGAGCTGGATGCAATCATCCGTTAAGACAAAGAGGGGAGGCTTGGCTAACAACCAACCAATGACCCCGAAAGATCAGGTTTAACGGCGCTGCTTTCTGCCGTTTCGGGAAGAACCGGAATGGGGAAGGCGCAAGGAAAGAGTCTAGCGATGGCCGACGAAGAAGATATCCCGGAAGAAAATGAAGACGAAGTTAGTGAAGAAGGCGAAGAGGGCGGCAAGAAAAAGAAAAAGCTCTCGGGTCGAACTCTCATTTTGTTCATTGTTCTGCCGCTTGTTGCCGTTATCGGTATTGGCATTGGAGCGATGAAATTTCTTGGTGGTGGTGAAGACGAACATGCAGAAGATCAAATGGCCGAAGATATGCCACGGCTGCAGGATCCGACGGAAGTCGTTTTCAAGAGCTTGCCGGAGATTCTGGTTAACATCAGGACCGCGGACAATCGCACGACCTTTTTGAGTCTGAAGGTTTCTCTGGAACTTAACAAGGATCAGGATGAGGCCATTCTTGACGCTGCCATGCCGCGCATAGAAGACAAGTTTCAGGTCTATTTGAGAGAATTGCGCCTTGAAGATTTGACAGGGGCGGCAGGGACACAGCGCGTCAAGGAAGAACTTCTGAGGCGGGTGAATATCGCGGCCAATCCGGTCAAGGTCAATGCAGTTCTGATCCGTGAAATGGTCGTTCAGTAGTAAGAAGAAGAACAGATAAAATGAACGTAGACGATATTGATGATGAAGTCGATCAGGATGCCATGGCTGATGAATGGGGAGCCATGGCTGAAGAGGACGATGATCAAGGCAGTCCCGACGATGATGCCGTTGCCGACGAATGGGCGGCGATGGCGGATGAGGACGGCGATGATTCGGACGATGGCGGCGGGGGCTCTGAACGGGTTCTGGATCAGGACGAGATTGACAGCCTGCTCGGATTTGATGGTGATGATGACGTAAGTGGCGGTGGTGGCGGTATCCGTGCCATTGTCAATTCTACGCTGGTCTCATATGAACGTCTTCCGATGCTCGAGATCATTTTTGATCGCCTCGTGCGTCTGATGACGACCTCTCTCAGGAATTTCACGTCGGACAACGTGGAAGTCAGTCTTGACAATATCTCGTCTATACGGTTTGGCGATTATCTCAATTCCATTCCCTTGCCCGCCATTATCTCGGTTTTCGAGGCCGAAGAACTCGACAATTATGGCATCTTCACCGTCGATTCAAACTTGATTTACTCGATTGTTGATGTGCTGCTTGGTGGACGTCGCGGGACAGCTGCAATGCGGATTGAAGGGCGGCCCTATACGACTATCGAACGCAATCTTGTTCAGCGCATGATCGAGGTCATTCTTGAAGACCTGTGTACAGCTTTTGAGCCATTGTCGCCGGTCAACTTCAAGCTCGACAGGCTGGAGACAAATCCGAGATTTGCGACTATTGCACGGCCGGCGAATGCAGCCATTTTGGTGAAGCTGCGGATCGATATGGAAGATCGCGGCGGGCGTATTGAACTGGTCTTGCCTTACGCGACACTGGAACCTATTCGGAAACTTCTCCTTCAAATGTTCATGGGAGAAAAGTTTGGTCGGGACTCAATTTGGGAAGGCCATCTGGCGACAGAACTTTGGGCAACAGAGCTCGATGTTGAGGCTGTCCTTGATGAGATGCATATGTCTCTCAATGAGGTTATGAGCATGCAGGTCGGGCAGACGCTGATGTTGAAGACACCGCCTAACGGGTCGATCAGTTTGCGTTGCGGCGGGATCCCGTTGCTTGATGGCCGGATGGGCCGACTTGGCCAGAATGTCGCGGTGCGAGTCGATTCAGTACGTAAGCATGCGATCTATGATGACTTTCTGTAACCGGTTTCGGGATAGAACCCGGCTTGTATTTGAATATAGCAGGAGCAAGATATGTGGATTTCACTGATAGCCGATGGCATCATTGCCGCCCTTCTCGGTGTGACAATTTTTTATTGCACCCTGGTGAACAGGCGACTTGCGGCACTGCGGTCCGGCAAGGACGAACTTAAGAAGGTTGTTGAGGATCTGACCGTCGCTACAACCAGCGCGCAAATGAATATTGAGCGATTGAAGGAGGCGGGTAAGGAGGTTGTCTTTACCCTTGAAGATGATGTTCGCAAGGGGCGTGCGCTGTCAGATGAATTATCGCTCATGATTGAAGCGGGCAACAATCTCGCCAATCGTCTTGAAGGGGGTCGGGAGCGAGCCTCGGGGGCGACGAAAGTCCCGTTGGAAAGCGATCATGTCCAGGCCCACATTAGTTCGGCTGATGCGCCGCAGTCTCACAGTGAAGGCGGCTCTTCGGTGCGCGCTCGTGTGCAGGTGCAGTCAGATACCAATCGTACGAATGCGGGGGCGACGCCCAAGTCAGCTCTCAAAGAGGGTGTGATGGAAAATGAGTTATTGAAGGCCCTTCGCCGCGCTCGATAGTATTGATCGCCAAGTGAAGGAAAGCCCGAGGTTGAGAGGAAGAAAGATGTTCGAGCGTATCAAGTTGTTTCCGATACTTATTGCTATCCTCATCGTGTTTATGGGAACCAAGGCACTGGATATCTGGACCGGCGTCGGAACCAGGATTAGCGCTGTTACTCCCGCGATGGCCTCTGGAGATGCCCCGGCCCCGGCTGAAGCAGATCATGGAAAAGATACCCATGCTGCGACATCCGGGCGTGAGGACGGCAATTCAAATGATCACGGTGGCGCTGATACACTGGTCAACTCAAGTGGTGGTTATTTGAGTCCTGCAGACGTTGACCTCATGAATTCGATGAAAGACCGTGATGCCAAATATGAAGCGTGGGAAAGCGAGTTGAAAATGCGCGAGCGCATGCTTGAAGTTGCTGAAGGCAAGGTGGAGGTCAGAATAGCTGAATTGCGGGGACTGGAGACGACACTGAGATCACTGGTCGCAGCCCAGTCTGATAAGGAGGAGGCCGACCTTGCCCGCCTTGTCAAAGTCTATGAAACGATGAAACCTCAGGACTCCGCTCCGATTATTCAGCGTCTTGATGACGATACGCAGCTTGCTATTGCCGGGCGAATGAAGGAGTCGAAACTGGCCGCCATTTTTGCAAAAATGGAGGACGATACTCCGCAGAAGCTGACAGTACGTATTATGGAACGTTTGGAAATACCGGAAAGTATGACTCCGTCAGAATAAAATGCGCCAAATGACAGCATTTCCGGTAATCTTCGCGACTCAGTTAATAACGGTTTAACCCTGAATCGATACTCTCAGGCCGAGCGAATCCGTCGCAAAACTGAGACCGTAAGACTTTGACACAGATCCAGCACGAAACAGATCCAAATGATCCAGCGAATGGTATCCGTTCTGCGCGTGCGCCGTGGACGCCTGCACATGGAAAGTCGGGCTGGGGTGGTCTTTCTCTCGATCCGACGTCGACGCTTTTTGTTTCTCTGTTTCTTGTGCTCTTTGCGTTTTTTGCAGTGATAAATGCTAACGCCGTAGAAAGGTCGCAGGAAGCAACCGCAGTGATGGAAAGTCTTCACATGGCTTTCGGTGGCGCGATATCTGATCTTGATCCTGCAGTGACTGAGACAGATGACAGCCAATTGTCCAGGGCACATGAAAGTGTGGTTGCCGGTTTTCCCGAGGCAATGGTTGTAGCATCTTCCGGCGGCGATGAATTCGCGGTTTCACTTCCCCTCAAAGGATTTTTTATTCAAGAGACGTCACGCCTTGCCCCGTCACGGGAGCTCGTCCTGAAGTCACTGGCTTCGATAAGTTCGCAGGCGTCGGCTGATCGTCTGAGGATTACCATCGAATTCCCTGACTACGAAACTGATATTGACGGGCAAAGAAAGGTCGCGGCACTTGCTGCAACACTTGGGAAATATGGTGTTCTTTCCGATCACCTGTTTGTTGTTGGATCAAAGAGCGAGGTCGGTCAGATCCGGCTTGTCGTGGGTACGGTGACATTATGAACACCGGCTTCGAGCAAAATGAAATCACCGCCGCGGGACATGGCGACAAACGAAATCCTGTGCTGTTCAAGACGGCTTCCGAGCAAGCCGGGCGTCAGGCATGGATGGTTTCATTCGCCGATCTCATGGCGATTCTCCTGACGTTTATGGTCATTGTTTTTTCCACTAAAGAAATGAAGACGACCTCCTGGCGAGACATGTCACAATCCATGCAGGGGGTCTTTCGGACCGAAGTCAGATCTGCGGCGGCGACCCGGAGAAGCACTATCGGTGACGACGACGTGGCGCATCTTGTTGAAGAACTGTACCCTGATCTTGCTGCGACAGACGGTGTTAAACTCACCCGCCACGGGGTAGAGGTTGACCTTGATGCAGTGACTGCCAGCAATGACGGATTGTCTGATCTTGCAGAATTGCTGTCTTCGCTGGACAGATCTCTGATAGTGAGTTTGATCGCGCCGCTGCCTTCTGGAAATCCGACATCAATTCAACGCATCCTGGCCTGGGAAAGAGGTTTGACTGACGCTTTTGAGTTGCGGTCTCAGCTTATGAACCAGGACCTCTCGCGAGAACCCCGGATCAGTGTCTCTGTGGCCGCAAAGGAAAAGGCGGGCGCGACGCTTGTGATTGAAAAACGCGGGGGAGTGAAGCTTTGAGAACTCCTGGCATGAAATTATGGGTCTTGTTGTTTTTGCTGGCGCCGATATTTGCGGGAGCGTTGACGCAGCCCACCTTGGCGCAGTCAGCTTCGGCGCCTGTGGTGCCGGTTGAGATCCAGAGTGATAATGGTTTTGCTCGAATGATTTTCAAGTGGGAGAATATTGTCCCGACGGCGAAGGCCCCGCAGCATACCGCCAATATCGAGAACGGCGTTCTGGTGTTGCGGTTTGATCAGGTCTATCAGATTGATCTGAATGCTTTCAGGGAACAAACCGAAAGTTATATCGCCCTGGTTCGTCAGGATGATGATGGCAAAACACTTCGAATGGCGCTGAAATTTCCGTTTCGCGTGCTCTCGAACGCGGACAAACTGGATGTTGCAGTTGATCTTGTTCCTGTGAGTTACAGTGATGATCCTGAACCGTATAAAGTGCCTGACCCAAAGATTGATATGGACAAGCTTGTTATCACCGGCGAGCACCGTGAAGTGCCGACGGCTGCAGCCCTGAAGTTGATGCAGGTTTCGGCAAAGCCGATCCCGTCTGAAGCTCCCCGGCTGCCGGTTCGTATTATTCGCAATGACACGCGAAGCCGGATTGTCTTTCAATGGCCGGAAAAAGTTGGTTACGATGTGATCCGAAAAGGCGATACGATTGTTGTCAATTTCAATCAGGTCGCTCGGCCAAAACTGGTCCGTCTTCGGGTTGACCCTCCCAAATTCGTCAAGACCGCCGATGCTGTAAAGCGCCTGGGTGGCCTTGAGGTGCGTGTCGAAATTGATCCCCATGCCGGTTTTAGCCATTTCAGGGAAGGTAATGATGTCATCATCGACATTGTGCCGGCAAATCCTGAAGAAGGAGGGCATATTACCGATGCGCAACCGTCGCATGAGACTACGGTTGCCACTGAAGTCAGCACGGTCGCAGTCGAGGTTGTTGACACCACAAACGGCGTGCAGGTCAAGTTCCCCTGGGGCCGTGATGTGGCTGCTTCAATTTTTCGCCGCGGTGATTTTCTCTGGGTGATCTTTGATGCGACTGCTGATATCGATATGTCAGGATTTGAACGAGGCAGTTATTATGAAGTTGCCGATATGGTGGACTTCTCGACCCAGGATTTGACGTTTGTTCGTCTTGCTCTCGGGCCGCGCTCTCTTGTCACGGTTAAACCGGAGCATCATGCGTGGCGCATCCTGCTTGGCGAGACTGCCTTTGGTGATACGCAAAACATTGACCTCATTCCAGATTTGCACGATCCGGAACAGGCGAGAATTTTCGCAAAACTTCCTTCAGCTAATCTGGTTCACCGGATTGTTGATCCGGAGGTTGGCGATGAGGTCCTGGTGGTAACGGCTTTCGGGCCATCGCAGGGTTTGATTTCATCGCGCAAGTATATCGACTTTCTGGCGCTGCCGTCAGCGCATGGTTTGGCGTTTCAGCCCATTTCCGAAGACGTTGAAGTCTCGACCCATGAGGGTATGGTGTTTATTGACAAGGTGGGCGGGCTGTCTGTGACCGGGGCGGGCAGTGGCCCGGAACTGGAAAGCGTGGAATTGAGCGCTGATCATGTCGAGCCGGAACTCGAGGCGGTCGCGGCTCACGGTGATGTCGCTGACCCACGTTTCGAAGAGCCAAGTTTTGTTCGTTTCTCCATCCCGACCGGTGAAGAAAACGAAGGTTACTATGCGACCCTTGCCGCCCTTAATGAAGAGCTTGGACTGGCCCTCAAAGAGGGGCGGTCTGAACGACGGTTTGCTCTGGCGGAGTTCTACTTTTCCTATGGTCTGCTTGCGGAGGCCATTGGCGTGATCGACACAATCGCAACCGAGGATCCGTCGTTTACGAATGCTACAGCTTATGTTGTGCTTAAGGGGGCAACACTACATCGGATGCACCGCAACAATGCGGCCCTGGAGACTCTTGCCCATTTTTCGGTCAAGGAGGACTCGGGTGCAGCCCTGTGGCGTGGTATGGCCCTGGAGGAACTCGGGTTCCACAAAAAGGCGCGCAGCCAGTTGGCCAAAGGCCTGAGGGATGAGGAACGGTATCCGCCAGAGTGGCGTGCAAAATTCCGACTTGCCGAGACGGCGGCGGCGCTTGGGGTGAATGATGTTTGGGATGCTAATACCATGTGGGAAAATATCCCACTGGAAGTTCTGAATGATCAGGATCGAGCCGAGGCCTTCCTCACCAAAGGCAAGATTCTCAATGCTATCGGAGAGCCCGCCCTTGCGCTTGAGTATTTCGAAAAGGTCTTTCCGCTGACTGATGGTGAAATGGCCCATAGGGCACGATACAATATCGCCAAAATGTTGTATGATGTGGGTGAGATTGATGCCACCGAGGCGGCTGAACGTTTTGAACGGCTGCGGTACCAGTGGCGCGGCGATGATCTGGAGCTGAAGGCCTTGCGTGCGCTGGGCGAGATCTATCTCGATGAGGAGCGCTACCGGGATGCCTTGACCGCTATGCGGGTCGGCTTCACGTTTAATCCACAGCATCCGATTTCTCGAGATATGCGCGATCGGGTAGGGGAAGTTTTTCAGGAGCTTTACCTGGAGGGCAAGGCGGACGCCATGGAGTCTACGGCAGCGATTGCATTGTTTTATGATTTCAGGGAACTCACCCCGATCGGCACCAAGGGCGATCGGATGATCCGTCTCTTGACGGAGCGTCTGGTTTCCATTGGTCTGTTCGACCAGGCTGCAGAACTACTGGAACATCAGGTGAAATTCCGTCTCAAGGGAACGGCGCGGGCGCAGGTCGCCATGCGGCTGGCTCTCATTCAATTGAAGAACCGGCGGCCCGAGGAAGCCTTTAAGGCAATCGCCGCAACGCGCTTCTCCGGTCTTCCGTCGAAATTGAACGGCCAACGCCGCCTTATCGAGGCAAGGGCGCTGTCAGATATGGGGCGATATAATCATGCGGTCGAGCTGCTAGAGGATGATGTCTCCGCGGAGGCCGAGTTGCTGCGCGCCAATATTTATTGGGATGCGGATAACTGGCCGGAAACGGGTCGGATTTATGAGAGAATTCTTGAGAGCAAGTGGGGGACCGATGAAGCGCTCCCCAACGACGCCAGAGCCAGCGTTATGCGCATGGCCATCGCCTATGCCCTTGTCGACGACAAACCGGCGCTTGAGCGCATCCGAAGGAAGTTTGGTGTCCAGATGACCGCGAGCCCGGATGCTCAGGCCTTCAATATCGCCACCGGTGACCTCGCGCTGCGCGGCGTTGCCTTTCGTGATGTGCTGCGCGAGGTCAACAGCATTGATACGTTCGAGTCCTTCATGACTGACTTCAAAAACCGCTTTGGCGATGACGGGTCACTGCTAAATTAGCGCTCAGGTTCGGGCTTTTGACTGTGGCAACGGTCATTTACCGGTTTTCGTGAAAATCCGCTTGAAACCGCGCAGGTTTCCTTATATCCACGGCGGCGGAGAGGTGGCCGAGTGGCTGAAGGCGCTCCCCTGCTAAGGGAGTATACGTGGAAGCGTATCGAGGGTTCGAATCCCTTCCTCTCCGCCATACTCCTGAAAAGTGTCCTCCATGTCCAAAACTGTCACTCTTGTAGAAGTAACGGAGCGAAATCTTCGTGATGTTCTGAAGTTGAAAGTTGCCCTGGATCAGGAGGGTTTCGTGGCTTCGAATGCTGTTTCCGTTGCCCAGGCCTATTTCGATAAGTCTGCCTGGTTCAGGGCGATTGCGGCAGAGGGAAAGTTTGTTGGCTTCGTCATGCTGAGCGATCCAGAGCTTTCCGATAAGGAAATCACGCCAAAGGACCGCGAGGAAATGTACCTGTGGCGGTTCATGATCGACGCGCGCTACCAAAAGCAAGGATATGGCGCGAAGGCGCTTGATCTTGTTTGCGCCCACGCAAAGTCACGCCCTGGCTTCAAGCGCATCCTGGCAAGTTTTGTTGATGCGCCGGGCGGTCCGGAAGACTTTTATATCCGCTATGGCTTTGAGAAAACCGGCAACGTGCCTGATGGCGAGGTCGAGATCGTCCTGGATCTTTAGGGCGACAGCTTTGTCATGGCGGCTATGCCCTCATCAACGCTGGTCACCGGAGCGTAGCAGATCGTGCCGGATCAAATCCTCGCGCAGCGCGGCGGGGTTTGTGAAGTGGTGCGTGACGAACCCGAGCGTTTTGGCTGCATCAATATTGGGTTCATGATCATCGATGAAGAGGACGTTGTGGGCACTGGCCTGCATGCGGTTCAGCGCCAGCGCGAAGATGGCCGGATCAGGTTTTATCATTCTGACCTCACCGGATACGACAACATCGTCAAACAAGGCGAGAAACGGATAGAGCTCGCGGGCAATTCGGAATTTGTCGGCGGGGTAATTGGTCAAGGCATGGATCTGAACCTTGCGGTCTTTGAGCTCTTGCAGAAGACGTACCGAGCCATCAATCGCTTGCGGGATCAATTCAGCGTATCGCTCGTGCCAGGCCCAGATGAGATCACGCTTGTCGGGGAAGCGCTCACAGACAGGTGCGGCGATCTCTTCAAACGTTGCGCCGGCGTCGTGCTGGATCCACCATTCGCGGGGGCAAACCACATCATGGAAGTGCTTGCGCTCCTCGTCATCGGGAATAAGCTCCTCAAACAGGATCTGCGGATTCCAGTCGATCAGGACATTACCGATGTCAAAGAGCACTGCCACAGGTCGATTGGTGGGGCTTTGCGTCAAGAGTGGATCTCCTGAAGTGTGGTGGTGGGCATTGCAGTATTCAATCAGGAGCGGCAAGGGCAAGAGCGGCAAGGGCAAGAGAGGCAAACGTAGGGGCACCTGTCCCCATAAAGCAACGCCTGTCGGTAAAATACCATATCTGCCATGGAGTTGAGGTTTGCCCGTCACATTTGGGGCTTCGGGTCGCCCTGCAACCTTGCTGCATTTACCATAAACCCGTAGAATATTGCGGTGCCCCGAGATTCTCTCCCGGCGCAAAGGGGAAGTGTGCGAATCGTGCGAGCTGCATTGTTTGGGATATATAGCCTCCTGGTGCTCAGGCTGCCACGCGTAACGCTGGCGGTGGCGGCGCTGGTGATTGGATTTTTCGCGTATTATTCCGGTGATTTCCGCCTTGATGCTTCGGCGGATTCCCTCGTGCTGGAGAACGACGAAGCGCTGCAATATTACCGTGCGATTTCGGCCCGCTATGGGTCGGATGAGTTTCTGGTCGTGACCTACAGTCCGAACGATGATCTTTTCGCGCCGCACGTTCTGGCGGATCTCGGCGAACTGCGGGACAAGCTTGCGAACGTATCCACCGTCGGATCGGTTGTCAGCCTGCTGGATATTCCTCTAGTTCAGAGTCCGCCGGCCACCCTTGATGAGATCGAGGCCGGTGTCCGCACTCTTGAGGATGCAGATACCGATCCGAGCCTGGCGCGCATCGAGATCCTTGCAAGTCCGATTTACCGCGAACTGATTATTAGCACCTCCGGGCGCACGACCGCGATGCAGGTCAATTTCAAACGCGATGAAACTCACACGGGCTTGCTCAACGCTCGTGAAGCCTTGCGTGAAAAACGGCTTGTCGGGAACCTGACTCCCGAGGACACCCTGCGTCTTGAAGACATTTCTCATGACTATGATCTCTACACTATCAAAGTTCAAAAGCAGCAGTCGACGGCGATAGCCGATGTCCGGGCGATCATGGACGAACATCGCGATACCGCCACGCTTTACCTGGGCGGTGTGCCCATGATTGCGGCGGATTCTGTTGAATTTATTCGCCAGGACCTGGTGTCCTTTGGGGCGGGGGTCTTCCTCTTTCTGGTCTTTCTGCTGGGGGTTGCCTTCAGGCGGCCGCGATGGGTCGTTCTGCCGCTAATGACCTGCACGGCGACGGGCCTGACCATGATGGGCGTGCTGGGCTATTATGACTGGCCGGTGACGGTGGTGTCGTCCAACTTTATATCGCTGCTTCTCATTATCACCCTGTCGCTCACTATCCACCTCATTGTGCGCTACGATGAACTGCATCATGAGACACCCGATGCTGACCAGAGAACTTTGGTCAAGGGGATGATCCAGTCCAAGTTTTTACCCTGTCTCTATGCGGTCCTGACGACCATTGTGGCCTTTGGTTCGCTCCTCGTCAGCGGCATCCATCCGGTGATCGAATTTGGCCGGATGATGGCAATCGGCGTCAGCATCGGGATGATTTATTCTTTCACTTTGTTCCCGGCTGCTGTCCTGATCCTGAAACCGGGCAAGCCGGTTCAAAGACGCGATATTGCCGGCCTGATCACCAGAGGCCTTGCGTGGACAGTTCACCGGGCGGGCATCCCGGTTATGGTTCTTTTTGTCGGGGTTGCGGCTGTAGGCCTGACGGGGATCGCGAAGCTTTCGGTGGAGAACCGTTTTATCGATTACTACAAGGACACGACCGAGATTTATCGCGGTATGGAGCTGATCGACAAGGAGCTCGGGGGCACGACGCCTCTGGAGGTTATCATCGATGCCCCGGCTTCATTCGGTATGGTCGAAGCTGAAGAGATCGAAGATGACTTTGATGATTTTGATGATGACTGGCTCGACGAGGAAGATAACGGAGCAGGGATCACAAGCACCAGCTACTGGTTTAACAACGACAAACTGCCTGACGTGGCGGAAATTCACGACTATCTTGATAGCTTGCCGGAAACGGGCAAGGTTCTTTCGCTGATCAATTCATTCCGTGTTCTTCAACAGGTTGATCCCGGTGTAGCAGAGGATGATTTCCTTCTGTCCATTATCTACAAGCGATTGCCGCAGGATCTCAAGGACCTGTTGCTGTCTCCCTATATGTCGGAGGACGGCAACCAGCTGCGCTTTGCGATCCGGGTTTTTGAATCAGACCCGAACTTGAGGCGCAGCGAACTGATTGACAGGATCCAGACCCATCTGACCCAGGAGCTTGGTCTTGAAGAGGGGCAAGTGCATGTCACCGGTATGCTTGTGCTCTACAACAACATGCTTCAGAGCCTTTACCGGTCGCAGATCCTCACCCTGGGTGTTGTGTTCCTGTCCATCATGGCCATGTTCATGGTGCTGTTTCGCAACTGGCGCATGGCGATCATCGGGATTATCCCGAATGTGATATCGGCCGGGCTGGTGCTCGGGCTGATGGGGTGGCGCGGCATACCGCTTGACATCATGACCATCACCATTGCTGCGATTGCAATCGGGATCGCGGTGGATAACACCATCCACTACGTTGATCGATTCACCAAAGAATTCAAAATTGACGGCGATTCCTGGGCGGCCATTTCGCGCTCGCATGGCAGTATCGGCAAGGCGATGTATTACACGTCGGTCTCCATTGCGCTGGGCTTTTCCATCCTTGCTCTGTCGAATTTCGTTCCGACGGTGTATTTCGGGCTGCTGACCGGCTTTGCCATGCTGGTTGCCCTCCTGGCCAATCTGACCCTTTTGCCTCTTCTGATCGCCTGGTTTAAACCGATACGAAGGCCGGAGCATGTCCTTGCGACTTGACCCACGTCTGGAAGCCGACACGACGTTCATCACCGACTGGCCCGTCAACCGGGTCCTCCTGATGAATGATGCCAACTATCCGTGGCTGATCCTCGTGCCGCGCCTTGAAGGCT
Source organism: uncultured Alphaproteobacteria bacterium (assembly GCA_965603015.1). Lineage (GTDB taxonomy): Bacteria > Pseudomonadota > Alphaproteobacteria > M2410 > M2410 > JAUWTJ01. The sequence continues at coordinate 12,243 of CBFDBJ010000089.1, forward strand.
TGCGCGATTTTCATGATGTTCCCACTGAAGATGAGGCGGCGTTTCTCGCCGAGATAAACCGTGCGGCGCGGGCGTTGAAAGAGATAACCGGCGCGGTAAAGATGAACACCGCCGCTCTTGGCAATATGGTGCCGCAGCTCCATGTCCATGTGATCGCAAGATTTGAATCAGATGCGGCCTGGCCTGACCCGGTCTGGGGGAAGCACCCCGTTGTGCCCTATGGCGCGGGTGTGGCAGAGGCGTTGATTGAGAGGTTTTTGGCGGCGGCTGGTGTTTAGATTAATCTGTCATACCCGGACTTGATCCGGGTATCCAGTGCGTGGCTCTCTGGATTACCGGGTCAAGGCTCGCGCTGCCTGACAGGGTGTGCAAGGCACACCCGAGAGGGGTAATGACAGACAAGGGATGATATCGCAAACAGGATCGGAGACTGACAATGACTTTGCGCAGATTTACACTGGCTCTTTTGTTTGCGTTCTCGCTTTTACTGTCAGCTTGCGGTGTGGAGGAAGGACAATCGTCCGAGCCGGTTCAGGCGGACTATCCAACAGATCCCGATACAGGAGAAAGACTGTGCGCCGGTATTGCCGGTTTCCCGTGCGGTGAAGGCGAGTATTGTCAGTTTACTGAAGGGACGTGTCACATCATTGACAATATGGGTATCTGCCAGCCCATACCGGAAATCTGCATGATGGACTTTCGCTCCGTCTGCGGCTGCGATGGCAAGACCTACAGCAATGCCTGTGCCGCAGCATCCTCCAGCGTGAGCCTTGCGCACGAGGGGCCGTGCGCCGAGGAGTAGACTTGCGAGGGTGATTAGAGAGACAGGGGCCCTGAGTATTTTACTTGCGGTTCGTTTGTCGAAGAGCCAATCAGAGAGCCGAGTGTGACGATACGTTCCCCTGCCTCGCGAAGTGACAGGATAACATCAGCCGCGTCGGCTTTATCAACGGCCAGGACCATACCCACGCCGCAATTGAACGTCCGGAGCATTTCTGTCGCGCCGATATTGCCGAGCTTGTCGAGCCACTTGAAAACAGCCGGGACTTCGACCGTGGCAAGGTCAATTTCGGCATCAAGACCTTGAGGTAAAACCCGCGGAATGTTTTCGGTGAAGCCGCCGCCGGTGATGTGGGCGAGTGCCTTGATCTTGCCTGCCTTGAGCAGTGGCAGCAGGCATTTGACGTAGATGCGGGTTGGCTCGAGGAGGGCTTCGCCGAGAGATTTTGTTTCATCAAACGGGGCAGGGGCGTCCAGCGACAGATTGTTGTCGGCAATGAGTCGCCGCACCAGAGAAAACCCGTTCGAGTGCAGACCGTTGGAGCCCAGGCCAAGCAGCACATCGCCTGCGCCCAGATCGCGCGGCAGGAGCGTGCCGCGTTCCGCAGCGCCGAGGGCAAAGCCTGCAAGGTCATAATCGTCGCCCGAATACATGCCGGGCATTTCGGCCGTCTCGCCGCCGACGAGAGCAGCGCCCGCCTGGCGGCAGCCCTCGGCAATGCCGGCAATGATTTGTGTGGCGGCCTCGACCTCGAGCTTGCCGGTTGCCAGGTAATCGAGGAACAGGAGCGGCTCGGCGCCTTGCACCACCAGGTCGTTGACGCACATGGCGA
>CBFDBJ010000090.1:0-13846 GCA_965603015.1 uncultured Alphaproteobacteria bacterium
ATATTGCCCCATTGATCCGAGCCGCCCATTTGCAGGGTGCAGCCAAACCGACCCAGCAGATTGTGGTAATCATAGGCCTGCATGAGCATGTAATTAAACTCCAGGAAGGTCATCGGCTCTTCACGTGACAGACGCAGTTTTACGCTTTCAAACGTCAGCATCCGGTTGATTGTGAAATGCGTTCCGTAGTCGCGCAAAAACTCCAGGTAGCCAAGTTCGCTGAGCCAATCATCGTTATTGACCATAACGGCATCGGTTGGTCCTTCGCCGAAGGTCAAAAAATTATCAAAGACAGTCCGAATGCCGTCCATGTTGGCATTGATCTGTTCGTTGGACAGGAGCGGTCGGCTTTTATCCTTGTCGGTCGGGTCGCCGACCTTGGTCGTGCCGCCACCCATCAGGACGATCGGCTTGTGCCCGCTTTTTTGCAGGTGGCGTTGCATCATGATCTGGATCAGATGGCCGATGTGCAGGCTCGGAGCTGTACAATCATAGCCTATATAGGCAGTGACAATTCCCTTCATCAGCGCTGCGTCCAACGCTTCCATGTCTGTGCACTGGTGAATGAACCCCCGTTCTTCGAGGGTATTCAGGAATTCTGAACGATACTGCGCCATCTTGTCTTGATCTTTTCTCTGGAGTTGAGCCCCGCGGGTGTGTATCACGGGTTTTAAGGCAAATGAAAGGGCTTGTCGCCCATGGCGATGCAAAAAGGCTTTACAGCGCTTGGTCTTATGAGCGGCACATCGATGGACGGTGTTGATGCCGCTATCCTGCGGACCGACGGTGTTCATGTCCTTGAACACGGTCCCGTTGCCGGTCTGACTTACTCCGATGACAACCGCGAGATATTGCAGGAAGCCATCGCGGCTGCGGCCAGTTGGCCCGGTGGGCCCGAACCTCAGCCGATCTACAAAGCGGCCGCGCTGGTCAGTGACACTCATGCCCGTCTGGTCAATCGGCTGCTCGACAGTGCGGGGCTCGAACCACACGATATCGATTTTTTGGGGTTTCATGGCCAGACAATCCTGCACCAGCCGCAAAACGGTCGGACAGTCCAGATTGGCGACGCTCAGGCCCTTGCCGATCTCACCGGAATTGATGTGATTGCCGACTTTCGCCTGAACGATGTTGCGGAGGGCGGCGAGGGCGCGCCGCTGGCACCGCTCTATCACCAGGCCATCGTGCGCTCCAGCGCGCTGGCTCAGCCGGTCGCGATCATAAATATCGGCGGCGTCGGAAATGTCACATATATTGACGGTGATGAGATCCTGGCGTTTGACACAGGACCCGGAAACGGCCTGGTAGACGAATGGATCTCGGAAAAGACCAGCAACACGTTCGATGAAGGCGGAAAAATAGCCGCTGTTGGCACTGTGGATCGGCATGCCCTGCAAACCATGCTGGACAATCCCTGGTTCCGCCGAAAGCCCCCCAAGTCCCTTGATCGCTATGATTTTTCGGGCGATCTTGTTTCCAGGTTGAGCACCGAAGACGGTGCTGCGACGTTGACGGCCTTCTCGGCTGCGTCAATTGCAAACTGTGTTGATCATCTCCCGAAAAAACCGGCGACCTGGGTGGTTTGCGGCGGCGGAAGGCACAACAACACCCTGATGGACTGGATACAAACGTACCTACAGATGCCAGTATGCAAGGCCGAGGATGTAAGTTGGCGCGGTGATGCTCTGGAAGCCGAAGCGTTCGCGTTTCTCGCGGTCAGAAGCTATCTCGGTTTGCCACTCAGCTTACCGACCACGACAGGTGTCAAATCGCCCTGTACCGGCGGTAAACTCTACGAAGCTCAGCGCTCCATCTGATGTGAAACGCCGACTTTTTATGGCGTCCTACCGTCTGCCCTTTATCTTCCTTGGAGCAAAGTCAGGATCGTCAGAGGGTGCGAGGCGTTTTTCAAGATACTTGTCGACCTCGCCAATCATCTCTTCGATCTTGCCCTCGAAAAAGTGGTTTGCACCGGGGATTTTCACATGATCGATGACAATGCCCTTTTGTGCCGAGAGGCGCTCGTTGAGCTTGTCGACATCTGCTTCGGGGACAACACGGTCCGCTGTTCCATGCAACAACAAGCCTGACGAAGGACAAGGCGCCAGAAACGAGAAGTCATACATATTGGCTTGCGGGGCAATCGAAATAAAGCCGGCGATTTCGGGTCGGCGCATCAACAGTTGCATCGAAATCCAGGCGCCGAAGGAAAACCCGGCAATCCAGCAGAACGGAGAGTTTGGTTTTGTCTGCTGCAGCCAGTCGAGTGCAGCGGCGGCATCGGAGAGTTCTCCGATACCGTTGTCAAAGACGCCCTGGCTACGACCGACGCCGCGGAAGTTAAACCGCAGAACTGAAAACCCGCGTCGCTGAAACGTATAAAACGTCTCATAGACGATCCGATGGTTCATATTCCCGCCAAACTGAGGGTGGGGATGTAAAACCAGCGCTACCGGCGCTGACGGGTCTTCCTGTTCCTGAAAGCGACCTTCCAGGCGGCCCGCCGGGCCAACAAATGTTACTTCTGGCATGAATGTTTTTGGGTCCCGAACCAGCGTCAAAAACACAGGCTTTTCGGGGTGTCCAATCCTTCGTTACGTATTTCCTACTATTTTTCTCGGGCTCTTGTCTAAATGCAATTAATTAGCAGCAAAAACCCTCAAAATAACACCGCTTAATACTTGACTTTATTACTCAGGAAATAGTATTTCCTTAGTGTTGATCAAGGGAATGAAGCGACGACGAGCACCTCATAGCACAATCCGGGGCTCAATTTGCAAGTGTATTCTTGCCGAAGCCAGCTAGATGCCTCAAATACCGCAGAATTAGGCCGTTTTGAAGAGTGGCCGGGTCGTGCAGAATCCGCGCAAGGGAGATTCGGATGAAACTGAGCACAAAAGGCCGATATGCCGTTATGGCCATGGTTGACTTGTCGACGCGCTCTGAAGGGCGGCCTGTTACTCTTTCGGACATAGCCAGCCGGCAGGAAATATCGCTCTCTTATCTCGAGCAGCTGTTTGCAAAGCTGCGAAAAGGCGGTCTGGTGACAGCAAACAGGGGGCCTGGTGGCGGCTATAAGCTGGCCCATCCTGCGTCCTCAATAAGAATTTCCGATGTCATTATGGCTGTCGACGAGCAGATTTCAGCAACCCGCTGTGTCAGCGGATCTTCTAAGGGGTGTATCGCGCGTGATGGCTCCAGATGTGTGACCCACGATCTGTGGGACGAACTGAGCCGTCAAATTTACCTCTATCTGAATTCTGTAACTCTTGAGGATGTCACCGAAAAACGGATATTGGGAAAGGCGCAGATCTTTGATTCAAGTGAGTATCCTGAAACACCATCCTCCACGCTTCATTCAGTGAGCGCAGATTGACCCTTAACATCCCGTACAGTGTAACAAAATTCATGACCAGATCTTCGGCATATTTCGATTACAACGCGACCGCGCCGGCACTGCCGGAAGTCGCTGAGGTGGTTGCAAGCATGATGATTGAAGGCGGCAACCCGTCTTCTGTCCATGATCACGGCCGCCGAGCCCGTGCCCGGATTGAAGAGGCGCGCCGCAAGGTCGCTGCCCTGGTAGGCGCCTCGGCGAAAGACGTTATCTTTACCGGCGGAGGCACCGAAGCAAATGCACTGGGCCTTAAAGGTTTGATTGCTACACAGAAGATTGAACGTCTTGTTGTTTCAACAACCGAACATCCGTCGGTTCTTGATCTTGCCAAAGCTGTCGACGTGGATGTCGCGTTTGTGCCGGTCGATTCAGATGGTCTTGTCGAGAGGGGTGCCTTTTGCGCCTTGCTCGAAAGCGATCAAAAGACCCTCGTGTCCATCATGCTGGCAAACAACGAGACAGGCGTTATCCAGCCGATCAGGGAGCTTGCCGAAATTGCCAAAGGTGCCGGGGCGCTCTTTCATACAGATGCGGTTCAGGCCGCGGGAAAAATTTCGATCGATTTCGAGAACCTGGGCGTTGATCTCCTCTCCATCTCGGCACACAAACTGGCCGGCCCTCAAGGGGTTGGAGCGCTCGTCCTCAAAAGCGGCCTTGCGCTTGCACCTCTTACCCACGGCGGTGGTCAGGAACTTGGACGGCGTTCGGGGACGGAAAACGTCGCGGGAATTGTTGGATTTGGAATGGCTGCAAACATAGCTCTTGGTAAAATTCAAAAGAACATTTCATCGAAGGATCTGCGTGATGGTCTTGAGGCAGCCTTGTTAGCGGCAGCGCCCGAAGCGGTCATCGTAGGCGCAGGTGCGCCGCGGCTGCCCAATACCACTCTGATTGGTCTGCCGGGTGTTTCGGCTGATGCGCAGATTATTCAAATGGATCTGGCAGGTTTCGCTGTGAGTTCCGGTTCGGCCTGTTCGTCCGGCAAGGTCTCGCGATCCCACGTTCTGGATGCCATGAACGTTGGTGATGCCCTGGCTGGCAGCGCCATGCGCATATCACTGGGTTGGGGTACGCACGAAGAACAGATATCCGGGTTTCTTGATGCATGGATAGCAATGCGAAACAGACTTTCACAACATCCGGTCACTAAGCACGCACCTGGCGCTTCGAACGCCAAGGTAGAAGGAGATGCCCGTGTCGCAAGTTGATGAAAAAGTGGAAGATCTTCAGGATAATGCCGGCGACAAATACAAGTATGGCTTTGTCACGGATATCGAAATGGAAAAGGCTCCCAAAGGTCTGACCCGCGATACTGTACGCTTCATTTCGGCCAAAAAGAATGAGCCGGAGTGGATGCTGGAATGGCGCCTGGAGGCTTTCGAGCGCTGGCTGCAGATGGAAGAACCCACCTGGCCCAAAGTCACCTATCCGGAAATCGATTTTCAGGACGCCTATTATTATGCGGCACCAAAATCGGATGACGATCGCCCCAAGAGCCTCGATGAAGTTGATCCCGAGCTTTTGCGGACCTATGAAAAACTGGGTATTCCACTCATCGAGCAACAGATGCTTGCCGGTGTGGCTGTTGATGCTGTCTTTGATAGCGTCTCGGTGGTGACGACCTTCAAGGAACGCCTTGCCGAGGATGGAGTGATTTTTTGCCCGATCTCCGAGGCGCTTCAGAGCCACCCGGAACTGGTTCGCAAGTACCTCGGAACCGTTGTGCCGCAGGGCGATAATTTCTATGCGGCCCTTAATTCGGCCGTGTTCTCCGATGGCAGCTTTGTCTACATTCCCAAAGGCGTGCGCTGCCCGATGGAGTTGTCGACCTATTTCCGCATCAATGAAGCAGAGACGGGGCAGTTCGAGCGCACTCTCATTATCGCCGAAGAGGGGGCCTATTGCTCCTATCTGGAAGGCTGTACTGCGCCGCAGCGCGATGAAAATCAGCTTCATGCGGCCGTCGTCGAGCTTGTCATTCTAAAAGATGCTGAAATCAAATACTCGACAGTTCAAAACTGGTATCCAGGCAACGCTGACGGCGAGGGCGGCATCTACAATTTTGTTACCAAGCGTGCTGATTGCCGCGGGGATAATGCCAAGGTTTCCTGGACCCAGGTCGAGACCGGATCTGCTGTGACCTGGAAATATCCCAGCTGCATCTTGCGCGGCGATAATTCAGTTGGTGAATTTTATTCCATTGCGATCACCAACAATCATCAGCAAGCCGATACCGGGACCAAGATGATCCATCTCGGCAAAAACACATCGAGCCGGATTATCTCCAAAGGGATCTCGGCCGGGAAATCCCAAAGCACCTATCGCGGTCTTGTCAGCGCTCACAAGCGCGCCGCCAACGCACGTAATTATACCCAGTGCGACTCGCTCCTCATCGGCGACACCTGCGGTGCTCATACGGTGCCTTACATAGAGGTCAACAATCCTTCGGTGATGATTGAGCACGAAGCGACCACGTCAAAGATCAGTGAAGAACAATTGTTTTATACAAGGCAGCGCGGTATCGACGAAGAGGCGGCGGTCGCCCTCATCGTCAACGGGTTTTGCCGCGAAGTCATGCAGCAACTCCCCATGGAATTTGCTGTCGAAGCTCAAAAGCTCGTTGCCATCTCTCTTGAAGGCAGCGTCGGATAGACAGGAAGAAAGTAACTCTGATGCTTGAAATCAGGAATTTACATGCCTCGGTTGGCGGAACCAAAATTCTCAAAGGCCTCAATCTCACGATGAAGCCAGGCGAAGTGCACGCGATTATGGGCCCCAATGGAGCCGGCAAAAGCACGCTTGCCTATGTGCTTGCCGGCCGGGACGGATACGATATTACCGAGGGCTCTATCACCTTTTGCGGCCAGGACCTGTGCCAACTCAGCGTCGATGAACGCGCTGCGGCGGGTGTGTTTCTGGCCTTTCAATATCCTCTGGAAATTCCCGGTGTGCCCACGATGACGTTTCTGAGAACGGCAGTAAATGCCCAGAGGAAAGCACGCGGAGAACCGGAAATGGACGCGCCGTCCTTTTTGCGCCTCATCCGTGAGAAGTCAAAGATGTTCAAGGTCGAGGACAAAATGCTGAAGCGGCCACTCAATGTCGGATTTTCAGGCGGAGAAAAGAAGCGCATGGAAGTGTTGCAAATGGCAGCGCTTGAGCCGAAACTCGCTATCCTCGACGAAACCGATAGCGGACTTGACATTGACAGCCTGCGGATTGTTGCCGAGGGCGTTAATGCTCTGCGCTCTCCTGAACACTCGGCGCTTGTCATTACCCACTACCAGCGTCTGCTTGACTACATTGTCCCGGATGTCGTTCACGTGCTTGCAGATGGACGCATTGTCAAATCAGGTGACAAGACCCTGGCCCTTGAACTCGAAGAACACGGCTACGAAGCCATAGCAACCGACGCGGCGTGAAAGAAAGACCAATGACCCTCAAACCCGTGAAATCTGCACCCCGGAGCGAAGCTGAAAGTCTCTATCTTTCAGCTGCCGGTGCACGCGCGGACGACGCCCCGTGGCTTGCCGCGTTGCGCCAGCAGGCCACTAAAGAGTTTTCCGAGATCGGACTGCCGCATCGCCGTATGGAGGCGTGGAAATATACCGATTTACGTGCGCTTGATCGCGCCGGGTTCGCGCCTGCACAGGCCGGCACGACAGTGGTTCCACCGCTGGCTTATGGGGTCGGTGAAATTGATGAGATCGTTATCCTGAACGGCCTCGTTGTTGAAGAGAGCCTGCGACCGGAAAGGTTTTCCGGCATAACGGTCATGTCGATCCGAACTGCGCTGACCGAGGCGCCGCAGGTGCTCAAGAGCGCCATTGGCACCGCCCGTCCGCTTGATCGTAGTTCACTTTACGCCCTCAACCTGTCGCTCATGAATGATGGGCTCGTGCTCATAGCCGAAAAAGGCGCAAGCCATCCGCGCCCCATTGTCCTGCGCTATGTCAACGACAGCGCGGAGCCAACGTCCGTCCATGTCCGCAATGTCATTGTGGCTGGCGAGGCGGCAAAGTTCACTCTTGTAGAAAATCGCGAAGCGGGCGTCGGGGCAAACCTCCTGAATGCTGTGACGGACCTCAGGCTCGCCGATGCGGCGCAGGTCCATCATTATAAATTCGATCAGTGCAGTTCCGAAAGCCTGACAGTCACTCTGGCCAACGCCGACCTTGGGGCAGAGGCGCGCTATGAGAATGTTGGTTTGTCGCTCGGCGGCAAGGCCGCGCGCGTCGAAACGCAGGTTCGATTTTCCGGCGAGGGCGGGCTTGCCAGACTTGGCGGGGTCCTGGCGGGCGAGGCCCGGGATCACATAGATCACACGACACTGGCGCGCCATGACGTCCCTGGCTGCGCCTGTGAAGAGGAATTTCGGGCCATCCTGACTGATCAGGCCCGCGGCGTCTTCCAGGGTCAAATATCCGTCGCTCCGGACGCTCAAAAAACCGATAGCAGGATGTTGATGCGCGGATTGCTTTTGTCAGAAGACGCGTCGATGCGCTGCAAACCGGAACTTGAGATCTATGCCGATGACGTCAAATGTGCCCATGGCACATCGGTTGGCAATATTGATGAGGAAGCCCTGTTCTACATGATGTCGCGCGGTATCCCCGAGGTCGAGGCCAGGGCGCTCCTGGTCGAGGCGTTTTCGAAGGATGTTGTAGAACTGATCACAGATGAGTGGGTTCGCAAGGAGTTTAGCCGACAATTGACTGACAAGCTGGCGAAAATTGTTGGAGACTGGACCGCATGACCGACCAGACCCCCATTGCCCAGGATACCGGAACAAAACGCGCCTTTGATATTGATGCAATCCGGAGGGATTTCCCCATTCTCTCACGCGAGGTCTATGGCAAGCCTCTGGTTTACCTCGACAGCGCGGCGTCGGCTCAAAAACCTCGAGCAGTAATTGATGCCATGAGCGCTATCATGGAAAATGAGTTCGCAAATGTTCACCGCGGCCTTCATTATCTGTCCAATACCGCAACCGATCGTTTCGAAGCCGCGCGGACAACAGTTCGCAAATTTATTAATGCCAAAGAAGATGCAGAAATTGTCTTCACAGGTAACGCCACAGACGCCATCAACCTGGTTGCCAGTTCTCTGGGTGTTGACCAGATCGGCGAGGGCGACGAGATTATTCTGTCGGTCATGGAGCATCATTCCAATATCGTGCCGTGGCATTTCCTGCGCGAACGGGCCGGGGCAGTCCTTAAATGGGTGCCCATGAGTGACGAGGGTGAGCTGGACATGGCGGCCTATGAAGGCCTCTTCAGCTCCAAAACAAAGCTCGTGACGCTTACGCACATGTCCAACGCGCTCGGCACGATCAACCCGGCAAAGGAAATCGCCCGCATTGCCCATGATCACGGCGTCCCGGTTCTGTTTGACGGGTCCCAGTCTGCCGTCCATATGGATGTGGACGTCCAGGATATCGATTGTGATTTCTTCGTTTTCACCGGACACAAGACCTATGGTCCGACCGGCGTCGGCGTCCTTTATGGCAAGCGCGAACGCCTCGAGGCCATGCAGCCTTATCGGGGCGGCGGGGAGATGATCTCCAATGTTACGCAGGACGGGGTCGCATGGGCCGATCTGCCGCACAAGTTTGAGGCTGGCACACCGGCCATCGTTGAGGTGATAGGTCTGAAGGCTGCCCTCGACTATATGACGTCCTTTGATCGCTCTGACATTCACGCTCATGAGGTAGACCTCCTGAGTTATGCAACACAGCGTCTGGGAGAAATGAATTCAATCCGCATTTTCGGCACAGCGCCAAACAAGGGCTCGATCGTTTCCTTTGAACTTATCGGCGCCCATGCCCACGATGTCTCAACGATCATAGACCATTCCGGCGTCGCGGTCAGGGCAGGGCATCACTGCGCCCAGCCCTTGATGGACCGCCTCGGGGTGACATCGACGGCGCGCGCCTCGTTTGCACTTTATAACCGGCGTGAAGACGTCGACGCACTTTGTACAGCGCTTGAAAAGGCGCGAGATCTTTTGGGATAGTTGATCATGGAAGAACAAGAAAAGAACGAAACGATCGAGCGAGACATCCTGGTCCCCGGGGCTACAGGAGAAGCGCAGGCCGGTGGCGCGGCAACCACTGATATGGACAGATTGACCGAGGATATCATCGGAGCAATCAAGACCGTCTATGACCCGGAAATCCCTGTTGATATTTTCGAACTCGGGCTGATCTACAAAATTGATGTGTCGGACGACAAGGATGTAGTCATCGATATGACCCTGACAGCGCCGGGTTGCCCTGTTGCCGAGTACATGCCGCAGTGGGTCATTGACGCTGTTGGTACTGTTGCCGGTATCCGCGATGTGCGTGTCGACATGACCTTTGATCCTCCCTGGGATCCGAGCCGTATGTCCGAAGAAGCTCAACTCGTCCTGAATATGTATTAGAGGAACCTATGGCTCTCAGACCAAGACCTAAAGTCATCACACTGACTGATGCCGCTGCGAACCGTGTCACCGAGATTATGGAAGCCGGGGACGGTAACTGCATCGGACTGCGCCTTGGCGTCGAAAATGGCGGCTGCGCCGGCATGGCCTACAAGCTGGAATACGCCACCGAGGTTAATCCCCTGGATGAAGTTGTCGAGGAGAACGGCATCAAGGTGATGATCGATCCCAAGGCGATCCTCTTCCTCATCGGCACCGAGATGGACTACGTCGTTGAGAAGCTCTCCGCCCAGTTCACGTTCAATAATCCAAACCAGACCGACGCCTGCGGCTGCGGCGAGTCAGTAATGCTGCAGGCGGCGAAACTGTAGTCGACCATACCTTGTGTAGCGTTGTCTCGGAAGGTGGACACCAAATACCTTTAAGGCAAGGGACGGCGGAACTATTTTTCCAAAACTAACGTTTAGCTTGAGCTACATAATGCCGGTGCCAGTCCGGCCAGGTCTCGTGCCGTATGTGTACGTACAAACTCACTAAATGAAAAAGTTTAGGATCGTTGCGTCACGACTTCGGCGATAATCCAGTTGCGCGCATTTACCCCAAGGAGTATGCTCGAACCCCTCACGACCTCGAAGGGTACTGCTTGCCATTCAAATAGCGTGTCTCCAAGTGGCTCTTTTCGAAGTGTCGAAGAAATTGGTGTTCTTCAAAGGAGACTTGTCATGTCAAAGCAATCAAAATCCGAGTCCAGTACATATAGCCGGGAGAGTTTAATGGAGCCGGCATTTTGCGAGTTGCCATTGGTAAAAGACAGGACGCTTGCGCCGGAATTGGCACCCGGACGTGCAGCACTCATCAGGTATATCGAAAAAAAGTGGGTAAACGGAACAATCATCAAGTACCACTTCCTCAAGGGAGGGCTAAAGTGGAAGGTCAATGAGGAGCAAGTCGAAGCAGTGCGCGATGCCTTTCAGGAGTGGAAGGATTTGGGAATTGGACTAAAGTTCTCTGAAGTTGACGATCCGGCTCAGGCTCAAATTCGTGTAGGTTTTTCAACCACGGAGGGCTCGTGGTCCTATGTTGGGCGTGATAATATTGATCTGGTGAGGGATCCGTCCGAAAGAACTATGAACTTCGGTTGGAACCTGACGACGCCCTACGGTCGAGATACTGCATTACATGAAATCGGCCATGCCCTGGGATTTCCACACGAGCATCAAAATCCGAATACCGGGATTCAGTGGGATGATGAAGCAGTATACGCGACATTCCGGCAGCCACCGAACAACTGGAATCGAGACAAAACCTTCCACAATATACTCAGAAAACTGGACCCGATGGCGGTGCAGGGTTCAAATTGGGACCAGGATTCGATAATGCATTATCAGTTTCCTGCCGGGCTTATCCTTGAGCCCGATGAATTCCGGACCGAACCTCTGATCCCCGAACAGGGACTATCCGAACGAGATGTGGAAGAGGCTCAACATTTTTATCCGGAGCTCGTTCCTGATAAATATGCCGGGCTGTCTGCGTTCCTGTCCCACAAGGTTGATATTCAGCCTGGTGAGCAAATGAACTTCTATATCAAGCCGGATGTCACGCGAAAATATACCATAGCGACATTTGGTAGTATCGACTCAGTCATTGTTCTCTTCGAGCAGGTTGGAGGCGACGAAGAGTATATTGCAGGGGACGATGACAGCGGCAATCACTTCAATGCAGAAATGGAAATTCATTTGAGAGCCGGGCACACGTACATCCTCAGGATGCGACTTTATCATGCCGACGCCACAGGCCAGGGCGCCGTGATGATCTGGTAGTAAGCGGTTGACGCGAAAGGTCTCTGGAATGAAATTGTCACCGGCTAGCTGGTGCTAAATCATTCCAGAGACCATACGTGTTCTCAGTTTCCTGTAAACTCCGCCTTGCGTTTTTGGAGGAAAGCCGTGACGCCTTCCTTGAAGTCGCCCGACAAGCCGCATTCCTTTTGATAAAGACGCTCCGCCATCAATTGCTCCTCGAAGCTGTTATCCAGACTGTCGCGGTAGAGTTTGCGAATTCGAGAGAGCGCGACCGTTGGGCCATTGGCAAGTTTTTGCACAAGTAATTCGGCTTCATCCATCAGTTTGTCATCGTCATGGACGGCATTGATGAGGCCCCATTCGAGTGCTTTCTCGGCCGGGAGTTTTTCCGCAAGAAGGGATAATTCCATGGCGCGTGCAGTACCGATCTTTCGTGGCAGGATATAAGTTGATCCCGCATCCGGTACGAGGCCAATTCTGCCAAAAGCCTGGAGAAAATAGGCGCTGCGAGCAGCAATGTTGATATCCCCGGAAAGGGCAAAACTCATACCTGCGCCGGCTGCAACGCCGTTGATCGCATTGACAATGGGCATATCAAGATTGCGCAATTTACGCAGGAACGGGTGATAGTGGGAATCCAGCACCGAACCGGCGTCGATTTCCCCTGATCCGCCTCCCGCGCCTGCGGCACTTCCACCGGAAAGATTGGCGCCGGAACAAAAGGCGCGGCCCTTGCCCGTCCACAAAACGCATCGCGCACCGTTTGCCGGATTGGCAATCTCGTCCGCCGCCCTGTTGAGTTCCGCAATCATTTTTCCTGAAACCGCATTCAAGGTATCAGGATCATTCAGTGTGAGGCGGGCAATGGGCCCGTCAAATTTGAGTTCAATAGCCTCGTAAGTCACGTCCACCCTCTTTTCTTGTTCTTTTGCAGCGAAGCGCTTCAAACGCCTGCGCCAGTGAGTATAGACGCGGAGCATACAACAATTCATGGGGGATTGGTAAAGCTGGAAATAGCGGGAAGTGACGTGGATAGCATCGAACTTCCCCTAAATCAGCGAAACTGCCAGTACTCAAATGTATCGGACAGGCTTTGACCTAGCTTGCTTTTTTAGATTTTCGGGCTGGCTTTTCAGCGACAACACAGTTTCGGCCATTGTCTTTAGCGCCGTAAAGACACTCATCGGCGCGTTCCAGCAATTTGGCTGGTTCTTCACCCTTTCGATACTGAGCAACACCAAGAGAGATCGTGATCGTCCCCAAATCCTGGCCGGTAGAACGTTTCATAACCTTTTTTGATTGAACCGTCTGACGAACCTTGTCTGCGACAGACCGCGCATCCTGGAGTGAGGTCTCCGGAAGAACCAAAACAAACTCCTCTCCGCCATATCGGGCGCTAACATCACTCTCACGCACGTCATTTTTGATGCACGCGGATACGAGGCGTAAGACCTGATCGCCGGTTTGGTGTCCCCAGGTGTCATTGAACGCCTTGAAATGATCAATATCAGCCATAATCAGACAAAGCGGACTTCCATCTTTATTGGATCGTGCAACTGCCTTTTCCAACTCGATATCGAAGTGCTTGCGATTGCCCAATTTTGTCAATTGGTCCGTCAAGGCCTCCTGTTTGGTTTGCGCGAGATTTTGCTTGAGTTGCTCAACTTCAAGCGAATTTTCACGCAGCTGACCTTCCAGTTTGTTCGAGTGCTCTGACATTTCTTTGGTAGCGGTCACAAGCGTATCAACGACGGATTGCAGAGAGGACTCTGTCAGATCATCGGCCTTTCTTGCCCCCAGGTCGGTCGAAATGCTGTCAAGAGCATCACCATAAACTTGCGTGCCAGTTCCGGCTGCCTTGATCAGCTCAAGCGCCGTTGCCAGTTTTTCTGAAAGTTGATCACCGGTGTCCTGGACTGCATCATTGAAAGCGGTACCCTGCGCAAAAAACTGATTGTGCAGGTCAACGGTAGCATTTTCATCGAGCGGCTTCTGTTTGCTCTTCAGAAGCTCAACAGCTTCATTTAGAGCAGGAGTGCTCTGGGCCGCATGTTCAAACCATACCCGGTAGTTGGTCGGTCTGGGAGAAATGCCATGCTTGGCCATGAAATCCATGGCATCACCTGCATACTGGAAAAATTTCTTGTAGTTTTTACTCATGCCCGCTCTAAAATCCCTTCAGCCGGATTCGCCCTAAATCCCTCTCGATAACTTAGGGACAATT
>CBFDBJ010000091.1:0-12854 GCA_965603015.1 uncultured Alphaproteobacteria bacterium
GGGTTTTCCACTGTCAGAATACCGTTACCAAGCGCCAGCAGATAGTCCACCGAAAGATCCATCAGCGCCCGGGCCGATTCATTGGCCACGGTCTCATAATGGGTCGTCTCGCCGCGTATAACACAGCCCAGCGCAACAAACCCGTCATATTTGACCTCATCGGCGCTGCAGTGGGCAAACCGAACTGCAGCCGGGATTTCAAGCACACCGGGAACCTCGATACGGTCATAAGAGGCACCGCGCCCTTCCAGTGCCCTTATCGCACCGCGACCAAGTTCCTCGGCAATATCCCTGTAATAAGGCGCCTCAACAATCAGAACCTTCGGGCCAGACATCATTCAATCTCCATACGGATGTGTTTAGAATTCTACGCTTTGTGTGGAATGGCGCGGGTCTCGACGATCTTCAGACCATAGCCTTCAAGCCCGACGACTTTCTTCTCGGCATTGGTCAGGTTGATCATTTCCTTGACCCCGAGGTCAAGAAGGATCTGCGCGCCGACGCCATATTCCTTGATTTGCCTTGGCGGCGCTTGATCGACGCCCTTGCGCACCAGCATATCGGACAGGAGCGTGTCCTGTGTCTCGCGGATGATGACAATCACGCCCCGCTCCGCTTCGGCAATCACCTTCATGGACTGGCTCAAAAGATCACTGCGCCCGCCTTGCATGGCCAGCAGGTCATCAAAGACGTTGACCGCATGCATCCGCACAAGCGGCGGTTCGCCATCCTTCACATCGCCTTTGACCAGCACCACATGCTCGGCATACTCAGCCTTGTTGATGTACAGCATCATGCGCCATTCGCCGCCAATGTCGCTCTGGAACGTCGTATCAACAGCCTTGTGAATGAGGTTGTCATAGCGGCGGCGATAGGCGATGAGATCAGCAATTGTACCGACCTTGAGGCCGTGCAGCTGGGCGAACGGCAGGAGATCCGGCATCCGGGCCATGGTGCCATCATCGTTCATAATTTCGCAAATCACACCGGCAGGATAGAGCCCGGCAAGCCGCGCAATATCAACCGCCGCCTCGGTATGCCCGGCGCGCACCAGCACTCCACCATCGCGCGCGACCAGCGGGAAGACATGACCGGGCGCGACGATGTCGTCCTTGCCTTTGGTCGGGTCAATGGCCACCGAGATCGTATGGGAACGATCATGGGCCGAGATCCCCGTCGAAACCCCTTCGCGCGCTTCGATCGAGACAGTGAAAGCCGTCTTGTTGCGCATTTCATTGTCCGGCGTCATCGGGCGCAGACCGATCTGATCTGCCCGTTGATTGTCCAGCGTCAAGCAAATCAGGCCACGTCCAAAACGCGCCATGAAATTGATCGCATCCGGCGTTGCCATCTGCGCCGGGATAACAAGATCACCCTCATTTTCCCGATCTTCGGCATCCACCAGAATGAACATGCGTCCATTGCGGGCATCCTCGATTACGTCCTCGATGGGGGACAAAAAGTCAGCAAACAAAATGAGCCTCTCAAAACTGGTATAGCGGAAAATCAATTTCCGATTGGTGTCATCCCGGCCGAAGCGAAGCGCAGAGCCGGGATCTCGGGGCGCGATCACCCGTCAAATTCTAAACAGTATGTATTCTTCTATCCTGCCCTGAGACCCCGGGTCGCGCGTTGCTTGCCCGGGGGCGACAAGTCAAGTCAGTTGGAAGTGTGTGATGCAGGACAATACTCCTCTTCAGCCAACGTCCTGCAGCCGCGCCACATACCGCGCCAGCACATCAATTTCAAGGTTAACCGCATCACCAACTTTCACGGCGCCAAAGGATGTCACTGTTTGAGTGTGCGGAATGAGATTAACGCCAAAGGTCTTATCCTCAACTTCGTTTACGGTGAGCGAAACGCCTTCCACCGTAATTGAGCCCTTCGAGGCAATATGCTTCATGAGATCCTCGGGCGCTTCAAAGACATAACGCACGCTGCCGCCTTCCGGGGTCATCGACCGGATCTTGCCGACACCATCCACATGACCGCTCACAATATGTCCGCCGATTTCATCGCCGACCTTGAGCGAGCGTTCCAGATTGATTTTTGTGCCGGGTTTCCATGCGCCAAGGCTGGTACAGCCCAGCGTTTCCGCCGACGCCTCAACGGCAAACCAGCCCCCTGAGCCAACAGAGCCGCCCGCCCCGTCGCCGGCATGGCCTTTTTCAATGACCGTCAGACAGGCCCCGCCACAGGCGATGGACGCCCCTATTTCAATACCGTCGGGATCATAGGCGGTTTCGATGACAAAACGGGTATCGCCCGTCTTTTCCACCGACTTCACCGTGCCGACATCTGTGACAATTCCTGTAAACATGGAACTCTTTTAGTGCCGAACCGCGTAAGTTTCCACTATATCTTCACCCAGGACCTGAAACCCGGTTCTGTCGAGGATCGCGGCCTGGTCAATCCGGTCGACCCCGAAGGCCTGAACCGCTGCAATTCCGTCGCTGCCGATGACTTTGGGGGCCCTGAACCAGTGCATTTCATCAACCAGCCCCTCTGCCATCAGGGAGGCAATCAGATGGCCGCCGCCCTCAACGAGAACCCGTGTTAGCCCAAGATCTGCAAGCTGCCGACACGCCACCGCCAGATCAATCTGCCCTTTGTGGCCAGCTGGCACGGTGATCACGTTAACGCCGCAATCCTCAAACGCCCTGCGGCGCACCCCGTCGGTTCCGGTCAACGTAATCAGGATCGTTGGCTTGTCTTTAGCCGTCTGGACCATTTTTGATGTCAAAGGCAGCCGCAACCGGCCATCACAGACGATGCGAACAGGTGAGCGATCCTCAAGCCCTTCCAGGCGGCAATCGAGCGACGGGTCGTCGAGAACTGCCGTTGTGCTGCCGACCATGATGGCGTCGCTTTCTGCCCTCAGGCGATGTCCATGGCGCCTTGCCTCGTTAGACGTAATCCACTGACTGTCGCCGCTGTGGGTCGCGATCCGGCCATCAAGGGAGGTTGCAACCTTGACCGAGATCATCGGTCTGCCTTTTTCAATGCGGGTCATGAAACCCTGATTGAGCCGCCTTGCCTCGCCTTCCTGAACACCAAGGGTTGTTTCGATGCCAAAGTCCTTCAGGATTTCCACGCCCTTGCCTGACACACGGGTGTCCGGATCCAGACAGGCGATGACAACATGGGCCACATCCGCCTTGACCAGAGCCTCTGCACACGGAGAAGTCTTGCCATGGTGTGCACAAGGCTCAAGTGTGACATAGGCCGTCGCGCCCTTTGCCGCCGCGCCGGCCATATCAAGAGCCTTGGTCTCCGCATGAGGCCTGCCGCCAGGCTGTGTAGAGCCTCGCCCGACAACAATGCCCTCAGGATTTTCATCAAACCGGACGATGACACAGCCCACAGCCGGATTAGGCGCCACCCGCCCAAGACCGCGCGCGGCAAGGCCCAGCGCGTGTTTCATGTAGTGTGTGTGGAGATCGGGGGTCATGGAAAGAGTTTAGGCCGATCAACAGACCCGGCGCAATGACCCAGGGGTTAGGGAAAGTCTTTTTTTGCACCACAACCCCTGGGAACATCAGGCATGTACCCTTTACCCCTGCCTGGATCGACCTGGCCGTCGCCGGCTTTTGCCCACAGCAATCAATCCCAAGGCTCCCAATCCCAGTAATCCCGCAAGCCCGGGTTCCGGGACGTTCGAGCGAGCAAGCGTCATCGGTAAAAACCTGACAGTGCGCGCCTGGCCACTGCCATTCTCGAATTTCAGATCAATACCGGCAAAGTTAAAGCCATCGGTTTCAAGAAAGTCCGGCAGAGACTCATCCGAGAATTTCGTAGTCGAAAAATCACTGAACGTAATATTCAGCGCAACCAGACCAAAACCGTCAAGTGACAGTCCCCCGAGCCCAAAGGCAGGGTTTGAAATCACTGCATTGAATATCAGCATGTCAATTGGACCACCGCCAAAGTCATTATCGTTGGCGACCAGCGCAACCATTTTGTCTGACGACACGGCATGTCCGCCCACAGTGGCAGAAAGCCCTGTAACCGCTGGAAAATACGTCGTGAACGCTCCATAGGATCCAAAAACACCCAGACTGTTGTCGTAATTGAAAGAGCCGCTCAGGACACTCGACCCAGCCAACAGCCAGTCCGCTTCCGCCAGCGCCGCTCCGCCTCCGCCACTTGTCGTATCCAGCTCGACTTGATGATCCGCTGAGAACGTATAATTGACAACTCCTGCATTGGCGGACATTGGCCCGACACACAAGGCAAAAAGTATCAGCATATAAATCTTGTTCATAATAAACCCCTGTCAAAAACCCAAACCCGGTTCGAACAAACACCCTCGCGTACGCAGACAGAAGCTCACGCCCCGCCTGCGAGGACTTTCTTCGCAGCATGGTTGTTCAAATTATTACAGAGTATACTGAGTATTAATCGCTCTTGAAGGACGGAAACGAGAGTCACACTCACATTGGGGAACTTTTTGTAGAGTCACGCTCACAAAGAACGTCCAGCGAGACCCGGGCCTAGTCAAACCCGTCTTCATCGTCCAGCTTGCCGAGAAATTGCTGGAAATCGCGCGCTTCATGGAAGTTTTTGTAGACCGAGGCAAAGCGCACATAGGCCACCGCATCGAGAGATTCCAGCCCGAGCATGATCAGCTCGCCAATGGCATCGGTCGGTATTTCCGCCTCGCCCATGCTCTCGAGCCGCCTGACAATCCCCGATACCATACGCTCGATACGTTCCGGCTCAACAGGCCGTTTGCGCAGCGCGATCTGCACAGACCGCATCAACTTGTCCCGATCAAACGGAACCCGGCGGCCATTTTTCTTCAGGACTGTCAGTTCACGCAGCTGAATGCGTTCAAAGGTCGTGAACCGCCCCCCGCATCCAGCACAATAGCGCCGCCGGCGAATGGCCGTATTATCTTCAGTCGGACGACTGTCTTTGACCTGCGTGTCTTCGTTTGTGCAGTATGGGCACCGCATACGGACGCTCCTCGGCTAAATTATTTGTAAATCGGGAAGCGTGCCGTCAGTTCAAGCACGTCCTTGCGAACCTTGTCTTCGACAGCAGAATTATCGTCTCGGTTGGCGGCCAGGCCATCCAGCACTTCAACCATCAGTGACCCAACTTTCTGGAACTCTGCAACACCAAATCCGCGCGTCGTGCCAGCAGGTGAGCCGAGGCGAACCCCGGACGTTACCATCGGTTTTTCCGGATCAAACGGCACGCCGTTCTTGTTGCAGGTAATAAAGGCGCGCTCGAGGCTCTTCTCCGCGATATTCCCCGTCAGCCCTTTTGGCCGCAAGTCCACCAGCAACACATGCGTGTCAGTGCCGCTCGATACGATATCAAGTCCGCCAGTGCTCAGGGTTTCGGCAAGCGCCTTGGCGTTGTCGATGACGGCCTGGGCGTAAAGCTTGAAGTCCGGCTTGAGCGCTTCGCCGAAAGCCACCGCCTTGGCCGCAATAACATGCATCAGAGGTCCACCTTGCAGACCGGGGAACACTGCTGAATTCACCTTCTTGGCTATGGCCTCATCATTCGTCAGCACCAGGCCGCCGCGCGGACCCCGAAGAGTTTTGTGCGTCGTAGAGGTCACGATATGAGCGTGCTCCAGCGGGCTGGGATGAACACCGCCAGCCACAAGACCGGCAAAGTGGGCCATGTCGACCATAAGATAAGCGCCGACTTCATCGGCAATGGCACGGAATTTTGCAAAGTCGATCTGGCGCGGGTAGGCAGAGCCACCGGCGATGATCATTTGCGGCTTGTGCTCTTTGGCCAGCGCCTCGACCTCGTCGAAATCGATCTGCGCATCCTGGCGGCGCACACCATACTGGACGGCATTGAACCATTTGCCCGACTGGTTCGGCGGTGCGCCGTGGGTCAGATGGCCCCCGGCCGCAAGGCTCATGCCCAGTATCGTGTCGCCGGGTTTGATCAGCGCCATGAAGGCCGCCTGGTTGGCCTGGCTGCCGGAATTGGGCTGCACATTGGCAAAGCCGCAATTAAACAGCTTCTTGACCCGCTCGATGGCGAGGGTCTCTGCAACATCGACAAATTCACAGCCGCCATAATAGCGGCGCCCCGAATAGCCTTCCGCGTATTTGTTGGTCATGATTGACCCCTGCGCTTCAAGCACAGCGCGCGAGACAATATTTTCCGAGGCGATCAATTCGATCTGGTTTTGCTGGCGTTCGAGCTCGTCCTTGAGAGACCCAAAAATCTCCGGGTCTTTTTGCGTCAGGGGTGTTGAAAAGAACTGTTCAACAGAGCTCTTTTCAGAAGCGGCAGGCTTGGCGGTCATTCAAGGTATTCCTGTAAGAAGTCCCCACTATTGGCGTGTTGAGCCGGGGGTGTGGCGCAAGATATCGGGTGCATCCGTCAGGCGGGCCTTGTCCGGCAACCCTGTCGGAGATTTTCTACAGGTGCCCTTCGGGGAATGGTTGCATACCATATATCGTCCCCTGGCACGATACCTTTATTCATAAATTTGGCAGAATTACGTGCTCAGAGAGAGCCGCGGCCAGCCTCTTTGGCGGCCTTGTCCATGACAAATACGAGCTTGTTGGCGGCCGTTCGCTCAAGGGTTCGGCGCGGCGCGTTGGCCGGCCCGACGATGGAAACCTCGGTACCGGTCTTCGCATCAATGGCAGACACCTTCACAGACGTCCCCATCGTGATAAATTCAAAAATAATACGGCCTTGTGATCCTGCCATGCCCTGATCCCGGTATGCCTCTCTTCAGCTGATCAGGCCGCCGACCGGAGGCCGAATTTCTTCCACACCGCCTGAAGCGCATAAACCAGATGTTGCATATCGTCGTCGGTATGCTTTGGCCCCGGCGTAAAGCGCAGCCGCTCGGTTCCACGTGGAACAGTGGGGTAATTGATCGGTTGAACGTATATCTGATGCTGAACCAAAAGCTCGTCGGTCACCTGCTTGCACAGAACCGGATCCCCTACCAATACCGGAACGATATGGCTGACGGACGGCATAACCGGCAGGCCAGCATTTGAAAGCTCCCGCTTGAGGGTGGCCGCGCGCTCCTGATGAGCCTGCCGCTCGACCTGGCTGGTCTTCAAATGTGAAATACTGGCAATAGCGCCAGCGGCGAGCGCCGGTGCCAGAGAGGTGGTAAAGATAAAGCCCGGCGCATAGGAGCGCACCACATCGACCATTTTCGCGCTGGACGCAATATAGCCACCCATAATGCCAAACGCCTTGGCAAGCGTGCCTTCAATAATATCGACCCGGTCCATGACCCCGTCGCGCTCGGCAATGCCGCCGCCGCGAGGCCCATAGAGGCCAACGGCGTGCACTTCATCCAGGTAGGTCAGGGCATTATACTTGTCCGCCAGATCACAGATCGCCCTGATTGGCGCAATATCGCCGTCCATCGAATAAACCGATTCAAAGGCAATGAGTTTCGGGGTCTCGGCCGGCATGGCTTGCAGAAGTTCTTCCAGATGCTCCAGATCATTATGGCGCCAGATCTTCTTGTCGCCGCCGCCCCTTTTGATCCCCTCGATCATCGAAGCGTGATTGAGCGCATCTGACAGGATGACGAGGCCGGGGAAAATCTTGTTGAGGGTCGAAAGCGTTGCATCGTTTGCGATATAGCCCGATGTAAAGAGCAAGGCGCTTTCCTTGCCATGAAGATCAGACAGTTCGGCTTCCAGCTTCACATGGTAATGACTGGTCCCGGCAATATTGCGCGTCCCCCCGGCACCCGCGCCAACGCTGTCGAGAGCTTCATGGATCGCACCAAGGACTGCGGGGTGTTGCCCCATGGCCAGGTAATCATTGGAACACCAGACCGTAATGTTCTCCTTACCGTCACCGGTGTGATAAACCGCCTTGGGAAAATCACCGCACTGGCGCTCAATATCTGCAAAGACGCGATATCGACCTTCGCCGACAAGCGCATCAATTGCACCATCAAGAACCTTGCGATAATCCATCACGCTACCCCTGTAATCCGCTACTTTTCTTACACCATGTTACGCTTCATTGTTCCTCTTAGAACACTAATCAAAACAATATCGCAACTGATAAACCATCTCATCCGGGAAGGTTATTCGGCGTAGTGTCGCATTTTGTAGCGACTACGACCCGCCGTCAACGGCCACCGACGCTCCCTTCCGATCGTATTTAAAGGCAGCTATGGTTAATGGCAGGTAACTACAATGTAAGTAACTAAAGCAGAGCACTGCGGGAGAGCCCACAAATCACTATGATTTCCGCCAGATTCCCCGTTCCTCCAATACCTGCTTCAGAAGACTTGGCCGGTCCGTCATCAGGCCATGAACCCCCAGATCAATCAACCGCTCCATTTCGTCCCGATCATCAATCGTCCAGACATGGATCTGGATGCCTCTGCGATTGGCCGCACGGACCATCCGGGGATCAACAAGGGTCAGCCCGTACTGCTCCGTCGGGATCTGCGCGCAATTAGCCTGAAACCGGCCAACAGGCACCCCGAAAGCCGCAGCTCTCAGGCGCGCGGTTTCGCCGGGACCCATTGACGTGCAAACCCGATCACCAAAAGCATCCCGAAAGGCCTTGATCCGGGCTGCCGAGAACGAGCCGATACACACTCTGTCCAGCACATTCATATCCTTGAGCAGCGCGATCAGCGGCTCCACGGCACTATCCACTTTCGGATCGATATTGATGCGGACATCCGGCCAGGCATCCAGCACCTCGGCCATCAAGGGGATCGGCTCGCTGCCAGCGACGCGTGCCTTCCTGACCTCATCAAAAGGCAGCGCAGCCACCTCCCCTTGCCGGTCAGTTACGCGGTCGAGCACCGTGTCGTGGAAACTCAGAAGAACCCCGTCAGAGGTCGTATAGGCATCAGTCTCCAGATATCGGTAGCCGAGGTTCACCGCCGCCTGAAACGCCGCCATGGTATTTTCCGGCGCTTCTTCGGCCCCGCCCCTGTGGGCGAAAGCAAGAAAGCCGTCAAACTCAAGAAAGGGGTGCATCAGGGTGATCCTTGTGTCGCCGCGGTCTATTAAACCAAACCAGTCGGATCACAACATAAACGAACGAGCCAAAACGAAAAAGGCCCCCTGACGGAGGCCTCTACGCTTAAGCTAACAACAAAGACTCAAAGCCGGTATCGAACCTGATCTGTCCAGAACCGCTCAAGCCGTCCAAGCGTCACAATGATGGTTTCCAGATCTTCGCTGGTGACGCCGCCAATCTCGGAAATGGACCTGGTGTGACGTTCATAAAGAGCGGCGATGCGTTCACAGACATCACGGCCCTGCGGTGTCAAACTGACCCGAACAGACCGGCGGTCTGACTCTGAGCGCTTGTGGAAAATATAGTCGGCCTCAACCAGCTTCTTGAGATTGTAGGAAACATTGGATCCCAGATAGTGGCCACGCGATCTCAGTTCGCCGGCCGTCAATTCAGAATCGCCAATGTTAAACAGAAGCAACGCCTGAACCGCATTGATATCCGTTTGGCCGCTTCGTTCCAGGTCGTCCTTGATAACGTCAAGAAGTTGCCTGTGAAGCCTTTCGATCAAATCAAGCGCCTTGAGATAGCTGACCTTGAGTTCTCCGAGGTCCGGCTCTTGTTGCGGTGTTCCGCCAATCATCTGTGCACTACTGGTCGTACTCATGCTACTTTCGCTTTCGTCCGATATTACCCATTTCTGAAAGTGAGAATACCGATACATTCGCTAAGGAGTCATTAAACAACCGGCAAATAATTCAGGTTCCAGGTTAATGCAGGACTTTGTTAACTCTTAAAAACGGCAGTGAGTCTGGACCCGGCGCAGAACCCCTGTTTACCTTCAATTGCGTGCGCTTATTAGTTGCGCACCATGATGCAATTTCTTGCTACCAGACCGGAATTACATGTTCCGCCTGTCCCTGGTTACATGTTCCGCCTGTATTGTCCGCCGACCTCAAAGAAGGCTTCAGTAATCTCTCCCAGCGAGCACACCCGTGCAACATCCATCAACACGGCAAACACATTGCTATCGTCGAGCACCGCCTGACGCAGCCGCTCAAGCGCTGCCGGCTTTGCCTTGGCG
This sequence comes from uncultured Alphaproteobacteria bacterium, assembly GCA_965603015.1. Classification (GTDB taxonomy): domain Bacteria; phylum Pseudomonadota; class Alphaproteobacteria; order M2410; family M2410; genus JAUWTJ01. The sequence goes on from CBFDBJ010000091.1 coordinate 10,031, forward strand.
TGTGTTTCATGAAACGCTGCGAGGCGCTCAAGCTGCAACTGCTTGACCTTTTCCGAAGACCGCGAAAGTTCAATAACCTTGTCTTCTTCGTGTCTGGTTTCCCGGGCGAGGAATGTATTGACCCCGACAATGGGCAGTGAACCATCGTGTTTACGATGTTCATAAAGCATGGACTCATCCTGGATGCGGCCGCGTTGATAGCCGGTCTCCATCGCCCCCAAAACTCCGCCGCGATCAGAGATCCTTTCGAATTCCTGCAGCACGGCCTCTTCTACAAGATCTGTCAGCTCATCGATAACGAAGGATCCCTGGTTCGGGTTCTCGTTTTTGGCAAGACCCCATTCACGGTTGATAATCAGCTGAATAGCCAGGGCGCGGCGCACGGACTCTTCCGTCGGTGTCGTCACCGCCTCGTCATAGGCATTGGTGTGAAGCGAGTTGCAGTGGTCATAGGTCGCGATCAGCGCCTGCAAGGTGGTGCGGATGTCGTTGAAATCCATTTCCTGAGCATGCAGCGAGCGGCCCGATGTCTGAATGTGATACTTCAGTTTCTGGCTACGCTCATTGGCGTCATACCTGTCGCGCATCGCGGTTGACCAGATGCGCCGGGCAACGCGGCCAAGCACAGTATATTCCGGGTCCATCCCGTTAGAGAAGAAGAACGACAGATTGGGGGCAAAGTCGTCAATATCGAGCCCGCGTGCCAGATAGCTTTCTACATAGGTGAAGCCATTAGCCAGCGTGAAGGCGAGCTGGGAAATCGGGTTGGCGCCAGCCTCTGCGATATGATAGCCGGATATCGAGACGGAATAGAAATTGCGCACGTTGTTGTCGACGAAATATGCGGCTATGTCGCCCATCATTTTAAGCGAGAACTCGGTCGAAAACAGACAAGTATTCTGCCCCTGGTCTTCCTTCAGGATGTCCGCCTGAACCGTCCCACGGACGTTTTCAAGGACCCAGGATTTTTTGGCGGCAAACTCCGCTTCGGTCAGGGGGCGCCCCTTTTTCTTTTCCTCGGTCTCAACCTGAACATCGATTGCTGTATTGAGGAAGAAGGCGAGGATCGTTGGCGCCGGGCCATTGATCGTCATCGACACTGAATTCATCGGACTGCAAAGATCAAACCCGTCGTAGAGCGTCTTCATGTCTTCGAGCGTTGCAATGGAAACACCCGAGTTGCCGACCTTGCCGTAAATATCCGGTCTTAACGCGGGGTCGGATCCGTAAAGTGTAACCGAGTCAAAGGCCGTTGAGAGCCGCTTGGCGTCGGAGTAAGCCGACAGAACCTTGAAGCGTTCATTGGTCTGCGCGGCGTCACCTTCGCCGGCGAACATCCGCGCCGGGTCCTCGCCTTCCCGCTTGAAGCGGAACACGCCAGCGGTATAGGGAAACTCGCCGGGCAGGTTTTCTTTCAACCGCCACTTCAGAATTTCACCATCATCTTCATAAGCGGGCAGTGAAATCTTGCGGATCTCGTTGCCGGATTCCGTTTTGGAAACGAGCGACGTCTTGATCTCGCGGTCGCGGACTTTGGTAACAAACTCGTCACCGGCATAAGCTGCCTTCGTTTCGGCCCAGCCGTCAATCAAGGTTTTGGAGTTCCAGTCAAGCTGATCCGTTCGCGCCTCAATCAATCCGTCAAGCGATGCGGGCGCATCCTCGCCAGCGACCTCCAGCATACCCTTTGTTGCCCGCAGTTGCTGGCGTTCACGGGCAATCCTTGCCTGCGCCTCTGCATGGGCGTGATAGCCGCGCACTGTCTCGGAAATTTCCGCCAGATAGCGCCGACGATCTGCCGGGACAATGACGGAGGCATTGGTCGAGACCTTGCCGGGCACTTTTGGCAGCGAACCGCCCTCGCCCTTGAGGAAGCCGCGCTCGGAAAGAGCCTGCCTGATCCCGTGATAGAGCGCTGATACGCCGTCATCATTAAAGCGGGAAGCAATGGTTCCGTAGACGGGGAACTCATCCGGCGCCTTTGAAAAATCCTCGTGATTGCGCTGAACCTGTTTGCGCACATCGCGCAGGGCATCATCAGCGCCGCGGCGATCAAACTTGTTGATCGCGACAAGATCGGCAAAATCCAGCATATCAATCTTCTCAAGCTGGGTGGCTGCGCCAAACTCCGGCGTCATGACATACATCGAAAGATCAACCAGCGGCAGAAGCGCCGCATTACCCTGCCCGATCCCGGGGGTTTCCACGATAACCAGATCGAAGCCTGCAACCTTTGTCGCGGCGATCATGTCAGAAAGATAGTCCGGCACTTCTGTTTCCGCATCGCGCGTGGCAAGCGAGCGCATGAAGATATTTTCATGATCAATGGCGTTCATGCGGATGCGGTCACCCAGCAAGGCTCCGCCGCTGCGCCGTCTCGACGGATCTATTGCCAGAATCGCGATTTTTAATTGATCATTCTGGTCAATTCTAAACCGCCGAATAACCTCGTCAGTCAGCGACGACTTGCCAGCCCCGCCGGTGCCGGTAATGCCAAAAACCGGGATGCGTACCGCTCTGGCCTCATCCCGCAAGACCTTCAAATCCTCTTCAGGCAGAGCATTATTTTCCAGGCAGGAGATGAGATGGGCCAAAGCCTTTCGGTCTCCCGCCCCGGCCTTTACAAGATCCGGTTTTCTGGTTTCGACAATCGAATAATCGGACTTCTCGCAGATCTCGTTGATCATGCCCTGCAAGCCAATGCGCTGACCGTCTTCGGGAGAATAGATCCGCGTCATGCCGTAAGCTTCAAGCGCGTTGATCTCGCGCGGCACAATCACTCCGCCGCCACCGGCAAAGACCTTGATGTGCCCCGCATCTTTCT
>CBFDBJ010000092.1:0-12696 GCA_965603015.1 uncultured Alphaproteobacteria bacterium
CAGTGATTCGCGGCGCACCGAAAGCAACTGGACCCGCACGACCGTCAGGAACGCCGCAGGTGAGGTCGTCGCCACAACGCTGCTCAATTCCGCGACGATGAAAGAATCCTACGCGAAATATGCGGAGGATTTGGCAGAGATTGAGGGGCGGTAATGACCTCCACAAATATGTTCGCTCTCACAGGTTGCTCTAGCTCCGGCAAGTCGACCTTGCTGGAGGAATTGGCGCGGCGGGGCGTCACCTGCGTTCCCGAAGCTGGGCGCCAGGTGGTGCGGGAGGAGCAGGCCAGAGGTGGTGACGGATTGCCCTGGATCAATCCGCTACGTTTTCGCGACTTGATCTTTGAGAAGTCTGTTGCGGACTTCCACGCCCATGAAACTCATGAAGGGCCGGTCCTCTTTGATCGCAGTTTCATCGAGGCCATCGCCTGTTCGGTCGGGCTCAATATCGAGCCACCGGCAGCGCATCTCAAGGCCGCGCAAGACCTCCGGTTTAATCTCAAGGTCTTTGTGACCCCGCCCTGGGAAGAGATTTTCACCAATGATGCGGAGCGCAAGACGACGTTTGAACGCGCCTGCGCTGAATATGAAATGACCAATGGGATCTATGAAACGTTTGGATACACTCTGTTCGAAGTGCCTCGCACTTCAGTAGAGGAGAGGGTGCAGTTTGTATTGGAGAGGGTGAGCGAAGCCTGAGGGGTAAGTGAAATTCTATTCATTGGTCTTCTCTCATTTTGTCATTACCGGGCTTGATACCCACTGCCCGACAGGGTGCGCTGTGCGCACCCGAAAGGGGGTAATCCAGAGAGCCACGCGCTGGATACCCGGGTCAAGCCCGGGCATGACAAAGGCAGGGGGTTACAACAGACCCAAAAGTCTCAAGTCCGTTTCCAGCTTTTCCGGAGAGTGAAACTGTATTCCCGTTATTCCAAGTCTGTTTGCTGCCTCAACATTCTCATCGAGGTCATCAACAAACACTGCCGCGCCCGCCTCAAGTCCAAATTTCTCCAGCGCATGGAGATAGATGTCGTCATTGGGCTTGCGCATGCGGACCTCGCCGGAAACGACGATGTCCCGGAACCGGTCGAGAAAACTGTAATCGTGATCCTGCGGGTCTGCTCCGTCCGGACCGCGCGGTGGCCAGACCTGATGCGGCCAGTTGGTCAGGGCGAAGAGCGGTGTCCGCCGCGCGTCAAGACGGTGGAGAATATCCACGGTGCCAGTAATGGGGCCCTTCATGAAATCATGCCAGTTGTGTTCAAAGATCTCGAAGAGAGGGGTCTTGTCCGGATACTGCGCCTTCATCGGCGCGAGACTGGCCGTCAGATCCCCGTGGCCGTCATGGACATACTCCATGAAAAAAGGTGAGAACCAGTCAAGGAAGCTCTGCATTTCATCATCGCTGTTGAAGTGAGGACGAAACGAAGGCTTCATATCCCAGTCGATCAGGACATTGCCAAGGTCGAAGATAACTGATGTAGGCGGCATGGCATCTCACCCTCAATTGTCGTCCCGGCTCAAGAAAGGCCGGGACGACAAGACAGAAAATTGAGTTACCCGAACTGCAGCTTCGCAGCTTCGGCGCGAATGCTCGTCGGGCCGCCGAGCACTTGCCTGTTAAACCCAATCCGCTTGAACCAGAAGTGCAGGCCGAGCACTTCGGTGAAGCCGATGCCGCCGTGGACCTCGGTCGACTTGCGGGCACACATCGTGCCGATCTCCGAGATGTGAGACTTGGCGTGCATCGAAGCCAGCTCGGCTTCCTCCGGAATAGCGTCAGCCGCGTAGGCCGCATACCACAGCAGCGAATGGCAGGGATCCAGCCCCGCCGCCATTTCGGCGCACATGTGCTTGACGGCTTGATAGGAGCCGATGATGCGGTTGAACTGCTTGCGTTCAAGCGAGTAGGCAACGGCCTTTTCGATCATCATCTGAGCGGCGCCCAGCGTATCAGCGGCGGCCAGAACCCGGCCTGCCGCCAGCATTTTGGAAGCGGCAAGGCCTTTTTCGTTTTCGCTTGAAAGAGGGTCAGCGGCGACGCCGGAGAATTTCAGCTCACCGACGGACCTTGTGTTGTCGATCGTGCTCATCGCGTTGACTTCAAGACCAGCCGCGTCAGCCTTGACCAGGTGCAAGCCGCCTTCGCTATCACAGACAATAAAGTCCGTAGCCGAGCCTGTGTCGAGCGCGAAGAGGGACCGACCATTAAGTTTGCCGCCCTCTAACGTGACCCTGGCATCTTCGCGCGCGCCGGTGCGCTCAGACATGGCGACACCAATGCGCGCCTCGCCGGTGGCGATTTTGGGAAAGAGCGTTTCCTTTTGCTCCGCCGTACCCGCTTCATTTAATCCGACGACAGCCATTCCTGCATTGGCAAGATAGGGCACCGGCGCTGCATGGCGACCAATCATTTCCTGGATAAGAGCGGCGTCGAGCAGGGTCATCCCCATGCCGCCGTGCTCTTCGGGAATGAGCACCGAATTCACGCCCAGTTCCGTTAGCCCGTCAAAAATCTCCTTTGACATGGTCTCATCGCCCGTCGCGGTTTCGCGTATTTTATCGACGGTGGAGACGCCGGCAAGATATCCGCCTACGCTGTCCTGCAGGAGCTTTTGCTCCTCTGATAAACAAAATTCCATAACTTGTTCCTTCTTCAATGTTACGCGGACGAGTGCTATGCAGGTATTGCAGGTTTAGGTTCCCGCGGCATGCCAAGGCCGTGCTCACTGATTATGTTTTTCTGAATTTGTGCGGTCCCGCCGCCGATAATAAGGCCGAGGTCATACATATAGCTGAACTGCCAGCTGCCCTGATTGCGCACCAGCGGCGTCTGTCCGTAGAGCACGCCGAGCTCACCGAGCAGATCAACGGCAAAGCTGGCAATCTGATGATTGAGTTCACAGCCTTGCAGTTTGACAATAAGGCGCGAGAGGCCGGGGTTTTCCTTCTTGATCGACGCGGTCAAAAGACGGAGCCCGTGATATTGCATGGCTGTTGCCTCGGCCTGCAATTGAACAAGGCGGTCTCGGTAAACCGGATTGTCAATGAGGCGCTGACCATCAAGGGTCTCTTCATGCATCATATCGATGATGGCCTTAAGGCGTGTTCCCGCGGCGTTGGGATCACCCAGCATGCCGCGCTCGTGTTTGAGTGTGGCATTGCAGACGTTCCACCCGTCACCGCGTTCGCCAACAATTTGATCCATCGGCACTTTGGCGTCGGTGAAGAAAACTTCGTTGAAGGATGCCGCGCCGGTCATATTCGGGAGCAGGCGTCTGTCAATGCCGGGATTGTCCGTCTCAAAGAAGAGATAGGAGATGCCCTTGTGCTTGGGCGCATCCGGTTCCGTCCGTACAAGGCAGAACATCATGTCGCTCTCATGGGCACCGGAGGTCCAGATTTTCTGACCGTTAATGACAAACATGCCGTCTTCAACGTGCGCCCTGGTCTGCAGGCTGGCAAGGTCGGATCCGGAGTTTGGTTCCGAATAGCCCTGACACCACACGTGTTTGCCCTCAAGGGTTGGTTTGATCCAGCGTTTCTTCTGTTCTTCGGTGCCAAGCTCAAGCAGGGTCGGGACGAACATCGAGATGCCCTGGTTGGAGAGCCCGCCCAGCGTTTTCGTTTCAGTGAAGGTTTCTGAAATGAGGCGTGATTTCAGAACATCCGGCTCCGCTCCATAACCACCATATTCTTTTGGAATGGTTCTGGCCGTATAGCCGTGCTCAATCAGAAGCTTTTGCCAGGCTTGGCGTTTGGGGTCGCTGGCCCCAATTTCCCGTGGCCCGGGCATTTGATCTTTGAAATTTTCGCAGAAGTCGCGGACTTCCTGGCGAAAATCCTCGTAGTCCTTGCTCAGTTTCAGGTCCATGCTTCGTCCCTTTATGTTGCGTTCTTACCGGCGCGTTGCGGCCACTATAGCTCAGGAGGGTAGGGTGTCGACCCGGGATTTGCCCGAGATTTGCCCGAATTTGCCAGAGGGGACCGCAAGGTCTGGCGGTCTCGGGCCACTCAAATATGAAGGGAAATAAGTGGTCGGAGTGAGTGGATTTGAACCACCGGCCCCATCGTTCCGAACGATGTGCGCTAACCAGGCTGCGCCACACTCCGACTGTGCCCGATGGCTGGATCTTGAAGACGATTGGGTCTTGAACATGCAGATTACCCGTCAGGCCGGGAACTTATATGCGTTGGCGTTGCCTTTCGCAAGTGTGGCGACAGAGAAAGGTTCTCGCGTTTTCGGCCGGCCGACCTGTCGCGCGAATGCCTTGCCGTCGGTTGATTTACAGCGCTGAAATCATTACAAAAATAGTTGAAAAACGGGGCTTGCAAGGCCCAATCGAAGCGGCTATGTTCCGCCCGCTCGAAGGCAGCGTCCCAAAGGGCGTGCTTCGTTTTTGCTGAGAAAAGCTTGGGGCGTGGCCAAGTGGTAAGGCAGCGCGTTTTGGTCGCGCCATGCGTAGGTTCGAATCCTACCGCCCCAGCCAGCTTTTTTCCTTCTGCGATCCAGCTTTTTTCCTTCTGCGATAATGAGCCGGGCCACTTCATATAAAGTTTAATCCACCCCGTCAGGCACTCTGTCCTGCATGGCGTCCCCCTGTCTGGGCCGGAACGGCCTGGTCAGGAAGGCAAAGACCCGTTTGATGCCGCGCCAGATCCTTGGCAGCATCCACGCCGCAAAAATGAGAAACAGGATGAGAAGCCCGATAAAGAGCCAGGGGTGGTTCAACGCCGTCCAGATGCCGAAGAAAACGGCAACATCTTCGAGCAGTGAAACACCGATATTTGAAAAGGGTTCGGGGGACGTATTGACGAGCACCCGTGATCCCGACTTGGTCGCATGGGTCGTCAGGGCCATGCCGCCGCCGATGATCGCGGCAGCAAGAGCCACAGGCTCGCTGACATCGCCGACCGCCGCTGTTGCCAGAACCGCACCTGCAGGTATTCTAATGAACGTGTGCAACACGTCCCATCCCGTATCGACACCAGGTATTTTGTCCGCGAAGAATTCGATCACATACATTATCCCTGCGGCGAAGATAACCAGCGGGTGGGACAGAATCGCGAGATCTTCGGGTAGAACCATAACGCCGGTCTTGCCCATGATTCCGATGGCGAGCATCGCTGCATAGAGGTTGATACCGCTCGCCCAACCGGCCCCCAGCATCAAGGCCAGGGAGCTCACAACCACGGTCATCTCGTCCATTTGTGCAGTCCTCCAGTAATTTGTCTGCCTGCAAGATGGTTAATTGTCGAATCTTTCTGCGGCAAAGAAATGCGTCATGCCGCCTTTCGGGCACACTGGCTTTCAATCGGGGCACATTTGGGGCGATGGTGGAATCAAATGTGTCGTGAGGTGCATGTTTGCAACGCGGGCAAAGGGCAATGATTTTTCCAGTGCATAACAAGGGTTACAGCGGCCCTTCGCCCCACTTTCGCCTCAATTAGGTTATGTAAATTAGGTGTAAGATTGCAGAATGTTAATCTTAATTGATACAAAGCGTTGAAAAACGATTCAAATTATGGGAATTTGTGCTCACGTATGAAATAAGAAGGCTGAGCGGGGCTGAATGTTGTGGTGCTGAGGGTGCCGGAACGGGAAGACCAGCCTTGTACGGGGTGCGACCCGGAATTTGAAAAAAGACGCGCGAGGCAGGTCTTCTGTTAAGAGGATTTTTGCTTGTCGTGTTGTACGTACGAGTAGCTTTGAGATTGGTTTTCTCCGATCTCAAGAGGGAAGAGGGTTTTTGGCCGAGGTCGGCCGTCTCGCGAATGCGGGAATTTCTAGAGGGTAATTCGAGTCAGGTAAGTATTGGTACCAGTCCGTAGTCATGCGGTTGCCGGTGTTTATCGCTCATCAACCAGGACCTGAGAGGCAATTGATGAAACGAACCGTAAAGCGCCAGCCAAAATCGTTGCTGGCCATTGCTTGTCTGGGGACCGTATTGGTTTCCGGATTGTCTGTTACGCCAGCCATGGCGCAATTGACGGAAGCGACCAACGAAACAGCGGCGACAACGCGAGAAGCAAAGCAATCGCAAGTCCGGATCAATCAGATCGATGATCAGATTTCCGAAATTGTTGCAGACTACAGAGTGACAATCGATCTGCTTGCCGATCTGCGAGAGTATAACGCTTTGAAGCGCAAGCTTATTGCGGATCAGGAGAAGCGCATCAAGGTTCTGCGCTCTGACATCCTCAACGTGGCAGACATTCAAAGAGCGATGCCGCCGTTGATCAATGAAATGATCACCACCATTGAACTTTTCATTGCCAAGGATCTTCCCTTCTTGCCTGTTGAGCGGGCGACGCGGGTTGCGAAGTTGAAGGAAGACTTTGATCGGTCGGAAGTTTCAACGGCTGAAAAGTATCGTAAAGCCCTTGAGGCCTTCCAGATCGAAAACGACTACGGTCGTTCGATCGAAGCCTACGAAGGTGTCCTCGTGACAGCTGACGGGGAGCGGACTGTGAACTTCCTGAAGGTTGGCCGTATCGCACTGTATTACCAAACCATGGATAAGTCAGAAACCGGTATGTGGGATGTTGCAGCCGGCGGCTGGACCACGGATTTGCCTGGCGGAACTCGTGATCAGATTGACACGGCGATTGCAGTGGCCAGTGAGTTTGTGCCACCGGATCTTCTCCTCCTTCCCCTTCCAGCTCCAAAAGACGCATGAGTGAGGCGCGAACAATGAAAACAACAGTAAAATCTTTTGGTATCGCAATGGGCCTGACCGCCGCCTGGGCTCTTGCTCCGGTCGCATTGGCTCCTGTGAACCTCACCGCAGCCCATGCTCAGGAAGCAGAAGTTGCAGAAGAAACCGCCGGCATGACCCTTGATCAGCTTCTTGAAGCGGTCAAGAATGACCGCATCAAGGAACGCGCGGAGAGTAATCGGCGAGAGGCCGAGTTCAAGCGCAATCGCTCGCGTCAGCAGGCCCTGCTCAACCAGGCAAAGGCCGATGTGAAACGCGAAGAGGCGATTTCTGTTCAGCTTGAAAATCAGGAAACCCAAAACAATCTCACGATCGCAAGGCTTGAAGAAGAAAAAGCCAAGGCGCTTGGCGAGTTCAATGAACTTGTCGGGGTTGTCAAACAGGTCGCCGGTGATACCCGGGGTATCGTTGATTCCTCTTTGATTTCGTCTCAGCTTCCGGGCCGCGCCGATCTTGTCGGGGCCATTGCTGAAAGCTCGGGAATTCCGTCAAGTGACGAACTCCGTAGCCTTTGGTATACGATGCAGCAGGAAATGACCGAGCAGGGTAATATTACCCGTTACACTGCGGAAGTCACCGAAGTATCTGGTGACAAGGAGACTCAACAGGTCGTTCGCATCGGTCCGTTTACGGCTATGACCGAAGACGGTTTTGTTAATTACCGGCAAGATCAGGACAGTAAGGTCATGAGCCTTGTTCGTCTGACAAAGCAGCCTCCGTCAAAATTCACTGGTGCTGCAACATCTTTTGCCAAGGCATCTGACGGCATCAGAATTGGTGTGATTGATCCTTCCATGGGGACCATTTTGGATACCTTTGTTTTGACCCCGGGGATTACGGACCGCATTCAGCAAGGTGCCCAGGTCGGGTTTGTGATTATCGGTCTTGGTATTATCACTATCCTGCTGGCATTTGTGCGTATCTTGTCACTCTGGTCGACCAGTGGTGCAGTGCGCCGTCAGGTCAAAAACAAGAAAGCCAACAAATCCAATCCGCTCGGCCGTGTGCTGCTGGCCTATGAAGCCAACGCAAAGGCAAGTGTGGAAACCCTTGAGCTCAAACTTGATGAAGCGATTCTCAAGGAAGTGCCCAAGCTGGAACGCGGTCTCAACACCATGAAAGTGGTTGCTGCGGTGGCGCCAATGTTGGGTCTTCTGGGTACGGTTACAGGGATGATCCTGACCTTCCAGGCGATCACGCTGTTCGGTGCCGGTGACCCCAAGATGATGGCTGGCGGTATTTCGCAAGCTCTGATCACGACGGTGCTGGGTCTGACGGTTGCTATCCCGGTTCTGCTGCTCCACTCATTTGCTTCCGGCATGAGTAAGACTGTTGTTCAAATTTTGGAAGAACAGGCTGCAGGTATTGTTGCACGTCAGGCTGAAGGCGGCCGTCGTTAGAATCTGTGCAAGGAGGATGTCGTCTTCGGGTGACATCCTCCTGGTCAGGTCCGGTGAAATTATGGGAGTCCAATTGTGGATTGGAATGTTGTAAACCCGCTTGTAGCCTTCGCCAATCTCTCCGAGTTTATGGAGACCGGTGGCTGGGTGCTGAACTATATTATGGGCGCCACATTCGTTATGTGGATGATCATTATTGAGCGTTACATGTATTATTGGGGCGCGCACAGATCAATTGTCCGGCGCGTTGAAAAAGAGTGGAAGGCCCGGTCCGATCACCAGTCATGGTATGCTCATCGTATTCGTGATGCGCTGGTCTCTGAAGTCCAGTTAAACGTTGATGCGCAGATGATGTTCCTGCGGGCGCTTGTCGCTCTACTGCCCATGCTCGGGTTGATGGGGACCGTGACCGGTATGATTCAGGTGTTCGACGTTATGGCCTTTACCGGGTCGAGTAACGCCCGCGCCATGGCGGATGGTGTCAAACAGGCCACCATCCCGACAATGGCGGGTATGGTTGCGGCCCTGTCCGGCATGTTCTTCCTCAACGCTCTTGAGCAGCGCGCTAAACGTGAAGTTCACGCCGCCGCTGACCATATGGAACTTCTGTAGTAAGGATTTGTTGTGAAACATAGATTTAGACACGACAACGATGAGGCCAAGGTTGACCTGACACCGATGCTCGACATCGTGTTCATCATGCTGATCTTTTTCATTGTGACCGCGACATTTGTTCGCGAAGCCGGGCTGGATGTAACCAAGCCGGAAGATACGCCGCCGCCGCCTGATAGAGTTGTAGCTCAAGCTCTGAGGATTGTGGTGGATCAGAATGATCGCATTGAGATCAAGCGGCGTGATGTTGATCTGCGGGCCATTCGGGCTGTTGTCGAACGCTACATCGCGCAAAGTCCAAAGGGGTCCGTGGTCATCCAGTTTAGCGAGAACGCCTCAACCGGCATTGTCGTCGAGGTCATGGATCAGTGCAAGTTAGCCAAGGTGACGCCATCGTTACTTGTAAGTGCCGATGTGGAATGACGCTGTCGAGACAGCAAGATTTTAGGAATGCGTTATGAGAGGTAAAAGAGTAGCAACCGGCGAAGAGGCTGAAATTGATCTGACACCGATGCTCGACATCGTGTTCATCATGCTCATCTTTTTCATTGTCACCTCGACTTTTATCAAGGAGCCGGGAGTTGATATTGAACGTCCGGACGCTGAAACCACGGAAAAAGTAAAAACCGTTGCGGTTTTGATTGCAATAACTTCGGACAACAGGATCTTCATCGACAAGAAGGAGATTGATCTGCGGGCCGTACGCGGCAGTGTTGAACGTATGTTGGCAGAAAATCCAAACGGGGCCATCGTTATTCAGGCTGACAAGGATTCCGAGGCCGGGGTCATGATGAAAGTGATGGAAGGTGTCCGCGATGCGGGTGCTTCAGCCACCAAAATCTCGACGAACAAGACAGATTAGAAGGGTAGATTACTATGCTGCGGCTAATTGCAGGAACCCCGTTTGCGGTCGGTGTAACGCTCGCCTTGTTCTTCCTGATGCGTTACCTCATAACGGCTGATTTTGAACGGCCCAAAGACGCAATAACCCTTGGGGAGATCAAGATTGCTCGTGATGATCGGGACGAGGAAACACGCAAGCAAGAGGTGACGAAGCGTCCGGAAAAACGCGATACTCCGCCGCCGCCACCAAAGATGACGTCAAGTCGCCGTCCGCCAAAACAGCAGACCATTGATGTCAGTCTTGGCGATGTGGGTTTGAACATTGATCCCGATGGCGGGTTCCGGTCTGACTCCGACGTTCAGCCAATTGTCCGTATCCCGCCTCAGTATCCCAACAATGCTGCCGAGCGCGGCATAGAAGGCTGGGTGTTGATTGAATTTACGGTAACCGAAACCGGGGCAGTTGTTGATCCTGTCGTCATTGATGCTGAACCACCTAGCACGTTCGACCGAGCGGCGAGACGTGCGGTGGTTAAATGGAAGTACAAGCCGATGATGGTGGACGGCAAGCCGGTACCGTGGAAAACCCAGGTTGTTTTGACATTTGAGCTCGAAGGCGAGAAATAGGCGGCAGGGTTCAGGGGGCAAGGCAGGATGATTACGACACGGTTCATAGTTGGTATTCCTGTCGCTGCAGCGATTACTTTTGGTCTCTTTGTTTTGATGAGGAGCCTGATAGCCAGCGAAGACGTTGACCGCGTTGTATACCAGGAAGATCTGGTCATTGTTATTGGACCAAGAATAGAGGACACGCCGACTGAGCCAAATGTACCTGAAGTTCTCCAACCACCCACCAAAGTGGAGCCGCCGGACACTGCAACGGTTCGACCGCCGGATGGCGACGACAAGGGTTCTATTGATGGAATTGGCCATGGTCCGATTAAAATTGTGATTGGTGGTCCTGCGTCGGACGTTTGTGGTCAGCCGACCGTCAGGATTGCCCCGACCTATCCGCGAAGAGCGGCGGAGTTGGGCATTGAAGGCTATGCTGTTGTTGAGTTTACAGTAACAACGCAGGGCACAGTGAGAGATGCAGTGGCTGTCGAGCAGGAGCCAGGGAGCTATTTTGGTGCGTCTGCTGTTCGCGCCGTTGAGAAATGGCGGTACCAGCCGTGCAAGATAAATGGGAAGGTTCAGGAAGTCAGGCTGCAGGTGCGGCTCGTATTCGAACTGGACGATGAGAGTTAGTAAGAAAGTAGCGGCTTTGCCGCTGTTGTGAGGAGGTTACCGAATGTTCAGACAAGGCATGAAAAAAAGGCCGGCAGTGACAGCGCGATGGCGCCGCAAGATTGGCGGTCTGTGTGCAGCAGTTGCTGTTGCGGGTCTTGTTCAGGTGACCGGCTTGCCGGGGATGTCTGACGCAGGTTTTGGCGGCATTAGCGAGGCACAGGCGCAAAGAGCCAAGCGCGAAAAGCCCAAAACAAAGGCATCAAAAACCGTCAGCAAGAAAGTCGGCCAGGCCCTGTTGAAGGCGCAGGAAGCGCTGGAAGTAGACAACAACGCCGAAGCGCTCGCGATCCTCAATCGTCTTCTCAATACACAAATGAAAGACTATGAGCGGGCTGTCACCTTGCGGATGATTGGTTACGTTTATTCCAATATGGGCGACTATACGCGCGCGCTTGCCATGTTTGAGCAAGCTCACCAGATGAATGCTCTTGATGAGCAAGGGCAGTCCGACCTGCTTTACTATATTGGCCAACTCTACCTGGCTGAAGACCGTGTGGACGACGCTATCAGGGCACTGGAAACCTGGTTTGCTCAGGTTGGCGACAGTGCATCACCACAAGCCTTCTTCACCCTGGCTCAGGCCTACGCAATGAAGGAAGACTATCGCAAGGCGCATGAGCTTTCCGAAGAGGGTCTTGCCAAGGCGCGCCTTCAGGAAGACATACGTGAAAACTGGTTCTCGTTCGTGGCGAGCATGCGCTATCAGAACAAGAAGGTGAAGGAGATGCAAACTCTGCTTCGCGAAATGGTTGGTCTGTTCCCGGGTAAATCCAAATACTGGAGCCAGCTTGCATCGACCTATGCCATTCTTGATGATGAAGAGACGGCCTATTACTTCAGGGTTATGATGTACATCCAGGACATGATGAAAAAATCGAATGAACTTGGTAGTCTTGGTCAGTTGCATGTCTATAGAGAGACCCCCATACGCGGCGCCAGGGTGCTCGAAAAGGGTTTTACGGATGGCATATTGAAGAAAGAGGCTGACAACTACGAGACGTTGTCGATCGCATACCAGGAAGCGCGCGAGTGGAAGAAGTCGATCAAGCCGCTGGGTATCGCCGCCGACCTTTCCGAAGATGGAGACCTTTATATCAGGCTTTGCCAGTCTTATCTGTTTGACCGCGAATATGCCAAGGCGACAGGAGCCTGCAAAAAAGGTATCAACAAGGGCGAGTTGCGCGATCCCGGTGGGGCGTGGATGCTGCTCGGCACGGCGCAATACAGTGACGGAAAACTTGCGGCAGCACGTAAATCTTTCGTCAATGCGGCGCGATACGAAAAGAATGAGAAGAACGCCCAGAGATGGATTAATTTTCTCGATCAGGAGATCAGACGCGAAAATGCCAAGAAGGCTGCCGGCGGTTCCTGACGCCATTCAAATGTGGAATAAAAAAGGGCCCCTGAATTATCTTCAGGGGCCCTTTTCCTTTTCGAAATAGATCGCGTCAAGTGTTGTAGATAATGCTCAGTGTCTCGGCGACACAGGCCGGGCGTTCCTGACCATCGATCTCGATTGTGCAGACATTGGTCATCAGCAGACCGCCGCCCTTCTCCTCAACAGACTTGAGCGTCTGACGCATGCGAACCTTTGAACCAACCGGGACCATATTGGTGAAACGAACCTTGTTGCAGCCATAGTTGATGCCTCGCGTGACGCCCTTGATCGGGCGCATGCCGGTGCTGAGGAAGGGGATCAGGGACAGTGTCAGATAGCCGTGTGCGATCGGACCGCCCATGAGCTCGGTTGCCTTTTCCACATCCACGTGGATCCACTGGTGGTCGCCGGTTGCATCAGCAAACTGATTGACGCGCTCCTGGTTAATTTCGAC
>CBFDBJ010000093.1:0-12665 GCA_965603015.1 uncultured Alphaproteobacteria bacterium
GGATGGTTGAGTTGGACACAGCTGAACTTGAAGACGCGATCCTGAATCTGACCATCAACGCTCGTGATGCCATGCCGGGCGGAGGCTTCCTCACATTTGAGACTGCGAACAAGACTCTGGACGACGACCATGTGCGACACGTCCCCGGAAGCCGGGCGGGAGACTTTGTCGTTATCAGTGTGTCCGACACTGGTGCCGGTATGGCCAAAGAAATCTCTGAGAGGATTTTCGATCCCTTCTTCTCAACCAAGGAATTCGGTATGGGAACCGGTTTAGGTCTCAGTACTGTCTATGCTTTCGTCGAACGCTCCGGCGGCTTCATAAAAGTCTATTCCGAGCCCGGGCAAGGATCAACTTTTCGCATCTTTTTGCCACGGGCTTATGACAGTGAGGCTGACAAGGCGGCGCGTGGGAGCGAAACGGAAAGGGAATTACCACGCGGAACCGAGACTATCCTTGTGGTTGATGATGAAGCCGCACTTGCTGACATCGCGGTCGCCTATCTTGAAAGTCTCGGTTACAGGACGCATTCGGCCAATAATGGGAAACAGGCGCTGGAAATCCTCAAGGCCAATCCTCACATCAATATGTTATTTAGCGATATCATCATGCCCGGAGATCTGGATGGCTATCAACTGGCGCTCGCCGCAACTCAGGTCGATCCTTCTTTCAAGGTCCTGCTGACCAGTGGGTTCACTGAGAAGCGCGCCGAGTTTATGGAAGGCGACAACAAACGCATCGCCAAAATGGCCGCCAATTTGCTGAGTAAGCCTTACATCCTGAATGAACTGGCAGTGGCCGTACGGCGCACTCTGGATGAAGAGGATTGAAGGCCCCCGCCAGTCAGCTCGCACCAGTCAGACCCGATCAATCAGATCAGACAAAGCGGTAGGGGAGCGGGTCCGGTTCCCGCCGTTTGCTCTCGGTCGCATGGCCGGTCGGGGCCCCGTCTCCGGAGCCCCAGACGGCTTTACTAGAATTTGTAGACCGTCGATATCCCAATGACATGAACACTGTAATCCGGCGACTGATTGCCAAGACCCAGGATATAAGTGAGTGTATCGGGGGCGACGCCGTCATAGGCATAGTCTTCAACAAGAAGATCCTCATACTTATACTGCAAGCGCAGGGTCAAATCCCTGGTCCATTGGTAATCGGCCTGCAAGTCAAGGCTTACGAGATCCGTCGTCAGATCAGGCAAAGGTGCCACAGAGTTTAGTGTCCCCGCCCGGAAATCAAAGGATGTTTCAGCCTGGAGCAAGGTGGCATCAAGGGTAATATCAAGCTTGTTCTTAACAGCTGTCCAATCGAAGCCCAGCCCCAGAGATCGGGACTTGTCGGTAGTTTCAACCGTCCAGCCGCGACCGGCAAAATCATAGAGATCTGTGCCCGGACGGCTCGCGACACCGTACTGTTCGATTTTCCGGTCATCGACTGTCACCCAGGCGTGAGCACTGAATGTTTTGCTCGCTGTATAGGAGCCGTCGAGGGTAACGCTATAGCCATCGCTTCCGGTTAGCCCGACGATTGTTTCACTGTAGTCATCGTTGGTGTACCGACCGCTCAGGCCAACGACCCATTTGTCATTCGGCAAGAAGTTGGCAGCACCGCGAACTTTGAGCTGATCGCGATCCGACATATAGAATTTGCGAACCAGTGGGTGGTTTTCAAATTCAGCATCAGGATCCGGGCCAAGATAGTCCGGTGTATGACTGGCAACAAACTGGGCGTTGTCGTCGTAGGTTGAGCCTTCACGCATCGCATAGCTCACTGCCGCCCAACCCTGCATTTCCTGCGTCGGGGTGAACCTGAGCTTGCCTTCAATACGATGCTCCTTTGTCTTGGAAACTTCGGAGAAGGTACGTGAGATCTCCTCATAGTCATAGCTCCCGCTCAGCTTCATATCATCTCTGAGCCGGTAACCCGCATCCACCTCGAACAGATGTTGCGAGCGGCTGTAGGGCATATTGATCCGGGCGTTGGCGGTGTCAATCGTACTCTGATCGCCGGAATCGCTGTGAACCACGATGAAAACATCGCGCGGGGTCTGGTTGTCCCGGTCCTCATAGCGGTAGCTTGCCCTGACATTGAGTTTGGTGTTCGGCCGCGTCGTGACGGCAAAGTTTGCCAACATGGTATTAATCTCACCGTCGAGCGAGGTTCGTGGCAAGGGCGTTGCTACAACGATCGCAGGGTTCACAGTATAGTCCTGAAAGGTCTGGTCCTGCGTCATGCGGCTATAGGAGAGATTGGCTGTGGCCCGGGTGGTATCATTCACCAGATATCGCCCGGAAAACCGGATGCGGTGTGCCTCGTTGTCCGGCGGCAAGCCAATAGAGCCCTGACCATCTGGCCAGTTGGCGACGGGCCATCTGGTGCTTGCATAGGCATTGTCGAATGTGAGCGATCTCAAATCATTGTCGAACATCGACAGATTGTAGCTCACCAGGAACTGCCCCTTCTTGCCGGTATAACCAATCGATGCATCGAACGTATCCGTCTGGTAGTCGATCGGCTCGGGCACGATGACGGCGGCGGGGTTCCCGCCGCTGCTGCCAAAGATCGCGGCAATGGTCCGCGAACCGTCTTTCAACTCGCGCCTGAAGTCTGTCTTGATCGTCCAGTTTTTCTTCGGCAGGAGAGAGAAGCCGCCGGAATATCGCTCGCGGGAATGTTCAACAGTAATATCCCGCAAACTGTTAGCCAGCTCAGTCATTTCGGAGGTGTCCCGGTCACCGGGGACCCAGCCAGCGGGCAGGGTCAGGACTGACCCGTCGTCGGCAAACAGATAGGGCGTCCGAGCATCATCAATCATGAATTTCGGAATTTGGTCGAACCCGAAATGAACATTGAAGGAACCCTGTCGACCATATTCAAATTGCAGGGCACCGGATGAAAGGCCCAAATCCGTTCCCCTCAGGGTGAAATAGGTGGTGTCCGGATCATCAAAAGCGGATCTCTTTTGCAAGTTGATATTACCGATGACGAAGGCCCCTTGTTCTTCAAGTCCGGTGTATTCACCAAATCTGAAAGAGTCCTCATTGACATGGCCTAAACCCAGTTCGATTTCATTGGTGTAGGTGGGTGTTTCTTCAAGAGCATCATCCTGCGCCAGGGCATTTTGGGAAAACGCAAGGACTGTGGCCATTGCTGTCATTCCAACTAACTTTTTCCTAAACATCATTGCACCTCTTTTTCTGTCTGTTGTGCATATTTCTTGATTGCGAATGGTTTCTACCGTGTCAACCGTGTGCCGGACGGGTGGTTTGACCCGTGTACTTTCGGGTGACAGTTCATGCAATCCTTGCCGAGGACACGGGCATTCGGGCTGGCATCAACCAGTCCTGTTCCGCTGTAGAGTGTGCCCGGATGGTAATTTTCCTGATGACATTCCTGGCACAGATAGGGTGTGCGAGCCTTCAGCAGGCGTGTCAGATTTGACCCGTGTGGTGTATGACAGCTTGAGCAATCATCACGAACAGGCGCATGTTCCCAAAGGAAGGGGCCGCGTTTTTCAGCGTGACAGCCGTAGCACGTGTCATTGACTGATATTTCTGTCAGGAGTTTGGGACCTGCGGAGCCATGGGGATTGTGACAATCCGAGCAAGTGACCTTGCCTTCCTCGATCGGATGGGTTGACCGACGGTGGGAGTCGGCGCGCTGCTCGACATGACAGTCATAGCAAACGGCAGGCTGGCTCTTTTTGACAAGAACTGAATCCTTAACAGCGTGGACATCATGACACGATGCGCAGGACGTATCTGCAGCATCATGCTGGCTGCCAGTCCAGTTCATCCTGACACCACCTTCGTGGCAGTCAAGGCAAACCTCATTTTGCTGGCCCACCGGAGTTGTCGAATTGGCTCCGAAAACGACAGCGGGAAGGGGGCGGATTGCTCCCTCTTCGATCTTTCGCATGTGTTCCGGGCTGGCACCGTGACAGCTCTCGCAATCGTGCGCAGCAAACGGCGTACGCTCATCCCCCCGCTGTGCGTGTGGTGTATTGAGAAACTTTGCAATAGGGCTCTCGTCGTCGTTGTGACATTTGAGGCAAGCTTTCTCGCCTCTTTTTGCGTAACCCGGGTCTGTCTCCTGGGCGTAGGCGTATCCCGACGCGAAAATTAAAACGAACAATCCGACCAGAGACACTATCATTGAGTAACGTGTTTTAACATTCATGAGCCTGTCTTTCTTTCCATAGTGGCGTGCGTCTTTCATCGCTGCCCGACTTATAGTGAACTGTGTCTTTGTACTCGATGTAGGCCGTGCTTTGCATCTCTTGACAGGAAAGCCAAAAATCCATTGTCGGGGAGTGATTGCAAGTGAACCCGCCTGAACTTATCGAAGCTGCCTGTCTCGTAAGGCAAGAATCAAGAACCAACATATTCCGTTGTGACAACTATACAACCGACTTATTGACGCATATATTAACGCTACAACCGGCATATGGTCGCACGCGGATGATTGTCGGTCTCGGATAGTCTATGGAGCGCGGTATTATGGAGTCGCATGAGCCGAAGGACCCCATTAATCAGACCCCATTAATCAGACCCCATTAATCAGACCCCATTAATCAGACCAGGGAAAGCGGTAGCCCTTTTTCTCTTCCTTGCGCGGTGCAGGGCGGCGAGAATAGCCGACCTGGCGGAAGTCATCGCTGAGGGTCTCAAGGAAGGCCTTGTATTCAAGCGCTCTTGATCCGTCGATGGCCGGGACCCCACCTGGTATTTGCGCCACGCGGACGCCTTTGTGCGCACCTTCCATAATGTCTTTCCAGATGACGGCGGGCAGGGAGCCACCGGTCGCATGGTTGGTCGGCGTTGCATCATCGTTACCGATCCACACGCCCGCCACATATTGCTGCGTATAACCGACAAACCAGGCGTCACGCCAATCCTGGCTGGTGCCGGTCTTCCCGGCAGCCGGTCTGTCCCCAAGGCTGGCCCTGGTTCCGGTCCCGCGATAGATCACCTGATACATCAGATGGTTCATGGCTGTGGCTTCTTTTTTCTCAATGATCCGCTTCGGCTCGCCGGTTGGATGTGTATAGAGAACCCTGCCAGTGTCACTGGTGATACGCACGACAGCGTATTTAGGCGCCGCCATGCCAAGGGTGGCAAAGGGCACGTAGGCCGAGGTCAGCTCAAGCAGTGAAACCTCCTCCGTTCCCAGCGCAATGGAGGGAACCGCTGACAATGGCGTCGTAATGCCAAGACGTCTGGCGCGCTCGACAACGTTTGCGGTGCCAACCCTTTGGGCGATCTTTGCAGCAACAGTGTTGATCGACTTTTCAAAGGCTTCGCGCATGGTGACGCGGCCAACATAATGGTCAGAGTAATTGGTCGGGGTCCAGGTGCCGATCCGAACCGGCGAATCTTCCCAGACACCGTCGGTCTCTTCACCCATTTCCAGCGCGGTTAGATAGACAAAGGGTTTAAACGCCGAGCCTGGCTGACGCCTGGCCTGGACCGCCCGATTAAACTGGCTTGCGAAGTAGTCCTTGCCGCCGACCATGGCGCGGACCGAGCCGTCAATCCCCAGGATCACCGCCGCAGCCTGGCCGACTTCCAGGTCTTCGCTGCGTGCTTCAAGGTTTTTGGTCACCGCCTGCTCGGCAACACGTTGCAATTTGGGATCGAGGGTCGTTCGGATGGTCACATTCACGTCAGGCGTTCCAATCAAACGACTGACTTCGGTGGCGATGTAATCAATGAAATAATTTTGCCCGTATGTATTGTCACGGTGCTGCGGGACGGCGGGATTTTCCCTTGCTTTGGTCGCTTCTTCTTCGGTGAGAATGCCGGCTTTGACCAGATTGCCGAGAACAATGCTGGCACGGCCCTGCGCGGAATCCAGATTGTTGGTCGGGGCGTAGCGCGACGGGGCCTTTGGCAGACCGGCAAGCATGGCGGCTTCGGCAACGCTCACCTTGCGTGCCGAGTGTCCGAAATAGAACTGCGCTGCGGCATCAAGCCCATAGGTACTTGCGCCCATATAGATCCGGTTGATGTACAGCGTCAGGATTTCATCCTTGGTCAGGTGGCGCTCCAGCCAGACCGAGAGAAACAATTCCTTGATTTTGCGGGTGTAGGTCCGGTCGTTTGTCAGGAAAAGGTTTTTGGCCAGCTGCTGCGTAATCGAGCTGCCCCCCTGAACGGTTCGCCCGGCCCGAAAATTGGTCCAGAAAGCGCGGACCAGGCCAATCGGATCGATCGGGCCATGTTGATAGAAGCGGCGATCTTCGGTGGCGATAAAGGCGGCGGGCAAATAGGGCGGCAATTCCTGCAACCGCAATATCTCGCCGTGAAAGGCACCGCGCCGTGCAAGGACTTCGTCGTTCCGGTCAAGGATCTTCAATCCATAGACCCGGTTACGCTCCCAGACATTGGCTTCTTCCAGGGAGGCAGGGGTGATGACCCAGTAGGCGACAAAAACCGTCCCCGCCCCAATGATCCCCAGGGCGATGACGCTGAGTGATCCATAGAGGATGACCTTGCGCTTGAAATTGCGCCACATGTTCGCGATCCGCCCTTGCCCCACTTCGGATTACCCTCAAACTCTGCTGATCCGGTCCCGGTCCGCCCGAGTGCGAATCCGGCCAAAATCGATATTATTGTACCAATAGTGCTATGCCAGTGATATCAGGCAATTTTGCGACCTGAGTACAATTCCCGACCTCAATGAGTATAGCCTCTCCATGAATAGCAAACCTTTCTGGAAAAACAAGAAGTTAGATGAATTCTCTGAAGAGGAGTGGGAGGCGCTGTGCGATGGCTGTGGCAGGTGCTGCCTCGTCAAGCTGGAAGACTTCGATACCGGGGAAATTGAGAATACCAGTGTTGTCTGTGAATTTATGGATCAGGGGACCTGCCGCTGCACGACTTATGAGACCCGCCAGATCGTGGTCCCGACCTGCATCAAGGTCACGCCTCAGAATGTCACCGGGATCGAATGGATGCCGCCGACCTGCGCCTATCGGCTGGTAGCAGAGGACAGAGATCTGGAATGGTGGCATCCACTCGTTGCCGGTGAGCACGAAAGCATCATTACGGCAGGAATTTCGGTCAAGGGGCGGGTCACAAGTGAGGCCGAGGTCAGTGATGATGACCTTGAAGACTATGTTGCCGAGTGGCCTGCAGATCGAGGATTCGCAGATTAACTGAAGCGAAGTTTCCCGGATTTCTCTAGGCTCTATGGCCATTTTGGGGTGTAGGTTGGATTTAGTTAAACTTTAACAGTTTCACTTAGACAAAGTTTAAGGCGGGTTTGTCATAGTACTGGACGGGGGAATTATCTCCCGGGTTTGCGTAAGAGTTCAACGATAGTCCAGTACCATGAAACAAAAGAGAATGTTCAAGAGGCAAAGAGAGCGTCACCCGATCAAATGGTGTGTGATCGCCGCTGGCCTGCTATTTCTTTCCTTTGCCTCTTTCGGGGCTGGCGTGCAATTCGCCACATTGACTCTGGACCAGCCGGATGTGCAAATGGCTGATACCGTCAAGGGGTCAGCAGCTGAAGCTACTGCCAGCCAGCCGCTGCGAGTGTCCCACAAGCCTGGACAAGACACCTGATCAAGCCTTTAGCGACGGAATTGTGATCGGCCAGTGTTGCGAGCCCCCGGCAAGTGCGACATTCCGTCCTGTGCAAAACCTCCTTTTCAATGAATATAGGGTCGATTTCGCGCCCCTTTGATATAGTCTTTTCCAAAAGACACATTGGCCAAAGAGACATTTGGCCAGAAAGGTGTCAGGGAAGAGACGTTTTATGGATCTGCATCTTGGCGACAAGACTGCCCTCGTTACGGGCGGATATCGCGGCACCGGCGCTGTAATCGCCGGTGCGCTTGCCGCAGAAGGCGTGCGTGTTCTGGTTCACGGATTTGAAGCGGGTTCTCCCGATGATATCGTCCATCAGATCCGCGACGCCGGTGGTCAGGCTGAAAGTGTTGTCGGCGACCTGATGTCCGACGACGGGGCCGAAGACCTGAAATCAAACATGGATGAATTGGGGGCCGGGATAGACATCCTGGTCAACAATTTCGGCCGCGCTGACCCGGCAAAATGGTCAAACGCCGGGACCGAAGACTGGCTGCAAGCCCTTGAGATCAATCTTCTCTCATCGGTTCGCCTTGCTAAACTTCTTGTTCCCGCCATGAAAGAGAAGCGATGGGGCCGGATTGTTCAGCTCGGGACCATCGGCTCCACCAGGCCTAACGCGCAAATGCCAGGGTACTACGCCGCCAAGACGGCTCTTGTCGCCACAACTGTCAGCCTGGCCAAGGAGCTTGGCGGCACCGGCATCACAGTCAATCATGTCAGCCCCGGTCTCATCAGAACGCCGGAAGTTGAAGAGAATTTTCTGCGCTATGCCAAAAAGCATGGCTGGGGCGAAACCTGGGACGAGGCCGAAGCGCGCATCACAGAGAAATTCATGCCCAATCCGACAGGCCGCATCGCCACTCGTGAAGATATTGCGGATCTGGTGGCGTTCCTTGCCTCTCCCCGCGCCGGGCATATCAATGGCCAAAACATTCGAGTCGATGGCGGCGCTGTCGATATAGTTGGCTAAGAAAGAGGGGGCCTTATGGCCGACAATTCATTTTTCCGTTTCGATCCTTTCGACCTGCCACGCGAAGCAGAAGCGGTGCGCCCGAAAATTCGCGCCTTCATGAAAGAGGCCCTTGCCGGCGCCGGTGACAAGTTTCGCGGACGGACATGGTCCGGTTATGATGCGGAGTTCTCGCGCAAGATGGGCGAGGCCGGATATCTTGGCATGGTCTGGCCCAAAAAATACGGCGGTCATGAGCGTACAGCGCTTGAGCGTTACATTGTGCTGGAGGAGACGCTGGTTGCCGACGCCCCGACCGGCGCCCACTGGATTGGAGATCGCCAGAGCGGTCCGATGCTATTGAACTTCGGAACCGAGGAGCAGCGCCTCAATTATCTTCCCAGAGTTGCCCGCGGTGAAATTTTCTTTTGTATCGGCATGAGTGAGCCCGACTCCGGTTCGGACCTGGCCAGCGTCAGGACCAAGGCCGAAAAAGTTGATGGTGGCTACATCGTCAATGGCCGCAAGGTCTGGACCTCGAATGCCCATAAGGCTGATTACATGATTGGCCTGTTCAGAACCTCGACGGATCCTGACGACCGCCACAAGGGGCTGACCCAGTTCATTGTCGACCTGAAGAACACCGACGGGATCACGATCAGGCCGATCCCGGACCTGACCGGGACATCTCATTTCAATGAAGTCACCTTTGTCGATGCGTTCGTGCCCGAGGATGCGCTGGTTGGAGAAAAGGGCAATGGCTGGAGCCAGGTCTCCGCAGAGCTCGTCTATGAGCGATCCGGACCCGAGCGCTTCCTGTCCTGTTATTCGCTGATCAAGGGTGTAATCGACCGGGTCGGGCCCGATCCGGACCGGATGCAGAAAATCGCTATCGGCAAACTGGTATCCCATCTCGTCACATTGCGCCGCATGTCTATCTCTATTGCAGGCATGTTGCAGGAGGGCTCCAACCCCTTGCTTGAGGCCAGCGTCGTCAAGGATCAGGGTGCGCTCTTCGAGCAGTCCATTCCCCACATCATCCGCGGAATTATTGAACTTGAACCGGCGGTCGGAACAGGTGATCAGTTTGCCGAGCTTCTGGCCTATCTGATGCAGACATCGCCGTCCTTTTCGATGCGCGGCGGAACCCGTGAAATCCTGCGTGGCATTATCGCCCGCGGTCTTGGATTAAGGTAGGGGACACAGTCATGAACGAACTCACACACATCATTGAGCAAACCGCAAACGGTGTCTTTGCAGATAACGTCACACAGGACATGATGGCAGCGCTTGAAGACGGCAAGCTGGATCAGGACCTGTGGCAGTCCATTGAAGACGCCGGCCTCACCAAAGTGCTTTTGAGCGAGGACGAAGGCGGCGCAGGCGGAACCTGGCTCGACGCAGAAGTCGTGCTGCGCGCTTCCGGGCGACACCATGTTCCGGCGCCCGTTGGAGAAGCGGTTGCCGCTTACTGGATCCTGGCAGCAGCAGGCCTCCCGATCCCCGAGAGCGGTGTACTGACCTGGGCCATGGGCTGTGAGGCCGACGGTGAAATCGATCTTGCGCGGGCACCCTGGGCCATTGAAGCCGATCATGTGCTGGTCTGGTCCGACAAGGGCTCCCTCCATCTTTTCGGCAAGCTCGAAGGTCTGACAGCGGGCAAGAATATGGCCGGCGAACCGCGCGCCTCCGGCAAGATCAAAATCGCCGATGCAAAACACTCCGGCAATCTCCCGGCATCGCTCGAGGGTCTCGACCCGATGGCGCTTGGTGCGGCGGTACGCGCGGTGCAAATGTCCGGCGCGCTGGATGGCGCACTCCACATTTCGGTCAACTACGCGACTGAGCGTGTCCAGTTCGGGCGCCCGATTTCGAAATTCCAGGCGATCCAGCAACAACTGGCTCTGATGTCAGGCCATGTGGCGACATCGGTTCGCGCCGCAGGTGCTGGCTGTGAAGCTCTGGCACGCGATCCTTCGTCCGCCGGGTTTGATATTGCCACCGCCAAGGTGCGCAACAGCGAAGCCGTGGAGATTTCGACCAGCGTCGCCCATCAGGTTCATGCCGCCATTGGCATTACGTTCGAATATGGCCTTAATTTCTTCACGAGACGGCTGTGGTCATGGCGTGATGAATTCGGTTCGGAAAACCTTTGGGCCGAGAAAATAGGGGACGCACTGGTTGCCCAGGGCGGTGACGCACTCTGGGAAAATGTGACAGCGGGCACGCTCTCGCTTGAGGCGTGATCGTTCAAACCGGATGTGATCACGGGCACTTGGCGACCGGGCTTACGTATCCTAGACTGGTTCCAGAAATGACCAGCCCGGGAGACTTCCATGATTATCCAGGACCGTATGGCGCCGAAGGTAGACCGCGAATTCGTGCTCTTCCTCATCGGTATGCGCATCAACAAAATCCACAAGATGGGCAAATGGCTGCCGATTTTTGCATCCATGCCCCGGATGATCAGGGAACTCGAAGCCCAAAAGGATCTTGGATTGATGCATGCCCGCTTCCATCCAGGCTTTCGCAATTTCTTCCTGGTTCAGTATTGGGAAAGCTGGGACAAGCTCATGGCCTACGCCCATGATTCAGATAGCAATCACCGCCCCGCATGGACTGAGTTCTCCAAAAACGTTGGCTCCAATGGTGACGTTGGCATCTGGCACGAGACCTATACGGTCAAGCCCGGCCAGGTCGAGGCGATCTACGGTAACATGCCGCAATACGGATTGGGCAACGCCTTCGATCTCGTGAAGGCAGAAGGAACCATGAAGGGCGCCGCCGAACGTATGGCGGCGGAGGGCTCGTGAGACGCCATAAGGTAGTGAGTTTTTAGTCGCCGCCGCTCCTCATTGATCATATCAGGGTTGATTTGTCCTCAGCAAACCTGGCTTCGTTTGTAAACAGATAGCTGTGGCCACCGGCGGCGATCCACTCGCCGGTATTTTCTACTTTGTTGTCGATGAGTAAGGCTTCAGAGTGCGAGGTGTTTCCATCCAGACGTGACAAGGCCACATCGCATAATTCGGCTTTGCTTAGAGAAACTTCCTCCCATGATGTTACGATCACCGGGAAGGTTTCATTGAGTTGGTAGTGCGGCGCCACGACGTAGCTGAAGATATCCGGGTTAATCGTCACGATGGCCTGGGGCAGGGAACACTCGCGAGCGAAGGCCATCACTGTGTCGAAGAATGTGATGTTGCGGCAAGCTTTCAGCATATGAGCCAGGACCAGATCTGAAGGAGCACCGATATCACGGCCAAGAGCCTCGCTCACCGCCACCATGTCAATGCGCCCAAGATTCCAGTCATCGGCCAGCTTGTCACCGCCCATGGTCCGACGCCAGGCCTCCGCCCATCCAGGGAATCCCTCGAGCGGCGCCTGCATCCAGTTCTCATCAACCAGTGTGTCGCCAAAATCCCACAAAATGGCCTTGATACTCATCGCCTCACGCCCATCCGCCGGCAAAAGGAATAACCTGGCCTGTGACAAATCCTGAGTGATCACCAGCCAGAAAGGCAATGAGCGCGGCGGCTTCTTCCTGTTCGCCGAGACGGCCCAGCGGGATGCGCTTGAGGATTTTTTCGGCGACGCCCGGCTTTGCCATCAACTCCGGTGGGTAATAGTCCGGGTTTGCAAGATAGTTTGGAGCGATGGCGTTGACCGAAATGCCGTGTGGGCCGAGCTCCATGGCCAGCGACTTGATCATGCCATTGACGGCGCTGCGCGCAGAGGCGTAGATCGTGTAGTCGGGGATGCCGCTGATCGGACCGGCCGAGGTGACAAAGATGACGCGGCCACTGCGACGCGCTTTCATGTGCGGGACGAGCGCGCCGGTCAGTTCAAAGCCCCGAAACACAAGACGCTCAAACGCGCCGCGCAAATCATCCGGCTTGATTTCTTCAATTGGCAGACGCGGAGCAGGGTAGGCGTCATTGTTGATGAGGACATCTACTTCGCCAAGCCTTTCGAGCGCTTCCGCAGCCAGCGCTTTCGCCTCAGTTGCTTCGGCGATCAGAGCGTCCGGGTTTTCATCGACGAAAACCTGGCGTTTTTCAGAATTCTGAAAGTCATCATCATGGCACAGCACCTTAGCGCCCAGTTCAACAAGGCCT
>CBFDBJ010000094.1:0-12530 GCA_965603015.1 uncultured Alphaproteobacteria bacterium
AGTATGAGGAAAAATATGCGCGCTCGGTTGCAGACCCGGACGGGTTCTGGGGCGATGAGGCGGGGCGGATCGACTGGATCAAGCCTTTTACCAAGGTCAAGAACACGTCGTGGGCGCCGGGCAAGATCGATATCAAATGGTATGAGGATGGCACGCTGAATGTGGCGGCCAATTGTATCGACCGGCATCTTGAAAAGCGCGGCGACCAGGTGGCGATCATCTGGGAGGGCGACGAGCCAACCGACGACAAACGCGTGACCTACCGGCAACTGCATAAGGAAGTTTGCAAGTTCGCCAATGTGCTGAAGGCGCAAGGCGTTACCAAGGGCACGCGCGTTACCATCTATATGCCGATGATCCTCGAGGCGACTTACGCCATGCTGGCTTGCGCGCGGATCGGCGCGGTCCACTCCGTGGTGTTTGGCGGGTTTTCGCCCGAGGCGCTGGCGGGGCGCATTCTTGATTGCACCTCGACCTGTGTCATCACGGCGGATGAGGGCGTCAGAGGCGGCAAGAAGATCCCGCTCAAAGCCAATACGGACAAGGCGCTGGAGCAATGCCCGGATGTCTCCAGCGTCATTGTGGTGCACCGCACCGGCGACGCGCCGGGCATGACCGAAGGCCGCGATGTCTGGTATCATGAGGAAAAGGCCAAGGTCTCGGCCGATTGCCCGCCAGAAGAAATGAACGCGGAAGATCCGCTGTTTATTCTTTATACGTCCGGTTCGACCGGCAAGCCCAAGGGCGTGCTCCACACCACGGGCGGCTATCTGGTCTTTGCGGCGATGACACATAGCCTTGTGTTTGATTATCACGACGGCGACATCTACTGGTGCACGGCGGATGTGGGCTGGGTCACCGGGCACTCCTATATCGTCTACGGGCCGCTTGCCAATGGCGCAACGACGCTGATGTTTGAAGGCGTGCCGAACTATCCGGACAACTCGCGCTTCTGGCAGGTCTGCGACAAGCACAAGGTCAATATCTTTTACACCGCCCCGACGGCGCTGCGCGCCCTGATGCGCGAGGGCGACGGGCCGGTGAAAGCGACCGACCGGTCTTCGCTGCGTCTGCTCGGCACCGTGGGCGAGCCGATCAACCCGGAAGCCTGGCTGTGGTATCACGGGGTGGTTGGTGACGGGCGCTGCCCGATCGTTGATACCTGGTGGCAGACCGAGACCGGCGGCATCATGATTACGCCGCTGGCGGGCGCCATCGACATGAAACCGGGATCGGCAACAAAACCGTTCTTTGGCGTCACGCTGGAGCTGGTCGACGGCGACGGCAAGGTGCTCGACGGCGCGACCTCGGGGAACCTGTGCATAACCGACTCATGGCCGGGCCAGGCGCGCTCGCTTTACGGCGACCATGAGCGGTTTGAACAGACTTATTTCTCGACTTACCCGGGCAAGTATTTCACTGGCGACGGATGCCGCCGGGACGAGGACGGCTATTACTGGATTACCGGTCGGGTCGATGATGTGATCAATGTCTCCGGCCACCGGATGGGAACGGCTGAGGTGGAATCAGCCCTCGTTGCCCATGAGCTGGTGTCCGAGGCCGCCGTGGTTGGCTATCCGCATGACATCAAGGGCCAGGGGATCTACGCCTATGTAACGCTGAAGGCCGGGATCGAGTCCAGCGAAGAGCTCAGGAAGGAACTGGTCCAGTGGGTCCGCACCGACATCGGCCCGATCGCCTCGCCGGATCTGATCCAGTGGGCCCCGGCGCTGCCCAAGACCCGGTCGGGCAAGATCATGCGGCGCATCCTGCGCAAGATCGCGGCCAATGAATATGATCAGCTCGGGGACGTCTCGACGCTGGCCGATCCGGCGGTGGTTGATGACCTGGTTGATAACAGGATGAACAGGTAATTCAATTTTCCTGTCGTCCCGGCCGAAATGAAATGGAGAGCCGGGACCTCAGGGCACCATCGCTGTAGTTAGTACCAATATGAATTAGTGGCACGATCATGCCCTGAGATCCCGGGTCGCGCTGCGCTTGCCCGGGATGACACCAAAAAGCAAATGGGAGCACCCTTATGATTCATGAACGTCATACTGCCTTGATCACCGGCGCGTCTGCCGGGATCGGCGCTGCCTTTGCGCGGGTGTTTGCCGAAAACGGCTTTGATGTCATTCTGACCGCGCGGCGCGAGGACATGCTGGTGACGCTGGCTAACGAAATCGAGGAGCGTTACGGCGTCTCGGCCTATGTGATCGCGGACGATCTTTCCGACCCGGCTGCACCGCAGCGCCTCTATGACGAGATTATCGCGCGCGGGCTCGATGTTGATGCCCTCATCAACAACGCAGGCTACGGGGTGCGCGGCGGTTTTAGCGACAGTGACTGGCAGGTTCACGCAGACTTCATGCAAGTGCTGTCAACCAGCCTGCTGCACCTCACCCATCTCTTCCTGCCGCATATGCGGAAACAAAAGTTCGGCTGGATCCTCAATGTGGCGTCGCTGGCCGGCTATATGCCCGGCACCAGCACCAGCGCCTCGCTCTACACGCCGGTCAAAAGTTTTGTCGTCAAGTTCAGCCAGGGCCTGTGGACCGAGTGTCGGGGGACCGGGGTTCATGTCACAGGGCTTTGTCCCGGCTTCACCATGAGCGAATTTCACGACATCATCGACGAGCGCGATGCCATGGACAGGCTGCCCGGCTTCATGATGATGGACGCCGAAACCGTGGCGCGCCAGGGCTTTGATGCGGTGATGCGGGACAAGCCGATCCTCATCAATGGCTGGGTCAACCGCGTGCTTTCGGTGCTACCGCGGATCGTGCCGGAGACGCTGCTGTTCGGGATTATCGACTGGAAAAACGGCGGAAAAAAATAGCGACTACTTCCGACCCTGTCCGGCAAGCGCCGCACCCAGGCCGAGCGCGATAAAGATTCCGCCGGTGAGGTACTTCTGCAAATTCATGAAGCCAGGCCGCGCCCTGATCCATCTGGCGGCAGTTCCGGCAAGGAGCGCGTAAGCGCCGTCGGTGATCGTTCCCAGTACAATAAAGGTCGTACCCAGAACACATATCTGTGCCGCGATCATACCTCTGGCCGGATCGACAAATTGCGGCAGGAACGCGAGGAAGAAGAGTGCGGTTTTGGGATTGAGAATATTGACCACGACACCTTCCCAAAAGATGCGCGCAAGGCTCTCGCGTTTTAAGTTTTGCGCTTCACCGTTGCCCTCGCTGAAGATGCGCTTCAGTCCGAGATAGATTAGGTATGCCGCCCCGGCATATTTGACGAGCGTAAACGCCAGCGCCGAGGTCAGGAGCAGGGCCGAGAGGCCAATCGCGGCGGCCAGCACATGAACCGCTGTGCCGAGATGAATGCCAAGCACAGACACCACGCCCGCCATACGGCCCTGATCCACGCTGCGCGCGGTGATATAAAGCACCGCCGGACCGGGGACGACCAGCAACACCAGACAGGCGGCAATGAAAATCAGGAATGTGGCCGGGTCAAACATGGAGCAAGGCTATCAGGGAGACAGGAGCATGTCACGGAACGTGTGTTTGAAGAGTTTCCCCATTCTCCCTCAGCTGTCGTCCCGGGCAACGAAGCGCAGCGCAGGCGACCCGGGATCTCGTGGCACGATCTCGCGACAACGTCGGATCACAGTCTGTTCCGCAACCCTGCCCCGAGGTCCCGGCTCTTCGGCCGGGACGACAAGCAGGAGGGTTATCCTTCGTTCAGCGCTGGCAGTTTGAGCAATAAAAGGTCGAACGCCCGCTCTGCACTAACCGCTTGACCGGTGCGCCGCAGGTCTCATTGACGCAGGGCTCGCCCTCGCGGCCGTAGACCTGAAAGGAATGCTGGAAGTATCCCAGCTCGCCGTCGACCTGCGCATAATCTTTCAGGGTTGATCCGCCCGCCGCGACCGCTTCGGAGAGCACGTCACGGATGATCGGGGCGAGGCGTTCGGCGCGCTGGCCGGTGACCGTCTTTGCCAGCCGCTTTGGCGAAATGCCGGAGCGGTACAGCGCCTCGCAGACATAGATATTGCCCAGACCGGCGATGAGACGCTGATCGAGCAGCGCCGCCTTGATCGGGGTCTTCTTGCCTGCGAAGAGTTCGGCCAGCTTGACGCCTGAAAGTTCATTGCCGAGCGGTTCGATACCCATCTTTACAAAGAACTTGTGCTCGGCAAGCGTGGCACTTTTCGCCAGATCCATAAACCCGAAGCGACGCGGATCGCCGTAACCGATCTGGCGCCCGTTCGACATGGTGAAGCGGACATGCTCATGGGGGATCTGCGCCTCGTCGATGGTGAAGCGGCCCGACATGCCCAGATGCATGATCAGGGTCTCGCCGGTCGACAGGCTGACCAGGATATATTTGGCGCGCCGGTGCATCGCCTCAACCGTCGCCCCTTCAAGGCGCGCCGCAAAGCGTTTCGGGAAAGGAAACCGCAGGTCCTTGCGGCGCAGCTCGACCCGCGCGAAGCGCACGCCCTCCATATGCGGCGCAAGCCCGCGGCAAACGGTTTCAACTTCGGGTAATTCGGGCAAATCCGGTCCTTTCCAGATGAGGCGGGCGGGTCAAGGCCGGGTCAGGAGACGTAATGTCGCCTTGCCCGAGGCCCCCGAGTATGCGAAAGAATTCCCCATGAGTGAAGAGACAATCGATTTTGGTTTTGAGGAGGTTCCCGTCGCGGAAAAGCGCGCGCGGGTCCGGGAAGTCTTTGACGGGGTCGCGGAAAACTACGACCTGATGAATGACCTCATGTCGCTGGGCATCCACCGGATCTGGAAATCGATCCTGCTGGATATGGCCGACCCGCGTCCGAACAAGACGCTGATCGATGTGGCGGGCGGCACCGGCGATATCGCCTTCGGGTTTCTTGATCGCGGCGGCGAGGCGGCCTATGTCTGCGATATCAATCATGAAATGCTCAAAGCGGGCACCAAACGCCGCGAGGCGAGCCTGTTTGATGAAAAGCCGCTGAACTGGATCTGCGGCAACGCAGAAAGCCTTCCGCTCCCGGATAAAACCGGCGATGTCTACACGATCACCTTTGGCATTCGCAACGTGACGCACCGCGACAAGGCGCTCGCAGAAGCACGGCGCGTGCTGAAGCCAGGCGGGCGCTTCCTCTGTCTTGAGTTTTCCATGCCGGACATCCCCGGTGCGGACAAGATCTATGATTTTTATTCCTTCAGGATCCTGCCCTGGCTCGGCGAGAAGGTTGCCAAAGACGCCGACAGCTACCGCTATCTTGCCGAAAGCATTCGCAAGTTTCCCCCGCCGGAAGACTTTGCCGCGCAAATCGGGGCGGCCGGCCTTGGCCAGGTCAAGACCCAGGCGCTAACCGGCGGCATTGCAACGCTTTACTCCGCCTGGCGGCTTTGAGGCGGGTCCCATGATATCCTCATTCCGCCACCTCTTTCGCCTGACCCGCACAGTCTTTGTGCTGGCGCGCTATGACATGCTGGTGCCGCGCGAGTTGCTTGATGAACTGCCTGCCGGAACACGGCGCGGCACGCGCGTGCTCGGGCGGATTGCCAGGCTGACAGCCGGGCGCAAGCGCGCCAGCCTCGAGCTTGAAGTG
The DNA here is from genome assembly GCA_965603015.1 of uncultured Alphaproteobacteria bacterium. Taxonomy (GTDB): domain Bacteria; phylum Pseudomonadota; class Alphaproteobacteria; order M2410; family M2410; genus JAUWTJ01. The sequence goes on from CBFDBJ010000094.1 coordinate 5,561, forward strand.
CGGGTGTCCACGGCACTTGTCACACTGGGACCGGCCTATATTAAGCTCGGGCAGGTGCTGGCAACCCGAGGCGACATTGTCGGACCGCACCTTGCCAGGGCACTGGGTGTTTTGCAGGATCGTCTGGCGCCTTTTCCAAAGGCCGACGCAGAAGCGATCATTGAGCGCCAGCTCAAGAAGCCGGTCGATGAGCTGTTTTCGTCCTTCAGTAGCGCGGTTGCTGCGGCTTCGGTCGCGCAAGTACACCGCGCCGAGATTACCGAGGATGGCGAGACACGCGTGGTGGCGGTCAAGGTTTTGCGCCCTGGCATCGAGGCGCTGTTTCAGCGCGATCTGGATGCTTTTGCCTTTGCGGCGAAGTGGGCCTACCGGCTTTTTCCAAAAGTGCGACGGCTTGAGCCAGAGAAATTCATCGAGGTCGTGGCAAAGTCCATGCGCGAGGAAATGGACCTGCGCACCGAAGCGGCGGCCTGCTCGGAGCTGCGCGAAAACAATGCGGACCGCGAGGATTTCGTGGTCCCGGAGATCGACTGGGAACGCACCACGCGCGGTGTCCTCACCACCTCATGGGTCAGCGGCACCCCGCTCGGCAATGTGATGGAGCTTGAAGCCCAGGGCTTTGACCTTGAAGCTCTGGGCACCCTTGTGGTGCAGAGCTTTATGACCCAGGCCTTGATGGACGGCTATTTCCATGCCGACATGCATCCGGGTAATCTGTTTGCTTTCAAACTGTCAAAAGAGGACGAGGTTTTTCGCGCCGGTCTTGCGGCTGTTGATTTTGGTATTATGGGCCGTCTCGACGAAGCGACGCGCAACTATCTGGCTGATATTTTGATGGGCTTTCTCATCGGCGACTATGACGGGATCAGCCAGGCCCATATCGACGCCGGCTATGTGCCGCGCGGCGTGCCGATGAAAGATTTTGCGGTGGCGCTCAGAGCCATTGGCGAGCCCCTGCTCGGGCGCACCGCCGACCAGATTCCCATGGCGCGCCTCCTACAGCAACTCCTTCTGACGACGGAACGTTTTGATATGCACATGCAGCCGCAACTGGTGCTGTTGCAAAAGACCATGGTGGTGGTTGAGGGCGTCGCGCGGGATCTGTCGCCAGGGTATAATATGTGGGAGACGGCCCGCCCTGTGGTCGAGGCCTTCATGAAAGAACGGCGCGGGCCGGAAGCGCTGATCCGCGAAGTGGCCGGCGGCGCGCAATCTCTTCTGACCACGCTGCGGCAGGCGCCGGAACTTCTTGCTGAAGGTGCGCGGCAACTGGAAGCGCTCGGCGAGATAACCGATGAGGGCCTCAGGCTCCACCCCGAGACGCTCAAAGCCATGGCCGAGGCCGAAGGGGTCAGAGCCCGCATCACGCGGAAATACTGGCTTGCGGCAGGAAGTGTCGCGGCGCTGGCGGTTTTCTTCTATATGGCCTGAAGAACCCGAAGACCGGCAAATAACCGGCGGATATTGTACCGATCCGAGAATTTGCACACATTGCCTGGCGACAAACTTCCTGATTCACACTATATTCGCGTGAATAGTGGCCAGATCTCCCGTAATCCTTTGGACCCCCTGGCGTCAGGAGCGACTTTTGACACTTCAGAACAAGACTATTCTCCTTGTTATCGGCGGCGGGATTGCCGCCTACAAGTGCCTTGACCTCATCCGGCGGCTGCGCGAACGCGGCGCCTCCGTGCGGGTCATCATGACCGCTGCGGCGGGCGAGTTTGTCACCCCGCTTTCGGTTTCCGCGCTGACCGGCGAGCCCGCGTTCAGCGACCTTTTCAACCTCACCGACGAGGCGCGGATCGGGCATATCGAACTGGCCCGCTCGGCAGACCTTGTCATCGTCGCCCCGGCGACCGCTGACCTGATGGCGAAAGTGGCCAACGGCCTGGCCGGGGACCTCGCAACCACCGCGCTGCTGGCCACCACCGCACCGATCCTCATCGCGCCCGCCATGAATGTGCGCATGTGGGAGGCGGTAACGACGCAAAGAAATCTTGCGCAACTGGGCCAGGACGGAAAGATCCTTGTGGGGCCTAATTCCGGCGACATGGCGTGCGGCGAATTTGGTCCGGGCCGTATGTCAGAGCCGATGGAAATCATTGCTGCGGCAGAAGACACCCTGGCACCGAAAGAAACGCCGCTTGCCGGCCACAAGGTTCTGGTGACCGCCGGGCCGACCCATGAGCCGGTTGATCCGGTGCGCTATCTGGCCAATCGCTCGTCGGGCAAACAGGGCTATGCCATTGCATCGGCCTGTGCGGCGCTGGGTGCGGAGACGGTTCTGGTTTCAGGTCCGACCAATCTTGGTGACCCGCGCGGCCTAAAAACCGTCCGTGTGGAAACTGCCATAGAAATGCTGGCCGCCTGCGAGGCGGAGCTTCCTGCCGACATCGCAATATGCGCCGCGGCCGTCGCCGACTGGCGGGTGGACGGGCTGGCCAATCAGAAGATCAAGAAGAAAAATGGCGAAATTCCGGGCCTCAAACTGATTGAAAACCCGGATATCTGCAAGACGATCTCCCATCATGCCAAACGCCCGGCTCTGGTGGTCGGCTTTGCCGCCGAGACGGAAAACCTGATCGACTATGCCAAGGCCAAGCGCGCCAAAAAGGGCTGCGACTGGATTATTGCCAATGACGTGTCGCCGGAGACCGGCATCATGGGCGGTGACAATAACGCGGTCTATGTCATTACCCCGGACAGCGAAGAGACCTGGCCGTCGATGGCCAAGAGCGCCGTTGCCGGACAATTGGCCCAAAAGATCGCCGAGCATTTTAAGGGCGCGCAATGACGAAGACGCTTTCTATCGAGTGCACGCAGTTGCCGCATGGCGAAGGCATGCCCCTGCCCGCCTATGAAACCTCGGGTGCGGCAGGCATGGACCTGATGGCGGCAATCGCGCAGGGCGAAGACATTGTGCTTGCGCCCGGCGAGCGCCGTCTCATTCCGACCGGGCTTTCGATTGCGGTGCCGGAAGGCTATGAGGCGCAGATCCGTCCGCGGTCGGGCCTGGCGCTGCGCCACGGCATCACCATGGTCAATGCGCCCGGCACCATCGACTCAGACTATCGCGGCGAGATCGGCGTCATCCTGATCAATCTGGGACAAGAGCCCTTTACGGTGCGGCGCGGCGAGCGCATCGGCCAGATGGTCATTGCCGCCCATGTCAGGGCGGAGTGGCAGGTGGCGCACGCGCTTGACGAGACCTCGCGCGGCGCGGGCGGTTTTGGCTCGACCGGAACGGCGTCCGAAACAGCGGCTGGCAAGGGGGGAGAAGACTGATATGTTCACGCTGTCCCGCAAAATGCAGCTGGCGCTGGAAGCCGTTGTCGATGTTGCTTTCAACGCACGGCCCGACCCGGTGCAGTCCAAGGATATTACGCGCCGGCAGGGTATTCCGCAGCGCTATCTTGAACAGGTCATGCAGCGGCTGGTGCGCGAAGGCATCCTGAAGGGCGTACGGGGGCCCCGGGGCGGCTATCGGCTGGCCCGCGAGCGGCGGCGTATTTCTGTCGGCGAGATCCTCGCTGTGGTCAGCCAGATTGAACAGGCCGAGGAAGAGGCGGGCCCGTGCCCCTCGGAGCTTGCATCAGAAGTCGTCCGCCCCCTGATGGCCAAAATGAATGAACAGTTTATGACCGAGCTTGAAAAAGTTAGCCTTGAGGACCTGTGTAACGAGGCCCGAGAAAAAGGTATAGAACCCGAAAGCTCGATCCGTATGGATTTCAACATCTGAAACAAGGAATATCCGCAATGTCTGACAGCGCAAACAAACCTGGCCGCGGCCGTATCTTCAACTCGATCACCGACACAATGGGCGACACGCCGCTCGTGCGGCTGGGCAGGATGGCGAAAGATGGCGGCGCCAAGGCTGATATTTTGCTGAAGCTTGAGTTCTTCAATCCGCTGGCCAGCGTCAAGGACCGGATCGGTGTTTCGATGATCGAGGCGCTGGAACGCGAAGGGCGGATCACCAAAGATACCGTGCTGATCGAGCCCACCTCCGGCAACACGGGGATCGCGCTGGCCTTTGTTGCTGCGGCCAAAGGCTACAAGCTTATTCTGGTGATGCCCGAAAGCATGTCGCTTGAACGGCGCAAGATGCTGCTTATCCTCGGGGCCAAGCTTGAGCTGACCCCGGCGGAGCTGGGCATGAAAGGCGCGCTGGCCAAAGCCAACGAACTGGTCGAGCAACACCCCAATGCGGTGATGCCGCAACAGTTTGAGAACCCCTCCAACCCGGAGATCCACCGCACGACAACGGCGCTTGAAATCTGGAACGATACGGACGGCAAGGTCGATGCGGTCATCGCAGGGGTCGGCACCGGCGGCACGCTGACCGGCGTTGGCCAGGTGCTGCACGAGAAAAAGCCCGGCTTTAAAATGATTGCCGTGGAGCCTGAAGACAGCCCGGTGATCTCCGGCGGCCAGCCCGGCCCGCACAAGATCCAGGGCATCGGCGCCGGTTTTATCCCGGAAAACCTTGATCGGGCGCAGGTCGACGAGGTCGTCACCATCGGCACCGAGACCGCCTTTGCCACAGCACGCCGGATGGCCGCCGAGGAAGGCATTCCGGTTGGCATCTCATCGGGCGCAGCAGTTGCGGCAGCCCTTGAAGTGGCGGCGCGGGACGATATGGCGGGCAAGACCATTGTCGTTATCATCCCGTCCTTCGCCGAACGCTATCTTTCGACCGCCCTGTTCGAAGGGCTTTAGGACTGGCAATACATGACGCTCTCTGACGATCAACTGGACCGCTACGCGCGCCACATCATCCTGCATGATGTTGGCGGCGCGGGTCAGGCCAGACTGATGGCGGCACGGGTTCTGATTGTCGGTGTCGGCGGCCTCGGCGCACCGGTGCTGATGTATCTGGCGGCCGCCGGTGTCGGCGCCAAAACAGATGATGGAAAAGGCGCGCTCGGCTTTGTCGACTTTGACTCCGTTGATCTGTCCAACCTTCAACGCCAGATTATTCACACTACGGAGAGTGTTGGTTTGCGCAAGACGCAGAGCGCGGCGCAGATGATCCACGCGCTCAATCCGGACATCACTCTGGAGGCGCATGACGTGAAACTGACCGCCGAAAACGCCGCCGAGATCATCAGCTCATACGACATCGTGGCAGACGGCACCGACAGTTTCGAGACCCGCTTCATCGTCAACCGGGCTTGCGTCGAAACCGCAACGCCGCTGGTCTCTGCCGCCGTCGGGCAATTCGACGGCCAGATCGCAACCTTCAAAGGCTATGAGGCGGCCCTGCCCTGTTATCAGTGCTTTGTCGCCGAGGCGCCGCCTGCGGGGGCAGCACCAAGCTGCGCCGAAGCCGGCGTCCTGGGCGCCCTGACCGGGGTGCTTGGATCCCTGCAAGCGCTTGAAATCATGAAGGAAATCATCGGTATCGGCGACAGCCTCGCCGGCCGCCTGATGATCTACGACGGCCTCGGCGCGCAGGTCCGCACCGTGCGCCTGCCGAAAGATCCGGACTGCCCGGTGTGTGGGCAAATATAGCCGTTCATTCCGCGCACATTGCCTCGCATGACAAATCGCTTTACACGTGAATCCAGATCGGATAGCATGTTCTTGTTTTGTTCTCTTTTGATTGGAGAAAATGATGGCTGAAAAGTCTTCGATTGAATGGACAGATGCGACCTGGAATCCCGTTACCGGATGCACAAAGATCAGCCCTGGCTGTGACCACTGTTATGCCGAGCGTTTTGCAGAACGCTGGCGTGACACAGCCGGACACCCCTTTGAGAGCGGGTTTGACCTTACTCTGCGTCCGGATAGAATTGACCAACCGCTGAAATGGCGAAGGCCTCGAATGATCTTCGTGAACTCGATGAGCGATTTGTTCCACAAAAAAATTCCAACTGAATTTATTGATCGCGTTTTTGATTCGATGGAACAGGCTGATTGGCACACCTTCCAAGTGTTGACAAAGCGCAGTTCAATAATGCGAAATTATCTTAATAGTCGTTATAAAGACAAAGATATTCCGGGCCACATGTGGTTTGGCGTATCGGTTGAAGATGGACAGAGAAAATCCAGAATCAAACATCTTCAAGATTCGATTTCTAAAGTTAGGTTCCTTTCAATTGAACCTCTTATCGGAAGTGTCGGAGAGATTGATCTTTCCGGCATTCATTGGGTAATCGTTGGCGGGGAGAGCGGTCCTGGATTCAGGCCGGTGCAAGTCGACTGGATACGTGAAGTACGAGAGCAATGTATTGCTCAAAAAACGCCGTTCTTTTTCAAGCAATGGGGAGGAATTCGGCCTAAAACCGGTGGGCGGCTTCTCGACGGCAGAGAGTGGAGCGAGCTTCCAGAAGATAGAATTTCGGATATCGGTCTAGTGGCAGCCGAATGACCAGTTACGTCACAGACGGAACGGTCGGCCCATGGGCCAAGGACAAATTGGAATGCTTGGGCAAGTATCTGTCTGCCTATACCACAATCATGAAAGAACAACGTTGGTGTAAAGGCTATTACTACATTGATGCATTTGCAGGCGCAGGAATTGCTCCGCTAAGAGACTATTCACAAGATAATGTCGATGATAACCAACTCTCTATTGCCCTTTCCGAGCCTGAAGGCGAATTGACTCAATATCTTCTTGGATCACCTCATGTAGCTCTTGAAATCCAGAACTCATTTTCAAAATACTTCTTTATCGATTTGTCAGCTTCAAACACTGCAAACCTTCAGGCACTTCAGGAGACGTATGCCGAGAAGAGTGAGATTGACATTCGAAGTGGTGACGCAAATAAAGCAGTCCGGCAAATTGTTGATGAAGTTGGATTGAACAAATACAAGGATCGCAGGGGATTTGTATTTCTCGATCCTTTTGGGATGCAGGTATCTTGGGACACTATTGAGTTTTTGGCCAATACCAACACCATAGAGGTTCTTATAAACTTTCCGCTTGGTATGGCGATCCAGCGGCTACTGCCCCGCGACGGTA
>CBFDBJ010000095.1:0-12529 GCA_965603015.1 uncultured Alphaproteobacteria bacterium
AAGAGCATGACCAAAACCACAGCACGTTAAGGCCAACTCATGGTAATTGAGGCGGAGCCCCCGGCTTCGCCTCTCTCTTCTTTCTTCCAGCCCCGTTGGCCCGACATCAGTGTTGCAATTCCTGACAAAAAACCGCTCTATTGGCGCAGAGTACCTCGATAACAACAACTCCGGGAAACGGAGGCAATGAAGACCAGGGGAGGTCGCGATCCAATGAACGACACAGCGAGCCAGGCAGCAATACCATCACGAGCAGAGGCGATTGCCAAACTGTCAGGGCCTGGTACACATTTCGAATTGATTGAAAAGACCATCAATGGCAATCCCTGCCGGGTTTTCAAGAACGCACCACCCACGATCCGGGCCCTTTTTGAACACGCTCAACAGTTCAGAGATTACGACTATCTCGTCTACGAAGACGAGCGTTTCAGCTATGGCAAGACTTACGAAGAAGTAGCAAAGCTCGCGCTTACCTTGAGGGAGGACTTTGACGTCAAAAAGGGTGACCGCGTCGCGATTGGCATGCGCAACTATCCTGAGTGGATCATTTCCTTCATGGCCATCACGTCGCTGGGCGGCATCGCCGTTTGTCTGAATGCCCTGTGGACTGAAGAGGAGCTTGTCTACGGTCTTGAACTCACCGGGTCAAAGATTGTTATTGCCGACCGTGAACGCGTCGAACAACTTGAAAACCAGGTGGATGCGCTCGACCTGACAATTCTGTCCGTACGCAGTGGGCCCTTCAAAAGTGATCGCATCCAACCACTGGCGGATGTTGTCGCCGGAAAATCAGGTGAGGCGATACCCCCCGCCGACATTGATCCCGACGACGATGCTCTTATCATCTTCACATCCGGTTCAACCGGCCATCCCAAGGGAGCAGTCTCCAGTCACCGCGCCGCCGTGCATGCGATAATATCCTGGGATTTTGATGCCGAGACCTCTATGTGGCGCAATGGCATCAAGAGGCCGGGTGAGCCACACGACATTCAATTGTCGCTCCTCGTTGCTGCCCCGCTTTTTCACGTCGGTGCAAGCCATGTCAGCATGCTGCAGGCGCTCTATCGAGGTCGTCGCCTGGTTCTGATGTACAAATGGGACGTCATGCAGGGGCTCGACATTATCGAACGTGAACAAATCACCCATTTTGTCGCGGTCCCGACAATGACCGGCGATCTGGTGAAAGCCGCGGCAGAACATGGTCGCTCTCTGGCGTCGCTGATGTCCGTCGGTGGTGGCGGCGCGCCACGCTCTGCCAAACAGGTCAGCGACATCGACGAAGTCTTTGAAAATGCCGCCCCTGGCACGGGCTGGGGCATGACCGAGACCAACGCCATTGGCGCTGGCATCGCCGGCGAGGACTATCTTAAGCGACCGCTTTCCTCCGGACAATGTTCGGCAGTCTTTGACATGCGCATTGTCGATGATGATGACCGGGACACAGACCCTGGCGCACCCGGCCACCTCATCATTCGCGGCACGGGCATGTTCAGGGAATACTGGAACAGGCCCGACGCCAACGAAGAGGCCTTTCTGGACGGCTGGTTCCGCACCGGCGATATTGCCCGGATTGATGAGGAAGGCTTCCTCTTCATCGTTGACCGCGCCAAGGACATTGTCATTCGCGGCGGCGAGAACATTGGCTGCGGCGAGATCGAGGACGCCATCTACACTCACCCGTCAGTCAGTGAAGTTGTCGTCTTCGGCCTGCCGGACGAGCGCCTCGGCGAGGAACTTGCGACCATGATTGTGCCAAAGTCGGGCAAAGCCCTTGATGAAGATGGCCTGCGGGCCCATTTGCGCGATCATCTTGCAAATTTTCAGATTCCGTCCCGCATCTTCTTTTCCAGAGACCCCCTGCCTCGCATCGCCTCGGGAAAATTCGACAAGCGCGGTGTGCGCGGCGAAATTCTCAAGTCGCTTGGATTGGGAGGCTAGGCTTCGACGCCCCGCAACATGCGAACGCGTCGCGCCTGCGGGGGCTTTTCAGCCCCGGATAAAGCTGTATTCTGTTGCCCAAACGCCGCCAAAACATCAAGAGCGCCTGCGGCTTTGTCGCCAGACGCCGAAAAATGAGGAAACGTCAATGGCACCAACACTTTACCACTGCACCGGAGCCCGCTCGGTCCGTGCCCTGTGGACTCTCGAGGAACTCGGCATCGACTTCGAGCTTGTTACCATGCCCTTCCCGCCGCGCTATCTGCATGAGGGCTACAAGGAGTTGAACCCGATCGGCACCGTCCCCTATTTCACAGATGGCGACGTGGAAATGACTGAATCGACAGGGATCGCGCATTACCTGGCGGAAAAATATGGCCCCACCGTCCTCGCCGTCACGCCATACGAAGAGGACTACGGCGCCTATCTCAACTGGCTCTACCGATCTGACGCCACCTTCACTTTCCCGCAAACAATTTTTCTGCGCTATACCATTCTTGAACCCGAGGAAACCCGCAACCCCAAAGTCGCAGACGACTACCGCAAATGGTTCCTTGCTCGCATGCGCAGCGTCGAGACGGGTCTGGAAGGCAAGGACTATCTCTGCTCCGGCCGGTTCACCATCGCGGACATCTGTGTCGGTTACGCCGTCATGCTGGCACTTTCACTCAAGATAGATGAAGTGCTGACCCCCAACATCAAGGCCTGGTGGGAGCGCATCTCGGCACGCCCGGCCTTTGAGCGAGCATCACAATAAGAGCCAGGTATAAACCTGCATACTCTGAGGAAATATCATGTCTGACACCTATACGGACGGTGACAATCCGTTCGACTTCGACCACCGCTATCAAAGCCCTTTCTATACAGAAGACCACCACGCCTGGCGCGCAACCCTGCGGCGGTTTGTTGAAAAGGAATTGATGCCGCATGTCAATGAATGGGAGGAAGCAGGCGAAATTCCGCGCGCGCTCTATAAAAAGGCGGCTGATATCGGCCTCATCGGCATGGGATATCCTGAGGAGTTTGGCGGCACACCGGTCTCCGATGGCTTCTTTGGCATCGTCACCGCCGAGGAAATGGCTCGTCTCGGCGCGGGCGGGGTCAATGCCAGCCTGCTCATTCACGGTATCGGCCTGCCTCCGGTCATCAACTTCGGTTCCCGGGAGATGAAACAGCGCATCGCCCCGCAGGTGCTTGCCGGCGAGAAAATCCACGCGCTCGCGATTACCGAGCCATCTGGTGGTTCCGATGTCGCCAATGTCAAGACGTCCGCCATCCTCGACGGCGATCACTACGTAGTCAACGGCTCAAAAATGTTCATCACATCAGGCGTCAACGCTGACTTTTACTCCGTCGCGGTTCGCACCGGCGGAGAGGGCCACGGCGGTCTCTCGCTTTTGCTTCTGGAACGCGACATGCCAGGCTTCACCCGCACGCCGCTCAAAAAACAGGGTTGGTGGGCATCGGACACAGCAGCGCTCTATTTCGATGATGTCCGTGTCCCGAAAGAAAACCTGATCGGCGAAGAGGGCCAGGGCTTCCAGGCCATCATGAAGAACTTCAATGCCGAAAGACTGGGCATGGCAGCATCCGCCAATGCACAGGCCCGCGTCTGCCTCGAAGATTCCCTCGCCTGGGCCCGCGACCGCCATACCTTTGGCAAGCGCCTCGCCGACCATCAGGTCATCCGCCACAAGTTCGCTGAAATGGCGCGCAAGATCAATGCGACCCAGGCCTACCTGGAACAATGCGCCATCCGCGTTCACGCGGGAGAAACTCCGGTAGCGGACCTTTCTCTTCTCAAGGTGCAGTCTTCCCTCACCATGGAATATTGCGCGAGAGAAGCAATGCAAATCCTCGGCGGGGCCGGTTTCATGCGCGGAATTCGTGTCGAGCGCATCTACCGGGAAGTGCGCGTTATGGCAATTGGCGGCGGATCGGAGGAAATTATGAGGGATCTCGTGGCGCGGCAGATGAAAATTTAGTTCACTTTTTGTTAATAAAAATTCGCTTTGCAACGTCCATTTTTCATGTCAGAATTCGACTCAATGTTCAATCAACGAAAGGAGGTGATCCAATGTTCAGTGAGACATGTTGGATTTTTAAAGACTCGAGTAATGCTACTTGCAAGTCGGGGCAACCTCCTTCGAGTAAATAGATTACAAGATCTGGAAAGATCACGAGTTTGAAAAATCCGGACTCGCGGGGGCCGCTCGAAAGAGCGGCCCTTTTCCGTTTGAGACTTTACTTCTCGCCGAAAGATGGCCTAGACTTTTAATCCTTACACCTACGACCTGAGCACCAACACCCCGGGCGACACCACGATGACCTTCAAGATCCCTGACGGATATCTGCCTTTTGCCGAGGACGACGGCTATATCGGTCACAACGGCCCCTATTATGCCAAAGAGACACCTGATGGAAAATTCCGTTACGGCTTCAAGACCGATACGCGTCACGGCAACCCGAACGGGGTTATCCATGGCGCCGCCCTCATCGGCTTTGTCGATACAACATTCGGGCATCTGATCGTCCGGGAAACCGGCCGCTTTTGCGCGACGATTTCCCTCACCACCGAATTTATTTCCGGCACACCGGCAGGCGGCTGGGTTGAAGCAACTGCACATCTCAAACGCGCCACGAAAAACCTTGCCTTTGCCAATGTAGATGTTTTCTTCGAGGAAACACTCCTGCTCAGTGCAACCAGCATCTTTAAGCTTTTTGGCGAGAGCCCCCGATAGGGGCTAACCAGCCAGGCTTTCCGCAAATCTCGATATACGAAGGCAAGCCTCTTTAAGGCGCACCTCTGGCACCATTAGACTAAGCCGCAAATGGCCCGCGCCCGACGGACCAAAGGCATCCCCCGGCAAGGTCGAAACCCCTTCTGCATCGAGCAACCGCTCGGCAAATTCGTAGGACGTGAGGCCGGTCTTACGCACATCAATCATACAGAACATGCCGGCAGGCGGCGTCCGGCAGACAAGACTTTCCACGCCCCCCAGCCCTCTTGCCATCGTATCCCGGCGCGCGGCAAAAGCCCGTTTCATTTCCTCAAGCTCCTCAAGGTCCTGATCCAGCGCAGTGATTGCAGCTTGCTGAATAAAGGACGGCAAGCCGTACAGCATACAAAGCATCAGGTTTGAAAAAATCGTCCGCATGTGTTCAGGTATAATCAGCCAGCCGAACCGCCAGCCCGTCATAGCATGGCTCTTGGAAACCGAGTTAATAACAATGGTCCGCTCCGCCATGCCAGGCAGGGAAAGTGGACAGTTATGTTCACCTTCAAAAACGAGACCGCTGTAGACCTGATCGCAGATCAGCCAGAGGTCGTGAGCCTTGCAGATTTCGGAAATCCCTTCCAATACGTCTCGCGACACCATGGCGCCCGATGGATTGTTGGGTGAATTGAGCATGATCGTTTTCGTTCGGGGCGTCACAGCCGCCTGGAGCGCCGCCACCTCAACCTCAAAGCCGCGTTCGGGATCGGTCGGTACAGAAACAAGCGTCGCACCCGGCGCACCGACCACCGCTTCATAGGTCACATAAGTTGGCGAAGGGACGATCACCTCATCCCCGGGATTCAGGGTACAAAGCGCCGAGGCAAAAAGTCCGCACTGCGCACCAGCCACCGCAACAACATTGTGAGGGTCAATTTCCACCTGCGAGAGCTTGCCCTGATATCTGGCGATCGCCTGGCGAAGCTTGCGCGCACCGACAATCTCCCCATAGTGCGTATGGCCCTCGTTCAAGGCCTGGTAGGCAGCTTCTATTATTGGCTTTGGTGTCTCGAAGTCCGGATCACCAATCGACAGGATGATGACGTCCCGGCCTTCGCGCTCCATGGCGCGTGCCCGGCCGTGGGTACGCCAAGCCGCCGCGCCCTCGCCAGCTATTCGCGTGGTAAAATCAGATGGTCGCATGGGATCTCCACAGGTTAGTCGTTACAAACAGAATTTGGGGCCATAAACCTTGAAAAACTAACGATCTCTGGTCCAGTTTCCAGAACCATGTCAGACTTTGCAGCCTCGGTACGGTTATTTGACAACTCTCGTATAGATAGTCTTGGCAAACAGGTCTAACATATACCTCTGCATGTATGACCAGGTTGCCTGGACGATCAATATTGATGACCACCCTTGAAACGGGGCGACGATGTCAGAAGACTTTATTGAAGACCCGAAAATTGACGAGATCAAGAGCCCGGTGCTACGCGATTTCTTCCGCATCTGGCAATCTCTGTGTGAAGAACACGGATCGCCAGGGCGTGAGGATTTTTCACTGACTCTGTTTGCCGAGCATCTACCCTATATGGCCATCAACGATTATGATCGGGACACCGGCCGCTTCTTTGTCAGGCTATATGGATCCGGCTATGTTGACGGTACTGGTGCCGACCTGACAAACAAGTTTATCGATGAGATTCCCAATACCGAAGGTCTGCTGGCCCGGTACGCACGGCTTGTCGAAAACAAGCGCCCCTACCTGGCCCGGGGCAACAGATTGGACTGGAGTTCAAAAAACTACCGAAACTACAATGTCATCGCCTGCCCCCTGTTCGATGATCAGGGGGACGTTACCACTTTGATGTTCAGGATCGAGTTTTCAGGTCCGGCAGAAGCCTGAGCAGCAATCAGGCGAATAGCTCCTTGAGATATTGCTCCAACAATTTGTTGTAGTCTTCCGAAGACTCAAGAAAGGGCGCATGTCCCGCGCCCTTGACGATGTGATATGTACCATTCCACAGATTGCCCCAGGTCGCGTCCTTCATCCAGTCCTGGTTGACGAAGGGCTCGCTCTCCCCCTGAATGACGGCGATCGGATGCGCCCATTCCGCCACCACAGTTTTTTGATAAAGCCCCGCACCATCGTTCATTGCCCAATCACCAATCGACACCGCTCGCATTACTCCGTCGGTGCGCAACACTGCATCAATATAGGTCTTGTCTTGCGATGCCTCCTTGCCAAGTATTGCCTCGGCATAAAGTGCTGCATCTGCAGCATCAAAATCTTCCTTATCAGTAAGTGCCATTTCCTCGGTCGCATTGAAGGCAAGTGCAATTTCACCCCGCCCCGGACCAAAGGGCGGCGTGCCCGTTATAACCATGCCTTTGTGTTCGGGATATGTGCCAACCAGCTCAATCGCCAAATGGCCACCGAGCGACCACCCGACCAGCACCGCATCGCGCGCATCCAGAGCTTCAAGCAGTTTCCTGATTATTGGTGTCATCGTCGCCATCCGATAGACATCTTCCGGCACCGAAGCATCGTCCGAGGCTCCATGACCTGGCAGGTCAAAGGCAATCATCCTGTATTGCTTTGCAAGTGATGAGTTAAACTGGTGACAAAACACTTCCTTGCAGCCTGAATTCCCGTGAATGAACAGCACCGCCGGTCCATCAACTTCGTTGTCAACAACACAAATTTCGCCGTAATCGGCATCAAATTTGAATTCTCTACCCTTCAGTTTTCTCGACATAATTCCTCGAATGTGTTGGCAAGTTCCCCTGACAGAGAAAAGCGCGTATTGCGAGCAAGGTCAACAATTTCTCCGTGACATCAAATGTGACAGACTTTTTTGATATCTCGTTGCGCTGTGTTATAGCGGAGTACTTACTGCTTACAACAAAAGGCACTCAGTTCTCATGATTGCAATGAACCTGCTTGAACCACTCCGCCATGCGATTGAGTTGCGCCTTGCAGAAGTCGATGCCTTGCCTCAGGGCGTGCAGATTTGGATGATGACCATGCGATCCTTGTTTCTCTCGAGCGTCATCTTTGTCGTGTGGAAAAAGGAAGCCCGGATCATTCTGGCGATGGCCATAACAACGGCCATTCTCCTGTTCGGCATCAAAACCTTTTTCCCTGAAATACACAGTGCACAGATCGGTCGACCAATTCACCTCACGCTCTGGCTGGCAGTTCTTGTCTATTTGTTCAAACGTCGCAGGGTATTTTTGACTGAACTCAAATCCGGACAACCGCTCTCAATTGTCTACGGGGTCTGGGCCTGGATCGTAATCACCGTCCTGGCAGCCTCTCTTGTTATGGATTTTATTGCAATGATTCGGGGATTGCTCGGCTCTCCCTGACCAACAGCCGGGCCGTGGGGTCACAGACACTCACCATAGAGCCTTTTTGCCACCTCGGAGGTGAGCTCCACCGGATTTCCGCCCGCACATGGATCTTCGATGGCCATCGCAGCCATTTCAGTGATGCGATCACCCTTCGCACCAAGCGCGCCGAGCCTGTCAGGCACCTTGAAGTCTGCCCGCTGTTTCAGCACAAATTCGTAAAATCCGTCGAACCCGCCTGCGATGCCCAAATAGGCGGCGGCGGCGCAAATCCGCTCCTCGATAGCCGGGCGGTTGAACGTGAGGACCGCGGGCATGATAACCGCGTTGGTCATGCCGTGGTGCGTGCCATAGAGCGCACTCACCGGGTGGGACAGCGCGTGCATGGCACCAAGCCCCTTCTGAAAGGCAACCGCGCCCATGGCTGCGGCGCTCATCATATGGCCGCGCGCTTCAAT
The DNA here is from genome assembly GCA_965603015.1 of uncultured Alphaproteobacteria bacterium. Lineage (GTDB taxonomy): Bacteria > Pseudomonadota > Alphaproteobacteria > M2410 > M2410 > JAUWTJ01. The sequence goes on from CBFDBJ010000095.1 coordinate 8,468, forward strand.
ATCGTTCGGGTCTGCATAAACCCGTGGCAGGTTTTCCTTTACCAGCCGCATGCCCTCGAGCGCGATGCCCTGGCTCATCGGATGATAGAACGGCGAACAATAGGCCTCGAGACAATGGATAAAAGCGTCCAGCCCGGTTCCCACTGTGATCACTTGGGGCATGCTGATCGTTAGCTCCGGATCACAAATTGCGACCGAAGGAAGGATCTTCGGATGAAATATAACTTTCTTCACATGAGTTTCAGAATTGGTCAGAATGCCGGACCGCCCGGCCTCGGAGCCAGTCCCCGCCGTCGTCGGCACGGCAATGTTGGGCGCGATGGCGCTCGCGTCAGCCCGGGTCCAGTAGTCGCCAACGTCTTCAAAGTCCCAGATCGGTCGTGATTGCCCCGCCTGAAAGGCGATCAGCTTGCCAAGATCAAGTCCGGAGCCGCCGCCAAAGGCAATCACCCCGTCGTGGCCGCCTTGCTTGAAGACCTTGATACCAGCCGCCAGATTGACATCGCTCGGGTTTGGGTCAACGTCGCTGAATATCGCACGGCCGAGACCCGCTTCTTCCAGAAGATCAAGCGTGCATCCCGTGATCGGCAGGTTCGCCAGCCCCTTGTCGGTGACAAGCAATGGACGCTTTATGCCGCTCGCAGCACAGGCTTCTGCAAGTTCCCTGATCCGGCCCGCGCCAAGACGAATGACGGTGGGATAACTCCAGTTAGCTGTCAAGGTCATGGCTCTGTTTACGCCCTCTCAAATCCACGCGACACTTCCCAGTCTGTGACCCGGCGGTCTTGTTCAAATTGTTCATGGCGCCCGGCGTGCAAATAGTGATCCACAACGCCGTCACCCATAGCGGTGCGCAACATGGCGGAATTGTTAAACGCATCAAGCGCGCCGCGAAGTGTGTTCGGAACCTCTCTTGCCTCCTTGCCGTCGTAGGCATTGCCGACAAATTCAGGCTCCAGCTCCCGCTTGTTCTCGATACCGTCTATACCCGCAGCAAGCTGCGCAGCCATCGCCAGATAGGGATTGAGGTCCGCGCCGCCAATGCGGCACTCAACACGCACACCCGATGTATCAGCGCCGCAGATACGGTATCCGGCGGTGCGATTGTCCATCGACCAGATCGCCCTGGTCGGAGCAAAGGTGCCATCCACAAAGCGTTTGTAGGAGTTGATGTAGGGCGCCAGAAAATAGGTCATCTCACTGGCATGATGGAGCAGGCCCGCAAGATACTGGCGCATCAGATCCGACATGCCGTGCTCCGCATCCGGATCGTAAAACAGGGACTTGCCATCAAGCCCCCAGAGCGACTGATGAAGGTGCGATGAGTTGCCTGCAGCCTCATAGCTCCACTTGGCCATGAAGCTGATTGAGCGCCCCTTTGCCCAGGCAATTTCCTTGCAACCGTTTTTGATGATCGAGTGACGGTCGGCCATGGTCAGCGCATCGGCGTAGCGTACGTTGATCTCTTCCTGACCGGAGCACGCCTCGCCCTTGGAATTTTCCACCGGGATATCCGCACCATTCAAGCCGTTGCGAATGGCGCGCATGACATCTTCTTCCTTGGTCGTCTGGAAGATGTGGTAGTCCTCATTGTAGCCGCTGATGGGCGTAAGACCCCTGTGGCCTTTGGCCTGGGCCTCTTCATAGCTCTCCCTGAACAGGAAAAACTCCAGTTCCGAACCAATGGAAGCCTTCATTCCCATTGCGTCCAGACGCGCAATTTGTTTCTTCAAAATAGCCCGCGGCGAATGCGCAACCTCTTCATGGTTATGATGATCCAGCACGTCACAGATCACCAGCGCCGTGCCTTCGAGCCAGGGTATGAGGCGCAAGGTCTCCATATCCGGCTTCATAACATAATCGCCGTAGCCGGCCTCCCAGCTCGTCGACTTAAAACCATCAACGGTGGACATTTCCATATCCGTGGCAAGCAGGTAGTTGCAGCAGTGGGTCTCCTCCCACGCGGTCTTGACAAAAAATTCCGCATGCATGCGCTTGCCCATCAACCGGCCCTGCATATCGACAATCACGGTAAGAACCGTGTCGATCGCCCCGGCCGCGACGGCCTCTTTCAAATCGTCAAGTGTAAGTTTACCCGCCATCCCAAGTGCCTCTCCAACGCCGATCCAACTTCATAATACTAACCATGTTCAGGTAGTATAATAAAGATCAAATCGATCGGCTCGAACAAGGAGGCAAACTCTGTCGCACTTCATCGTACAGCAGGATGTTGCAGGATGACAAGAGAACGAATTCGAGGGTGGACCGGATGCAGGGGATCACACGATCTAGGCGTGGTCCTGATAGGCATCTCTGACGGCCAGAAAAGCATCCAGTTCGCTGAAGAAGATATCAATAGTCCGCGGATCAAAATGTTTACCCCGCTCTTCGCGCAACAAGTCAAGAATACGGTCCAGATCCCAGGCTTTCTTATAACATCGATCACTGCCAAGCGCATCAAAGACATCGGCCAGAGCGCTGATCCGCCCGTAGATGTGAATGTCCTCGCCCTTCTTGTTGTGCGGGTATCCATTGCCGAGCCATTTCTCATGATGCTCGAGCGCTATGATCGCACCGGCTTGAAGGATGGGGCGTTGCGAGTTTTTAAGAAGGTCATAGCCCAGTGTCGCATGGGTTTGCATGATCACCCATTCGTCCGGCGTCAGGGGGCCAGGTTTATTCAGAATGGCATCAGGTATGCCGATCTTGCCAACATCGTGCAGGGGCGACGCGAGCTTGACGATCTCGGCTTCATCGTCACTCAAACCATATCCAAGCGCAAGAAGTTTTGAGTATTCCGCAACACGTTTCACATGATTGCCGGTCTCCTTCGACCTGGTCTCGACCGCTTCACCCAGGCGGTACACGACTTCCTTCTGCGTATCCTCAATATCACTTTTGAGATACATATTCTCAAAAGCAATACCCACATTCTTGCTGAAGATATCGACCAGGCGTTGATCCTGGTCACTCAACTGGCGAAGCCCTGTCAAATGAACGAGGCTTTCAATCCCGTTGGCACTAACAAAATTGCTCGTATAGTGCCCGTCCGTCAAAACATGCTTGTGACCACTTACATCCTCCTGAATATCCGAGTCCCAATCGGTAGACAGGACATCTTTCAGGTTCTGTCCGACCGAACCTTCAAAGTCACCTGTACCAACAACAACCTTCATGTCGTCGCGGCTTCCCTCTGCCGCCAGACCGGAAGTTTGACAAAACACAGCTTCTCCATCCAGATGCAGAAGTGACGTCAGTTGTTCCATGATACCGCCAACAAATCGTTCCATTGACTGAGGTTCAAAAATCGTGGCCGAGGCCTCAATGATCTTTTCAAGGCCACGCTTGTTGTCCTCAATCGTCATCAGGTCCCGGTATGAACGCAGACAGGAATAGAGCAGAGTATAGAGCTTCAATGATGTCAGCTCTGTTTTTTCCTTATAATCATTGATATCATAGTCCCGAATAACAGATTTTTCGGGCGCCTGACCTGGCTGCCCGGTGCGGAGAACGATCCGGATATTGGTGTTTTTCAGATCATTGCGGATATACTTTACTAGATCGAGGCCCGCATGATCCGTTTCCATGACGACATCAAGCAAAAGGAGTGCGGCATCAGGGTGCTGAGCCAGCAATTCCTTAGCTTCCTCGCCGGAAAAGGCACTGCGAAACTTCAACGCCTTGTCTGCGAAACTAAACCCGCTTAGTGCAAGTTTGGTCACCGCGTGTATCTCCGGCTCATCATCGACAATAAGAACTTTCCAAAAGTCCATCTGAGAACTCTTTTTTTCCTCGCTCACTTCCTCGGCGAATACCAACTCATCCGCAGTGTTTGTTTGTGACATATCTATTTCCTCATCTGGCCGAAAATTTCATCGTGAAACTGGTTCCCTGCCCGACTTCGCTCTCACACCTGATCGTACCGCCAAGGGTCCGGGTAACAATATTGTAGATGATGTGCAGACCCAGGCCGCTGCCACCCTGACCACGGCGCGTCGTAAAGAACGGATCGAAGACTTTCGAAACTTGATCTTCAGGGATACCCTTGCCAAAATCTCTATA
>CBFDBJ010000096.1:0-12060 GCA_965603015.1 uncultured Alphaproteobacteria bacterium
GCCTTCAGTGTGGGATGGGCGGGTTTCGATTTTGAAGTGGCTCTTGTTACGGCCACAGCCACGGTTATGAACGCAGGACCGTTTCTTCTTGCGGCAACCGGGGGTGAAACGACCTACAGCGATTTTCCGACCGGTGTCAGGACCTTGCTGGCTATCGGGATGATTATCGGCCGCGTGGAAGTGTTGGCCTTTGTGGTGATCTTTAATATTAATTTTTGGCGGAGATAAGCTGAATGTCCAGGGTCGCCTACATCAACGGTCAGTATGTTCCGATGTCCTCTGCCTCCGTGCATATAGAGGATCGCGGCTTTCAGTTCGGTGATGCCGTTTATGACGTCTGGTCATATTTCGATGGAGTGTTAGCGGATTATTCAGGTCATCTGAAGCGGCTGAAACGATCCCTTGGCGAAATTGAGATGGTTTTGCCAATCAGTGAGCCTGCGCTGCGGCAAGTGTTGTTGCGGGTTGCCCGGCTCAATCGATTGAAAGACGGGATTGTCTATATTCAGATTTCCCGAGGAGCGGCGCCGCGCGATCATGCTTTCCCGGCGACCTTTGTGAAGCCCACGCTGGTCATTACTGCAAAGCCAGTTTCCTTCGCACGCATAGCGGAACGCGCTCGAAAAGGGGTCGCGGTTGTCACATGTCCGGATGAGCGCTGGGCCCGTTGTGACATAAAGTCAGTCAATCTTTTGCCGAATGTATTGGCTAAACAGGCGGCAAAGAGAGCCGGTGCCTTTGAGGCCTGGCTGGTTGACTCGGATGGACAGGTGACCGAGGGCACGTCAACGACTGCGTGGATTATCGACGATGAAAAGCGGGTGCGCACCCGGACCCTCGACCGTAGCGTTCTACCCGGGGTTACCCGAGAAAGTCTGTTGCAGATTATCAAGAGCGCTGGATACACGCTTGTCGAGGAGGGGTTCTCGCCGTCAGATGTATGCGCCGCCAGCGAGGCTTTCTTAACCTCCGCGACCAACTTTGTCATGCCGGTGGTGTCGCTGGATGGTACACCGGTGGGAGACGGTCGTCCGGGCCCCGGGACTATGGCCCTGCGAAGCGCTTACCTGGGCAGTATCGCCTGAAAATGCATTCTGGTCAGGCACTCGCGGTTCCTGTATACCTTGCGGCCAAGAGACACCTTGTGTGTGCAACTGAAACCTTTGAACAACAAGTGGGATGAACCCATGGCGAATGATAAAGCGGGTAATCTTCAGGATACATTCCTGAACCATGTCCGAAAGGACAAGACGCCCCTGACAGTCTTCCTTATAAACGGCGTCAAATTACAGGGTGTAATCACCTGGTTTGATAATTTTTGCGTCTTGCTGCGCCGCGATGGCCATTCCCAGCTGGTCTACAAACATGCTATTTCAACGGTTATGCCCGGGGGGCCGGTTCAGTTGTTCGACGGGGAGCAGTCGCCAGAAGGCGAATAAATTTGGTCGAATTTGAACACAAGAAGCTGAGTGAAATCACGGACGATGGTGAAACCGTTGTTCGCGCTGCTGTTTTTCACCCTGTGATCAGGCAGCGCCCGGGAGAGTCGCCGTTGCGCTCGCCCGAACGACGATTGGAGGAAGCGCGCGGCCTGGCTGATGCCATTCATCTTGATGTTGTTCATGCTGCCATTGTCACACTTCGCGCGGTCAACTCGGGAACCTTTTTTGGTAAGGGCAAGGTTGATGAACTCAAGGGTCTGATCGCTGAGCTGGATTGCGACCTGGTGATCATTGATGGCACTTTGACTCCTATCCAGCAGCGCAATCTGGAGAAAGTTTGGGAAACCAAAATTCTCGACCGGACGGGGCTTATCCTCGAAATCTTTTCCGCGCGGGCACAAACTCGCGAAGGGCGTATGCAGGTCGAGCTGGCGCATCTGAGCTATCAGAAAAGCCGCCTGGTGCGTTCCTGGACTCACCTTGAACGACAACGCGGCGGGCTCGGCTTTGTTGGCGGACCGGGAGAGACCCAGATTGAATCTGATCGCAGAATGATTGATGATCGGATTACCAAACTACGCCGCCAGCTTGACAAGGTGACTGCCACTCGAAGTCTGCATCGCAAGAGCCGAACCAAAGCGCCCTGGCCGGTTGTTGCTCTTGTTGGCTATACCAACGCTGGCAAATCGACGCTGTTCAATCGATTGACCGATGCAGATGTCTTTGCCGAAGATCTTTTGTTTGCGACACTCGATCCGACCATGCGGATGATTGATCTGCCCGGCGGCAAAAAGGTCGTTCTGTCTGATACGGTAGGATTTATCTCAGAGTTGCCAACTGACCTTATCGCAGCGTTTCGCGCGACCCTTGAAGAAGTCCTTGAGGCTACACTCATCCTGCATGTCCGTGATAGTGCTACGGAAGACTCAGAAGCCGAGCGCAGAGATGTGATGGCGGTTCTGGAACAGCTTGGCGTTTCTCTGGATGATGCTCACATTATTGAGGTCCTGAACAAGGCTGACTTGCTGTCCGAGGAGAGCCGCGACGTTCTGAGCAATCAGGCAGAGCGTCAGGAAAGAACGGTGCTGATTTCGGCGGCCACGGGGCAGGGATGTGAGGATCTGTTGCAGGTTATTTGTGACAGTCTGACTGGCGAGGATCTCGATGTCGTCTATGAGATTTCTCATGCCGAAGGTGAAGCAATGGCCTGGCTCTATCGTAATGGAAAGATCACTGATCGGGATGATGGTGAAACCTCTGCAAAGCTGAGTGTCACGTTGTCGCCGGCCAATATTGGCAAGCTGAGAAAGTCCTTTGGTCTGGACCCGATTTCGGGATTTGTCCCCGAACCGGAAACCGACGAATGAGACTTGTTTTCGACACAGTGAGCACTCTGATCCGCGAGATTGCGGAGACCGAGATCATGCCGCTGTTTCGAAATCTCGCAGACCACGAGGTTCTGGAGAAGAACAAGGGCGATATCGTTACAGCAGCTGACATCGCGGCGGAAAAGGCGCTGACTCCCTTGCTTGAAGGTCTGCTGCCAGGCTCTCTTGTTGTGGGGGAGGAGAGTGTTCATGAGGACCCGGATCTGATGAACCACCTTCAAACTGAGGAGTATGTCTGGATTATTGATCCGATTGACGGGACACGGAGCTACGCCAAAGGTCATGAAGGGTTCTGCGTGATCGTTGCCCTGGCAAGACACGGCGAGACTGAGGCGGGATGGATCTATCAACCGACAAACGATACGATGGTTATGGCGGAAAAGGGAAGCGGAGCAACGCTCAACGGCGTCCGGCTTCAAACTGTGTCAGCGACGCCGCAGTCGACACGTGGTGCCCTGCATACCAGCTTTCTGCCTCGACACCTTAGACAGCAGATGAAAGACGCAATCAAGGGCATGGTTTCAAATGATCCGGTATCGAGCGCCGGTCTTGAATATATCCGTTTGGCGATGGGCGAGACCGACGTCACCATGTTCTGGAATACCTATCCGTGGGACCACGCCGCAGGCGCTCTCATCGTCGAGGAAGCCGGCGGCAAGGCAGGCTTTAAAAATGGCCTTCGGTATCGACCGGGCGTGACGGACACAAAAGGCATCCTCGTGACCGGCGACCCGGATATCTGGCAGCACTGGTGTGATGTGCTCTTCAATGAAGAACAATGGGCACAAAAGTAGGTGGCTACTCGCCGTTCTTGGCCTCTAGCCACAGCGTTTCCATCGCGTTGAGATCAACATCATCGGGGGACTTGCCATCTTCTGCCAGCCGCTTCTCGATGTGCTTAAAGCGCCGGATGAATTTGCTATTGGCACGGCGCAGCGCCTTTTCGGGATCCATCTTGAAGTGGCGGCCAACATTAACGAGTGCGAAGAGCGTGTCGCCAAACTCGTCCTCCAGTCGATCCGCATCAACCGGCTCGGGCATTTCGGAATAGAACTCCTCAATCTCCTCATTGAACTTGTCGAGGACCCCGGCAAGATCGGGCCAGTCAAAGCCGACGCGGGCGGCACGCTTTTGCAGTTTCAAAGCGCGCAGAAGGGCAGGCAGGGCAAGGGGGAGACCATCAAGAACCCCTTTTGAGTGCTCGCCCTTTTCGGCGCGCTCGGCGGCCTTGATTTCTTCCCAGGCCACCGTTTGCCCGTCGGACGTCCGCTCCTCTGCATCGCCAAAGACGTGCGGATGGCGACGGATCATCTTGTTGCAGACATTTTCCACAACATCACCAAAATCGAAATGACCGTCTTCGGCAGCCATCTGTGCGTGATAGACGGCCTGAAACAAAAGATCGCCGAGCTCGTCCTTCAGGTCCGGAAAATCCTTGCGGTCGATGGCATCAAAGACCTCATAGGCCTCTTCGATGGTGTAGGGCGCAATCGTCTCATAGTTTTGCTCAAGGTCCCACGGGCAGCCGCCCTCGGGATTTCTGAGTGCCGCCATAATATCGACGAGAGACCGGATTGAGCGCAGGTCTTTTGGCGGTTCGATGGCCATCTATTCCCCCGGTTGAGGCTTTGTCGCGGCAGTTGCCAGAGTGTCTTCAATTTCGTTTCGCAAGGCCTGTTGCCGCGATTGATCGAGAGGGAAGTTCCACATGACAAGCGCTGCCAGCAGCATGGAGATAGACGGGAAGGCGATGAACATCCACTCGAGACCCTGAATGGCCTCGGGCGTATTAACCGCGCCGCGCGTCTTGTCGAAGCCGATAAAATCGAGCAACACATAGGTAATCCCGACAGACAGCGCACCAGCCATTTTTGACGAAATCATCAACAATGAGAAATAGAGCCCGGTGCGCTTTTGTCCTGTCTCGATCCTGTCATGGTCGGTGATATCTGACATGATGGCGCGCAGCAGGAATGGCCCGGCGGCATAGGCAAGCCCGTAGACCGCAAGGCCGATGGCCATCAAGCCTGCCGAGCCGGTCGGAATGAGGAACAGGAAGGGCAGGCTCAACCCGCCCCAGAGCATGCCATAGGCCATGGCCCGGTGCTTGCCGATCGTATAGCTGAGCTTCATCCACAGCCCGATGCCGCCAAAGCCGGTCAGGAAGTAAAGGATCAGCAGCGGCTGGGAGTAATGACCAAGATCGGCAACATAGACAATGAAGAAGAAATAGAGCGCGCCGGTGACGCTCGGGGCAAACCCTGCCAGAACGTCGCCGAGCAGGATTCGCAGCAGGGTCTTGTTGCCGACAATCGTCCGAAAGGAATGTCCCCAGTCAACCTTCTCGGGAACGTGGTCCGGATCGTCGGGCACATATTTGGCGGCAAAGAAAACCGTGATCGGCAGGGCGATAACAATGAACAGGCCCATGGCATGAACACTTCGTTCAAGGCCGCCATACCCGGCGATCTGCATGAAAGCGGGAAGGGCCAGCACGAACAGCATACCGCCGACTTGTGCCGACTCGCGCCAGCCATGGATCCGCGAGCGTTCGTGATATTCATCGGCCAGCTCCGTACCCCAGGACATGTGGCTGATCGAAAGCATGGTGTAGCCCAGATACATGACAAAGAGCCAGACGCCCAGATAAAGCCCGCCAGCGCCTTCCGGCGGGAAGAACAGTTGATAGACCGCAATCATCATAATCGGGACCGAGGCCACGATCCACGGCTTGCGCCGTCCCCAGGGGGTGTTGAATTGGTCGCCCATGATGCCGAGAACCGGATCGGTGAAAATATCCCAGAACCGCAGAAACATGAAGACGAGCCCGACGACGGCCAGATCCAGGCCAACGGTCTGCGCATAGAACGGCGGCAGATAAACCGCGATCGGCAAGCCCAGAGCCGAAATCGGGATCGCCGGCATCGCAAAGGCGAGCAGGGTCGATTTCTTCAGTTTTCCGTGGCTCATACCGCTTCACACCCCGATGACAGACTTGATTGAAATTCGTCTTGTTCTTGTTTGAAGCGCATTCGAGCCGAAAACCCGCCTATTGTCCAGCCTAACCGGCCTTGAAACGTTCTGTGAATCGGCGTAGAGGAGATGAAATCCACGGTAAAGGAAATCCCCCATGCACTTCGGTGATCGGCTTATCACGTCTATCAGAAAGGCGGGGCATCCATTGTGCGTCGGCCTCGACCCGCATCTTGGGCAAATCCCGGCGCTATTCGCTAAAGGAGACATGAGCCCGGGCGCGCCGGAGACTGCCGAGGCGGTGCTGGCGTTCTTCAACGCGGTGCTCGACCGGATCGACGGGCGGGTGCCGGTGATCAAGCCGCAGATTGCGTTTTTCGAACAGATGGGCTCGCGCGGCATCGCCGCCCTTGAAGAGATTATCGCCCGGGCGCGCGGCGAGGGCATCCAGGTCATCATGGATGCCAAGCGCGGCGATATCGGCTCGACGGCAGCGGCCTATGCCACCAGTTTCTTCGCCCCCGGCGCACCGCTCAAATCAGATGCACTGACGATCAATCCCTACCTCGGCATGGATACGCTCGAGCCCTTCGTGACGACGGCGACCGATAACGGTGGCGGCGTCTTCGTCCTCGTCAAGACCTCGAACCCGGGCTCGGCCGACTTTCAGAACCTCAAAGTTGATAATCGCATGCTTTATCAAGCGGTTGCAGACAAGGTTTCAGATGTTGCAAGAATGCATAAAGGCCCCGAGACCGGCTGGTCGTCGGTCGGCGTGGTCGCCGGCGCAACCTACCCGAAGGAAGCCATCGACATCCGCGAGCGCATGCCCGAGACACTGATCCTGGTGCCGGGATATGGCGCGCAGGGCGGCTCGGCGAAAGAAGCGCTGCAAAGTTTCGTGCCGGGTCCTGAAGGGCTCGAAGGCGGTGTGGTCAATTCCTCGCGCGGCATTCTCTTCCCCAAAGGGGCCCAGGAGGCCAGCGCGGCGGAGTGGGAAACCCTGTTCGACGAAGCGCTCAACAAGGCGATCGACGAGCTCGGCGACGCGATGCAGGGGTAATGTTCCAGAGTAGGGGTGCGGTTCCCTTTCCTTTTGTCATACCCGGGCTTGACCCGGGTATCCAGTGCGTGGCTTTCTGGATTACCGGGTCAAGCCCGGCAATGACAGAGGAAAGAGATAGAAAAGAGAGAGTCCTGTGATCTATCACATTTGCCAAAAGTCACGCTGGGAAGAGGGCAAGGCACGCGGCGCCTATGAGGCCGATAGTCTTGAAGCGGAAGGTTTCATGCATGCCTCGACCATCACCCAGGTCGTGACGGTTGCCAATGCAGTCTTTACCGGCCAGAGCGATCTGGTGTTTCTCGTCATCGACGAGGCGAAACTTGTCAACGAACTGAAATACGAAACCGCCAGCAACGGCGAAGCCTATCCGCATCTTTACGGCACCCTCAATCCGGATGCCGTGGTGAAAGAGATGGATTATGTAGCCGGTGCGGACGGCGTGTTTGTGCTGCCGGATTTTTCGGAGCCGTTCCATTTGCCTGGTATTGGCACGGATGAAATCGAACGCGTCAAACAGCCTCTTGAAGCCGCGTGGACGCTGCCGCCCGCAGCGTACTCGGATCCGGCCATTTACGAATTCGAAGAAGACAGGATTTTTAGAAAGAGCTGGATACCGGTCGGTCGGCTGGATCAAGTTCCCCATCGCGGAGACTACATGGCGTTTACGTTACTGGATCAGCCGCTCGTGCTGGTCCACGGTCATGACGGCGAGGTGAGGGTGATGTCGCGGGTGTGCCTGCACCGCGCGGCACCCCTCGTGGAGGGGGAGGGCAATCGCAAACTGTTCATCTGTCCCTATCATGCGTGGAGCTATGCTACTGATGGCAAACTGGTCCGGGCGCCGCTGATGGAAGATGCCGCAGGGTTCGAGGAGAAGAAATGCCGCCTGCCGCAGGTGCGCACCGAGATCTGGAACGGCTTCATACTCGTCAATCTGGATGACGAGGCTGAACCACTGGCGCCGCAAATCGAGACGTATACGAAGTTCTTTGCTAATTACAAAGCCGAAGACGTGGTCATCGTTGAAACCCTGGAGTTTGACTCGCACTGGAACTGGAAGGTACTGGTCGAAAACTTCATGGAGGCCTACCACCATATTGCGACACATGCGACGACCTTTGAACCAACCTACCATGCCAAAGACTCTCTGGTCCTGGACAACGACGGTCCATACTCTATCCTTCATATGCCCACGATCCAGGACCATGACGGTGCTTTCCCGATATTCGAGGATCTTGAGGACTGGCAACAGCGGGACTTGCTCGCCACGGTCATTTTTCCGTTTTTCATGCTGGCGTTTAACGGTGACCTCGTCATCTGGTATCAGGTGATCCCGCTCACCCATGACCATTTCACCCTGAAAATCCATCTCTGCGCTCACAAGTCAGCCCGTAATCTGCCTGATTTCACCGAACGATGCGCGGCCATGAGGGAAGGGGTCGCATTCATCCACGGCGAAGACATCGCCGCCAACGACCTTGTGTGGCAGGGGCTCAATGCGCCAATGACCCGGCAGGGCCGCCTGTCGCCACTGGAAAAGTCGATCTGGCAGATGAACCAGTGGTGGCTGGGGCAGATGTAACCGGCTTCGGTACTGCCCCGAGACAAGCCTGCGAGGGGTCCATTGAGGTTCTTTCATGGCGGGTCAAGCCGAGGCCAAGAGGTCGCATTTACACATCCTGGGCATATCAGGTACTCTTACGGTAACGCATGAGGAGGTCGACGATGAAAACACCGATCCTGTATTCACTGGTAGCACTTGCCACCTGTGTTCCGGTCAGCAGTGCAATCGCACAGACAACGACTGGCCCGTCCGGACCGGCGCAGCTCTCCGTGGTGATCCCGCCGGACCTTGGCTGGCTTGAAGGCATTCACATAGAGACCGGCACGATTATCAAGACCAGAGATGGCCACGTGCTCAAGCATGCGGTCCGGGTCTTTGCGATAAAGGAAACATTGGCAGCACGACCATCCGGGGGAGAAACCGAGGTGGAACGAGACGAAATCTCGATCCGGACCGTGTCCGTTCTGGCGGAGCCAAGTCTTGCATCGGTTTTTCTTCGCAAACGCCTTCTCACCAACAATGAGGCGTTCAATGAGCTTGCCATTTTCAATTTTCGCGGAGCAGGCGGCTCCTATCAAATCCGTATAAAGAATGCCAGGATCAAGAGCGTCGGCACGTCGTCCTTTGAAGGACGTGTTGTGGATGAGTATGTCTTCCACGAATTTGACGAGATTATCTGGCGCTACGAGACGCCGGATGCCAGAAAAGTCCGCGAAACATTCGCCACCGATGTAAGCAATGGAATTGCACGCTAGTCGAGCGTCTCGTGGTCGCCAACTAGCGCCAAAGACCCTTGCCAATCGCAACACTCGCATTCGGGCGCAACTCTTCACCGGATCATGAGAAAGATCAGACAATGAAACGCGTACTCTCCCTGGTATTATTTCTGGTCTCGACGCCCGCGTTGGCATCCGAGGCCACGGACCTTGCGGCGTTGACCATTGCGGCCTACGGCGGTCCCGAAGCCATCGAACGCATTAAGTCCTTCAAACAATCGGGCGCATTAACGTCAAACCGCTACAGTGAGACCGGCACGGTTGAGCGCACGTTCAGTCGTCCGGATAAACTGCGCATTGATATTCAGATCCCCGGCGCACCCCATGAGACCCGGGTGCTTAACGGACAGCGCGGCTGGCGCAACGGCAAGGAAGACCGGCCGATGATGGCGCGGGCCATGTTTTTGCAGGCGGCCCGCCTCGATCTGCCTTACCTGATCATGGCAGCTGGCAAGCACATCAAAATGTTCGAACCGGCAAGGAGCGAGGGCGACACCCGCAATCTCAAGGGCCTCGAAATTCCAATGATGGACAAGCTCCGCCTGATCGCCATCGTGGATGCCGATAGCGGCTACATTGTCAGGTCACACGGTGTGATCTCGGTTGCCCCGGGCCACGAAATGGAGTTCACCACGGTTTATTCCGACCACGTGGAAAGGAACGGAACGGTTTTCGCCGCTCGAGAGGAGCATTTCGTCCGCGGCCAGGCCACCGGTATAACAGTGCTGGATGAATTAGACGTCGTGCAAGATCTACCGGGCGCCGTTTTCCTGCCCTGAGCGGATAGTCCGCTGAGGCGGGCTCAGTGTCAGGGTCAACAAAAGGCGCACAATATATATTATGGAATATATGGATTTAGGGTGAGGGTGACACAAGAGCTTGGATAACCGGGCCTTATAGCCATCTGACTAAAACTTGAATCAATTTCCCTCTCAATATGGTTGTCAATCTCAAGCCCATTTCACACTCTGCGGCAGCTCATGCTCCAGAGCGTACCACAGCCGTATGATCTGGCCCTCGTGCATCACTTCGTGCTCCATCAGGCTGGCCAGCAGCTCTTCGCGTTCCGGCGTCCAGGTGTCGAAGGATGCGATGGCATCGGCGAAGGCTGCTGCAGACGCTGCCAGCTTGGCTCGGACTTCGACGACATTGAACTCCGACATCGAGCAATTGAAGCCATCCCAGGCACCGGCCTTTAACGCTACGGCGTAGCTTTCGCGGGCACCAATGACACACCACATGTGGGTCAGAAGAGTCTTGGAGTTTGGCACATCAAGCTTCTCCCCAAGGTGGGCATCGTTGATCTGGTCCGCCAACTCGGCAAAAGACTGAAAGCGATCCTCAAGATGTTTAATAATGGTCTGATGCATGGGCGCCCTCGCCGGTTCGCGATGCGCCATCTTATGGAATTTATAGACGGATTTAAAGTGATGAGTGACTTTGTACCCGCCAAAGACCTGGCAGACTACCGCGCAACCCGCAGGACGCTCTAATGCCGCGTGACATCCAGCCGGCGGATAGCATTGAGGTATTCGGGATTTCGCTGCAAGCGCTTTAGCAAGGCCGAGGCCTTGTCGGGTTTTACCTCGGTATAGAAATCAGCAACACGCACGACCTCACCCTCGGGCATCTTCTTTTCACCAAGACGGCCCTGTCTCAGGAGGACAAAGATTTCGAGAAATTCGTCGCGATCAACTCCGATGGCCTTGAAGATCGCAGCAAGGCATTCGCCGCCTTCCTCAAACATGATTTTCCGCACGAGGTCTTCACGTAGATGACTGGCAACAGCACACCAGGTCGTGAAGCGGCTGATATCAGCAGATTGCAAAAGTGTCAGGAGGACCTTCCCCAAAACGCCCTTGCGTATCACAATTTCTACCTGACCAGTAATATCCGCCTCCGGGCCCTCATCCGATCCGATTGCGCCAATCATTTGTGGAATGATGTCCTCAATGGCATCATCCAGACTGTCTTTATCAAGATTACAATTGCTAACGAGGTCCTGGCGCAAAGCCGCCGAGACGGCCCAATAGAGTTGACTGGCGACAGCTTTTGGCAGGTCCTTGCGGGACACCATGGCACTATTAAAGATCGTGTCTTCTGTTGTTCTGGCCGCCAGGACTTCGAAAGTCGACGTATCAATTTCCGCTCCCGGATTTTCCAGCAGTGATTTGACAACTTCTTCGTGTTGACTTTCTGCCAGCACTTCGGAAATGCAGCCCGGGATCATGGCTCGCATGGAGACCGCCATCTGATGCTCCATGGTTTTGTGCAGCACGATATCGATGAGGTCCGGATCGTTCAGAACTCTGGAGTCCCTCAGGACCGGAAAAGCGATACTGCTGTCCATATTGGCAAAGTGCACGGCCAGGTCGCGCGGTACATCAGGAATTGTGGACAAGCGCTCCGCCAGAGCCTGTTTGACCGATGTTTCGACACTGCCGACCAGACTTATGATGATCTCGGTCATCATCTTGTGGTCGGTTTCTGTGAAAAACCGGGCTTCTTCGGAAAACAACTCAACAATGGCCGTGGTGAGCAACGCGCGGCCCTGTCGGGATTTGTCGTTGGCCAGATGAACCAGTTGGACTCCACGTGCTTCTGATAGCTGTGCGCCTTGTGGCATATTCCCTCTCGCGACCCGTTTCGTACTATTGGCAAGACTAGGGTGGCAAGATTACCGGAAGGTTGTCAGAGCCTTCCATATCGATATTTATCCTGCAAACTCAAACAGAAGCTTCAATAATCAAGCATCCAATCTATCTCCAGTTATGTGCGATCACCCCGTCTTTCATAACGAGTTTCAAGTGCAATTCCGGCTGAGCCAACACAGATATATTCTCGAGCGGAT
>CBFDBJ010000097.1:0-12032 GCA_965603015.1 uncultured Alphaproteobacteria bacterium
GGTCATGTCGGTTTCGATCAGGCCAGGCGAGACACAGTTCACGCGGATGGAGTGCTCGGCACCGACGCGGGCGAGTGAACGGGTGAGAGAAATTTGCCCTGCCTTGAAGGCTGAATAGTGCACCGCCAGATTGCCGCCGATCTGACCGCCGATGGACGAAACATTGACGATGGTGCCGCCGCCCTTTGACCGGAATGTAGGAAAGACTTCCTGGGCCACGCGAAACGGGCCTTGCAGGTTTACTTTCTGCAGCAGATCCCAGTCTTCATCGGTGAGCTGTTCAAAAGGTTTTTGTTGCAACAGGCCGGCATTGTTGACCACACCGTCAATGGTGCCAAAGTGGTCGACTGCCTGCGCGATCGTCCGTCTGATAGCGCTGCGATCTGATACGTCCATTTGGATCGCAAGAGCCGCGCCGCCCTGATCGCGAATGAGGCTGCAAACCTCTTCGCCTTCGTCTATATGCGTATTATAGGTCAGAACAACTTTTGCGCCGCTGGCGGCGGCCTTGAGAGCCGTTGCCCGGCCAATGCCCCGGTTGCCTCCGGTAATCAGAGTGACCTGGTTTTCAAGAGGGAGGGCAGCGTTCATGTGTCGTCGCCTGTGCGCCACATTTTGTCCAGCGTCTGTCCACCAAGCAACATCGGGGAGACATCTTCAACGGGATCAATCCGGCAATGGACGAGGGCAGGGCCTGGTTGGGCGAGTGCCTGGGTGATGGCGTCCTCAAGGTCCGCTTCCTTTTCAACGGTACAACTCCACAGGCCAAAGGCGCGGGCGATGTCTGCAAAATTGTTGGAAACCTTGCCGCCGGTCGTCAGGTCGCGGCCCCAGTTTGCCAATTGAAACTGTGACACGATGCCAAGCCGGGAGTTGTCGAGGACGAAAACCTTTATTGGCAGACCATGTTCCGCGGCCGCACCAAGTTCCTGAATGTTCATCTGGAGAGAGCCGTCGCCGACGAAACAGCACACCGTTGCATCAGGGTTGGCGAGTTGCGCCCCAATGGCTGCGGGCAGGTCATACCCCATTGTGCCATGGCCCGCCGAGGTCAGCCATTGCCGCGCTGGATAATCAAAACTAAAGTGGCGGGCCGTCCATTGTTGGTGGGAGCCGACGCCGCTGGTGCAGATCACTGACTCATGGTCCGAGGTCAGCCGATCAACGGCACAAATCACGGATTGAGGTTTCAAGGCACCATTTTGTTCTGGCATCAAGGGATGGCTGTTCCGCCATTCGGCGATACGCGCGTGCCATGGCGCCAGAGCATCAGAGGATGGCGCATCGGCAAGCGCAGTGTTCAGTGCCGCAAGGAATACCTTGCAGTCGGCCTGAACGGGCAGATCGCATTTCACGCGGGTGTCATGCAGCTCTGTAGTGTCGATATCCACACGAACCAAAAAGGCCTCGGGTGCAAAGGCGGCGGCTTCTGATCCGATCTGGCGAATGTCGAGACGCGAACCAACTGCGATAATGAGGTCAGCGTGATGCAGCGCCAGCCCTGCGACCTGACTTCCGGTGTGGCCATGAAAGCCAAGTGAAAGGGGGCTGTTCGTTGGATAGGCTCCGAGCGCTGGCAGACTATGACTGACCGGAATGTTCCATTGATCAGCAAGGGTGCGCAGCTCCTGCGTGGCATCGGATAGCACAACGCCGTAACCTGCAATAACAACCGGACTTTGGGCCGAGCGAATACGTGAGGCGACAGTCTCAATAGTCTGGGCGGGGATTTCCTGCTGCATGACATCGAGCCGAGGCTGTTCTTCGCGGACGGTACTCTCTTCCTGCGTGACGCCGGTTCTTTGCACATCCATCGGAACATCGATCACGACGGGTCCGGGGCGTCCTGTTGTTGCAATGTGAAAGGCTTCTTCAATGATACGCGGGGTGTCATTTGCGTGCATCGGGCGTAAAACCGCTTTGGCGATTGGTTTGCAAAGGCCGACCGTATCAACTTCCTGAAATCCTTTTTGGCGAAGTGCATCATTGCGTTTCAGGTCGGGGGTGCCGACCTGTCCGGCCAAAACAACGAGCGGCACCGAGTCAAAAAATGCGTCGGCAATAGGCGTGACGAGGTTTGTAACACCTGGCCCCGAGGTTACCATAACGACCTGCGGCTTGTTTGTGACTCTGGCTGCGGCAATGGCTGCAAATCCGGCACCTTGTTCGGCTCTACTGCAAAACAGTTCAACGTTCCGGTCGTGCAAGGCCTCAAGGATGGGGGCAATGGTGCCGCCGGGATAGACAAAAACCCTTGAAATGTCCCGATCAACAATGGCATTGGCGATAATTTCCGCACCAAGCATGGGGACCCCTTCGAAGTCCCGATCCAGGCTTGCCTCGGCTGTCCCGCCGGGTGCTTTCGGGGCGGATGTCGGCGATATATCTTCCAGAGACATGTTTCGTCCTCCGTGAGGGTTTTCGCGCAAAGAGGCCGGGTCTTGTGAACCTCGAGTCTTGTGCTTCGTTATTCAGAGATTCTTAAGTCCTTGCCCTCTACAAATGGTTAATGAATTCGCTCGCCAATCGTTCAAATTGGAGCTATTGGAGCCAAATAGGGAAGCAGGCGTATGTCCGTCCAATTCATCGCTGAAGTTTCGTCCAATCATGGCAAGGACCTTGAGCGTTGTCTGCAGTTCGTTGACGTGGCTGCGGATAGTGGCTGCGATGCGGTAAAGTTCCAACTCTTTGAAATAAAAAAGCTTTTCGCTCCTGAGGTGCTTGAAAGAAGCGCCGAGCACAGAAATCGCGGCGACTGGGAGTTGCCGACCGAATTTCTGGCACCCATTGCCGAGCGCTGTCACGAACGCGGGCTTTTATTCGCCTGCACGCCGTTTGATCTGGAGGCTGTCGAGCGTCTCGCGCCCCATGTCGACTTTTACAAGGTCGCCTCCTATGAACTCCTCTGGGACGGCCTTTTGCAGGCGGTGGCGGAGACTGGCAAAAAGGTGGTGTTATCGACCGGTATGGCAACGTTGCCGGAAATTCTCCATGCTATTGACGTTCTGCGCTTTGCGGGCTGCGAGGAGCCGACATTGTTGCACTGTGTTTCGGCTTATCCGACGCCGCCCGAAGAGGCAAACCTGGGTGCTATCAAAACGATTAGTGAGACCATCGGGGTTCCGGTCGGCTGGTCCGACCACACGGTGGACCCTGCGGTGATCGCCCGGGCGGTGCATAAGTGGGGTGCCGAAACCATCGAATTTCATCTTGATCTTGATAGCCAGGGCGCCGAGTTCGGATCCGGTCATTGCTGGCTGCCGGATCAGATCAAGACTGTCATTGCAGAAGTGCGCCGGGCAGAAGTGGCCGATGGCACCGGCATCAAACAACCGACACCATCGGAGCTGGCGGACAGGGGCTGGCGAGCCGACCCGTCCGATGGCCTGCGGCCGCTTCGCCATATTCGGGCGAATTTTGATTCCGATGAGGCGAGCGACACACTCGGCAAAACTGGCTGATGAGAGTTGTCGCTATCATACAGGCCCGCATGGGCTCCAGCCGCCTGCCGGGGAAAATGCTTCTGTCGATCGCGGGAAAACCGCTTATCTGGCATCTCGTTCACCGTTTGCAACAGTGCTCAACTCTGAACGAAATTGTCCTCGCAACCACAACGAATACAGAAGATGATCCGCTTGCAGTTTTTGGCGAAGAAGCAGGATTGAAAGTCTCGCGCGGTGCGGACTGGGATGTGCTGGGCCGATTTGGTCTGGCGGCAGAAGCGTCAGGCGCCGATGTCATAGTTCGGGTCAATGGTGATGCGCCGTTGATTGATCCCGGTTTTATTGACGCACAGGTCACAGCCCTGCAAAAACAGGACGCGGACTTCGTGACACTGGCACAGGGCACCCCCTGCATTCACGACGGGGTCGACGCCATGAGCCGCCGAGCACTCGATTACATGCTTGCAGAGGCTCGCAAGGATCCGGTCGCGATTGAGCATGTGACCGGCTATATCAAGCTGAACCCGGATAAATTCCGGATTGGTCGATTTGAAATTCCTGAATCTCTTCAATGGGATGGTGCGCGTCTTTCTATCGATACGCCAGCAGATCTCATCCTAATCGAGCGTCTCCACGAGGAGCTTCAGGTTACAGCTGGCGAAGCCCGCCTCGCTGATGTTTCGCGGCTCCTACAGGAGAGACCAGACCTCGTGGCTCTCAATGCGCACGTGCAACAAAAAGAGATGACAGCGTCGCACGGCACTGTCCTGATCCGCACAGATGGCGGTGGTTCGCTCGGGCTTGGTCATGTCATGCGGACCCTTGCCGTTGCAGAGGTGCTGCGTGATGAAATGGGATACGGTGTCATCTTCGCCATGAACGCACGCGCGAGGCTCGCAGACGGCGTTGCGATAGTTGAAGAACGAGGTTTTCACGTGAAACGGCAGCCTGAGATGCGCCGGAGCGGGGACAGCGAAGCCGGGTGGCTGATCGCGATTTGCCAGGAGCTGAAGCCCGGCAGTGTGCTTTTCGATATTCGAAACGACTTGTCGGCAGAGGACGTAACGAACATTCGAAATCAGGTTGCCAAAATTGTTACCCTTGATGATGGCAGTGATCGCCGCCTTGCTGCTGATGTCGCCGTGTTCCCGCCGGTGCCACAGGTGCATCAGATGGACTGGTCGCAGGCGAGGGGAAAAATGATTGCAGACTGGGATCATGTGGTGCTCTCGGCAGGGGCTTCGCACCGCAAATCTCAAACCATCAAGCCAGGCCATTCAACAAGGCTGTTCGTCAATTTTGGTGGTAGCGACCCTTATGAACTCACGCTTCCGGCTGCGCAGATGCTTTCGAAGATCGACAGATCCCTCGACGTGACGTTTGTGATTGGACCGGGTGTTGCAGGCAGCGAGAGACTGGCTGAAGGGGTCAGGCGCTGCTCGAAAAGGTTTACGGTGGAAATAGCGCCGGACGACTTCGCGGGCCTGGCAGTCGGCCACGACCTTGCGCTTATCGCTTTCGGCGTGACAGCCTATGAGCTTGCCCATCTCGGTGTGCCGACCGTGCTGGTTTGCCTCAACGAGGATCAATTCGCCTCAGCGGCACCATTTGAGGCCGAGGGGATTGGCACTCGCGTGCTGATGTCTGCGGCGGGGCAAATTCCGGATATTGCCGACACTCTCAAGATTTGGCTGAAAGATCCTGATAAACGGCAGAAAGCAGCGGACCAGGCTGCACGTCTCGTCGACGGGAACGGCGCGCACCGTGTCGCAACTACCATGTTATGGGGTCAGACCCCAGAACCGTAAAACATGGTGCCATGTTATTTGTAAATGGTGTCTGACCCCATATTGCGAAACATGGTAATCAGATTGTTAATCACCTTTCTTCAGCAACGCTTAACAAGATAGGAGGACAATCGACGGGATGGAGTCTGTTCGGGTTTCTTTGGAAACTCGGAGGATGACTTTGAGCCCTGAAGGAGCGTCTGAGAACAACCATGTTTACGTCTTCGCCACAGCCCTACGCACCGACGATCGTATCGTTCGATACGGCGTTGCTGACTGGCTGGTATCAGGCGAAACAGACAAATAGTCTGCTTGGAGCGCTTCGCGCATCAAATGGTGGCGTGAGCCAACAAGTTCAACAGGCGCCCGATACCAGCGTGTTGCCGCCATGGGACTACCGGATCGATCAGCCAAAATTCGATGAGCGTCTGAGAAAGGCTCTGGCCGGTGGCAGTATCTTCGGTACCGGCGATCCATTCTTTAAACAGGATATGCCTGCCGATCAGCGTGATCTCTTCAAGTCATACAAGGCTTTGCTTCGTCTGCAGACCATTGCCGAATTTGCCGCCGACAAAACGACCTTCAGTGGCAGGCTGCCTGGTCTCGACACGCGCTTTCAGACCGGGCTGGCCGAGCTCACCAGCTTCGTGAGTGATCTGGATGTGACAAGCTTCATGCTTTCGAACGGAGTGGTCGATAGCAAGGTTGACACCAGCGTTGCCATTCCCAAGCCTGTGACGTCCTGGACCGGGCGTGTGATTCAGTCCGGCGCCTACAACGATCCTGTCCCGGGCCTTGTCGGCAATGAGGTTTTTACAATTTCCGCCGTGAAATCCGGAGTGACAACCGATGTGACTATCGATCTCTCGCTGGTCACCGGAACTCTCAATCTCGATAATATTGCGACCTACGTCAATCAGGAGCTCTCCGCAGCTGGCATCTTTTCGACAATCAAACGAGAACGGATCTATGACAAAGTCGCGTTCGATGCTGCGCAGGACCCTCTTAATCCCACGGCGCTGCCCAGTACCTTTGGATTCAAAATCGATGGTGTGAG
Organism: uncultured Alphaproteobacteria bacterium; assembly: GCA_965603015.1. Taxonomy (GTDB): domain Bacteria; phylum Pseudomonadota; class Alphaproteobacteria; order M2410; family M2410; genus JAUWTJ01. Next base: position 6,288 of record CBFDBJ010000097.1, read on the forward strand.
CACAGAAACGCTTTCCTTCAGCGCAGCGGCCGGACAGCCTGCGATTTACCTGACCGGCACGTCCGGCACCCGTGATACCGAGATGGGGCAATTGCTCAAACTCACTGATATTGCAGGTGGCACACCGACCAACAGCGGGGGCGACCGAATTAATCCGGAATTAGAAACCGCAACCGCCGACGCAGTTGCTTCTGTGCTCGATAGCAAGGGTCACGTTTACGTTCTTGGTAACACGGACGCTGACCTGGGGACCTTTGTCAATCAGGGCGCCCAGGACATGTATCTTCGAAAGTATGACTCAACCGGTACGTTGATCTGGGAGCAGTTGCTTGGCGCCACGAACACCGCCGAGGGTTTTGGTCTAGCGGTTGATGCCAGCGATAACGTCGTTGTCGTCGGGACCGTAGAAGGCGATCTGAGCGCGACTGCGATAGGTGGTGGTCAGGATACCTTTGTGACCAAATATGATACAACCGGCCAGGAACTCTTTACGCGTCAAACGGCCCCCACAGCCAATGACGGCGCTCAGGATGTGACCGTCGCAGCTGATGGTTCCATCTTCATTACCGGTTATACGGACGCTGCACTTGCTGCCACCGAGACGTACAATGGTGGACGTGATGGCTATGTCACGAAACTGGACAACGACGGAAACCTGGTTTGGAATCGACAGTTTGGCGCTGCAACGGACGAGACCGGGGACGCTATAACCGTGGATGCAAATGGTGATATTTTTGTGGCCAGCACCGAAAATAGCAATGTCATGGTAACGAAGTACAGTGGCGCAGATGATACATCTGCTGCTCTGTGGCAAACAAATCTTGGTGCTGTGGGTATCGGCGGCATTGGCGGAATTACCATTGACGGAACGTCTGTTTACGTGGTGGGCTCAACCGACCAGACGGCCTTTGGCACCAGCCAGTTGACGGCCCACAGCGGCGATCTGGAAGACGGATTCATTGTCAAGATTACGGATGGCGGCACCGCAGGCACTGTCGATTTCACAACCTTTGTGGCGGGTGGCGCCGATGATCGGATCCACGATGTTACGGTCAGCAATGGCGTCGTTTATGTGGCAGGCGAGACGCGCGGAGACCTGAACGGCGGTACCTTTACAGATAACGTCAATGGCTTCGTTGCGGAGTTTGACGCAGCGGGTACACGTAACTGGGCCTACCAATACAGCGGGCTTGAGGGTAACTCCTCGGCGCAAAGTATTGTTGTGGACGCCACTGGCAGCTCGGTATTGGATACTCTGGGCCTTCTGTCCGGCGAGATTGAGTATGGCCATGCGAACACTATTACTGCGAACAGTACGGTACGTGCCGGGCAATCCTTCCGCATTTCCGTTGATGGCGGTTACGGCAAGAAAATCACAATCGATGACGACGAAACTTTCCGATCCCTGACTTTCAAGATCAATGCAGTCTTGTTGTTGGACGGTAAAGCTACCGTGCGAAGCACTGCAGATGGTGATGTTCTGCACATAGCAGCCAATCAGGGGATCCGGGTCGATTTGATTGCCGGAGCGGATGGCGAGGACGCACTGGCCGGCCTCGGAATCAATGTGGCAACGGTCTATAACGGCGGAAGTCTTCTGGACAGCGCTGAGGTCCAGGATGCAACAACTCCGACTTTTGGTCTTGGACTGGAAAGCGGGATCAATCTGACCAGTAAAACCGATGCTGCTTATACACTCGAGATTCTGAATGGTGCCTTGAAGAAAGTTCGTGATATTTATCGTGAAATTACCAAAGACCCGGCTCTTGAAGCTCTCCTCAATGCAGAGAAAAAGACCTCCGGTCCGGTACCTGCCTATCTCACCGCTCAGTTAGCCAACTATCAAGCCGGATTGTCACGGCTGATGGCCGGGTCATCGACAAGTATATTTGGCTGAGCGGAAAATTCTTGAAAATCAGGCGATTTGATTCAAGGCAAGCGGCATTGAGGCTCTTTGCGGTGTTGCATTGAGCATGGCATTCTTGCCGTAGCCGAGGTTCGGTGTCCGGGTCTTTGTGACCTCATCAGAGACCGCCTTGATAATTCTCTCACTTATTGACTTCAAGCGCTGAAGCACGAGTTCATGAGCTGCAAGGGTTGCCTGAAACTTGCCCGTTGCTTCGCGCAGACGATCTTTCAGGTCGCGGGTAATCCCGTCGATGAGAGAGCGATCCTGTTTGATCAGAAGCATTTCCTGGCTGTAGATCGTGGAAAGCGTGGTGCGTTCTTCGACAAAAGCTTCAATGTCTTGCGGACGTTGCTCATTGAGAAGCTGTACTTCCAGTTCCATCAGCCGGGTCAATCGCTCCGTCAATATGACCAGCTGTTCTGCGCGTTCTGTCGAGTTTTGTGCTGCGATCGGCATGGGATTTCCTTTTCGAGAGCAGGTCGCGAATGGTCAGGGTTTTACTCTGGCGCGATGTCCTGCATTTTTAGAATTTCACGATAGACATTGTCGGCGATACCAATTCCGCCACCAGTGACAATTTCCTTTGAATATTGCTCGTTGAGAAGCGATCTGAAAATCTTCTCACCGTTGCCGCCACCAAATTCACCGTCGGTTTCGACGCCTGACCACATCTGTTCAACCATCTGCTGCACGAACATAGCCTCGAATTCCTCAGCGGCTTCCCTCGCCTGAGCGCGCGTTTTCGCGTGGACATTCGGCGTCGGTGTCTGCGCTGCATTGAAAATGGCGCCTGATGTGATGCTGTCAAGACTATCGGTCATGGTTGGCCTCTAGATCACTTCGATGTCGGCTTGCAGGGCACCCGCAGCCTTGATGGTTTGAAGGATGGAGATCATATCGCGCGGCGATACGCCAAGCGCATTGAGCCCGTCGACAAGTTTTTGCAGGCTGACACCGTCATCCAGGATCATGAGCTTGCGACCGGATTCTTCCTCGGCTCCAAGATCTGTTCTGGGTACGACCGTTGTTTCACCTTGTTCAGCGAAGGGTGAAGGTTGGCTGACTTGCGGCGTTTCGGTCACAGATATCGTCAGGCTGCCTTGTGCAATCGCGACGGTGCTGACGCGGGTGTCGGCGCCCATAACAATGATACCCTGATTTTCGTCGATAATGACCCGTGCTTGCTGGTCGGGGTCGACGCGTAATTGTTCAATATCTGCAACGAGATCAAATACAGTCCCGTTAAAACCTTTGGGAACATTCAAGGAAACCGTCGCAGGGTCATTTGCGACAGCGGTCCCGATGCCCAGATAGCGATTAATGGATCTGGCAACGCGGCGGGCTGTTGTGAAGTCGGGATTTCTGAGTGACAGACGAACAGAGTCCATATTGCCAAGGTCAAACTTGATCTCCCTTTCGACGATCGCGCCGTTTGAAATTCGCCCGTTTGTTGGAACACCCTTGGTCACCGATCCGCCTTCACCTTCGGCAGTAAAGCCGCCAACGGCGATAGGGCCTTGAGCCACGGCGTAAATCTCACCATCAGCACCCAGAAGCGGCGTTACTAACAACGTGCCGCCGCGCAGGCTTTTGGCATCGCCCAAAGCGGCAACGTTGATGTCGATGCGAACACCGTGAGTTGCGAACGGGTGGAGGTTGGCGGTTACCATTACAGCTGCAACGTTGTTGCTGTTGATCGTTTCGCCGCGGGTGTTAACGCCAAGCCGTTCCAGCATGGACTGGAGGCTTTGCTTGGTAAAAGGCGCATTTCTGAGCGAGTCACCCGTGCCGTCGAGACCGACGATCAGCCCGTATCCAATCAACTGGTTTTCCCGAACGCCTTCGATGTCTGTCAGATCTTTAATTCGCGAGCGTGCCTCTGCGGTCCCGACGAGTGTGAAGCTCGAGATCGTCATGGCGAGTAGCACGGCTGTTATGAGCCGGGCAGGGACTGAGAGGAATTCGATTCCGGTGCAATTTCTTTTGCTTTTCAGGGCCATTTTTTGTCTACCTTTTTGGTCGTTGCCCTAAGGCATAGCGAGATCTGTGCCAGTTTTGATCAACCAGAAAACGGCGGAACACTACGAGTTTTTACATCGCGATCCGGTCCGGTACGGGCTGACAGGCAGGAATTTCCGAGCAGTGGGTGCAGATGCGGCAATTCGTGCCGGAAAAGACAATTCGTTAGGTCGGTGTTAACCACATCAGCTCATCTTCAGGTAAGACTTAAAGTGACTGGAAGGCTCTCAATGGGCATGAAAATCGCGGGAAATAGCCGTATCAAAGCACCAGCGGCCCGAAAGGCTGCCGCCAGGGGTGCCAGCGGACAAGCATTTTCCGTGTCCGGGAGTGCCCCTGCGCCTGCCACAGAGGCCAGCGCACCTGTTGCGATAGCTTCCTCGGTGGCATCTGTTGATGCTCTGCTGGCCGTTCAGGAAGTTCCCAATGAGCGGGAGGGTCGCAAACGCGCCATCAAGCGTGGCGGGGATATGCTGGACGTCCTGGACGATATTCGCATGGGGCTCCTGACTGGTTCTGTTCCCAAGGCGCGACTGCATCAGTTGGTCCGTTTGGTCGAAAACCGCGGAGATGAATTTACTGATCCGCGCCTCTCACAAATTCTTGATGAGATCGAGCTGCGTGCTCGGGTTGAACTGGCCAAGCTGGATAAAGCTCTTAACTAATTATCTTTTAATATCAATGAGTTATATATTCTTCTGAAGAGGGGTTTGACCGGGTCTTGCGCAAAAAAGGTCTTGTTTGCCTCGCCATCCAGTCGAAAAAAAGATGACTTTCGATCAAACTGTGGTAAAGACGCGCCAAATTTGTTGCGTGCTGATTTGGCAGCAACCTTTTGGAAGACAGGTGGCAGAAATCTGCCGCTGTCGCCAGCCAAAGGGGGGCCGATGACAAACGAGGAGCAGGGGATGTCTTTAGACGAAGGTTACCGTCCGACGAGTGACGAACCGTTCATGAGTGAACGACAGAAGGAATATTTCCACAAAAAACTGATCGACTGGAAACAGGAGATTCTGAGAGACAGCAAGGAAACCCTCCAGAATCTCCAGGAGGATTCCGGAAATCATCCAGATCTGGCGGACAGAGCCTCTTCGGAAAGCGAGCGTTCTCTGGAGCTGCGCGCCCGTGATCGTCAACGCAAACTAATTGTCAAGATCGATGAGGCGATCCGGCGGATCGAGGATGGCACCTATGGTTATTGTGAGGAAACCGGCGAGCCGATTTCTGTCGGCAGGCTGGATGCAAGGCCAATCGCGACCCTGAGTATCGAGGCGCAGGAGCGCCATGAACGGCGAGAAAAAGTTTACCGTGATGACTAGGTCTGGCGGGGAATCTGAAAAAGGCAGGTCGTGAGACCTGCCTTTTTTGTTGGACCTGGTAAACTCCTAGAACGGGAAGATAATATCGTAGAGTTGCTGGCCATAACGTGGCTGTTGCATCTCGGTGATGTGTCCGCGCCCGCCGTATGAGATCCTGGCTTCGGCAATCTGTGTGTGCTGGATTGTATTGGCGTGGCTGATGTCTTCGGGACGAACGACGCCGCTTATGAGCAACTCGCGCACTTCGAAATTGACCCGCACTTCCTGGCGACCCTGAATGACCAGATTTCCGTTTGGCAGTTTTTGGGTAATAATGGCAGCGACCGTCAGCGAAACAGACTCACTGCGATCAACGGTGCCGGAACCGCTTGTTGAGCTATTCGAACCGAAGTTGGACAAACTGGAGGGATTTACTGCTTCGGGCAAAATATTTGCCAGACTACCTTCAACCCCAAACAGACTTGTCAGGTTGGAGTCCTCAGAGCCGGAGCGGGCCCT
>CBFDBJ010000098.1:0-11500 GCA_965603015.1 uncultured Alphaproteobacteria bacterium
GTGCCCCGCATCTTTCTCCTTCAACATGTCGATCATGTATTTGAAAAATTCGGTATGTCCGCCCTGATAGGAACTGACCGCAATCGCATGTGCATCTTCCTGCAAGGCCGCTTCCACGATATCGCCGACCGACCTGTTGTGGCCCAGATGGATGATCTCGGCGCCGGTCGATTGCAGGATCCGCCGCATCACATTGATTGCCGCATCATGGCCATCGAACAGGCTCGTGGCCGTTACAATCCGGATCCGGTTGCGACACTGGTATTTCAGGGAAACGGGTGTGGCGCTGGTATTTTGGCTATCAGACATAAATGACCTGGGATTCAAGGAATGGTACCAGCCATTCTATATCAGGTAAGCACCCGCAGGCTCAACGTATGAAAATTCCCTGATATCGGGCACTCACACGCCTGCCCCTGCGCCAATTTGTGTGCTTGTAAGGTCTCCCTTTTCGGTTTAGGCGAAAGAGACTATCATTCTGAAAACCAGAGAAGAGCTCCATGAACCCACGATTTCCCCAGAATTTCCCCGCCACCCGCCCGCGCCGCAACCGCAAGTCCGACTGGGCCAGGCGCCTGGTGCAGGAAAACCAGCTGACGGTGAACGATCTCATCTGGCCGGTTTTTGTGACCGAAGGCGCCAATACCCGGACGCCCGTGGCCTCCATGCCCGGCGTTGACCGGGTCTCCGTCGATCTCATAGCCGGCGAAGCGGAAAAGGCTGCAAAGCTGGGGATACCCGTCATTGCCCTCTTCCCCTATACCGATCCGGCCAAACGGACCGCCGATGCCGCCGAGGCTCTCAACCCGGAAAATCTTGTTTGCCGGGCCACCAGATCGATCAAGACCGAGGTCCCGGAGATCGGCATCCTCTGCGATGTCGCCCTCGATCCCTACACCGATCACGGCCACGACGGCCTCCTGAGCGCTGACGGAACCATTCTAAACGACGAAACCGTCGCAATCCTGACGCAGCAATCCAGGGTACAGGTCGAGGCCGGCTGCGATATTATTGCCCCGTCAGACATGATGGATGGCCGCATTGGTGCGATCCGGGCCATGCTGGAACAAGGCGGCCACACCAACACCCAGATCATGTCCTACGCCGCCAAATACGCCTCGGCCTTCTATGGCCCGTTCCGCGACGCGGTCGGCTCCACCAGCGCTCTGAAGGGAGATAAAAAGACCTACCAGATGGATCCGGGCAACTCTGAGGAAGCCTTGCGTGAGGTCGCACTCGATATTGGTGAAGGCGCCGATATGTTTATGGTTAAACCGGGCCTTCCCTATCTGGACATTGTCGCCAAAGTGAAGCAGACTTTCGGGGTGCCGACCTTCGCGTATCAGGTATCGGGAGAATATTCCATGATACGCGCCGCAGCAGACAGGGGCTGGCTGGATGCGGAAAAGGTCGTCCTTGAGAGTTTGGTTGCGTTCAAACGTGCCGGGGCCGACGGGGTCCTGACCTACTTTGCCCTGGAAGTGGCACAGAGGTTGAAGAGTACCGCCTGACTATCAGGCTCGAGTTCGGTTTTGGACGAGTAATGGACTGCGTATCGGACAGATTGGGCCTGTCCGGGATTGTTTGGGTTGCTTTGGGGGATTGGTGATGGACGCGTTTAACTCTTTTGTTGAATGGTTTAACGGCCTCGTGGGCCTGCAATACGCAGGTTACGGGCCGATTACTGCGAGATTTATTGGAATGTTGACCGTGATGGTTTCCATCAAGGTACTGAAACTCCTGTTCCGCCCGTTTGCCCCCCTCTTTCAGCCTGCCGAAGAGTTTGACGGATTAAATCCCGTCCTGGCACAACAGGGCATCCGCCAGTCACAATTGGTGGATCACAACGAAACCCGAAACGTGTCAAACCTGTTTGAACACGCGGGTGAGCGAATCGCAGAAGCACGTGACCAATTCTCTCCGGCAAATGATACCGCCGGGATGGACTTCGCGGAAGCTCTGGAAGATGCCTGGCAGCACGATCAATCCACCGAACTGCGCGAGGAAATCGCCCCTTTGCGGCCCTCCCGGGCTTCAGCAGCCAGGGCACAAAAACAGCACACGAAGATCAAGTCAGCCCTCTCGGACCTTCGCCCGACAGCCGCAGCCGCCCCATCCACAACAGACGCCACGCCCCTTATTTGCATGACCAATTTTGCTGACAACAGTCGCAGTTGCGGTGCCGCCCATCGGATTGCACTGCGTCTTGGCCAGGGTGTTTCAGAGACCCTGGCGCGCATTCCAAATCTCGCCGTTGAGACCTCTTCGGCAGCCAACTGGGCCGATCACAAAAACAACGTGTCGCACGCTTCTGGTCCAGCCTACGCGGTTGAGGGCAGTGTCGAGCTGCAAGACGGCGGCGTCCATGTCGCCATTGCTGTCCGAGATTCAATCGACGGATCGCATCTGCTGGCTCGCGACATAACCTGCAGCCCGGCAGACCTGCAAGAATTTGAGCGTGAAGTTGCCCTTGAAATAGCCTCGGCTGTCATCGCACAGCAGCAACCCGCCGGCCGTTCAATCATGCAACGTCTGAAGTCTTCGCGAGGCGCGCGAGCAGGCTCGACGTATCCCAGCGACCGCCGCCCATCGCCTGAACATCTCCATAAAACTGATCTACCAGCGCGGTAACAGGAAGCCGAGCGCCCCGGCGCGCCGCTTCTGTCAGACAAATATCAAGATCCTTGCGCATCCAGTTGACGGCAAAGCCATAATCAAACTTGCGCTCCGCCATGGTCCCGGCCCGGTTGTCCATCTGCCACGACTGGGCCGCGCCCTTTGATATCACGTCGACGACAGCGCCGACATCAAGGCCGACAGTTTCGGCAAAATGCAGCCCTTCGGAAAGTCCCTGCACAATCCCGGCGATACAAATTTGGTTGACCATTTTGGTGAGCTGCCCCGAGCCCGCTGGCCCCATCAATTTGACCGACTTTGCATAGCACTTCATCAGCGGCGACGCCTGGTCGAAGGCTTCCTGCGCGCCCCCGGTCATCACCGTCAGGGCGCCATTCTCGGCCCCCGCCTGCCCGCCTGAAACAGGTGCATCAAGAAAGCCGCAGCCCTGGCCCTCACACGCTTCAGCCAGCTCACGGGCAAGATCTGCGGACGCCGTCGTATGATCGACAAAGACAGCCCCTTTTGAAAGTCCGGCAATAATCCCGTCCGCGCCAAAGGCCACGCAGCGCACGTCATCATCATTTCCGACACAGGCAAAAACAACATCAACCCCTTCGGCCGCCTCGCGCGGTGTCGCAGCAATCGACCCGGAACAGGTTCCCAACCATGCCTCTGCCCGGGTAGCCGTCCTGTTGTAAACAGTAACATCGTGTCCGGCTTTCGCCAGATGCCCGGCCATCGGAAACCCCATGACCCCGAGCCCAACAAAGCCAACTTTAGCGCTCATATCTATCTCCTGATTTGAAACTCTACATCCCGCGCCATTTGAAGAAGGCGGCGCTCCAGGTCGCGATCATCAACAGGCGGATGAAAATATCAAAGGCTTTTTCCGGCGGGGCCCAGCCAAGCACCCGCACGAGTGCGGTGCGCACAAAGGCGCCCTCTTCGGGATTGTGTTGGTTGCGCCAATTGCCGGTTAACAAATACGTCTCGATATTGTTCACAACGCAGGAGTTTTCATTAAAACGCCAGTGGATCACCATCAGCGGCACATAGATCAGATAGACCAGCAACCAGAGCTCGCTTGCTGCCAACCACCCGACCAGCGCAAAGCCAACGAGCACCCAATGAAGACCTTTCAGGAAAAGGATAAGTGCCTTGAAAGAAAGTCCGGGCACGGCTTGCCGGGTAGAAGGATCAGGCGTCAACTTTTGAACTCCCGATATTTGCCCCGCGCGAACAGGAGCGGCTCGCCCTCTTGCGAGGCGATACGCTTGACCCGGCCAAGGAAGATGACGTGATCACCGCCGTCAATGCGCTCTTGAACCTCGCAATCAAACTGGGCCAGCGTGTCCGGCAGAATTGGTGCACCTGTTTCCCAGACTTCATATTCATCGTCGTGCAAACCGTGCCTGCCGCGTGTCGACAGCCGGACAGAAAGCGCCTCCTGATCGGCCCTCAGCACATTGATGGCAAAGTGATCACTGGCAAAAAATGGTGCATGCGTATCAGCGCTCCGGTCAAGGCTCCACAGCACCAGCGGCGGATCAAGAGACACCGAGGCGAACGAGTTCACAGTCAGGCCGATCGGTTTGTAGCCCTCCGGATGAGTGGTCACAACGACAACGCCCGTCGCAAAGCACCCCAGCGCATCGCGAAACGACCGGGCTGAAAAACCCGCACTACCCTTGAGGTTAATTTTAGCGTCCAAGCGGCCTAACTCCATATTAACGCTGATCCGCGAAAATCAACGCTGCAATACCAAAAAGAGCCCGAAATGGGCCCTTTCAAAGAAAACTTGCGGGATTATATCGTGTCTGACGAGCTTCAGCCAATTATTGTTAAAAAAATCAAAAAGCAGGAAGCGGCGGCTCACGGCGGTGCGTGGAAAGTCGCCTATGCCGATTTTGTGACCGCGATGATGGCCTTCTTCCTCCTGATGTGGCTCATCAACATGACCAGCCCCGAACAAAAGCGCGGCATCGCGGACTACTTTGCTCCAGCCAGTGTCAGTAAAACCCAAAGCGGATCCGGCGGCATGCTGGGCGGCACCGCCTTCTCCGATGACGGCGCCCGCGCCGATGGCCAGGCCAATGTTGCTGCCGAAGCCACTCAGGAACACCCCGCCACCGATGTCAGCGCAACCGAGGACGCCGAAGAGGCCAAGGCAAAAAATACCGGCGAGGAATCGCAAGCCTCTCTCGAAGCATCAACCACCGAGTATGATGCGAAAATGTTTAACCAGGCAGAGGAAAGCCTGCGTCAGGCCATGAAAGATATGCCCGAACTGGCCGAGCTCTCAAAGCACATCCTCATTGACCAGACCCCCGAGGGATTGCGCATTCAGATTGTCGATCAGGAAGGCCGCCCGATGTTTGCCCCGGGAAGCGTCGAGCCCTACAGCAGAACACTACATCTCATCAAGGCTCTGGCAATCATCATTGATCAGCTGCCCAATCGCATCACCATCAGCGGGCACACAGATTCGGCCACGTTCTATGGCCGCGATGGCTATTCCAATTGGGAACTCTCGGCGGATCGCGCCAACGCAACCCGCCGTATTCTTATGGACGACGGCGTCAATGGAGATCGGGTCTATATGGTTTCGGGCAAGGCCGGGTCCGAACCTCTCTTTCCCGATGACCCGCTTGCCTCCGCCAATCGGCGGATCTCGGTCATCCTGCTGCGTGAGGCGCCAGTTATGCCGCCACAACACAGGCCGTAGAAACTGATCAGCCAGCAGATGGTTCTGATACCTGAAGCCCTTGCAGGACATCCTTCCACGCCGTGTCCATTTCAGCCGTCCAGTTAGTGCCGAGCAACTCTTTGAAAACTTCAACCACAATGGCAAGGAAGGTGCTGAAGATGTCCGGCGGCACGCCAATCCCGTCATGGTTCATCTGTTCGCTCTCGATAAAATTCGAGGCATAGTTATCGCCGGTACAAAAATCCAGTACACAGTCGAGGGCTTCCGACAACATATGTCCCCGCGCGCTACCATTCCGGTCAAGAACAAACAGTGGCTGCATATCGGGATATCGTTCAAAGAGACGCTCGTAAACGGCCGGTGCAGGGTCTCCTGCCGTTTCCGCAACACGCTCAAGACTTTCGACAATCGTCTTCTCCAAACCATCCACCGGCACAATTCCTCTCACATTTCACAATTTGACCCAAAGATCCGACACCCCTTTCGAGTGCGACGGTGACGCTCACATACATCGCCGCACATTGCCAGTCTAGTGCCCCTTACAAAGTCTTCAAGAGCGCAAGTCCGGAGACACGCAAAACTGAACCGAAGCCAATCTGCGACTGGTCAAGCACCCGCGAAAATGCTCTAATCCGCGCCCCGCCAACACACGCATCCGCAAAATACTCCCCTTCTCCGAAAAAAGTCGCTATTTTACACAGGAAGCCAAACCGGCGCTCCGGATCTCCTGGCATTAAACCAGACAGGTACAGAATTCCATGGATGCTATCGTCGCGACAGAACTGCAAATGTGGCTGACCTTTGCAGTAATTTTCGGCGCCATTCTAATTTACAGCGCTGATCGCTGGCCTCTCGAAATGGTCTCGGCCGGTGTTATTGGCACGCTGATGTTGCTGTTTCAGATCTTCCCGGTCACTGACCCGGTGACAGGGCAAAACCTTCTGGACGCCGGCCGTCTGCTCGAGGGCTTCGCCAACGAAGCGCTGATGGCCATTATCGCCCTTCTGATCGTCGGCCAGGGCATGTATCAGGCCGGGGCCCTTGAGGCGCCCGCGCAACGTCTTACCATAATGTTCAGAGGACGACCCCGTCTCACCATTGTCATCGTCCTGTTGATCGCAGGGGTCATTTCCGCCTTTCTCAACAACACACCCGTCGCCGTCATGTTTATCCCGATCATGAGCGCTGTCGCCACGCGCTCGGATATGGCGGTCAGCAAGGTTATGATCCCCTTGAGTTTTGTCTGCGTCCTTGGTGGCATGACGACGCTTATCGGCTCATCAACGAACTTGCTCGTCGCAGAGACTGCGGCGGCGAGCGCGGCAAGTGTCGCCGGACGCGCTGCGGTGGAAATAGGTTTCTTCGATCTGACTGTTCCCGGGCTGGTCCTTGCCAGTGTCGGCTTTATTTATATCGCTCTCGTTTTGCCGCGCACGCTTCCCGCGCGCGAGAGCCTGTCCGGCGAAATGGGCGGCTCGACGGGACGGCAATATATTGCCCAGATCGATCTATCTTTCGGCCATCCGCTTATCGGAAAGAAAGCCGTGGCCGGGCTCTTTCCGGATTTGAAAAACATGACCGTCCGCATGGTTCAACGCGGCGAAAATGCCATCCTGCCCCCCTTTGAGAGTATTGAATTGCAGCGCGGAGACGCAGTCATTGTCGCGGCAACACGCAAGACCCTCAGTGAGGTCATCTCCTCTCAGCCAAAATTTCTCAGTGGCATGATTGATCATCAGGAAGATCCGAGTCGGCGCGCCGGCCAGGCTCTGACAATGATTGAGGCTGTCATAGCGCCTGGTTCACGCATGATCGGCAGAAATATTCAGCAAATCGGATTTCGCTATCAAACCGGCTGCATCGTCCTCGGCGTTCAGAGGCGCAGCCGCATGATCCGCGTTCGCATGAACGAAATTCGCCTTGAGGCTGGTGACGTCCTGCTCATTTTTGGAACACAAAAGAATATACAGGGACTTCGCGCCAACAGAGATATTCTCCCCCTTGAGTGGTCATCCGAGGAACTGCCGGATATCACAAACGCCTTCAAGGCGCGCCTGATTTTCAGCATTGCCATCCTGGCTGCCGCAACCGGACTGTTACCAATTGTCGTGTCCGCTATGGCCGGGGCCTTCGCCATGGTCGCTGCAGGCTGTCTTAACATTCGTCAGGCAGCGCGGGCCTTTGACCGGCGCATCTACCTTCTCGTCGGAGCAGCCCTTGCGATGGGAACAGCGCTTCAGGTAACCGGCGGCGCCATGTATCTGGCGCACAATCTCGTCGAATTATTTTCTGGCTATTCAACGCAGGTTCTGCTGTCGGCCTTTTTTCTGATGGTTGCCTTGCTCACCAATATTCTGTCAAACAATGCCACAGCCGTCCTCTTCACCCCGATTGCCGTGACCATTGCAACCGAAACAGGTGTAGATCCGCGTGCTTTCATTTTCGCCGTAATTTTTGCTGCCAATTGTTCCTTCGCGACCCCGATGGCCTATCAGACCAATTTGCTGGTCATGGGGCCTGGCCACTACAAGTTTGGTGACTATGTCAAAGCCGGAACACCGCTGATAATCATTCTGTGGCTCATCTTTAGCCTGTTTGCGCCGTGGTATTTCGGTATAAGCTAGGCCAATGATCAATTTGGTGGCAAGCGCGGGGTTGCGACAACAGATCGAGAGAGAATGACAGACCAGTCCTCGAAATACATACCTCAGTTTTACATCACGGCTCCCTCGCCCTGCCCCTATGTCGAAGGCAAGATGGAGCGAAAAGTCTTTACGTCGCTTGCCGGCCCTCTTTCCGATCAGCTTCACAATCAACTGGTCCATGACGGCTTCCGTCGGTCCCAGGCCATCGCCTACAAGCCCGCCTGCGAGGAATGTTCGGCCTGTGTCTCGGCCCGGATCGTAGTCGACAAATTTGAACCGTCCAAGAGCCTCAGACGGATCATGACGCGAAACCGTGACCTGCACGCCGAGTTCACCGCTCCACAAGCCACCAGCGAACAATATTCAATCCTGCGACCCTATCTGGACGCACGCCATGCAGACGGCGGCATGGCCGACATGTCGGTCCATGACTATGCCGGCATGGTCGAGGAAACCACAGTTAACACGCAAATTGTGGAATACCGGATCGGGGCCAGACTGAGCGCAGCCCCCCGCCACCTCGTTGGCACCGTTCTCACCGATGTGCTCGAAGATGGCCTGTCCATGGTCTACAGCTTCTTTGAACCAGGCGACCGGGACCGAAGCCTCGGCAGTTACATGATACTCGACCATATCAACCAGGCGCGAAAGCGTGGATTGCCATACGTCTATCTGGGTTACTGGATCAAGGGTTGCAGCAAAATGGACTACAAAAGCCGCTTCCAGCCACTCGAAGTCCTCAAATCAGGCAAGTGGTTGCCTTTTTCCGAATTCGAGTAATGATAGGACTTCGCACTTTCTTCTCACCTTGACAGTTTAGAGGGTTCACAATGGATCGCCGCAAACTCTTGTCCGGCGCAGGACTGATTGCCACAGCCGGGGCTGCAACAGCCGCACTGGGAACCCTCGCCGTGACCCGTTCAAAAATCAGATCCGGCAACGGCGACAGTGTCTCCCCGAATACTGACGGGATTGCCTCCCCGGCGATTATCACCGGCAAAAGACACTTGAAACTGGTCACGACCTGGCCAAAGAACTTTCCCGGGCTCGGCATGTCGCCGGAACGGATCGCGGCCCGCATCACAGAAATGACCGACGGAGCGCTCGACATCAAGGTCTACGCTGCAGGTGAACTGGTCGGTGCTTTTGAAGCTTTTGATGCGGTCTCCACCGGCGCCGCCGATATGTATCATGGTGCAGAATATTATTGGCAGGGAAAGTCCAAAGCCTTCAATTTCTTTACGTCAGTTCCTTTTGGTATGACAGCACGAGAAATCCAGGCCTGGATCCATCACAACGGCGGGCAGCAGCTTTGGGATGAGCTGTCCGCAAAATTCAGGATCAAGGCCTTTGTCGCTGGCAACACCGGCAATCAGATGGGCGGCTGGTTTAACAAGGAGATCAACTCTCTTGATGACATGAAGGGCCTCAAAATGCGCATGCCCGGTCTTGGCGGCGAAGTTATCCGGCGCCTTGGTGCCTCTGCGGTTGCTCTGCCCGGCGGTGAGATCTTTCCCGCGCTTCAGTCCGGCGCCATTGACGCCACCGAATGGGTCGGTCCCTGGAATGATCTGGCTTTCGGCTTCTACAAGATTGCGAAATTCTACTATTACCCGGGCTTTCACGAACCAGGCGCGCAACTCGCCCTGGGGCTGAACCTTGATGTCTGGGAAAGCCTGCCGCCATCGCAGAAAGCCATCGTTCAGCAGGCCTGCCTCGCAGAAAACGAGTTTTCGGCCGCCGAGTTCAATGCTTTTAACACGACGGCACTGAGCACCCTCACCAGCAAACACGGCGTGCAGATGCGCGTGTTCTCCGATGAGATCTTGACCGAGATCGGCAGGGTCTCCGGTCTCGTCGTGCGTGAAGCCGGCACAGGCGACGAGCTGTCCGAAAGGATCCTGGCAGCATTTCTCGAAGCCCGGATGCAAGGCATGGAGCTGTCCGCCATCAATGATGAACCTTACCTTGCCGCCCGCCGGCTCGGCTTCACCTACTAGAGTGCATTCACGCAAGCGGAAACCGGGAAATTCACTATGAACGAAACAGTCCACGGATTACTGGCGGCCCTTGATATCGTGCTCTATTTTCACATGGTTCTGCCCATCCTTCTGCTCGCTACGGCGGCATTCGCGCCAACCGCCGCAAAGCTTCTGACAGGCTACCTCGTTCCGCTCGCCGGATTTCTGGACGGTTTTGCCAAACAGGCAGGACACCTCGTCGCCTGGCTCTCTCTCTTCATGGTCCTGACCATGACCACCGCCGTCCTTTTGCGCTATATCTTTGGCCTGAGCTTTATCTGGGTTCAGGAGTCTATCACCTACATGCACGGGCTGCTTTTCATGCTCGCCGCCTCCTATACCCTCTGGGTCGATGGCCATGTGCGCGTCGATATTTTCTATCGAGGCGCCTCGGAGACGCGCAGGGCGCTGATCGACTTCCTGGGAACCTACTTCCTGCTCTTCCCTGTCATGTTCCTCATCGTCGATACCGCCCTTCCCTATATTGAGCTTTCATGGGGCGTTCACGAAGGATCGAGAGAAACAAGCGGCATTCAGGCGATATATCTCCTCAAGAGCATTATTCCTGTCTTTGCCTGGATGATGATCCTGCAAGGCCTGTCTGTTGCCATCCACCGCGCCGCCTTTCTCACCGGCTATGAAAAGGAGGTCGAGCACGAAGCCGCGGTGACCGTTCCCCTGGCAAGCTTCGAAGGGGCCGAACATGATTGAACATCTCGACCTCCTGCTCTTTGTATTCACCTGCGTCCTGCTGATGTCCGGTTATCCGGTAGCCTTCACCCTGGCTGGCAGCGCCCTGGTCTTTGCCCTCCTCGGGCTCAGCCTTGGGGTTTTCCAGATCAATTTTGTCACCGCCCTGCCACAACGAATATTCGGCACCATGACTAATGAAGTGCTCCTTGCCGTGCCGCTTTTTGTCTTTATGGGCGTCATGCTGGAACGCTCCAGGGTCGCCGAGGAATTACTTGATATCATGGGTAAACTCTTCGGCACCCTGCGCGGCGGCCTTGGAATATCCGTCTGCATCGTTGGCGCTCTGCTTGCAGCTTCCACGGGGATTGTCGGCGCAACAGTCGTGACCATGGGTCTATTATCGCTCCCGACCATGCTGAAGCGCAATTATGACGTGCCACTTGCAACAGGCATCATCGCCGCCGCAGGAACCCTCGGCCAGATCATCCCACCCTCTATCGTGCTCATCCTGCTCGGCGATGTTATTTCCAGCGCCTATCAGAAAGCCCAACTTGAACAAGGTATCCTGTCGCCCGACACAATGTCGGTCGGCGACATTTTCGCAGGCGCCCTGCTGCCCGGGCTTATGCTGGTTGGTCTCTACATGGCCTACATCATCGCTATCGCAATCATACGGCCATCGGCGGCCCCGGCCTTCACCAGAGAAGAGATCGGCGATCGACGCGCGCTGTTCAAGGAAGCCATTCGCGCGCTCCTGCCCCCTCTTGCGCTGATGGTCGCCGTTCTGGGCTCAATCCTCGGCGGCATTGCAACCC
>CBFDBJ010000099.1:0-11301 GCA_965603015.1 uncultured Alphaproteobacteria bacterium
GTTTCCCTGGTGCGGCAATCTCTGCGGCACCAGGGAAAAGTTGATTGGCTATTCAGCCGGCGCGGCTTCTGTAGCAGGCGTTGCCTCAGCTGCAGGCTTCTCTTCAGCTGCAGGTGCCGTCGCAGCTACAGGCGTTTCCTCTGCCGGAAGGTCTTCCATGACAGGATTAACTTCAGCGCCGGTGTCTTTGCCGGATGCCCCTGCCCCTTTGGAAATCCCGTCGATCACAGCGCGGGAAAACAGTTCGCAATAAAGCAAAAGAGCGCGCGCAGCGTCGTCGTTACCCGGGATCGGATAGGTAATTCCATCAGGATCACAATTGGTATCGACGATGGCGATGACCGGAATGCCCAGCTTGCGCGCTTCGGCGATGGCAATGGCTTCCTTGTTGGTGTCGATAACGACCATAAGATCCGGGATACCGCCCATATCCTTGATGCCGCCGAGGGCCCGCTCCAGCTTGTCCCGCTCACGGGTCAGATGAAGAAGCTCTTTCTTGGTAAAGCCCGAAACTTCCTTTGACAGGGTTTCCTCGAGTTC
Organism: uncultured Alphaproteobacteria bacterium; assembly: GCA_965603015.1. Classification (GTDB taxonomy): domain Bacteria; phylum Pseudomonadota; class Alphaproteobacteria; order M2410; family M2410; genus JAUWTJ01. The sequence goes on from CBFDBJ010000099.1 coordinate 541, forward strand.
ACGAAGGCGCTTGATCGAATTTGAAATAGTCCGCCAGTTGGTCAACGTACCGCCAAGCCAGCGGTGATTGATATAATACTGGGCGCAGCGCTGGGCAGCCTCAGCCAGCGGCGTTGAAGCCTGGCGTTTGGTGCCGACAAAAAGGACGCGTCCGCCGCCGGCAACCGTTTCCTGTATGGCCAGAAGAGCCTGATGCAGGAGCGGAACCGTCTTCGACAGGTCCATAATGTGGATGTTGTTGCGGGTGCCATAAATGTAGCGACCCATTTTCGGGTTCCAGCGGTGAGTCTGGTGGCCAAAATGCACGCCTGCTTCAAGCAGCTGACGCATAGAAAAGTCAGGTAGAGCCATGCTCTTTTTCTCCTTTACCGGTTATACCTCCGCAGAACCTCATCCCTCTCTTGAGGGCACCGGAGCGGTTTCAGGTGAATTTGCACAAGAAACCGAACGCCTGCGTGTGGAATGAGCGGGGATATAGGGGTTTTTGGGGAGGAAAGCAAGGGGGGAATGACGATGAACACAGCAGAGAGTGTTGCAGCGCTCGGTAATTTCGGTAAGGTTGCACTCTTGGATTTATCTTGTAGGGAGGCGAGCAGAAATGGGCAAACGTAGGGCAAGATTAATCAGGATTTTTGGCGGCATCTTAGCAGGTGCCTGGCTTCTTGCCGCCTGCGCAACACCCACAACCCAACAATCGAATGTCGATGCAACAGTTTTGGCGGAAGAAGAGGCTAGACAGAAATTAATGGCTCTAAGGTATGCCAAGGATGTCACAACTCGGGCCAACAAAGTGGTCAGACCAATATTACTCAACAATGCTGACCTGTGTGGCGAAAAGATTGTATTCGACCTAGGATTCACCATCAAAACCCTGACATCAATCCACAAGCAATGGCGAGAAGCAGCCAATGAACTCTATAGCCTGGACGCCGAGGGTCGCATTACGATAGTTTCGGTTTATCCGGGCAGCCCAGCGGAAGGTGCGGGAGTGTTACCCGGGGATGTTATAATCTCAATGGACAATATAGAAATCAAATCAGGCAAGAGGGGGCTGAAGAAATTCAACCAAGCCCTGGAAAAGTCCATTAGGAAGGACAGTGCTGCGCCGGTAGGTCTGGTTTTGGAGCGAGCAGGGGCGGAAAGGAGTGTTTCGATCTCAGGGGAAAGGAGATGCCTTTCAAATGTTGTTATCCAGCAGAGCGATTCAGTAAATGCGTATGCTGACGGGATAAACATCTACATCACATATGGCATGTTGAGATTTGTTGAAAACGATGACGAACTGGCTGTTGTCCTCGCCCATGAAATTGCTCACAACGTAATGCTGCATATCGAAAAGAAGAAGAAGAACGCAGTGGCCGGCGCATTTGCAGGCGCGCTACTTGATGGGCTCGCCGCTGCATATGGAGTCAATACCGGCGGTGAGTTCTCCGGTCTGGGGTCGAACATTGCTGGAAACAGTTATTCCGTCGAGTTTGAACAAGAGGCCGATTACGTGGGACAATACTTGATGGCCAGGGCCGCATATGACCCAGACGTTGCTCCCGACTTTTGGCGCAAAATGGGCGTCAACAGCTCTGGATCAATTAGCTATTCATCTTCACACCCATCCACAGCTAATCGTTTCATTTCACTCGAGGCCGTCAACACAGAAATAAAGAATAAGAGGAATAACGACCAGGCCCTGACGCCGGAACCAGGCGCCTAGACTGTGATGATAGTATCGAGAGCAGGCGAGAAATCCTGGACTGGGAAATCCGCCGCTGGCGGTCGCGCGCACTTCGTGTACGCGCTCGCTCCGTTCCTATATCAAGGTTTGAATTCAGTCTCAGCTAACCCCCGGCATCATCCCGCTTCACTTGAGACAGCCTCCTTTCCCGGTTGTTCTGCCTGACCTGGGCCAGCACCTCTTCCCGGATTGCATAGGGAACAATGCCGTGGAACCACTTCCCGGCTGGTGTCTTGACCATCCCTGCCGGGATGCGGTCCTTTTCCCATGTGAACGCATTCAGTTTATGGATCTTGATCCACATTGTCTCGCTATCAAGATTAAGGGCACGCGCCAGCTTTGGCGGGATTTCTACCGATGTCTGATTTTCTTGCGGCGGTGAATGTGTGATCGGGCAGACCATAACGCGCCTTGAGCCATCTTCGCGTTCTTTGGTGGCAACGACGATGACGCAGGGGCGGTCTTTCCTGCCATCCTCAAGGCCGCGCATTTGCTCATCGCGCCACAGATAGTCAAATCGAATAATCAGGCCCGGTTTGGGTTCCATGCTCACCTGTGATCAAGCCAGCAGATGATCGAGATGTTCGTCCCTGTCGCCCAGGTCCCCTTCATCCAAAGCTGCTTGCAATTCCTCATCAAGCTCGTTTGCGTAGAGGGCTTGCCGCGTGTCGTATTGTTTTAGCCGTTCAAACTCCTCAAATTCCTTTGCGGATATCATAACCGTGCTAACGCGTCCGTGATTGGTAATCCCGATTGGCTCCGTCAGGGCCGCCTCCCGAAAAGTGCCAAATCGAAGTTTGAACTCCTTCGCCGGAACAGTCTTTATGTCTTTCAGAGCCATGGTCTACCCGATCTTAAAGTGATCACTTTGATCATTATGGTCATAACGACCCCTTTTGTCAAGGGTCACCGCCCCCCGACTGCCTTCTCTGCCCTTTTCAGGAACCGCCGGGCCCTTGAGTCCGAAACGCCGGTCTCTGCCGGATCAGGGACATCCTTCGGCATCACGAGGCCGGCTGAAATAACCAGTTTGGCGCCATCCTCAACGGACATTTCCAGGATATGCGCCTCGGCCTTGTCTACAAACAGCAGAAACCCGGAGGTCGGATTAGGCGTTGTCGGCACGAACACGCTGATCAGCTCCTTGCCGGCGGCCCGCCTGATTTCTCCCCCGGTCCTCGAGGTCACAAAGCCGATCGCATGGATCCCCTTGCGCGGATATTCGAAAAGGCAAACCTCCTTGAAGGTATCGTCTCCCTGCGCCACCACAGTCTGCATGATCTGCTTGATGCCGGTATAGATCGTGCGAACAACAGGCATTCGCGAGACGATCCGCTCGCCAAGCACCAGCAGGGCATTGCCAAACAGATTGGCGGCAAGGAACCCGAGAAAGGTAATCCCGACCACAAGGATAATTACCCCGAGACCCGGGATATTGTACGGCAGAAGCGCATCGAGATTTAGGCGGTCCGGGATCAGAGGCAGGATATTACGGTCAATAAAGGCCACGAAGGACCACGCCAGATATATCGTCGCACTGATCGGAACGCCGACGACGAGGCCTGTGAGAAAGTATCTCTTGAGCCGCGCGCCAAGCCCCTTGTCGGCCCGTGGCCGCAGTACGCCTCCCACATCGGGTGTCTCGTCAGCTGTCTCATCCGCATCATGATTGGCGGGTTCGGGTTTATCTTCGCTCATTTTCTCAACCGTCTGAAATGGGGGGGGTGGCTCAGCGGGTACTCTTGATCAGGTTTGGGTCAAAACCATGACCGGTTCATCCATATCTGATTTGCGGCTGCCCCCGCCATAAATTATCAAGCACCCGCGCGGGTACCATGTTTTCGCCATATGGTGTCAGGCACCATCTTGAAAAAACATGGTGAAGCAAATCTGTTGCCACCTCTTTTGAACCAGCGTAACGCTTTGTCCTATGACGGATCGGAATCAAACCTGCGCAGCGCGCGCCATGCCTCGCCACATTGCCATTATCATGGACGGCAATGGCCGCTGGGCCAAAGCACGTGGATTGCCACGGCTGGAAGGTCACCGGCGCGGGGTCGAGGTCGTGCGCGATATTGTGCGCGAGGCCAGCGATATGGGGCTGGGCTATCTGACGCTGTACAGTTTTTCGACCGAGAACTGGCAAAGACCCAAATCCGAGGTCTTCGGCCTGATGCAGCTGTTTCGGGTTTTCTTCCGCCGAAACCTCAAGGAGCTCGATGAAAAGAATGTCCGCATTCGCGTGATCGGTCGCCGCGACAGGCTGGACGACGATATTCTCGACCTTATCGACAAGGCCGTCGAGACGACAAAATCCAACGCGGGCCTCGGCCTCACCCTCGCCTTCAATTATGGCGCGCGCGCCGAGATGGCCGACGCCGCAGCCTCAATCCTTGACGATGTTACCGCCGGCACCCTCGCCCTCGACGACATCAATGAACAGCTTATTGAAAACCGTCTTTATACGGGCGATATCCCTGACCCTGAAATCATCCTGCGCACATCAGGCGAACAACGACTGTCCAATTTCCTGCTGTGGCAATCCACGGAGGCCGAGTTCCATTTCACGGAAACCCTGTGGCCCGAGTTCTCACGCGCCGATCTGGAGAAGGTTATTCGCGATTATTGCGAGACCTAGCCCCTACTCGACCGTCACAGATTTCGCCAGGTTCCTCGGCTGATCCACATCCGTGCCTTTGAACACCGCCGTGTGATAAGCAAGCAACTGTACCGGCAGAGCATAGAGGATGGGCGCAATAAAACTGTCGATTTCCGGCATCTCAAAGGACACCGAGGTATCGCCGCCCGCCTGCCTGATGCCTTTAGCGTCGGAGACAAGGATCACCTTGCCGCCGCGGGCGATAACTTCATGCATATTGGAAACTGTTTTGTCGAAAATTGCATCGCACGGTGCGATGACCACGACGGGCATATTCTCGTCAATGAGCGCAATCGGCCCGTGTTTCAACTCGCCGGCTGCGTAGCCTTCGGCATGAATGTAGGAAATTTCCTTCAATTTCAGCGCCCCCTCAAGGGCGATGGGGTAGTGAATACCGCGCCCGAGGAACAGCACGTCCTGCGCCCTGGACAGATCATGTGCGATCCGCTTCAATTGCTCGTCGCTGGACAAAACTTCGGCCATATGGCGCGGCACTTCCTGCAACAGCTTGACCAGCCGCTTTTCGCCATCGGGTTTCAGCCTGCCCCGTGCCGAGGCCGTGGCAATGGCCAGCAGTGCCAGAACCGTTAACTGACAGGTAAAGGCCTTGGTTGAGGCAACACCGATCTCCGGTCCCGCATAGGTCGGGACGATCACATCGCTTTCGCGCGCAATGGTCGATTCCGGTACATTGACGATTGAGAGCACATGCTGCCCCTCGGCCTTGCAGTAACGCAGAGCCGCCAGCGTGTCAGCCGTCTCGCCGGACTGAGAAATCATCATGGCCAGGCCGCCTTGTGGCAGCGCCGCCTCGCGGTAGCGAAACTCCGACGCGATATCGACCTCGACCGGCACCCGCGCAATTTGCTCGAACCAGTATTTGGCGACGATCCCGGCATAGGATGCAGTCCCACAGGCCACGATGGTAATCTTGGGAACATCCGCCAGATTAAAAGGCAGGTCCGGCAGGGCAATCAGGGCTTTTGCCGCATTCACATAGCGCCCCAGCGTATGGCCAATCACATCGGGCTGTTCATAGATCTCCTTGGCCATAAAATGGCGGTGGTTACCCTTGTCAACCAGCGCGGCGCTGACCGAGGTGGTCGAAACAGGTCGATCAACCTGATTGCCTGTCATGTCATAGATCTCGACACTGCTGCGCGACATCATCGCCCAGTCACCATCTTCTATGTAGATGACCTTGTTGGTAATCGGAGCAAGCGAGAACGCATCGGAGCCAATGTAGTGCTCGCCGTCGCCGATCCCGATTGCAAGCGGCGAGCCCTGGCGCGCGGCGATAATAAGGTCATCCTCGCCTTCAAATACCATGGCCACGGCATAGGCGCCCTCAAGCCGCCCCAGCGCGGCAAAGGCAGCCTCCTTTGGCGTCTTGCCCTGGCCAAGATGAAAACTCACCAGTTGGGCAATTACTTCGGTATCGGTTTCGGTATCAAACCCTTTACCGGCTTCCCTGAGTTCATCGCGAAGGGTCATGAAATTTTCGATGATACCATTGTGGACAATCGCCACTCCGGTGGCGACATGCGGATGGGCATTTCCCTCCGTAGGCGCACCATGGGTCGCCCACCGCGTATGGCCAATGCCGATTGTGCCCTCAAGCGGATTATTCGCCAGAACCTCTACGAGATTGGAAAGCTTGCCCTCGGCCCGGCGCCGACAAACCTTGCCACCCACAAGCGTAGTAACACCGGCGGAATCATATCCGCGATATTCAAGACGCTTCAGTCCTTCAATCATGAAGTCCGTTGCATCCCGGTTACCAACAATTGCTACAATTCCACACATAAGAACCTCATTCGGGTTTACTCAAACTCATTTCAAACCGTTGTATCCGCGATACCAGTCAACAAACCGCGGGATACCTTCCTCGATCGAGGTCTTGCTCTCAAATCCGCAAGCCGCCTCAATTGCGCTTGTATCCGCGTATGTCGCGTAAACATCACCGGGCTGCATCGGCAGCAACCGCGTCTTTGCCTTCTTGCCGACAGCAGTCTCGATGACCTCGATGAAATGCATGAGGTCTTCCGGACGCTTGTTGCCGATATTAAAGATCCTGTTACGCAGACCTTTTTCATCTGGCTCGGGAAGTCTATCGAGACTTGCCAAAATCCCCGTAACAATGTCATCGATATAGGAAAAGTCCCGTTTCATGTCGCCATGGTTATAAATATCAATCGTCTCGCCGCGCATGATCTTGTCCGTAAAAGACCAATAGGCCATATCCGGACGCCCCCACGGCCCATAGACCGTAAAGAACCGCAGCCCCGTTTGCGCAAGACCGTAGAGATGCGCATAGGTATGGCTCATCAACTCGCCGGACTTCTTTGTCGCAGCATAAAGCGATACCGGCTTGTCAACACGATCCTCTTCAGAAAATGGCATCTTCTCGTTCAAGCCATAAACCGAACTCGATGATGCATAAACCAGATGTTCCAAATTATCCGTATGGCGACAAAGCTCCAGGATTGCCAGGTGTCCAACCAGATTTGACTGCGCATAGGCCATGGGGTTCTCAATCGAATAGCGCACCCCGGCCTGCGCGGCCAAATGAACCACTTTAGTAATTTTGTGTCCAATAACGCTTTGTTTCAAAGCCTCAAGATCCGCGATATCCACTTTCTTGAAGGAGAACCCTGCCCGATCACCCAGCCGTTCGAGCCGCGCCTGCTTCAAGTCCACGGCATAATAGTCATTGATATTGTCGATACCCAGGACCTCCTCGCCGCGATCAAGCAGTGCGTGAGCGACGTAGGACCCGATAAATCCGGCAGCACCTGTGACGAGAATGGTCATGGTCAATCCTGACTGTTCTTTTGTGCGAGTGCTTCTTCCCAGCGCAAGGCGCTTTCGACGATCCCCTTGAGGTCATCGTATTTTGGCTCCCAGCCGAGGAGTGACTTGATTTTCGTATTATCGGCGATGATCGAGCCAATATCGCCGGGCCGTCTCGGGCCTGTCTTCACCGGCAGTTTGCGGCCGATCACCTGTTCCAGGGTCTCGATAACCTCGCGAACGGAAAACCCTTTGCCATAACCGCAATTAAGCGCGATCGCTTTTCCGCCGTTCCTCAAATATTGCAACGCAGACCAGTGGGCCTCGGCCAGATCACTGACATGAATGTAGTCCCTGACGCCGGTACCATCCGGTGTGTCATAGTCCTCACCAAAAATTTCAAGGTACTCTCTTTGTCCCAGGGCCACCTGATTGGCAATCTTCAGGAGATGCGTCGCATTGGGCGTTGATTGCCCGGTGCGTTTTTTCGGATCTGCGCCGGCCACATTGAAGTAGCGTAAAGCGACATAGTCGAAGTCATGCGCGAAGGCGACGTCTTTCAGCATCATCTCGGTCATCACTTTTGACGTGCCATAGGGATTGAAGGGGGCAAACGGGAAATCCTCCGTTACCGGATTTTTCTTTGGTTCGCCGTAAACTGTGGCGGTCGACGAAAAAATAAAATGCTTCACTCCGCTCTCGACGCAAGCCTCAATCAGATTACGCGAATTGGCCGTATTATTCTTGTAATACTTGAGCGGGTCCGAAACTGATTCCGGAACAACAATCGAACCGGCAAAGTGAACAACCGCGTCCACGTTATGCTGTTTTATGACGTTGGCGATCAGCTCCATGTCGCCGACATCACCAACAATGAGCTCTCCTTGCGGCGGTATCGCAAATTCTCGTCCCGTGGACAGATTGTCCACGACAACGAACTCTTCGCCCTGATCGGCCAAAAGCCAGCACAGATGGCTGCCTATATAGCCGGCACCACCACTTACCAGTACAGTCATCGCCCGAGCCTTTCGGTTCTATGCATCGAATTGGATCCTTCCAGAACTCCGGTTACAGACTTACCATAACCACCTGCAAGCTATCGTTGTCATCCGGTCTGCCGTAACATCATTTCCCAACACCCGCAACAAAGGGTTAAGTCCCGAAAAACAATAGACTTTCCCCTGTGCCAATGCAGCCGAAAAGACGGCACGGGACTTGCGATCCTTTGGCTTGCGTGGCAGAAGCTGTGCCAATGCAGGACCAATTTTGAGGAAACAAGCAGATATAATGCCGAAACCAATTAAAAAAGCTGTTTTGCCTGTCGCTGGCCTGGGAACCCGCTTCCTGCCGGTGACCAAATCCGTCCCCAAAGAGCTGCTGCCCATCGTCGACACGCCGCTGGTTCAATATGCCATTGAGGACGCTCGCAGAGCCGGGATCGAGGAGTTTATCTTCGTCAATGGCCGCTCCAAGGGCGCCATCGAAGATTATTTTGATCATGCCTGGGAGCTCCAGTCACTTTTGAAAGAGCGTGGCAAAGACAGCGAGCTTGAAGCCCTCACCGCTTTGATGCCCGGGCCTGGCAAGACGGCCTTTATTCGCCAGCAAGAGCCGTTGGGTCTCGGTCACGCCGTCTGGTGCGCCAAAAGCTATATTGGCGACGAGCCTTTTGCCGTCATCCTTCCTGACGAACTGCTGGTGGGAGACAAGTCCTGCCTGACTCAGATGATGGAGGTCTATGAGGATACTGGCGGCAACGTTGTAGCCGTCGAGGAGGTTCCGCGTGAACACACCAATCGCTATGGCATCCTCGACATCGGCAAGACAGATGGTAACCGTGTCGAGGTCAAAGGGCTTGTTGAAAAACCCGAGCCTGACGTAGCTCCCTCAACACTATCCATGATCGGTCGCTATATCCTCCTGCCTGAGGTCATGACCCATCTCGGCGCCCACGAAACCGGCGCTGGCGGAGAAATCCAGCTCACCGACGCCATGGCCAAAATGCTCGGCGACAAGCCTTTCCACGGATTGAAGTTCGAGGGCGTCCGCTATGATTGTGGCGCAAAGCTGGGGTTCATCCACGCCAATGTGGCCCTCGCCATGGCAAGGCCGGAATTCGCCGACGGGCTCCTGCCCCTGCTCAAACAGATCGTGGCTGAAGCCGAAGCCAAATAATCAAGCTCTCGAGTACTAGATAAAGGATTACGCCATGCGCGTCGCAATGATTGGAACCGGATATGTTGGCCTTGTGTCAGGCGCCTGTTTCTCACACTTTGGTCACGACGTTGTTTGCGTCGACAAGGATGAAGCCAAGGTCGCCTTTCTGAACGAAGGTGGCATTCCGATCTATGAGCCAGGCCTTGATGCACTGGTCGCCGAAAATGTCAGTGCCGGGCGCCTCGCCTTCACGACCGACCTCAAGGCAGCCGTTGCCTCGGCCGACGCGGTGTTCATCGCCGTGGGCACGCCCAGTCGGCGCGGCGATGGCTATGCCGACCTGACCTATGTTTACGCCGCGACCGAAGAGATCGCCGAGGCCCTGTCGGGCTATACGGTCGTTGTCACCAAATCCACGGTCCCGGTCGGCACCGGCACGGAGGTTGAGAGCATTCTCAAACGGGTCAACCCGGGCGCCGATTTTGACGTCGCCTCCAACCCTGAATTTTTGCGCGAGGGCTCTGCCATCGAGGATTTCAAACGGCCGGACCGCGTCGTCGTCGGCGCCGAATCAGAGCGCGCCAAAACCGTGATGCGCGAACTCTACCGGCCGCTCTATATCAACGAGACGCCGGTGATGTTCACCACACGGGCCACGTCCGAGCTGATCAAATATGCCGCCAATGCGTTCCTTGCCACCAAAATCACCTTCATCAATGAAATGGCCGATATTTGCGAAAAGGTTGGCGCCGATGTTCAGGCGGTCAGCCGCGGCATTGGCCTCGACAAGCGCATCGGGGCAAAATTCCTGCATGCCGGGCCGGGCTACGGCGGCTCCTGCTTCCCCAAAGACACCCTGGCGCTTGTGAAAATCGCGTCCGATGCCGGCGTTCCGACAAAAATCATCGAGGCCGTCGTTGATATCAACAATGCCCGCAAGAAACAGATGGCGCAGAAAATCATCGATGCGGCCGGTGGCTCCGTCAAAGGCAAGACCATCGCGATCCTCGGGCTGACCTTCAAGCCCGGCACCGACGACATGCGCGACAGCCCCAGCCTCGACATCGTACCCATCCTGCAGGAAAACGGCGCCACAATCCGCGCCTATGACCCCCAGGGCATGAAAGAGGCCCAGAAGGACCTCAAGGACATCCTGATGTGCGACGGCGCCTGGCACGCCATGGAAGGCGCCGACCTCGTCGCCATCCTCACCGAATGGAACGAGTTCCGCGCCCTCGACATGAACAAGCTGAAAAGCTTCCTGAAAACGCCGGTCATAGTGGACTTGAGGAATATCTACTCTCCGGCGGAGATGGCGACAAACGGGATCGAATATCATTCGATCGGGCGGGGGCTGGTGGGGTAAGCAGCGCTAGCGTCGGGCCGCCCGGTTGATATTGACCGATTCTCTGTGATATGCTCA
>CBFDBJ010000100.1:0-11149 GCA_965603015.1 uncultured Alphaproteobacteria bacterium
CATCGGTCACATGTCGAAAACGGCGGATACCTTCCATAATCTTGTGTAAATTGGGCGTGACACTGATGTCACACAGCTCCAATCGGGTCCCGGGGAGCGCTTGTGGCCCTTGGCTTTGAGATGACTATGCGGTACTTTTACCATAAGGCCCAGACCGCCGGGCCACGGGGGGCGGAGTGTGTTTGTGGGACTGTCTGGATGAAACGCATCATCGGCACCGTTTTTGCCGTTTTTCTGGCGCTTGTGCTGTTCTTTGTCATGTTGCCGGTATTGATCTTGCCGGTGCTGGTGACAGGGCAGAAGAAACCCGAGATCCCGTCTCTGGCTGTTCTTGAGCTCGATCTGAGCGGGACCTTCACGGATCAGCCTCACGGGTCATCTTTTGGCGCCGAAGGGGCATCGCCTGCGTCCATCATTCGTGTTGTTGAAGCGCTTGCCCGCGCGGAAGACGACGCAAGAGTGCCCGGGTTGTTCGTAACACTGGATGGCGAAGAAGCGTTACCGATCGCGCAGGCTGAAGAAATCCGGGATGCCTTTAATTCGTTTCGGGCCAAAGGTAAATTTGTCATTGTTCATGCGCGCAGTTTCCAGCCGGCGAGCCTTGGGGCCTATTATGCCGCGACGGAATCCGATGAGTTGTGGATGCAGCCCGGTGGTACGTTTGCATCTTCGGAGGTTCAGGTTAATGCCTCCTTCGCTGAAGCAATGCCGAATACCGATGAAAGTGCCGCGACTGGTGGTCAGTACGAGGATTATAAAACAGGTGTGAGTACCTTCACCAGGCCCGGTCTTTCGGGTCCGGACCGCGACGCCTATGGGTCGCTTGTCCAGGCCATTCACGACCGTGCAACAACCGGAATTGCGATTTCCAGAGGCATGAGCCTGGACGGACTTCGCGCGTTGCTGCACGAGGGTCCGCGAGATGCGACCGATGCTCTGGCAAGCGGCCTCATAAGTCATTTGGGCCCGCTTGATCAGGCTCGCAGTGCTGCGCTGATCAGAGGGGGCAAGGGCGCTACAGAAATAACCTGGAGCGACTATCTGGCAGGAGCCGGGACGCTCTATGACGACGGCGCGGTCATCGCGGTTGTCTATGCTGAAGGGCCGATCAAGTCTGATCAGATAGAGGTGGTTGCCACCCCGACTATCAACGCCAACATTACTGCGAATGCCATTCGAGATGCGGCTGATGATGAAAGCGTCAAGGCCATCGTGTTCCGCGTGGATAGCGCTGGCGGGTCGGCTGTGGCATCCGGCCAGATCTGGGACGCGGTGAAATACGCCAGCGATAGCGGCAAACCTGTCGTTGTCAGCATGGGCAGTGTTGCGGCATCGGGCGGGTACTACGTTGCGATGGCCGCGGACAGGATTATCGCGCAGCCAACCACGATCACAGGATCTATCGGTGTTGTTGATGGCAAGTTTGTGATGGGGCGCACGTATGGAACGCTTGGTTTGACGTTAAGCGAAACAGTGGCCGGAGGGCCTGGCGAACAGAAAATCGCCCTGTCAGAAAATGGGTCGGCAGGAGGCTCCGGCGAAAGCTGGCAGGCGGTGAACAAGGTTCTGGGTAATTTTTATACCGACTTTACGCTCAAGGTTGCCGAAGGGCGCGGGATGAGTCTTGAAGCTGTTCATGAGGTTGCCAGTGGCCGAGCCTGGTCCGGTGCCCAGGCGAAGGATCTGGGGCTAATCGACGGCCTCGGCGGCTTCCGTTACGCCATTGACGAAACCAAAACCATGATCGGTCTTGATGCCAGCGCTCCGGTAGAACTGCGTGTCTGGCCGGGGCCGGCCAGTCCATGGCAGCGCATCATGCAGATGAAGGGTGTGTCCGGCAGCGCGGCCAAAGTCATCCTGATGTTCTCGCAACTCGGGCAGGTCGAGACGATCAAGGACCTGATGGGGTCCGTTTACAATGGCGCTGCGCCGGACGAGGGTCCTGTCGAGGCTGAATAATCCTTGACTTCAAGGGCCCGGTTGGATGAAAGATGCCTTCTTTCGAACCTTCGAGGCGTGAACCGGTGCAAATCCAGCGACAGAAACTGATAGATGGCTCGGCGATGGGCCTTTCGCTGCTGTGCCTGTTCCACTGCCTGGCCATGCCGCTCGTGGTGAGCGTGCTGCCCATGCTCGGCGCGCATCTCTTTGAGGAAACCACAATCCATGTGTTTTTCTTCGCAACTGCGCTGCCGTTGAGTTTTTTGGGTCTGTGGCTTGGGGTGAGGGGCGCGCATGGCGGCAGACGCCTGATGGTCATTGCCGGAGCAGGGTTGCTTCTGATGTTTGCCGGTGCGCTGCATGACGTTTCCGGCGAATACGATGTGGCGTTTACTTCGGTCGGCGTTTCGCTGGTAGCGCTGGCTCATTTCCTCAACTGGCGTCGCCACGCCAGGACCCACAGTTCTGTCCCGCATGAGCATCATGTCGGCCATGCCGACCACCCTTGCGATCATCTTGAAGCTGCGCCAGAGGCTCCGGGCGCGCAGGCTGAGGTGGCTGAGTAACTGGTGCCTGCGTGATACTTTGTAGAAAGACACATAGGGAGAACGCCATGCGAGCCGCCGCCATTCAGATGAAAGCCACACTCGGAGCCGTGGAGGAAAACTGCGCCAGCGCCGAACGCCTCGCGCTCGAAGCGATTGGCGAGGGAGCCGAACTGGTCATCCTGCCCGAGTTCTTCACGTCGGCGGTGGCCTTTCATCCTTCGCTCCTCGACGCGGCCCGCCCTGTGGACGGCGAGCCCTTTCAGCTGCTTGTGCGCCTTGCCAAAGAACATGGCGTCATCCTCGGCGGCTCCTTCATCGCCTCGCGTGCCGAAGGCGACTTCAACACATTCGTCCTTGCCTTTCCTGACGGCTCAACATTTCTCCACGATAAGGACCTCCCGACCATGTGGGAGAACTGTTACTATGAGCCGGGGAGTGATGATGGTGTCCTCGATACACCGGCAGGCCCCATCGGTGCTGCGGTGTGCTGGGAACTCGTCCGGACACAGACAGTGAGGCGTCTCAAGGGGAAGGTAGGACTGGTCGTCGGAGGGTCCTGCTGGTGGGACATGCCCTATGGCGAAGATACGGCGGAGGCCAGGACAGGGGTCGGAAAGAATGTCGCCCTTTATGAGAAGACGCCGCCGACAGTCGCCAGGCTGCTGCGTGTTCCTCTTGTCCATGCAGCCCACACCGGGGACTTTGAAGGTCTGACACCGGGCGCCGAGGGCAGACCCTACAAGTCCCGCTTTTTGGGACGGGCACAAATCGTTGATGGTCACGGCAAGATCCTCGCCGTTGCCGAGCAGGACGAAGGCGATGCGGTCGTTGTCGCGGACATAACGCCTGGTCTGGTTGATGCAGAGGACCTTCCGATTCCCGACGGCTTCTGGATCCATGAAATGACGGAAGCTTCACTCAGCGCCTGGGAGAGCCAGAACGCCTTTGGCCAACAATATTTTGCAGAGGTTACAAGGCCTCACCGGGCCGCGCAGGGCTGATCAGGGTTCTGAGGGAGGATCAGTGGCTTCTGGCGTATCGTCTGCGACGACTTCAGCCGCCTCATCTGGTTCCGGGACTGCTGCGTCTGGTGTGATCTCGCCCGTGTCCTCCTCCACCGCCGGGACAATGGCTGGATCAATCACGATCTCGACTTCGGTAGCGGGTGGTTCGGAGGTCAATAATTTTGAAAGCGGGCTGAAAAAGAACAGCACGCCGAGGATGATCAGCAAAAGAAGAAGATTTGTAAGAAAGCGCTGCATAGGTTCCCCGAAATGTTATCGGCCCCCGCCGGAATTTGTCACTTGAGGCATTATACACCGTCAATGAGCGAGTTGCAAAACTCGCGAAGGGCGGGGCTTCAGGACGCCGATTTCCTTGCGGCCAGTCTTTGGCGCACTGCTGGAGCGGGGACCTGCTCGACTACCTGCTCATAGATGAGGATTTCAAACCCCTTTGCAAAGACCTCGCGTAACTCACCCTCCTGCAACAGAAAATTGGGACTGGACGGTTTGCCGTAGCGCTCATTGCCCGCTGCGAAGGTTTCGTAGAGGAGGAGCCCGCCCGGCGCGACGGCCTCGCGGATGTTTTGAAATAGCGGGCGCCAGAGATAGTTGGCGACGATGACAGCGTCGAAGGTGGCCTCGCCGAGGGGCCATGGTGCATTTTCAAGGTCTGCGGAGACAGGGGAGAGTTTGGCTATTCCCGCCAGGTCGCCGAGACCGCGCGTGTCGATATCGACAGCGGTTATTTCAAAGCCACGTTCCAGGCAGACCCGCGTGTGACGCCCCTTGCCGCAGGCGAGGTCGAGGACACTGCCGCCGGGCTTGATTTCGGGGAGCCATTTGAGGATGAAGGGGGAGGGAGGCTGCATTTGTCTCTGAACCAAACAATGTTGTCATCCCCGGGTCAAGCCCAAGGATGACAAAAATTGAATTTGGCGGCGCGAGCTATGACTTTAGGCCGCCACTTTTAGCTCGCGATTTCGCGAACCTTTTCGGTTTCTGCTACGTCGAGGAGCTGCACCGCGACGAGTGAGCGGTAGTGGCTGTCCTGCGCCATCAGTTCCTCATGGGTGCCTTGCTCAATGATCCGGCCCTTGTCAAAGACGAGGATCCGGTCGACCTGCCGGATCGTCGAGAGCCGGTGGGCAATGATGATCGTCGTGCGGCCTTCCATGAGGTCCTGCATCGAAGCCTGGATAAAGGCTTCGGTGTGACTGTCGAGGCTCGAGGTCGCCTCATCAAGGATCAGGATCGGACAATCCGCAAGGAAGGCGCGTGCCAAAGCAACTCTTTGACGCTCACCGCCCGAGAGCTTGACACCGCGCTCGCCCACCAGCGTTTCATAACCATCCTTGAGCTGGTCGATGAACTCGTGGGCGTGAGCCCGTTTGGCCGCATCGATGACGTTTTCAACAGTAGCATCAGGCCGACCATAGGAGATGTTTTCCATCAGTGTCCGGTGAAACAGGATTGGCTCCTGTGGCACCAGTGCAATGGCCTCTCGAAGATCGGACTGCAGCACGCCGGCAATATTCTGTCCGTCGATAACGATCTCACCACCATCGACATCATAAAGCCGCTGAACAAGTTTTACAAAACTGCTCTTGCCGCTACCCGACTGTCCGACCAGCGCCACCTTTTCACCCGGCTCAATCGATAGTGAGAAATCACGATAGAGCGCCTCGTCCTGATTTTCATAGGTGAACGTGACATCGTGAAACTCGATCTTGCCGGACCCGGCGTGAAACGATCTGGCGTCGTCCGCATCCACCACGCCAAGAGGCAGCGTCATGAAGTTGATGATATCTTCCATCTCATTCACGGACGTCTGGATGTTTCGCATGTGCATACCGATGTGGCGCATATAACCGTTGACGACGAAGTAGCTTGTCAGAACTGTGACGACCTGGCCCGGCGTGGCCTTGCCCTGGCTCCAGAACAGGAGGGCAGTGCCGATCATCAGTGTCACCAGGCCAATCATGAAGATAAACTGCAGACCGCCAGAGTTAACCTGCCGGTTCCAGCTTGCCCGTGCGCCATCTCTCCACGATGTCGTCATTTGCCCGAGCCGATCATCCTCGCGGGCCTCGGACCCGAAAGATTTAACCACGGCATTACACGTGATGGAGTCCGCCAAAACCGCGCCCAGCTTCGTATCACGCTTGTTGAAGGTCTTGTTGGCGGGGGCCACATAGCGCGTCATGAGAAACCAGTTCATGGCGAACAGCAGAACAATGCTCGTGAACATGATGACTCCCATGATGATCCATTGGGTTGCCAGCATGATGGACAGACCAATGACCACAAGTGTCGCCGGAATGAGACCGTAGAACAGGCTATCCGCCATATCGTCATAGGCCCATTTGCCGCGCGTGATCTTTCGCACTGTCGCGCCGCCAAAGGAGTTGGCGTGCCAGTCTGTCGAGAAGCGCTGAACACGGAAGAAGGCATCCGCGACCATGCGGCGCATGGTTTCGGACGCAAGCCAGATCCATACGCGGTCATTGAGATAGCGCAGGGTATAGAAGCTCGCCTCGAGGGCAACAAATCCGAAGAAGGCCATTTTCGCAGCCTCGATGACAAGCGGTGTGGTTTCACCAGCCGCTGCCCCTGATGCAACCGCGTCAATAATGCGGCCGGCAAAGATCGGCAACAGCACGTCGCACACGATCATAATGACGATGCCGACAGAAATTGCCGTGATGGCACGGGGGAAATTGCGCCAGTAGTGCCAGATAAATTTCAGAACGGTCCAGAAAGTGATCTTGTTCATAGTCTCAAAGAGGCTCTGTGAAGGCCTCCCTCCTGATAAAAATATCGCGTCATACCGCTGTGTGCCAGGAGACCCAAAAAGGATGTCGTGGCGCAAAATGGTCTAAAGAGCTCGGTGGCCCTCGAACGCTATAAGAAGAAGCAGTTGAAAATTTGAGGAATTCTGCGGCTTTTGCCGCTTGAAGTCGACTGCTGAGCGCCCGGGCCAGTATCCCCGGGCAAGTCGAAAGTTAACGGAACCCGAGAGAGATAAAGTAGCCGATGGTCGGCATTTTTATGGTTCCCTGTGTCATCCGTTTGTCCTCAGTGATTTATGATCGCAGATATTTTTCTCGCCTCTGCGACCGATATGCGAAGGTGTATACTTGATTCAGGAACACCTGCAAAGTGGAAATGTCCCGAACGAATAATTCCATCCCCACTCTGATAAAAATGTCACAGGTGTCAGAATGCTGATTGAGGCACGATTTGGGTTCTTATCCGCATGAGGAGCACTTATGTCCGGACTTGTTGACCTTACTCCGCATCGTCCTCGCGGGATCTCTCGGCGACGATGTTCTCGGCGGCCTCATTGGATTCCACGCGTTCTATTTCATCTATAAAGCACCGGCTGTCTTCAGTAATAATAGTATCGCGGGAATGGGAACAGGTCCAGGAGCTGTAGGACTTGATTGCAATCTGATGCGACCATTTAAGGTCGAAACAGCGGTTCCATAATGTGACGAGGTAAATACGGCGCGGGCTGGTCGAGACAGTCAGATGTTTGTCGTCGATGACATGAAACGTATCAATGCCGGGCACATAGATACATTCGCGATGACGCCCCTCGCTGGCAGTCTCTTCCCCGTCATCCTCTGCAGTCTCCTCTTCAACGGTGTCCCCGGGGGCGGCTTCCGGGACGCTCTCGCCCTCTGTCTCATTGTCGCCGGGGCGGGGGCCACCATCGTCATCGTAATCTTCGCCGCCTTCGCGATCTTCATATGAATCTTCGTTTAGGTCAGCTGTATCGTCGATTTCGTCATCGGTACTCCTGTCACCATCGTCATCGGAAATCGTCTCGCGGTCCATTTCATCGTCGTAAACTTCGGGATCTTGAGGTTCTTCGGCCGAGGCGTAATCCTCGTCAGCTTGATCGGCCATGGCGGTCGAAACGGTCGATGTCGGCGTGAGAAGATAAATGAACGTGAATCCGATCAGAAGCGCGAGCAAAAGGAGGCCGGGCCGCATGAGCTTTTCAACAGGATTTTGTCCTTTACGGCGGTATCTCGGGTTCATTGTTACGTTCCTTCTGACGTCCACCTCATTGGAGTGGATTTTCCGCAGGAATTGGTATATCCGCGCACTATTCTGCTCGGGCTCGACGCACTCTTTCGCCGGAACGCAGTATAGGACCATTTGGCGCGATTTCAAAAATGGAATTGGCTGCCGCAGAGATACGGGGGTTTGGCCCATGGCTGTGACATATGAAGACGTGAAGGCCGCTGCAGCGGTTATCAAGGGCAAGGTCGTGCGAACCCCTTTTCTCTATTCAAAGACCCTGTCATCGATTGCCGGTGCGGAGGTCTTTCTGAAATTCGAGAATCTGCAATTTACAGCTGCTTTCAAGGAAAGAGGTGCACTGAACAAGCTTGCGAGCCTGACTGATGCGGAAAAGGCAAGCGGCGTGATTGCCATGTCTGCCGGAAATCATGCGCAAGCTGTTGCTTATCACGCCGGTAATATGGGTATCCGCTCGACCATTGTTATGCCGACAAATACACCCTTCGTGAAAGTGGAAGCGACCAAACGCCTTGGAGCTGATGTCGTGCTTGAAGGCGAGACACTGGTCGAGGCTCAGGCAACCGCCGAGCGGTTGGCTAAGGAAAACGGGTCTATCTTTGTCTATCCTTATAACGATGACCAGGTCATCGCAGGCCAGGGGACGGTCGCTATTGAAATGTTGGAGGACTATCCGGATCTTGATGTCCTGGTTGTCCCGGTTGGCGGCGGCGGCCTGATTGCCGGAATGGCGACAGCGGCCAGAGCTATCAAGCCGGAGATAAGAATTATCGGCGTTGAACCGGAGCTCTATCCCTCGATGACCGCAGCGTTGGACGGCAAGGCGGCCGAGTGTATCGGATCGACTATCGCCGAAGGGATTGCTGTCAAGAATGTCGGGCCGCGAACACTGGAGATTGTGAAGGAGCTTGTTGAGGACGTCGTGACGGTTAGCGAGGCGCGGATGGAGCAAGCCATTTATCTCATGCTGATTGTCGAAAAATCACTGGTCGAAGGTGCGGGGGCGGCTGGTCTGGCTGCACTGCTTGCTCTTCCCGAAAAGTTTCGTGGCCAAAAAGTCGGTCTTGTTCTGAGTGGTGGTAATATTGACCCGCGGCTTCTCACGTCGGTCATTATGCGGGAACTGATGCGTGATGGACGTATTTTCCGTCTTCAGATTGAAGTACCGGATATCCCGGGACAGCTGGCTGTGGTGACCCGTGTTATCGGTGATGCCGGGGGGAGTATCATCGAGGTTGCCCATCAAAGGTTGCAGCTTGATATATCGGCCAAGAATACGACCCTCGAGGTTATGGTGGAAACGCGTGATCGCAGCCATATTGAGGAGGTCAGGGACGCGCTGACCGGTGCCGGATTTGGTTTCACGATGATGAGTGATTTCAGTGGCAGGGCTACAGGTATCAGATCTTGATAGTGTAAAGTTATCATAATCAGGAGAGTTGATCTCATTCTGAAGATCTGTATAAACCGTTGTCCCCGCCCGTCTTCGACCTGAAGCCCTTCTGCTGCGCCATATTGAGGGCATAATTCTGGAAGATTATAATCGGGATATTCGGGAAATACCTTGGAAAATAAATGTAAACTCCTTGGTGTTAGAGTTGTCCTGATTGGGCCGGGATATGTGGCTTGAGTGAGCCTCTGTTGGAGTGGGTGTTTCGTGGATCTTTTTAATATAGGCCTTGGCGTTGTTCTGCTGATTTTCGGTGGCAGCGCTATTGTGCGCGGGGCTGTAACGCTCGCCGGGCGCCTCGGACTATCCACGCTTTTTCTTGGCCTTGTTGTCGTCGGGATGGGAACTTCCGCCCCCGAGCTGGCAGTTTCTGTCGATGCCGTCTTCGGCGGTCAAACCGGCATCGCGGTTGGCAATATCGTTGGCAGCAATATCACCAATGTTCTCCTGATCCTGGGCCTTGGCGCCGTTCTTTCGCCAATCGCTGCGGAAAAGAACGTTGTTCTGCGTGATGGTCTTATGGTTCTGATCGCAAGTGCGATGTTGACCATGCTTGGCAATATGGGTGGCAGCATCGAGCGCTCCATGGGTGTCTTCATGATCGGCGTGCTTGTGGTGTATTTGACCCTTGCCTATTTTTCGGAACGCGTTCGTCCCACGATGTCCGGCGACCGTGCCCTTGAAGCGGCAGAAAAGGCCCGGATGCACATCCCGTCTATTATTCTTGATGTTATTGTCATCCTTGCGGGTTTTGTTGCGATCAAGTTTGGCGCGGATTTTCTCATTGAAGGCGCTGTGGCGACTGCCTATGCCTTGAATGTTGACGAGGAGGTGGTTGGTCTGACGCTGGTCGCCTTCGGGACCTCGCTGCCGGAGCTGGCTCTAATATTGATCGCGTCGCTGCGCCGTCATACTGAACTTGCCGTCGGCGCGATTGTCGGGTCGAACATCTTCAATATTCTCGCCGTGCTGGGTATCACATCAATTCTCAGACCTATCGAAATCGGCAACACGATTGCGAGTTTTGATTTGCCGTGGATGCTGGTCTCGACCCTCATCATGTCTTTCTTCCTGCTCACGAAATGTCGCCTCAGCCGCTTTGAAGGGGTGATCCTGATGATGGGTTATTTCGGCTATCTCTATCTGCGTCTGGCCCATCTGGGTGGCGGCTTTAACGGCTGATTCATAGATAAATCAATGCTGGCATCGGTTTTGGCATTGGTTTTGCGAGGGTAAGGCACACAAGCAGAAAGCCTTACACCATGAGCCAAGCAATATCGCTTACCGCAACAACGCAAATCCATTCGCTTATTGCCTCGGCAGCGGCAAAAACCGGTGTTGATTTCGACTATTTGCTGGCCACGGCGCAGCGCGAAAGCGGTCTGGAAACTCAAGCAAAATCAAAGACTTCCAGCGCATCTGGAATGTTTCAGTTTATCGATCAGACGTGGCTCTCGGTGGTTAAACAACACGGGGACGAACACGGCCTCGGCGACCTCTCACGCCAGATCAAGCGGTCCGAAACCGGCCGGTTCAATGTTGCCGACCCGGCAGTAAAAGAGGAAATTCTTGCCCTGCGGTTTGATCCGAAGGTTGCCAGTCTGATGGCGGGCGAGCTCACTCGTGACACTGCCAGTGCCCTGCAGCAGAAGCTTGGACGTGCCGTATCAAAGGGTGAGCTCTATATGGCCCACTTCCTTGGTGCCTCAGGCGCGGCGCGCTTTATTACGGCCGCAGAAGCCAATCCTGACGCCCGAGCTGCGGAGAGCTTTGGCCGCGAGGCATCGGCCAATCGGTCGGTTTTCTTTGAAAAAACCGGCAAGATGCGCAGTCTGAGTGAGGTCTATGACAGGCTGACCCATGCTCACGACGAAAGCAGTGGATCATCCGATGTGAAAAAGTCGCCGCGTGAGATTGTCCAGGCTCCGGCTGCACCGTCTGCCGCCTATACACGGCAAGCCATGCCGACTCATTTTTCAAGCTCCCTGGGCAGTCTGGCATCAAAGCTGACGCCCCAGGTTCTGATGATCCTGGCAAGCCTCGATCTGCCGTTTGGTGAGGATTAACGAGCTGATGTCGTCATGCCGGATTATCGTCCTCGGTTAGTTTGCGCAGAAACTTTACGCCAATTTGTTTGCCCTTGGTCCACCGGATCT
>CBFDBJ010000101.1:0-10607 GCA_965603015.1 uncultured Alphaproteobacteria bacterium
GATGTCTTCCAGTCTCAGGTCATTCAGATCGGCTGATAGCGTGCGGCATACCAGGGCTTTCATGGGGTGCGGCTTCCTGTATAGGGGGTGTCGGGTCTAAGCAGTCAGGGACTATCGGAATTTGAAAGCTTTACGACGCCGCCCATGATGAGCGAGGTTGCAAATTTGACAGCCCCTTCAACGTCAGCCTCTTCCTGGGCCAACATCCGGTCGCCAATCTCGAAGGCCATACCGACCGCCGCTGCGGTGAGATAGCTCGCATTGACCGGCTCCAGAAGACCATCGGAAATGGCTTTTTCAATATCGATTTGCAATTCGTCAAAGCCGGCGACGATTTCCGGCGTATCCATGCGGACGCGAATGGCCCCGGCATTGGAGCGCAGGACTTCAAAGGCACCGCGATCACGGGCCAGATAATCGAAAAACACACGGAAGGTTCCCTCGATCAGATCCTCGAAAGTCCTGGCATTGGCCCGGGTTTCGATCAGACGCGGGCGCACTTCGAGGGCATTGGCATCCATCAGGGCCTGGAAAACCTCTTCCTTTGACTGGAAATAATTATAGAAGGTTCCCGACGCCAGATCGGTGCGGCGAATGATATCGCGCACAGTTGTCGTGCCGTACCCGAGTTCGGCGAATATCGACCGGGCGGCGGCCAATATGGCCTTGCGATTATTGACCTTGGTCTGTTCTCTCTTGCCCCGCTTGGCGGGCACTTCCATTTCTTCCACGGGGTGGTCCTGTCTCTTATGCAAACGACTGTTCTTCTTGCCTGGTGACAGTTTACCTCATGGGTGCAGTGAGGCCAGTAAAAAGTGACGGAACGTCAAGTTTTGAGCGCATCCCTTGAGTATGGCGTCTTCTCTCATCGCCGAGAATCGTGAGTATAGTGTTTTTGGAAACCCGTGAAACCACTTGGTGGCGCGAGTGAGAGCAAGTTTCAGGCGGGGCGAGGATGGTTGAGGCAGAGCAGAGGGTGGTGCCGGTCACCCGGGCCCGGGTTTTTAGAATCGCCTGGCCGATTGTGCTTTCAAACGCCACAGTGCCGCTGCTTGGCCTGGCGGATACGGCGGTCATCGGCAACCTTGGTAATGCGGCGCTGATCGGGGCGATTGCCGTCGGCGCCATGATTTTCAGTTTTCTTTATTGGGGCTTCGGGTTTCTGCGCATGGGAACAACGGGGCTGATCGCCCAGGCGCTCGGCAGCCGGGATGAGGCTGAAGTGCGAGCAACCTTGATGCGAGCGCTGCTGTTCGGCGGCGTCACCGGGCTCGTTCTTGTCGTCCTGCAATATCCGATCATGCTTGGCGCTCTGGCCGCAGTGGGGGGCAGTGCCGAGGTTGAGGCGAACGCCCAGGCTTATTTCCAGATCCGGATCTGGGGGGCGCCGGCTACCCTTGCGACTTACGCGCTGCTTGGCTTTTTTATCGGTCTACAAAATTCCCGCGCGGCGCTGGTGCTTCAGCTGGTGCTCAACGGGCTCAATATCACTCTTGATGTTCTGTTTGTTATGGGGCTGCACATGGGGGTTGAAGGCGTGGCGCTCGGGACCCTGATTGCGGAGGTTGTCGCCGCGGGATTTGGCCTGTGGATGGCACTCGGGATGTTGCGCGAAAGACTGCCGGGCATACCGCTCAAGCCTCTCGACTGGGCAAGGATCCTTGATCGCGCCGCCGTCAAAAAGACTGTGAGCGTGAATTTCGACATTATGATCCGCACACTCTGTCTGATTTTTGCCTTTGCGTGGTTCACCAATCAGGGGGCGAAGTCCGGCGATGTGCTGCTGGCGGCCAATGCGATCCTGATGCAGTTTGTAAGTTTTGCGGCGTTCTTCCTTGATGGCTTTGCGTTCTCGGCGGAGAGCCTTGTTGGCGAGGCGGTAGGGGCCAAAAACCGCGCGCGGCTGAAGCAGGCGGTGTGGTTCTCGACAGAACTTGCTGTCGCGACGGCGCTCAGCTTTTCCATCCTCTTTCTGGTCTTTGGCGGCCTGATCATTGACACGCTGACCTCGGCGCAGGATGTGCGTGCTGCATCACGGGTCTTTCTCTATTGGGCGGCCGCGTCGCCGCTGCTGGCGATCTGGTGCTATCAGCTTGACGGGATCTTCATTGGTGCGACACGAACGCGCGACATGCGCAACGCCATGATGGTTTCGCTCGCGATCTATCTGACGGCGTTTTATTTGCTTGAAGGCGTGTTCGGGAACCACGGGCTGTGGGCCGCACTCATGGTCTTCTTCATCGCTCGCACGGTGACGCTCTATGCGCGCTATCCGGCACTGCTGCGCAGTCTCTAGAGAATTTCCAGGACGCTCTCCGGCGGCCGGCCAATGCGCGCTTTGCTGCCCTTCACGACAATCGGGCGCTCAATAAGGATGGGTTCGCCTGCCATGGCTTCGATCAGGGCGTCGCGGGACAGGCTTTCGTCCGCGAGATTGCGCTCCTTGTAGGCGGCTTCACCCTTGCGCATGGCTTCGCGTGGTTCCATGCCGAGCTTTGTCAGGATCTCGTTGATCTCTTTTGCGTCCGGCGGTGTTTCCAGGTAGCGGACGATTTCCAGTTCGACGTTTCGTTCTTCCAGAAGCGCCAGGGTGGCGCGGGATTTGGAACATTTCGGGTTGTGATAAATTTTTACACTCATGTCTTTTCTCCCTGTTTCACCATCTGTCCGACCGCCTCGGCGACGTTGGAAAATCCGTCTGCCTTGAGGCAAAGCCTGAGCTCTGACTTGACCTTTTGCACCAGCGCCGGGCCTTCAAAGACCATAGCAGAATAAAGCTGCACGAGGGAGGCGCCGTTGAGGATTTTTGAATAGGCCTCGCGCCCGGACGAGATGCCGCCAACACCGATGAGGGGGATCTTGCCGCCGGTTAGTTTGTATGCCCGGCCAAGACGCTCGGTTGAAAGATCAAAAAGCGGGGCTCCGGATAGCCCGCCTGTTTCGCTGGCGTGAGCACTCTTCAGATTTTCCGGGCGCGCCAGCGTCGTATTGGAGATGATGAGGCCGCCCATTTCTTTCTCAACAACGGTCTGGCAAATTTCTTCAAGTTCGCCGTCAGAAACATCAGGGGCGATCTTGAGGAGGAGCGGGGCGCGGGTGCCGACGGCTTTGAGCCGATCGATGAGATCGACAAGCTCTGCCTTGTCCTGCAGGCCGCGCAGGCCCGGTGTGTTGGGCGAGGAAACGTTGATGGTGAAATAGTCGGCAAAGCCGTTCAGCGTCTCGAGGCCGGTCACATAGTCCTGGATGCGGTCATGGCTTTCCTTGTTGGCTCCGAGATTGGCGCCGAATATACCTGGTGCCTTATCCGGGTTGGCCTTTCTCTTCTCAAGGCGTTTGCAAAAGGGCGCGAGGCCCTGGCTGTTAAAACCGAACCGATTGATGACGGCCCGGTCCTCGGTGAGGCGAAAGAGGCGCGGCTTCGGATTTCCCGGCTGCGCCAGCGGCGTCACGGTGCCTGCCTCGGTAAATCCAAAACCGAGCTTCAGGATGGCATCGGGCATCTGGGCATGTTTGTCGAACCCGGCGGCAAGGCCGACGGGGTTTTTGAAGTCGAGACCAAAGACGCGAGAGCGCAGCACCGGGCTGTCCGTATCGCGTTCGTTGAAGGCGAGGCCGGCAAGGCCGGACTGCAGCGCCTTGACCGTGAGGTTATGGGCCAGTTCCGGGTCGAGAGGCCGGATCAACGGGTAGATCAATTTATAAAGCTGGCTCACGTCTGGCGATTTCCTTTGTCCTGTCATCCATCATATTGTCGTCCCGGCCGGAGCGTAGCGCAGAGCCGGGATCTCCGGGCACTATCTCGCTACTCACAAGGGTCTCTGTGAGACGCCCCATCCTGCCCTGAGGTCCCGGGTCACGCTTCGCTTGCCCGGGACGACATTGATAGTTTGCGGGGACAACTTACGCGGGGTGGCTTATACACCGGACTTCAGGTTCATGCCAGAAAAGCTACTCGCGTGGTCGCTTCGGGACCTTGATCTTCTTTGAACCTCGATGGGTGGCAATGAGGTGGAGGACCTGTTTCGGGTCGTCGGCTTCCAGCCCCGCCTGAAGCGCCGCGACGCGGGCGTGGACCGCCGTCTCCTGATGGTTTTTCGCAGGCAGGGCGCGCGACATTTCGAGCAGACCGGCGGCCTTGTCCTTGTAGACGAAATAGTCCGCTGCGAGCAGAAACTGGGCGTATTCGTACGGCAGGACCGGGTTCATCGGCTGAAGGGTCACGGCCCGATCAAAGATTTCAATGCCGGTCTCCAGCGAAGCGCCATAGATGGCCTTTGCCAGGGCGGCGCCGCCACTGCGCGCGACCTCCATTTGCCACGCGGCATAAAAGGCATTGGCCCAGGGATGGTCGGGCTGGAGCTTGAGGGCAATGAGAAGATGCTCCTCGGCGCGTTCCGGCAAGCGCTCCAGCTTGGCGCGCAGTTTTGAAATCAGGCGTCCCCTGATGCCCAGCGATGTTGCATATTGCAGATGGGCATCGATGTTGTCCGGGTCCAGTTTAAAGGCCGCCTCGGCCATGGTCGTCGCCCGGGCGATATCATCCAGCGAGCGCTGCTTGCGCGGCAGAAGATTAGTCTTGCCGAGCAGCGCCTTGGTCGCAAGGGTATAACCGTTCGGGGTTTTCAGCGCTTCGCCCATGTCGGCGGCGGCATCATAGTCACCGGAAGCATAGAGCGCCTGCACCTCTTCGATGCTTGCCGCCGTGGCTGCGCCGAGAGGCAGGACGGTCAGTGCTATCGCGGCAAACAAGGCTTTCAACATAGATGGCTCCTGAATAATTGACGCACCAGTATGAACGGCGAGCCTAGTCGGAACCAGTGTCGCCTGTAAAGGTCGGGAGATCAGCCCTCCAGCTTCTCGCGCATCAGGGCAATCGTTTTATCCACACCAAAGAGGGCGACGAAGCTGCCAAACCGGGGCCCCTGGCTTTGGCCCAGCAGCACTTCGTAGAGGGCCTTGAACCAGTCGCGCAGGGGCTCGAAGCCATGGTCTTTGCCGGTGGCATAGACTTCGGTCTGCAGAGCGTCGGCGAGATCGTTGGGGCGTTCGGCGGCAATGCGCTCGAACCGCTCAATGAGATCGAGCATGGCGGCTCTTTCTTCGCTCGTCGCGGCGCGGAAGGTCTTGGTGGGTTCGACAAAGTCCTTGAAGTAGTTCACCGCATAATCGACGAGGCGGTCGAGCATCGGGTGGTTCTCCGGCGTAGCAGTTTCGTCATAGGCGCGGATGAAGCCCCACAGGACATCACGGTCGTCGGAGTTACTGGCGGAAACCAGATTGAGCAGAAGGTTGAACGACAGCGGCACATGTTCCGTTGGCGGATGGCCAGTGTGGATGTGCCACACCGGGTTCTGGGCCTGCTTGACAGGTTCTTCGGTCTGGCCTTCATAATTGCCAAGGTGGGCGATATACTCATCGACCGCCTTGGGGATCACGTCGAAATAAAGCCGTTTGGCCTTGCGCGGGGAATTGAACATGTATAGCGACAGGCTTTCGGGCGAGGCATAACGCAGCCACTCGTCGATGGTCAGGCCATTGCCCTTGGACTTGGAGATCTTCTGGCCCTTGTCATCAAGGAAAAGCTCGAAGTTGAAGCCCTCGGGCGGTGTGCCGCCAATGGCCTTGGTGATTTTCGAAGACAGCGTGATACTCTCGATCAGATCCTTACCGGCCATTTCATAATCGACATTGAGGGCGACCCAGCGCATGGCCCAGTCGGCCTTCCATTGCATCTTGCAGGCACCGCCGGTGACCAGGGTCTCGACTTTCTTGCCGTCCTCGCGCTGATAGACGATGGTGCCTGCGTCCACATTACGTTCAATCACCGGCACCTGCAGAACGTTGCCGGTTTCGGCGCAGATTGGCAGGAAGGGCGAATAGGTTGCCTGACGTTCGGAGCCCAGGGTCGGCAGCACGATGTTGATGACCTTGTCATAGTTCTGAAGGATCTTGAGCAGCGTTTCATCAAAGCGTCCTGTTTCATAACACTCGGTCGCGCTGAGGAACTCGTAGTCGAACTCGAAGGTGTCAAGAAAGGCGCGTAGCCTGGCATTGTTGTGATGGCCGAAGCTCTCATGGGTCCCGAAGGGGTCCGGGATTTTCGTGAGCGGCTTGTCGAGGTGCTGAGCCAGCATGTCCTGATTGGGCAAGTTGGTCGGCACCTTGCGCAAGCCATCCATATCGTCGGAAAACGAGATCAGCCGCGTTGGATGGTCATCAATGGTCTCGAACGCATGACGCACCATTGCGGTACGGGCGACCTCGCCGAAGGTCCCGATATGCGGCAGGCCGCTGGCACCAAACCCGGTCTGGAAGACCACCGGCGCATCGACGGCGCGCTTTTCCACCCGTTTGAGGAGCTTGCGGGCTTCTTCAAACGGCCAGGCTTTGGCCTCCATGGCGACGTCGCGGGTAACGGGTTGGTCCGATGACATGAGGTTTGGCTTTCTTTGCTTTCTCGCTGTGAATCCTGGTAGCTTGAATGTTCGAGAAATGTTCTCGCTTTTTATGTCGTGGGAAACTAGTTTTGATGGCTCCCACGGTCAAGCCCTTGCTTCATTTTCCCAAGGTATCCGGCCAAAGTATCTACGAGTATCAGAATGTCAGACGAAGTCGCAGAATCAAGGCCAGAGATCCTGTTGCCCGAGGTTGCCGCCCTTGCGGTGGCGCCGGGCAAGGCGGCTTTGGTGACGCCGGACGGGGAAATCGAGACCTGGGCGCAGGCCAGGGCGCGCGGTGAGTTCGGTCGGCAGCGCTTTCTGGTCGCCCATTCGGTGTTTTCAGGGCGCCGACTCGGGGTTCAGGGCACCATTCCGCTCAACTGGCATTTTGATGTGCTTGAGCTTTTCGCCTTTGTGCGTCCCGCCATGTTTTGCCTGCCAACGCCGACGGGGCTTGCCAGGGCGCTCGGGCTCATGAGCAGCGATGCGCCTGCCTTGTCTCTCGAGGATGAAGCGCTCAGCCTGTTTGATGCGGCGCGCTCCTTGCTTCAGGCGCTCACGGGCCCGCGCTATCCGCACAAGGCAGAGGCGCGGCGGACCGCACTGGCCATGAAAGCGGCAGGCTGGCCGTGGGCGGAGGCGGTTCTGGACGCGCTTAACAGTGATTTGGGTGATAATGTGAGTGATGCCTCAAAGGGCGGCGCCATCGGGCTTGATATCTGGAACCGGCTTGATGATTGGGAAGAGACCGCCGGGTCTGGTGAGCCGGGAACCGAAGTCGTCGAGGAAGACGAGGCGCGGCTGCGGCTGCGTCAGATCCTGGGAGAGCGGCGCGAGCCGCGCACGGCGCAGGCAGACTATGCGGCAGCGGGGGCGGCAGCCTTTCGTCCGCGTGTCCAGGTCGGCGCGCCGAATATGGTGCTGGCGGAAGCGGGCACCGGCATCGGCAAGACGGCCGGTTACATTGCCCCGGCCAGCGTCTGGGCCCAGAAGAACGGTCCTTCGGTGTGGATCTCGACCTATACCAAGAACCTGCAGCGCCAGATCGATCAGGAGCTTGATCACCTTTATCCCGACCCGGCGGAAAAGGCCGCCAAGGTGGTTATCCGCAAGGGTCGGGAAAATTATCTGTGTCTGCTCAATTTTCAGGAGGCGGCGAGTGGCGGCGGTGGGCAGCGTGGCGGGGGCCATCGCGGCGGCAGTCCGGCAACACTGAGAACGGGTCCCGGGCTCGGTCTCGTCGCGCGCTGGGCGCGCTACACCCGGGACGGCGATATGGTCGGCGGTGACTTCCCGGCGTGGCTCACTCCGATTGTCACGGAAAATTCCAACCGCGCCGAACCACAGGGTATTCAAGCTGCCGGTCTGACGGATCGGCGCGGCGAGTGTATTTACTCCGCCTGCAGCCATTACCGAAAATGTTTCATCGAGCGGGCGGTCAGGAAGAGCCGTCGGGCTGAGATCGTCATTGCCAATCATGCGCTGGTCATGAACCGGGCAGCGCAGAGCCTGCCGCGCCATCAAGGCGACGGCGCAAAACCTGAAGAGGGCGAGGAGAGTTCAGGCATTGGTCACTACATCTTTGATGAGGGCCATCATCTGTTTGATGCTGCGGACAATAATTTTGGCGCTCACCTCTCCGGCTTTGAGACCCAGGAGCTGCGGCGCTGGCTGCGCGGACCGGAAAGCGGCAGACGAGGCCAAAGAGGCCGCGGTCTGGTTGACCGGGTCGGCGATCTGGTCGGCGATGTCAGTGCTGTTGATGAAGCTATGCGCGAGACCGTGCGCGCGGCGTCGTGCCTTGCGGGGCCGGGCTTTATGGGGCGGATTGCCGAGGGCAACGGGCAAGGTCCGGTCGAGCTTTTCCTGCAGGCGATATACGCCCAGGTCATGGCACGCGCGTCGGACTCGCGCAGCGCGTTTGATCTGGAATGCCCGATCAGGCCGTTTGATGACGCACTGCTGGAACGGGCCGAGGCGGTGGCCAAGGCGCTGAGTGATTTGAGCGTTCCCATGAAGGCGCTCATCCGGGGACTTTCCCGGCGGCTTGACGATGAAGCCGAAACGCTGGACACATCAAATCGTATACGGATCGAAGCCTCTGTGCGGGGCTTGCGCCTGCGGGCGGAAATGACCCTGCCGTCGTGGATCTCAATGGCCTCCAACCTGGCGCAGGAGACGCCGGAGGAATTTGTCGACTGGTTTGGCATCGAGCGAAACTTTGGCCGCGACTTCGATGTGGGCATGTATCGCCACTGGGTCGATCCGACAATCCCGCTGGCAACGACGGTCTTTGAGCCGGCGCAGGGGGTGCTCATTACCTCGGCGACGCTTCGGGACAGAAAACCGGAGAAAGAGGGCGATGTGCCGGATCCGAGCGAAGACTGGTCAAGCGCGGAGGTCAGAACCGGCGCCGGGCATCTGGCCTTGCCGGCGAGCCGCGCCCATTTCACCTCACCGTTCAATTACCGCGAACAAACCCGCGTTCTTGTGGTGACTGATGTGAGCCGCACAAACGCTGATCATGTGGCGGCGGCCTACCGCGAGCTCATAAAGGCTTCGGGCGGCGGCGCGCTCGGGGTCTTTACCGCCATTGGCCGGTTGCGCGCGATCCATGAGCGTCTGCTTGAGCCGCTGCACGAAGAGGGTCTGGCGCTTTATGCGCAGCACGTCGATGCGATGGATACCGGCACGCTGGTTGATCTCTTCCGGGCCGATGAAGACAGCTCGCTACTGGGTACGGATTCTGTGCGCGACGGGGTTGATGTGCCGGGGCGGTCCTTGCGGCTGATCATCTTTGATCGTGTCCCGTGGCCGCGCCCCAGCCTGTTGCACAAGGCGCGGCGGGCCGCCTTTGGCGCCAGGACCTATGATGATATGATCACGCGGCTGCGGCTCAAACAGGCGTTCGGGCGGCTGGTGCGCCGTGAGGACGACTGCGGTCTGTTTGTCATGCTGGACAGCCGCATGCCATCGCGACTGGCGACGGCGTTTCCCGATGGCGTGGAGATCGAGCGGGTCGGGCTGGCGGAGGCTATTGCGGCGACGCGGGAGTTTCTGGGCGAGGATCCGGCGTCGGGGGTATCTGGCCAAGACGACGCCAAAAGCTTTCCCTGATGCGTTTGGAAAAGTCCGGCTCATGAGGCAGCGCATCGTCGGGGTTAAGGTGCGCCGCGGCGCGCAGGGTTTTGACCGGATGATCCTGGATGAGAGCGCCGTATTTGTAGGCAACACGGTCGGAAAACCCTGACAGAATAAGCCGCCAGTCAAAATGGCGCTGCCACCAGGGGACAATGGTTTCCCTGGCAAGCGAGATTGTGCAGTTGGCGGCCAGGGTGTTGTAATGCTTCGGCCTGGCTACGAGCTCATTGGCGCGGTTCATCATGTCGAGGAAGAGACGCCTTGCTCGATCAGGCGGGAAGGTCGTGGGTTGAAAGTGTATTTCATTCTTTTTTGAGTAGGTTCGGACACCGATAATATCGGGTTCATCGCCGACCACATAAATGAGATGGAATTCCTTCAGAAGGCCGGTGAGCGGATGATATTTTTGCCCCGGGCGCTGGCGCGCCTCGACAGAGATGACAATTGGATCATCGTCACCAAAGTCAAAAGACAGAAACGTATGGGCGATGCCGGGAGGGGCAAAGATCGAAATTCCAAACCAGACGTCTTTGAGGTCAGCCAGGTTGACGTCCTTCTCGCTCCAATCGACACTGAGCGGCGCAGCATTGGCGGCATAACGCGCGCGCCTCAGATTGTGAATGGTGAGCGAATTGCCATTGATATCCGCTGACGCGAGGCGCGAATGCTCTTCCTTCCAGGGAGGGTCGTTGGTGGGCCGTCTGAAAAGCACTGTCTTGTCCCCTGTGAGCCCCGGCGAATCAAATCGAGACTCACATTCTCTTCTTTGGGGGTTTGGCGCAAGGGCACAGCAGGGACCTTCCTTATTCCATCTCGGCAGCAATCAATTCAGGCTTCAGGTGTTTGGCAAAGAAGGCTTCGGTTTCTGCCAGCATTTTTCGTTCGGCATGTTTGTAGGCCAGGCTGTGTCCTCCCCGTTCGAGCTCGACGAACTTGACGCCCGTCCTGTTTTTTCGCAGGGCCTTGTACATCTTCTTGCTGTGGCTGAATTTGACTTTCTGGTCGTCTTTGGCGTGGATGAGG
>CBFDBJ010000102.1:0-10497 GCA_965603015.1 uncultured Alphaproteobacteria bacterium
CTCTTCAACAATCTCGAATTTGTACTTGTGAGCGTTGGCCCAGCGCGAATACATGCGAAACAGCATGTTGGCCCAGTCCTGACTTTCAGTACCGCCGGCCCCCGCATGAACCTCGAGGAATGCATTGTTCGCATCAGCTTCGCCGGAAAGGAGGGTTTCAAGCTGCCGCTTGCTTGCCTCGGTATGGATGTCCCGAAGCTGTTCTTCTGCCTCGGTGACAACATCCACCTCACCTTCCGCCTCACCCAACTCTATAAGATCGACCGCGTCGGCAAGGCCGCCGCTCAGTGACTTATAGGCAGACATCTGGTCATCCAGACGAGTGCGTTCCTGCATGATGGCTTGCGCCTCGGAGGGATTGTCCCACAGGCTCGGGTCTTCAACCCTTGCATTCAACTCGTCGAGACGTCGCTGGGCAGTATCCCAGTCAAAGATGCCTCCTCAGCAGTTCCAACGACTGCTTGATTTCATCGACAAGGGTTTGGCTTTCGGCGCGCATAAGGGGCCTCGTTATGGATTGGGTAAGTGGTCGATGCGGGACATCACATCCTGATTTCGGGGCAAACTAGAGTGCTTCGTCGGGCGAGTAAAGCCTGCGCTAAAAACCTCGGCGTTCATAAAGCCGACAGGGTCAATCCCGCAGGGTCAGTAAAGCCCGCCGGTCCCACCTTCAAGTTCGGTAGAACCCTCACCTGGAACCGAGAGGTGTCCGCCGCCGATAACCTCCGGCGCCTCATTGGTTGGCTCTGTTCCCGGTTTGAAAGCTTCCAGAATAACGGCCCTGTCACCAGAGCGCGCGAGCAGACCCGTATTGCGGTTAATGCGCACGAGCCGAATACCTTCCGGCGTTCGGAATGGCACGGCAGGCTGATCACCAATAGCCGCCTGCATAAAGTCCCTGACCACCGGCGCGGCAACACCGCCGCCGGTTGCGCTACGCCCCATCGGTTTGGGGCTATCAAACCCGATAAAGACACCCACAGCCAGGTCAGCAGAAAAGCCGACAAACCAGGCGTCCTTTTGATCGTTCGTTGTTCCTGTCTTGCCACCGATCGGCTTGCCGACAGTGCGGATCGTGCGGCCAGTTCCACGCAGGACCACGCCCTCCAACATTGATACCACTTGATAGGCCGTACGGGGATCGATCACCTGGGCCCGGTCATCGGTCAGGAACGGCTCAGCCTGTCCCTCCCAAATCTCGACATTGCAGTCTTCGCAGTCTCTTTGATCATGACGATAGATCGTCTTGCCATTGCGATCCTGAATACGGTCAATAAGCGTTGGTGTAATTTTTTTACCACCATTGACAAGCTCGGCATAGGCCGTCGTCATCTTATAGAGTGTTGTTTCGCCTGCCCCCAATGCCATGGAGAGGACTGGTTGCATGTGATCATCAATTCCGAAGACCCGGGCGTTCTCTACAATTGGCTCCATACCAATTTCCTGCGCAAGTCTCACCGTCATAACATTTTTGGACTTTTCAATTCCCAGTCGAAGCGTCGAGGGACCGTTGAAGCTCTGCCCGTAGTTGCTTGGTTTCCACCAGCCCTGGTTTGCCCCCTGGTCAATAACGAAAGGCGCATCAAGTACCAGACTTGATGGCGTATAGCCTCTATCGAGAGCCGCGGCGTAAACAAAGGGTTTGAAGGAGGAGCCAGGCTGGCGCGCGGCCTGCGTCGCTCGATTAAATTCGGAAAGCTCAAAACTGAAGCCACCTGACATGGCAAGAACACGTCCCGTATGCGGATCAATGGCAACGATGGCACCGTTGACATCAGGGATCTGCCGCAGGGCATAATGTGACAGCTGCGGCGTCATATCCACGTCTTCCTCGAAGCGGGTCTCCTCGACGAGGACAGGCGGTAACGCCTCGTCAGGATTGGCGTATTCGACAACCTCAGCCAGGTCCGGATCAAGAACAAACTCGTCCGGCTCCGGGGCAACGGGGACTTCATAGATTGGCTCGACCATAATCACGTCACCGCGCTTCAGAACGTCAAAGGTCGCGACGACTTTGGTACTTGAGAGCCTCTGCCCTTCGAGCCAGGGCCGGGCCCAGTCCATGGCCTTCAGCGGAATAATATTGTTCGGCGTGCCGTCACGAAAAGCAATGATCGCTGTTTCATCAAGCGCTTCCAGAACAATCGCGGGTTTCCATGGCGCTTGATCCGCCGGTAACTTCAGCTCCCTGAACTGCTCCATCCAGTCCTTGCCATCAACATTTTCTTCATCCAGAGCAATGATCGACACAGGCCCCCGCCAACCATGTTTTTGATCATAGGCAATAAGCCCGTCGCGCAACGCTTTGACGGCATAGGACTGCAAAGTAGTGTCAATAGTTGTGCGAACAGAAAGACCGCCGTCATAGAGGCTCTTTTCACCGTAAATGTCATAGACCCGGCGACGCACCTGCTCGACGAAATACTCAACTTCCGCAGTCTGGGCGCCGCGCCGTCGTGGCGTGACCTCAAGCGGCTCAGCTTGCGCCTCCACCATCTCCTGTGCTGTGATGTACCCATTGACGGCCATGCGCTCTATCACCCAGTTGCGGCGGGCGATCGCACGATCCGTCTGACGTATCGGATGATAATTGCTTGGCGCTTTGGGAACCGCGGCAAGGTAGGCCATCTGGGAAATCGTCAAATCATCCACTGACTTGTTGAAATAGTTCAGCGCAGCCGCCGCGACGCCGTAGGATCCAAAGCCAAGATAAATTTCGTTTAGATAAAGCTCGAGAATTTCTTCCTTCTCAAAAGCCTTTTCTATACGGAAGGCCAAAAGCGCTTCCTTGACCTTGCGATCGAGTTTTTGATCTGACGTCAGAAGGAAATTCTTGGCAACTTGCTGTGTAATTGTCGAGGCGCCTTCAAGACGCCGGTCATTCATGTAATTGCCCACATTGGCAATGGCGGCACGAAGCACGCCCTTGAAGTCGACACCGCCATGAGTGTAAAAATTCTTGTCCTCGGCCGAAAGAAAGGCCTGTTTCAAGTTTGGCGGGATGGCTTCATGCGGCACATAGATACGGCGCTCTCTGGCAAATTCCGCAATCAGACTTCCGTCGCCGGCGTGGACCCGCGTTGTTACTGACGGTTCATACTCTGCAAGAACCTCATAGTCCGGCAGATTGCGCGCCAATCCGCCAACATAGATGGCTACATAGACACAGACCGCCACAGTGACAATCATTGCAGCGCCAAACATCCAGGCAAGTATTCTCAACATCCAGACTTTCCCCCGCAATTTAGCGGTTAACTATTTACCACATCCTGAACCAAAGCCACCTAAGAAATTGTGACGTTTCAAAGGTTTATAACCGCATGTTCACACGAGAAATACGACTTAACGAAGGCAACTTTCAGGCAATTTATCAATATATGGAAGGGGTTAACAGATCCGCGCGCCTAATGAACCCACGCCTGACTCATTTCACCATTCTCTGTTGCCTTGAAGTAGGCGTCCACAGAGGTGGAAATAGAACGTGCAACACGCTTTTGCCAATTTGCGGATCTGAGATTCTGCTCATCCTGGCTGTTCGACATAAAGCCAAGCTCTATCAAAACAGATGGAACATCCGGGGCCTTGAGGACAACAAGGCCGGCATACCGATGGGTATTGCGCAGAAGTTTGGTCTCTTTGCTCAGCTCGGGCATCAACAGTTCGGTAAAATGCGCCGATCTGTTCTTCGCTTCGCGCTGGGACAGCTCAATCAGAATTTGTGAAATTTCCGATGAAACCTCGGAGGTATTCACTCCGGCAATGATATCCGCCCGGTTTTCCTTACTCGCCAGCGCCTCAGCTTCCTTGTCCGAGGCGACCTCGGAGAGTGTATAAACTGATGCCCCCCGGACGGTTCGATCCCTGATGGCGTCCGCATGCAGCGAAATAAACAAATCGGCCCTCGCCTTTCTGGCAATTGCGACGCGATCGCCGAGAGCATAAAAAATATCTCTGTCCCTTATCATGACCACATCATAGCGCCCTGTTGAGACCAGTTGATCTCTCAACTTTCTGGCAACCGCTAGCGAAACCGCCTTTTCCTGCAGTCCGCTCTTGCCAATTGTCCCCGGGTCAATGCCGCCATGGCCGGCATCAATAGCCACCACATAGCGCCCTTTTTTTCTTTCATTGCCAGTTTCGCGAAGGGGAATACTGGTGTCACGACGACCTGGTCCCGCCGACTCTTTGGGCCATCCGGCACGGCTGAGGAATTCATCCCTGGAAACAGACTTCAAATCCAGCACCAGACGGTGCCCTTTGCCATTGGCTGGTTTGAGATTAAAAATGCGCCCAACCTCGGCCGGTCCACTCATATCGAGAACGATGCGTGAATTCCCGGGCCTGAATAGCCCGTAGCGATAGCCTCTGACGAGCCCCTTGCCGTCCTGGCCTGCATTTTCATCCGTGTTCCAGTCCGCTTCGGGGAGATCAATGACCACGCGGTAGGGGTCTGCCAATACGAAGACCCGCGGGCTGACGTCTCGACTCATATCAAGAACAAACCGGGTGTAATCTTCATGATTACCCAGCCTGATGGAGGCAACCTCGAGATCTGCGCCTGATGCACCCGTGGCACAGACACCGCAAAGTACTCCCGCAACTGTCATTATGGCTGGAAAACCTGCCAATCTCTTGTTCTTCAACCACTCAAACATGCTACAGATCCATAAACTTGGCTAAAGCTGCTTTGCACCGGTGCATAGCCCGGTTTTCCTGACAGTCAAATACAATCTGGCACAATCTGACAGGATAAAACCGGCGAAAACAACTTCATAATACTGGTCCTATTCGGTTTATATTTCGTTAGTTAACGACAGCTTAACCAGGGCGTGTGCAAGCTGTCCTGGCTGGTTTGATTTCCGGTACAAATGCTCGGGACCTGCGAGAACCTATTAATATCCTTGCTAATGTCCTCGGGATCGGACTACAAATCAGGTATTGCCTGTTGTGCTTTTGCAGACATTGACCTCACCGGAGGTTGTTATTACCTTGCACGAACAGCAGACAAGAACGACATGAACTGCAGGAATGTCCTGCCCTGTGTGCCAGATCGAAGACACACAACAGAATTTGCCTCAGGCCCCTCGGAGCTTCTCTCGGAAGATTTGCACCGGGTTGTCATACGGCACTTAAACCCGTCTCAGGAGAACCTAACCCAAGGTTTCCCGAGATATTTGTAATAAACAAGGAAGGCCTGTACCGAATCCATGACACGTGCTGCGTATAACCCGAAGATTTTTTCGGAACTGACCGCGCCTGAAGGGGCTCGCGGCCGCGCACGTTTTATTCGCGTTGGATTCATTGCCTTCCAATCATCTGGCGGCTCGGACCTGATTAACATCGCACAGCCTTTGGGCTTGCGGTGCGAAAGAGTGCCGATTGGTCGCCGAGGAGACTATTTAGATGGGCAAGAAAATGCTTATCGATTCCGCCCACCGGGAAGAGACCCGTGTGGTAGTGATCGACAACAATCGGATCGACGAATTTGACTACGAATCAGCGACCAAGAAACAGTTAAAAGGCAATATCTATCTCGCCAAAATAACCCGCGTTGAGCCGTCGCTACAGGCTGCATTCGTGGAATATGGCGGGAACAGACACGGCTTCCTGGCTTTCTCGGAAATCCACCCCGACTACTATCAAGTCCCTGTTGCTGACCGTCAGGCTTTGCTTGAAATCGCAGCAGAAGAACGGCGCGAGTCCGAACGGCTCGAAGCTGCCGACAATGGTGACGACAACGACGACAAACCCAGAGGTCGAGGCCGCGCCGGCAACAAGAAGGCATCGACTACAAGCAAGACATCGGACGAGACCCCGATTGCAGAAGAAGACCCTTCAATCTGGACATCAGCGGCAAAACGGGCAGATCAACCCGATACCTGCGAGGATGCAGAGCTGTGGACGTCCGCCTTCAACCGGTCTGTTCAGCGCGGTGATTTGGATGAATCTTTTGTTGAAACCGCGTCGGATGACGACGTCGTCGAAGCCGAGGCACGGCCGCGCAAACGCCGGTATGCCAAACGATACCAGATACAGGAAGTGATCAAGCGCCGTCAGGTTATGCTGGTCCAGATCGTCAAGGAAGAACGCGGCAACAAGGGCGCTGCGGTAACCACTTATCTCTCGCTGGCGGGACGTTACGGCGTCCTCATGCCGAACACCAATCGCGGTGGTGGGATTTCACGGAAGATCGCTTCTGTGACTGATCGCAAACGTCTGCGCACCGCAGTTGCTGATCTCAGTGTGCCTGATGGCATGGGCCTCATTATTCGCACCGCTGGCGCCGAACGCACCAAAACGGAAATCAAACGCGACTATGAATATCTCCTGAGGCTGTGGGAGAATGTCCGCGAACTGACCCTCAAGTCATCGGCTCCCACACTGGTTTATGAAGAAGGCAGCCTGATCAAGCGGTCCATCCGCGACCTCTACAACAAGGATATCGACACAATTCTGGTCGAGGGCGAGGAAGGCTACAAGGAAGCCAAGGCTTTCATGAAGATGCTGATCCCCAGCCATTCAAAGAACGTTCAGCCCTACCGTGACCCGACGCCGCTTTTCCAGCGTTACAAGGCCGAGAGCCATCTGGAAGCCATGTTCAATCCGGTGGTCCAGCTGAAGTCCGGCGGCTATATTGTTATTGATCCAACCGAAGCCCTGATCTCAATCGACGTCAACTCCGGCCGCGCGACGCGTGAGCATTCCATCGAGGATACCGCGCTCAAGACCAACCTTGAAGCCGCAGAAGAGGCCGCACGCCAGTTCCGCCTGCGCGACCTTGCCGGCCTCATCGTCATCGACTTCATCGATATGGAAGAACACCGCAACAATCGCGCGGTGGAACGCAAATTGAAGGAGAGCCTCAAAGGCGACCGGGCACGCATTCAGGTCGGACGCATTTCGATGTTCGGTCTGCTTGAAATGTCTCGCCAGCGCATGCGGGCAGGTCTGCATGAATCTGGCACGATTATCTGTCCGCATTGCGAGGGCATTGGCCGCATCCGCTCGCTTGAAACCACTGTTCTGGGTTGTCTCCGGATGATCGAGGAAGAAGGCATGAAAGCCCGCACGGCAACGGCGACATTGAAAGTCCCAACTGAAGTCGGCCTGTATCTGTTGAACAACAAGCGCGGCGAATTGCACCGCATGGAAGAACAATACGCCTTGCATGTCGTCATCGACCTGACGCCGAGCATGGGGCCGATGGAAAGCGATCTCGTTCGCGGCGAAAGCCTCAGTAAGGAACAGAGCGCGACCATAGAGACCGCCATCCGGTTTGACGGCGAATATACCGTCGACGAATCTGATGATGACGATGATGACGTTTTGGATGTCGAAGTCGACGCTGAAATCGAAGTCGAAGCTGTCGCACAAGAGACTGAGGCAGAAGCAACAACGACCGAGCGGCCAAAACGGCGGCGCGGCAGGCAGCGCTCACGCGGTCGCAATGGCGCGTCCGAAGACGGTGAGACACCCTCGATCTCAAAAAAGGATGATGCTGAAAGCGGGGACGCCAAAGACCAGAAGGCTGCGACCTCTGAAGACAAAGCTGACGGTGACGGGACCGAAGAGGGTACCGACGAGGACCACAAGCCTCGCCGCCGCCGCAGAGGTCGACGCGGTGGTCGTCGTAATCGCAAGG
Source organism: uncultured Alphaproteobacteria bacterium (assembly GCA_965603015.1). Taxonomy (GTDB): domain Bacteria; phylum Pseudomonadota; class Alphaproteobacteria; order M2410; family M2410; genus JAUWTJ01. Next base: position 7,643 of record CBFDBJ010000102.1, read on the forward strand.
TCGCTGAAGACGGTGATAATGAAAATGGTAATACTGGAGACGAGGCAGCAGCGGGCTCCGAAACTGGCGATCAACCCGCCGGGAAGTCGGACGATGGCCTAAAAACAGAACCCGAGACTGTTGTGGCGAAAGAAGAGATCGCCGATCCGGTTGTCATCCAGATCAAGGAAGCGGAGCCGACCAAAGCTTCACCCAAACGAGGCAGAAAACCTGCCATACCTGAAGCCGGTAATGATGATACAGAACTCGTCGAGGCGGCGAGCAGTGTTGATCCGGTCGCTGAGGACAAGCCAAAATCAACCAAACGTGGGTGGTGGCAACGGGGCGCCTGAACCAAAGTCAGGCCTGTTCGGAAAGATCAAATATTTTCGGGAGACCGGTATGGAACTAAAGACCATCAACTATGAGGTGGCCGATCATATCGCGACCCTGACGCTCTCCCGTCCTCACCGCATGAATGCCTGGACAGGCCGGATGCATACGGAATACCGGTGGGTGCTGGCCGAGGCGGACAAGGATCCGGACGTCCGTGTTATCATTCTGACTGGAGAAGGCCGCGCTTTTTGTGCCGGCGCCGACACAGCTGCCCTTGAAGGCCATGTCGAAAAAGGTGGCTATGATCCGGGCACCCCGGATCCACTCGCCGAGCCCGGCTTCGGCGTTCGCGACGAATTTGATGCCTCCTGGGCCTTTCACTTTGGAATTTCAAAACCAATTATAGCAGCCATCAATGGCCCTGCTGCAGGCGTCGGCCTGGTGCTCGCCTGTTACGCTGATCTGCGGTTTGCCGCCGAGGGCGTCAAGTTCACGACAGCCCACGGGCGGTTCAATTTTCCGGCCGAGTTCGGCCTGTCATGGGTGCTGCCCCGGCTCATTGGCCTGACCCACGCCAACGACCTGCTGCTCTCGAGCCGCGTATTCCTGTCAGAGGAAGCTTACGAGATGGGCATGCTCAACAAGGTGCTGCCAAAGGACGAGCTGATGGCGCACGTTATGGCCTATGCGAAGAACCTGGCGGAGAATGTTGCACCGGGTTCCCTCCGGGCGACCAAACTTCAGATCTATTCAGACCAGCACCGCGACATCGCCTCGTCCGTGCATCATGCGGATGAACTCCTCAACGCCATGTCACGTGAGCCGGATTATACTGAGGGCCTGAAGGCCTTTATGGAAAAGCGCAAGGCGGACTGGAAGGGCTAGTCTCCTCCAAAAGTTGTCATCCTCGGCGGCACAGCCGACCGGGGATCCATACCTGAGGATTGTCAGGTCACAGGTATGGATCCCCGATTCCAGGCTTCGCCTGGCTCGAGGATGACAAGAAGAAAAAAGGTCAATGGAAATCCCGACTCCTCGGAAGAATGGCAGCCGCGCGAGCGGCCTTTGCGTTTGTTTTTTCTTCAGCGATAGCCAGAGGATCGCGGGGCACATGTTTGATAGCGTCCCCCCTTGCAATTTCATCCACGCTCTCGTGATGGTCCGATGACAGGATCGCCAGTTCGTGGCTGAGGTCTTCGATCTTCTCGGCGATGACATGAATGACCAGACCTTCTCGCTGCAATCTCCCGGTCACACCCATAACCCGCGACGCCAGAACCACCTGGCGGTATTTTTCAAACACCTTGGGCCAGATGATGACATTGGCGACGCCGGTTTCATCTTCAAGGGTGGCGAAGATGACGCCGCTGGCCGTGCCCGGCCTTTGGCGCACCAGCACAAGACCGGCCAGGTTAATCCGTTTGTTCTCCGGGATGTCGGCGAGCTGCTCGTTACGGACGATGCACCGCGCCTCGAACCGTGTCCGCAGAAAACTCAAAGGATGTGCCTTGAGGGAAAGTCTGAGGTGCGCATAGTCGTGCACCACATGCTCGCCAAGCGGCATCGCCGGAAGCATGACTTTGGCCTCCGTCCCGTCTGATGACCGATCAGCAAACAGCGGCAGCTGATCGGCCCCGAGCGCCTTCACGGCCCAGAGCGCGCCGCGCCGGTCAAGCCCGATGGAGCGAAAGGCGTCCGCCTCGGCGAGGCGCTCAAGCTCCTTCGGGCTGAGACCGCTCTTGCGCCACAGGTCAATAACACTGTCATAGCCTGCCTCGGGCCGCGCCGAGACAAGGCACTGCGCCGTATCCTCCCGCAAACCCTTGATCTGCCGGAAGCCAAGCCGCACCGCAAAAGCATTGCCGCCCTCCTCGGTCCTCGACCCGTCTTCGGCATCAAGCGGCTCCAGCAGCGCGTGCCACGAGGAGCGATTGATATCAACGGTGCGCACCTCGCTGCCATGCTCCCGGGCATCGCGCACGAGCTGCGCCGGCGCGTAGAAGCCGAGCGGCTGGGCGTTGAGCAGGCTCGCCAGAAACACATCCGGGTAATGACATTTAATCCAGGCTGAGACATAGACCAGCAGAGCGAAGCTTGCCGCGTGACTTTCCGGGAAACCGTATTCGCCAAAGCCCTCGATCTGTTTAAAGCAGCGCTCGGCGAACGCACGCTCGTAGCCGCGCGCCACCATGCCTTCAACCAGTTTGACGCCAAAGGTGTGAATGGTTCCGACCTTGCGGAAGGTCGCCATGGCGCGGCGCAGGCGGTCAGCCTCGGACGGTGTAAAGCCTCCGGCGACGATAGCGATCTTCATCGCCTGTTCCTGGAACAGCGGCACACCCAAAGTCTTGCCAAGAACCTCTTCAAGTTCCTTCGAGGGAAACTCCACCGGTTCGGTACCATCACGGCGTCTCAGGTAGGGATGCACCATGTCGCCTTGAATGGGACCCGGCCGCACGATGGCGACCTCGATGACCAGATCATAAAAATTGCGCGGTTTGAGGCGCGGCAGCATGGACATCTGCGCCCGGCTCTCGACC
>CBFDBJ010000103.1:0-10493 GCA_965603015.1 uncultured Alphaproteobacteria bacterium
GTCCACCGGATCTAGCTTTCGTAGCGCGCCTCGATAAGTTCCAGCCTGCCGATTTCAACGATGACATTCTTGGGGAAGCTATACCATTGATCGATCTCGAGCCTGGCGCCACCCGGGCTAAAGTCCCGGATCCGGCAATAGTAGGTTGTGGTGTTTCCGGGGCAAACAATGCGGCCGCCTTTGAGCGCCCGACGTCGGGGCTCTATGCGGTCTTCTATTTTTGGTTTTGTCGCCATCATTTCGACAGGATAGTCGCCATTGCATAACGAGTGGTTTTCCTGGTTGGTTAACGGAGTTATTTCCAGATGATCGCGGAACTGAGAGGTAGTGCCCGGTTTTGGCCGAATTGTTACCAATAAGTACGAGGACGGATAGTTAAGACTATAAAATAAAAACCGTATTATCTACTTTTGCCAGAGTCGGGCTTCAGGGAAGCCACTGCAGATGCGAGTTGTTGCCCACCGCCAATGCTCTACCCGGTGACCCCATAAAGCCAGTTTGGCAATGCCAGGGCAATGGCCGGGATGTAGGTGATGACCAGCAGCATGCCAATGAGAAGCGCGAGCCATGGCAGGGAGGCTTTGACGACCTCCTCAATGGAAAGGCCAGTAACACTCGACGTGACGAAGAGGTTGAGCCCGACAGGGGGCGTGATCATGCCAATTTCCATATTGATGACCATGACGACGCCGAGATGAACCGGGTCGATGCCGAGCGCCATGGCAATGGGGAAGATCACCGGCGCAAGCACGAGAATGACCGACGAGGGTTCCATGAAGTTGCCGGCGACCAGCAGAAGAACGTTGACCAGCAACAAAAAAGTCCAAGGGCTGAGGCCCAGAGTATTGATCGCTTCCGCAGCCGTTTGCGGGACATGGAGGAGTGTCAGTACAAAGGCAAACAACGAGGCGTTGGCAATGATGAACATCAACATGGTGGATGTCTTGGCGGCGTCGCGCACCACATTGGGGACATCGCGCCAGCCGATGTCCTTGTGAACGAGAACCGCTACAAGGCAGGCATAGACGGCTGAGACGGCGGCGGCCTCGGTCGGTGTGAAGATGCCGCCATAGATACCGCCGAGGATTAGCACGATCAGGGAAAGTCCCCAGGCGGCGTGGCGCACGCCTTTTAATACTTCACGCACACCGCGTTTTTCCTGGGCTGGATAGCCGTGTCTGCGGGCGGCGACGTGGATGGCCAGAAGCATGACGCAGGTCAGGAGGATGCCGGGGATAATGCCCGCCATGAACAGCTTGCCGATAGAGGTTTCCGTAGCAGCGCCGTAGACCACCATGACAATGGAGGGCGGAATGAGGATGCCCAGTGTGCCTGCGCTTGCAATCACCCCGGCACCAAAGGCTCGCGGGTAACCGGACCTGACCATGCCGCGGGTGGTGACCGATCCAACGGCGGCCACTGTCGCCGGCGATGATCCGGAGACCGCCGCGAAGAGCATGCAGCCCAGCACGGAGGCCATGGCAAGGCCGCCGCGAAAGTGTCCCACAAGAGCATTGGCAAAATCGATCATTCGCCGGGCCATTCCGCCTGAGGTCATAAAGGCGCCGGCGAGAATGAAGAACGGAACCGCAAGAAGCGGGTAGATATGCATGGTGTGGAAGAATTTCTGCGCCAGAGACAGAAGTGACTGGTCGGTGAAGAAAACCAGAGTGACGGCGCTGGCGAGCCCCAGGGACATTGAGACCGGGACGCCGAGCAGCAGCGCGATGAAAAGGACGCCAAAAAGAACCAGTATACTCATGTTGCAGGTGGCCCCCCACGCGAGGCGTCGATATGCGGGGCATCGATCAATTCCATTTCAGGCTCAAGGGCTGCTTCATCCGATGCGGGCCCCAGCCTTTCACCCCTCAGGACTTGCAAGGCGGTTTCGGCAAGGCGAAAGGTCAGGAGGCTAAAGCCAATCGGGAGTATGATGGTGAGTGACCAGCGCGGGACGGGCAGGTCTCGTGCCTCATTGCCCAGCTTGATCAGTCGCTCCAGAAAGGCAACGGAGCCGAACAAGAGCATCACCGCGTAGATGAGGCAAAGAACGGTCGCCGCAAAGCCAATCCACTTGCGTCTGCGGCCAGAAAACCGCGTGACCAGCAAGTTGGCTGCAATATGGCCGCCGGTGCGGACCCCGTAGCACATGCCGATGAGGACGAGCCATGAGAAGGCATAGACCGTTGCCTCAAGCGACCAGATCATCCCGGTGTTGAAGCCATAGCGCAGCACGACCTGAACGAAGGTGATGAGGGTCATGAACGCGAGGAACCCGGCCATGGCGGCTTCTTCGATCCGGTCAACGATGCGGGCAGTTTTACTCGGCATGGGTAACATTGGCAGCAACTGCGGTATCAATCATCTCAACCCCGATTTCGTCCTCAAACTGGTCCCAGACCGGGCGCATGGTCTGTCTCCAGGCGGCGATTTCCTCCGGCGTTAAAACCGTGATGACCTTATCTTCCGTTGTAATAAGAGTTTGGCGAGCTTCGTCATTGATTTTCGAGGCATTGATATTAACAGCATCTGTAACTTCCTTGATGATGCCGCTCAACTCAACGCGAATATCTGCAGGCAGCTCATTCCAGAAGTCCGTGTTGATGGCGAGAAAATAGCCCAGATACCCGTGATTGGACTCCGTCAGGCCATCCTGCACTTCGAAGAACTTCTGGCTGTAGATATTGGACCAGGTGTTTTCCTGCGCATCGATCGCCCCGGTCTGGAGCGCTTGATAGACTTCACCGAATGACATCTTTTGCGGGCTGGCCCCGATCGCCATGATTTGCGCCTGAAGAACATCGGATTCCTGAATACGAAACTTTAGTCCCGCGGCATCTGATGGCTTGTGGAATGCATGCGGCCCGCCAAATTGTTTCATGCCGTTGTGCCAAAATCCGAGCCCGGTAAATCCCTTGTCTTCGAGAGTTGTAAGAAGCTTTTGTCCTGACGGTCCGTTCTGGAAGCGCTCGACCGCTTCGATACCATCGAACAGGAAAGGCAGATCAAAGACCTGAAACTGTTTTGTCAGCCGATCAAACTTCGAAAGCGAAATCGCAATCATCTGCACTTCACCAAAGGCCAGGGATTCCAGCGAGTCGTCATCGCTCATCAGCTGCCCCGCCGGAAAGACATCGATCCGAACCCGGCCTCCAAGGCGCTCATCGACAAGCTTCTTGAGCAAGTCAGCCCCCTGACCCTTGGGTGTCGCGGGGGCGGTTACATGAGGGAATTTGATGACAATGGTTTTTTCGCCAGAGCCGCCGTGGCCGGAGTTCTCATCCGAGCATGCGGCCAATGCAAAAGTTGCAGCAACAACCAGAAATCTCATGAACATATCTATTCAATCCTCAGTATCGTGTTATTTTTTACTTACCCAACGGCCTTTGCGCCCTTGAGTTCTGCGATTTCTTCCTCTGACAACCCGGCCTCTTTCAGGACTTCGGAATTGTGCTGACCAATATGGGGTGAGGGGCCGCTTGGACCGTCGTCGACGCCGTGGAACCGGACCGGACTTGCAATCGTGCGTGCCGTGCCGCCATCGTGGGTCGGCATCTGCGTAAAGGCGCCGGAGGCGATGGCTTGCGGATCCTCCACGACTTGGGCCGGGGTCTGGACCGGGGCCCAGACAAGGTCTTCATGGTCGAGCTTTGTGGCCCACTCGGCGAGAGTGTGTTTTGCGAACGCCTCGTCGAGGGCATCGACCACGGCGACCGAGTTCTGTTTACGCGCCTTGCCGCCAGTGAAACGCGGATCGTCGATCAGATGCTCCAGTTCTGTGGCCCGGGCAATGGCGTGCCAGTCACCCTCAGACTGGCGCGGCAGCACACAGAGCCAGTTGTCATCGGAGGTCTTGAAAAAGTTGTTGAGTGGCTGATTGACGTCGTGGCGCCCCTTGGTCGAGGCGACGCGGCCAAAGGCCAGCTGGATCGCCATATCACTGCCGAGCGCGTAGATGCCGGTGCGCAGCAGTGAAGTCTCGACCAATCGTCCTTCGCCGGTCCTTGATCGATCGAACAGCGCTGCCATGATACCGGCGGCGGTTGCGGTGCCGGTTACATGATCACCCAGTGCGGTGCGCAGAGCCATTGGCTCGGCATCTTTGGGGGTCATCAAACGTCCAACGCCGGACCGGGCCCAAAAGGCCGCCATGTCAAACCCGGGGCGGTCGCGTTCTTCACCGGAGAGGCCGTAGCCGGAAACGCTGGCATAGATCAGTTTTGGATTGAGGCCCTTCAGGGTGTCATAGTCGAGACCGGCCCGCTCCAGCCCGCCGGGTCTGATGTTGGTCAAAAAGACATCGGCATCCTTGATGAGCCGCTTGAGCAGCGCGTTGCCTTTTTCCGAGCTTGTGTCGATGGTGACGGATCGTTTTCCACGGTTGTCGAGGTCAAAGACCGCGTTGGCATCTGAATCGACCCCGAGCGTGCCAAAGAAATTACGGATTGGATCGCCTGCAAGGGGTTCGATCTTGATAACATCTGCGCCCCAGTCCGCCATCATGCCGCCGGCTGATGGTGCGGCGATGTAGGTGGCCAATTCGATGACGCGTATTCCTTCAAGCATTTCCGGCCCTTTTTTGTTATGGTTCTGTCTTATGAATGACAGTGATTTAAAACGGCTTCAGATCCGGCTCGAGGAGCGCCGCAAGGAACTCCTTGCGGTTCATGATATGGGCGAAGATGCGCGCAAACCTGTCGAGCTGGATCAGAACGCCGTTGGGCGTTTGTCCCGTATGGACGCTATGCAAAATCAGGCGATGGCGCAAGCAACAGAGCGCCGCCGGCAGGTTGAACTGGTCCAGATCGAGCAGGCATTCAGGCGCTTCGAGCTTGAGGAATACGGGTTTTGTGTTGAGTGCGATGAGGAAATTGCACTAAAACGGCTTGAAATTGCCCCTGCCGTTACGACCTGTGTGAAATGCGCAGGAGGCCACAGGGCGCGATGAGCCGGGCATCTTGTCTATGAGTTACTGGAAATTTATCAAGCAGGACTGGCCGTTGCTGGCATTCGGCTTCCTGCTGACGGCTTTGTCGGGGCCCGGGCAGACATTTTTTGTCGGCCTGTTTCGCGATTCGATCTCGGGTCACTTCGGGATCTCGATTGGCGACTTTGGACTTATTTTCTCGATTGCCACGTTGATCAGCGCCGCCGTGTTCTTCTGGAGTGGCAAGATCATTGACCGGTGGACTGTGCAGCGCACGACCAGTGTGTTCGTCCTCCTGTTCGCTGCCTCGGCAGCCCTCGTTGGCCTTGCGCCGCACATCGCCGTTCTGGCCATTGCGATCTTCGGAATTCGTCATGTGGGACAGGCGCTTATGAGCCATGTCTCATCCACCACAATGGCGCGATATTTCAATCACAATCGCGCCAAGGCCGCGAGCCTGGCGTCAATGGGCTATTCTGCCGGAGAGGCGATCTTCCCGATTTGTGTTGTGAGTGTGCTTGGCTTTGCAGGATGGCGGGTGACCTGGCTTTTGATTGCGGCGGTCATTGCTGTTGTCTTTCTTCCTGTCGCCCGGCTTCTCCTCCGGGTCAATCGCCGCGATCTCAGTCTGGACCAGGAAGTGGTGACCGATGCCCCGGAAACAACATCATCAGGCGATGTTGATCCTTCTGAAAACTGGTCGCGCAAGGATGTGCTGCATGACAGGCGTTTCTATCTTATTCTGCCTGCCTTGCTCGGCTCGCCCTATTTGCTCACCGGCGTGTTTTTTCATCAGGCTTCGCTGGCGGCGGAAAGCGGTCTGGGGCTTGAGGTTATTGCCGGGTGTTTCACGGCCTTCGCGATCGCCAAAATGGCGGGGTCGCTTGTTATGGGGCCGGTGGTTGATCGGCACGGCTATTTGAAACCCTATCCGGTTTGTGTTTTCTTTCTGGGCCTGTCCCTTCTTATCCTCGGATTGTCGAACTCCCTTGTCGGCGTTTGGACATTCTATGTGATGTCGGGATTTGCGGTGGGTGCGGGGATCCCTGTGTCAGGGGCTCTCTGGCCGGGCCTCTACGGTACCCGACAGCTTGGCGCGATCCGGTCCATGCTGTCGTCGGTGATGGTTGTCGCGACAGGTCTGGCGCCGGCAAGTTTTGGCTATCTATTGGATGCGGGGGTCACCATTAAGCAGATTGTGGTGGTTGGCTCTGCATATTCTTTCCTGAGTGCGCTGTCTCTGGTCTTGCTCATATCCCTCAAAGGGAATGAAAGGGCAATAAAAACAGTTAGTTAAAAGGTGCGAGTTGAATTTTTATCGCACCCGGCAGGACCGTAATCCTCGCGCCTTTTAGCGGTTTCTTCAATTCAGTGTTAATGAATTTGCGCGATGATCCGTTATACCCGTGAACACACCTGTCGCCTGGGGCGTTATGGAATGGTGGCTCCGGGGAACCGCGATAAAACGCCAACGGATGGACGCATCATGAGAGCACACCTTACCTACCTCGAACTTCAGGACCTGCTTGCAGACCCCGGCGAGGACAATCGCGCCTATTTGGCTACGCAAGTCGCTGGTCAAATCCAGGATATCGACCTGAGCGACAATGAACGACAGATCGCCAATGAAATTCTGCGTACCCTCGCAAAGGATGCCGCAGTCCTCGTCAGGAAGGCCCTGGCCGAAAGTATGAAATTCTCCCCGGACTTGCCGGGCGATATCGCATTTGAGCTTGCAAAAGATGTCGAGGACATCGCACTGCCGCTGTTGGAATCCTCCTCGGTGTTTTCCGATGGTGATCTTATTGCGTTGGTTCGCGGTGGATCGACCGAAAAACAGATTGCTATCGCAGGGCGGGAAAATGTCGGTGAACTGGTCTCCGAGGCGCTGGTGGACACTGGCAAGAATGTTGTTGTCGCTGAACTGGTTCGCAACCAGAGCGCCAATATTCCCGAATTGCTCATGCAGCGTGTGGTTGATGAATTTGGCGATGATGAATCGATCAATGGCCCGCTGGCAATGCGCAGTGATGTCTCCGCCGCGATTTGCGAACGCCTTGTTGTTTTGGTGTCCGATGAAATGTGCAAGCGTTTGATCGAGACCGGCAAGGTTGATCAAGCCAAGGCAAAAGAGCTGCTGAAAGAAAGCCGTGAGCGTGCGACGGTTGATCTGGCTCGCAATCTGGGCCAGGGCAGGGAAATTCGTAAACTGGTCCATCAGTTGAAAATCAATGATCGCCTGACACCGTCTGTTATTGTCCGCGCTGCCTGTACCGGTGAAATGCGATTTTTCGAAGAAGCACTGGCGGCGCTTACCGGTGTTGAATATGAAAAGGCATGGGTTCTCATCCACGATAAGGGAACACTGGGTTTCAAGGCGTTGTTTGAGCGCTCGGGCTTGCCTCAGACGCTGTATCTGCCTTGCCGAATTGCAGTCAATGTTTTCAATGAGCTTGAACCGGAAATGGAATTTGACGGTGATGAGGAATTTGGTCGCAAGATGCTGCAGATGGTTCTGACCCAATATGAAGACCTTGAAGGCGAGGATCTTGAATTCCTGATGACCCGTCTGGCTTCCGAATCCTTGGCCGAAGGATCAGCGGCACCCCGATTGCGGGCTGCTGTAGAACTTTCCGCTGCGAGCTGAATACTTTTCAAGTTTGAAAAAAGGCCCCGTCGCTAGTGCGGCGGGGCCTTTCTCTTTGGCAGGTCGTGAGAGGGATCAGAACGACCGTGCAAGGGAGACAAAGATAGTGTCATCCTCTTCGCCGCCGAGGCGGTCCGAGGTGTCGGAATAACCCAGCGTCAGGTCAAAGCCTTCATAGCTTGCGGTGATGCCGATGTTGTAGTCGGAGTAGTCGTCGACCAGATCATCGTCAAACGACTGATAGCCATAGTGAGCGGCGAGTGAGAAGATGCCGCCAGGCAGTGGCACTGAAGCATCAAGGGCCGGGTAGAGGGCCTGACCGCTTTCGCCATAAAAGTCTGGCGATACGGCGAGCGAGGCGCCGACTTCAACCAGATCCTGGATGGTGGTCGAGGCACCGGCATAAAACTCGACGAAGTTTTGCTCTGGATCGCCTGGTGCATCAGGATAGGTGTAATAGATCAATCCGATATCGAACTCGAAATTCTCCCAGGACGGCGTTGCGCCGAAGTAATAGTCGATTTCGATGGAGGTGCCATCCCATTCGACGCTGGAACCCCAGATGCCGGCGTAGAAGATATCTTGCTCATAGTCGAAGCCGCCGGAGATCGCCGGGCCGTCATTGGACTGGGTCACACCGCGGTAGATATAGTTTGAGGTCAGGGCCACGTTGCCGGAAAAATCACCGGGCAGGGATGTGTCCTCTTCAGCCTGAGCTGAAAGCGCCGGGAGCATTGCCCCGATCATGGTCGCTGTTGCCCATAAAGAAGTTTTAAATGTATTCACAATAGTCCCCTTCAAGGATATGACGGAAATATTCATGGAACGGCGGGATTTGTTTCCCGCCGCTTCAAGAGTGTGTGGATTTGATCAGGCCGCTTTGATCGACGTAAGGAACTGCTCGATACGTGATTTGAGACCTTCGGTTTGCTGCGCCAGCTCCTCGGTTGCGGCGGCAACCTGAGTTGAGGCACTGCTGGTATCGCCTGCCGCCTGGCTGACCGCCTTGATGTTTTCGGTTACGCCCGATGTGGCCGAAGAGGCTTCTTCGACACTGCGCGCAATCTCATCCGTTGCCGAGGTTTGTTCGGCCACTGCACTTGCGATGGATGTGGCGATTTCATTGATCCGTGTAATCGTCTCGGCGACTCGCTCGATACTGCCGACAGCATCTGATGTGACGCTTTGCATTGAGCCGATCTGCTGAGAAATTTGCTCTGTCGCCTGAGCTGTCTGGGTTGCCAGCGATTTCACTTCAGAAGCAACCACAGCAAATCCCTTGCCGGCATCGCCGGCGCGTGCGGCCTCGATGGTGGCGTTGAGGGCCAGCAGGTTGGTCTGAGCGGCAATATCCTGAATGAGATCGACGACATCACCGATACTTTGAGCGTTCTCGCTGAGCACGCCCATGGTTTGGTTGCTCTTGCGCGCCTCTTCCTGGGCTTCAGACGAAATCCCTGAAGACATCTCGACCTGTTGACTGATTTCCGAGATGGAAGCGCGAAGCTGTTCGGAAGCTGCCGCAACGCTCCTGACATTTTCGGCGGTTCCCTCTGCACCCTCGGTCACAACATCCGCCTGGGCAGCGGTTTCTTCAGCGGTCGCTGTCAGGGATGCGGCCGTGGCTTGCATCTCTTCTGTGGCGCTGGCGACGATGCTCAGAGCCTGGCTGGACTCAGTATCAAAGCCGGACGTGAGATTTTCAATTGTGCGGGTGCGTTCCTCGCGCACTTGCCGCTCGGCTTCCTGTTCGGCCTCAAGGCGTTTGGTTTGCTGCAGACCTTCCTTGAAGATCAGAAGCGTTTTGGCCATTGCGCCGATTTCGTCACCGCGCTCCGTTGCCGGTACATCTGTTTCCAGATTGCCTTCAGCGAGGATCTCCATAGTTCTTGTCACTTGTGAAATCGGGTTGGTGATAGAGCGGGCAAAGAGAAAACCGAGGGCTCCCAGAATTCCTACGAAGACCAGACCTGTGGCGACAATCCAGTTGCGCATCTCGCGGACCGGTGCATTGATTTCTGCAGTATCAATCTCGGCGATCACAGCCCAGCGTGTTCCCTGAAAATCGAAAGGTTGGTATACCGACTTGACCGAAATACCGCGATAATCATCGATGGTCTCGACGCCTTTGTTGCCCTTCAGGGCTTCGCTGACCGTGTGACCTTCAATGCTGGTTTTCAAAATTGTGGACTCTTCGGAGAAACGGCTGTCGCTGCGCATCAGATGATCTGTGCCGACAAGATAGGTTTCGCCGCTTTCACCCATGCCATCTGCGACCTGCATCACCGCATTGATCCGGCTGATTGGCATTTGGAAGACAAGGGCGCCTATGGTCTTGCCGTTCTGGACGATTGGCGTGGAAATGAAACTGGCCGCGGCTCCGGCACTGGGGGCGTAGGGCGCAAAATCTGTAAAGGATACAGCATCAACCTGTCCGTTGTCGGTCATTTTTTTGGCGACCACAGCCAGGTCGGAAGACCTCCACTCACCGCTAGTCAGGTTGGTCGCGTAGTCGAGTTCCTTATAGACCGTATAGACGACATTGCCTTTCATATCGACAAGGAAGATGTCGTAATAATCCCGGGATTGAAGAACTTTTCTGAACCAGGGGTGATACCCTGCGTGGACTGAGGAATATCTGGATCCATCCTTGGCATAATCCAGTTTTTCCTTTTGCCCTGTCGGGAAGGGATTGCTGTTGATATATTGATCTTGCAGATAGGAAACCGGATTGCTGAGTGAGGCGTAGGCTTTGGAAAAGTCTATTGTTGCGTTTTGAACCGCTTCATTTGAAGCCAGAACTTTCAGATCCTCTTCAATGCTGCCCAGATAGGACTGTAGAGCCTCTGCTCGGGCCGCCCCAAGGGCGACAAGCTTTTCTTCAGCCGGTTGGTATAGGTGCCTGCCCAGAAGCTCCCG
>CBFDBJ010000104.1:0-10158 GCA_965603015.1 uncultured Alphaproteobacteria bacterium
ACCGCAGTGGCGGTAGACCTCATCAATAACGTTCGAGATCTCCTTCTTGGTCAAAACACGATCAATGAGTGACAGGGGAATATTCTTATTGCGAGGTAGGTGCTCCGCAATCCGCAAGCGCCCCGGAGTACTGTCGATAATCTGGTAGCTTTCGTTACCTTCCCTGTCAGCGACGAGGAAGCGACACTTGATCTTCGAATGCAAGGTTACAGTCTTTGCATTAAGTGCGTGTTCAACTTCAGCCATATTGGCAAAAATCATACCCTCGCCAGGCTCATTGTCCTTGTTGAGCGTCAGGTAATAAAGCCCGAGCACAATATCCTGGGACGGCACAATAATCGGCTTGCCATTCGCCGGGTGGAGAATGTTGTTCGTTGACATCATCAACACGCGCGCTTCCAGCTGAGCTTCAAGCGAAAGCGGTACGTGCACGGCCATCTGGTCGCCGTCAAAGTCAGCATTAAACGCGGTGCAGACCAGCGGGTGAAGCTGAATAGCCTTACCCTCAATCAATGTCGGTTCAAAAGCCTGAATACCCAACCGGTGAAGCGTCGGTGCACGGTTAAGAAGGATCGGGTGCTCCCGGATCACTTCTTCCAGCACATCCCAGACTTCCGGCCGCTCACGTTCAACAAGCTTCTTGGCCTGCTTCACCGTGCCTGAGAAACCTTTGGCCTCAAGCCGCGAATAGATAAACGGCTTGAACAGCTCAAGCGCCATTTTCTTTGGCAGACCACATTGATGCAACAGGAGCTCCGGCCCCACAACAATGACTGAACGACCTGAATAGTCGACCCGCTTGCCGAGGAGATTCTGACGGAACCGGCCTTGCTTGCCTTTCAGCATGTCGGCCAGCGACTTCAGAGGTCTCTTGTTGGCACCGGTGATGACACGGCCACGACGACCGTTGTCAAACAAGGCATCGACAGATTCCTGCAACATCCGCTTTTCATTCCGGATGATAATGTCCGGCGCGCGCAGTTCCATGAGACGCTTCAGACGATTATTCCGGTTAATCACACGACGATACAAATCGTTGAGATCAGACGTGGCAAAGCGCCCGCCATCAAGTGGCACGAGAGGGCGAAGCTCCGGCGGGATAACCGGGACGACCGTCATGATCATCCACTCCGGACGGTTGCCGGAATTCATGAAGGCCTCAAAAAGTTTCAGGCGTTTCACGAGCTTCTTGGGTTTCAGAACCGACGTCGTGACAGCGATTTCCTCGCGGATTTTCTCCGCTTCTTTTTCAAGATCAAGCGATATCAGCATGTCACGAATGGCTTCCGCGCCAATGGCGGCGGTAAAGCTGTCCGGGCCATATTCGTCCTGAGCCTGGGTATACTCTTCTTCAGTAAGAAGTTGTTGCTCTTTCAGCGGTGTCAAACCGGGTTCAACAACGGCGAAGTGCTCAAAATACAAAATCCGCTCAAGATCCTTGAGCGTCATGTCGAGCAGAAGACCAATGCGGCTCGGCAAAGACTTCAGGAACCAGATATGCGCAACCGGCGAGGCCAGCTCAATATGGCCCATGCGTTCGCGGCGCACTTTCGACAGAGTGACTTCAACACCACATTTTTCGCAGACGATGCCCTTGAACTTCATCCGCTTGTATTTGCCGCAAAGACATTCGTAGTCCTTGATGGGACCAAAAATACGGGCACAGAACAAGCCATCACGCTCGGGCTTAAAAGTCCGGTAGTTAATGGTCTCCGGCTTTTTAATTTCCCCGAAAGACCACGACAGGATTTTTTCCGGGCTGACCAGGGAAATTCGAATGCGGTCGAAACTCGGTGCCGCAGCCGGTGCATTAAAAAGGTTCATTACCTCTTGATTCATGGAGTAGTTCTCCTAATTCCGCCGTGACTTAATCGTCCAGCGCTAGTTCCTCTGTTGCCGGGGCGGGTTGGGTGAAGTCCCTCTGCCCCGGCTCCCCGATGATTATTCCGCCGCGTCCTCGAGACCCGAGACAAGCTCCACATTCAGACCGAGCGAACGCATTTCCTTGATAAGAACGTTAAAGCTCTCCGGAATCCCCGCCTCAAATGTATCGTCACCGCGCACAATGGACTCATATACCTTGGTCCGACCGGCTACGTCATCCGACTTGACGGTCAGCATTTCCTGCAATGTGTAAGCCGCACCGTAGGCCTCCAGCGCCCAGACTTCCATCTCACCAAAGCGCTGGCCACCAAACTGGGCCTTACCGCCGAGCGGTTGCTGAGTGACCAGAGAGTACGGACCGATCGACCGGGCATGGATCTTGTCATCGACAAGGTGGTGCAATTTGAGCATGTAGATGTAACCAACCGTTACGTCCCGCTCAAAGGTTTCCCCGGTCCGTCCGTCACGCAAAGTCACCTGACCGGAAGACGACAGACCTGCTTTTTCAAGCATGTGGTTGATATCAGCTTCTTTGGCGCCATCGAAAACCGGCGTCGCAATCGGAACACCACGGCGCAGATTGCCGGCAAGCTCGGTCAGCGCACCCGCATCCATCGAATTAATTTCATCGATGTTTTCATAGGTATCCACGAGTGTCTTTTTCAGGGACTTCTCATCGCCCGAACGCTGATAGGCATTCAGAGCCTCGCTGACCTGACCACCGAGACCGCGGCAAGCCCAGCCCAGATGTGTTTCGAGAATTTGCCCGACGTTCATCCGGCTCGGCACCCCGAGCGGATTGAGTACAATATCGACCGGCGTTCCATCATCAAGATAGGGCATGTCTTCCTGCGGTACGATCCGTGAGATAACCCCCTTGTTACCATGACGGCCGGCCATCTTGTCACCGGGCTGAAGCTTGCGCTTCACCGCGACGAAGACCTTGACCATCTTCATGACACCGGGCAGCAGCTCATCACCGCGTTGCAGTTTCTCAACCTTGTCCTTGAAGCGCGCCTGCAGCAACTCCCTGGCATTCTCAAAGAGGCCATTGAGCGCTTCTACCTCGCCCTGAGCCTTGTCATTGGAGACAGCAAACTCCCACCACTTGGAACCGGCAAAACCGTCCAGCAGCGGCTTGTCAATTTTCGTACCCTTTGCAACGCCTTCAGGCCCCGTGACGGCTTCATTGCCAGTGAGAATCTCGCTGAGACGCGCGTAGATATTGCGCTCCAGGATCGCAAGCTCATCATTACGGTCCTTGGCGAGACGTTCAATTTCTTCCCGCTCGATCGCCATGGCGCGCTCGTCCTTGTCAATCCCGTGGCGGTTGAAGACACGAACTTCAACGACGGTTCCCGCAACACCTGGCGGCAACTTGAGGGATGTGTCACGAACATCAGAAGCTTTTTCACCAAAGATTGCCCGAAGAAGTTTTTCTTCTGGCGTCATCGGGCTTTCGCCTTTGGGCGTAATCTTGCCAACGAGGATATCGCCAGGATGAACTTCAGCACCAATATAGACGATACCGGCCTCATCAAGGTTCTTCAGCGCTTCTTCCCCGACGTTTGGAATATCACGAGTGATTTCCTCCGGTCCAAGTTTGGTGTCACGGGCCATCACTTCAAACTCATCAATGTGAATTGAAGTAAAGACATCGTCGCGTACGATTCGCTCGGAGATCAGGATCGAATCCTCGAAGTTGTAGCCATTCCAGGGCATAAACGCGACGAGCACGTTACGGCCAAGCGCAAGCTCGCCAAGGTCGGTTGATGGACCATCAGCAATGATGTCCCCTGCCCTGACGCTGTCACCTACCTTTACAATCGGACGCTGGTTGATGGCTGTATTCTGGTTCGAGCGTTGAAATTTCTTCAGATTGAAAATATCGACGCCCGGCTTGGACGCATCTTTCTCTTCTGTTGCCCGAATAACAATCCGTGTTGCATCAACCTGATCGACAACCCCGGTCCGCCGAGCAACAACGGCGGCACCAGAATCTTGCGCCACCACTTTTTCCATACCGGTACCAACGAGAGGCGCGTCGGCCTTGAGCAGAGGCACGGCCTGACGCTGCATATTTGACCCCATGAGCGCGCGGTTGGCGTCATCATTTTCCAGAAACGGAATAAGTGCCGCTGCAACAGACACCAACTGTTTCGGTGACACGTCAATAAAATCAACGTTCGACGGCGCGGTCATGACAAAGTCACCGGCCTGACGGGTCGAGACAATGTCCTTAACAAAACCGCGCTCTTCATTGAGATCGGCATTGGCCTGCGCAATCGTGTACTTGGCCTCTTCCATCGCAGATAGATAGATCACTTCATCAGTGACCTTGCCATCAACAACCCGGCAATAGGGGCTTTCAATGAAGCCATATTTGTTGACCCGCGCAAATGTGGCGAGTGAATTCATAAGACCGATGTTTGGTCCTTCAGGTGTCTCAATCGGGCAGATCCGGCCATAATGGGTCGGGTGCACGTCCCGCACCTCAAAACCGGCACGTTCGCGGGTCAAACCGCCAGGTCCAAGAGCCGACAGACGGCGCTTGTGAGTAATTTCCGAAAGCGGGTTGGTCTGGTCCATGAACTGCGAAAGCTGGGAAGACCCAAAGAATTCACGCACGGCTGCTGCCGCTGGTTTAGCATTGATCAGATCGTGCGGCATCACGGTGTCGATATCGACCGAAGACATCCGCTCCTTGATCGCCCGCTCCATACGTAGCAGGCCAACCCGGTACTGGTTCTGCATCAGTTCGCCGACCGAGCGGACCCGGCGGTTGCCAAGGTGATCGATATCATCAATCTCCCCGCGACCATCGCGAAGATCCACAAGGGTCTTGATAACCGCAAGAACGTCTTCCCTGCGCAGGACGCGCATGGAATCTTCCACTTCGAGACCGAGGCGAATATTCATTTTTACCCGGCCAACGGTCGACAGATCATAGCGCTCTGAATCAAAGAACAGACTTTTGAAGAGAGCCTCCGCCGTTTCGAGGGTTGGCGGCTCGCCCGGACGCATAACCCGATAAATCTCAATCAACGCCCCATCACGGTCCTCGACCTTGTCAGCGACCAGCGTGTTACGCATGAAGCCACCGACATTGACGTGATCAATATCCAGGGTATCGATTTTTTTGAACCCGGCCTCGGCCAGTTCCTGTATCTTTTCGACAGTGAGTTCCTCACCGGCTTCAGCATAAATCTCGCCAGTCTTCTCATTGACCATATCGACTGAAACATAGCGCCCGGCCAGCTCATCCTCGGTGACCAGAAGATCCTTCAGGCCTTCCTCAATCAGGATCTTGGCAAGACGCGGGGTCACCTTTCGGCCAGCCTCAATAGCGACTTCACCGGTCGCAGCATTGACAAAGTCCCGGTCAGCCTTTTGGCCGCGCAGACGTTCGCCATTGAACGGCGTGCGCCAGCCGCCTTTGACCTGCTTGTAGGAAACCGTGCCATAGAAATCTGCGAGGATTTCCTCGCCCGACATGCCAAGCGCATAAAGAAGCGTGGTCACAGGCAACTTCCGGCGACGATCAATTCGGCAATTCACAATATCCTTGGCATCAAACTCAAAGTCGAGCCAGGACCCGCGGTAAGGAATAACCCGCGCAGCAAAAAGCAATTTACCCGATGAATGGGTCTTACCCTTGTCATGATCAAAGAAAACGCCAGGGGAACGGTGCATCTGGGAGACGATAACCCGCTCCGTCCCGTTGACCACGAAAGTTCCGTTCACGGTCTGGAACGGAAGGTCACCCATATAGACATCCTGTTCCTTGATGTCCTTGACTGACTTCGCACCGGTCTCCTCGTCAACCTCAAAAACGATGAGGGCGAGTGTCACCTTCAAAGGCGCAGCAAAAGTCATGCCCCGCTGTTGACATTCCTCAACATCATATTTCGGCTTTTCAAATTCGTATTTTACATACTCAAGCGTCGCAGTCTCTGCAAAATCAGTGATCGGGAAAACCGATTTGAACACGGCCTCAAGGCCAACATCCTCACGACCTACCGGGTCTTCCTGCAAAAAATGATCATAGGAGTTCTTTTGGACCTCAATGAGGTTCGGCATTGTGGCTGCTTCATGAATGCGGCCAAACGATTTGCGAATTCTCTTACGATCAGTGAAGGATAGCGCCATTTTTGTGCCTCTCGCGACTTTTTAACATCGGCCCGGGTGAAGACCTGACCGCCTGTGTTCGCCCGTTACATCGCGATTTTCATCCCGACAGGAGAACACAAACCGGCCCCTAATATCAGAATTGGCACCGCCTGATCCAATTCTGGTACGAAAACACGCCGAAAACCGGCTTCCCACTATTATTTGCGGGGCCGGGTTTCGGTTTTTGCAGCGATGGCAACCATACTATACTGAATCGGTCGCCATCGCTCCAGTTTATTTAATCTCGACAGATGCGCCTGCAGCTTCGAGTTTTTCTTTAAGCTCATTCGCCTCGTCTTTAGTGACATCAGCTTTGACGTCAGCCGGAGCGCTTTCAACAAGCCCCTTGGCTTCTTTCAGACCAAGCCCGGTAATAGCGCGGACTTCCTTGATGACGTTGATTTTCTTTTCGCCGATGGAAGCCAGAACAACTGTAAATTCTGTCTTCTCTTCAGCCGCACCGCCGGCATCGCCGCCAGCAGCTGCTGCCACAGCTACAGGAGCAGCCGCAGAGACGCCCCACTTTTCTTCAAGCATCTTTGAAAGCTCTGCCGCTTCGAGAACGGTCAGGGCCGAAAGATCTTCTGCAATTTTTTCAAGATCTGCCATTTTATTGTTTCCTATCGATTTGAATCTCGGTTGATCACACTGTTATTTAAGCTGCGTCTGAGGATCCGTATGCCCCAAAGACCCGGGCGAGTTGCCCGGCAGGTGCTGCGACCACTGCTGCGATACGAGTTGCCGGCGTCGAAATCATGCCAACAAGTCTACCGCGGAGTTCGTCGAGCGATGGCAATTCGGCAAGAGCCTTCACACCATTCGCATCAAGCACCGTTTCTCCCATCACACCGCCCAGAATCACGAGATTATCGTGATCCTTGGCAAAGGCTGCGATGATTTTTGGAGCTGCAACCGGATCGTCCGACCATCCTATGGCCGTTGGACCGGCAAACAGCTCGCCAATTGGAGCAGCTGTTGTCCCCTCGAGAGCGAGCTTGGCAATACGGTTCTTCGTAACTTTGAAGGACGCGCCTGCCCCCTGCATCTTCGAGCGCAGATCTGTCATCTGCGCAACGTTGAGGCCGGTATAGTGGGCCACAACCACAACGCTTGCACTCGAGAAAACGCCGTTAAGCGACGTTACGAGTTCAGCTTTCTGGTTTCTATCCACTGCTCTCTCCTATTGTCGCGATCGAAAACTCAACGATCGCAAGGCTAGCAAATGCCGGTTGGTAAACCTCGCATTACGTCCTCAAATCTCTGAAGCAGAGGACAGCAAGATCAGCCTTCCGGCGCTCATTGGCCTGTCCATGGACAAGATCCCCGGGAAATCTTCCGGAAAATCTCTGACGTCCACGAGCTACGAGATTCAAATCGGCTTTCCAAACCGCCAATCGCGGCCAAAACTCCGATATCATCCCATCTCATGCAGGCGGTTGAATTAAGCCCCAAACTCACGAGGCACCCGCAATCTCGGACAGGTGAAAATAGCTGAATCAGAACAAGAACTATCTGACCTAACTACCTTCGAATCCTCACAAATTCCAATTCGGGACCTCTGAGGAAATTCTTGTCTCTCAAGCCTCCAAGACGCTTGAGACGTCAATGCGAACACCCGGGCCCATTGTCGAGCTCATAGCGACGCGCTTCATATACGCTCCCTTGGCGCCTTCAGGCTTTGCCTTCATGACAGCACCAACGAACGCACGAACGTTTTCTTCAATCTGACTTTCGGTAAAGCTGGCCTTGCCGATTCCAGCCTGAACAACACCGGCTTTTTCGACCCGAAACTCAACAGCGCCGCCCTTGGCAGCCTTGATTGCCTCGGTCACATCGGCAGTTACCGTCCCGACCCGCGGATTTGGCATCATGCCTCTGGGCCCGAGAATCTTGCCGAGACGCCCGACAACCGGCATCATATCCGGCGTGGCAATGCAGCGATCAAAGTTGATTTCACCCTTCTGGATCAATTCAGCCAGATCTTCTGCGCCAACAATGTCAGCGCCAGCAGCCTTTGCTTCGTCTGCTTTCGCATCACGGGCAAAAACCGCAACACGCACCGTCCGACCCGTGCCAGCCGGCAGAGTCACGACACCGCGCACCATCTGGTCCGCATGACGCGGATCGACGCCCAGATTGATGGCGACTTCAACCGTCTCATCAAACTTTGCGGTCGCCCGTTCCTTGACCATTTTCACAGCATCAGCAACAGAATAAACCTGTTTCTTATCAACGCCTTCGATGGCACTTTTGAATCTCTTTCCAACCTTTGCCATGATCCTACCCTCTCACTTCAAGACCCATAGACCGAGCGGAGCCGGCGATAATTTTGGCCCCCTGGTCAAGGTCATTGGCATTCAGATCGACCATTTTGGCCTCGGCAATCTCACGGCACTGCTTCATCGTCACATACCCGGCGACGTCCCGACCTGGCGTCTTTCCGCCTTTCTGAAGCTTCGCGGCTTTTTTCAGCAAAAATGAAGCTGGCGGCGTCTTGGTGACGAACGTGAACGACTTGTCGGTATAGATTGTAATGATCGTCGGAATGGGCATGCCCTTTTCCATGCCATCAGTCTTGGCATTGAACCCTTTACAAAATTCCATGATATTCAATCCGCGCTGACCCAGCGCCGGACCAATTGGCGGGGACGGGTTAGCCGCCCCGGCCGGCACCTGAAGCTTCAGGTAACCAACGATTTTCTTTGCCATTTTTCCCTCATGTTTCCGCTGATGTCTATGGCACATCCAGCTTTTCAGAGTGCGTGGTCTGGCTGCAAGATGGTCTTTTTCTTGCGTGGCCTCCCACACGGGTGGTTTCAATGGGGCAAGATACCCCTCTCGTCAAGCGTTATTTAAGCTCAACAAGACGTTCAACCTGCTTTTACAAAACCTACGCTTTTTCAACCTGGGCGTATTCAAGCTCAACCGGCGTCGCACGGCCAAAAATAGAGACTTCAACCTTAAGCCGCGCCCGTTCTTCATCAACTTCCTCAACTGTGCCAGCGAATGACTGAAAAGGTCCGTCCATCACGCGCACCTGCTCACCAATTTCGAACAGGACAGTTGGCTTGGGACTATCAATACCCTCTTGAACCTGGTTCAGGATCCGGTCGATTTCTGCCTGACTTACCGGAACCGGTTTGGCCTGCGACCCAAGAAATCCCGTGACCTTCGGCGTTTCCTTGACCAAATGGTAGGCCTCATCAGTGAGATTAGCCTTGAGCAGGACATAGCCTGGAAAAAACTTGCGCTCGGAAGTAACTTTTCGACCGCGCCGCATTTCCACCACTTCTTCTGTCGGCACCAGCACTTCTTCAAACTCTTCGGCAAGGCCGGTCTGATCCGCTTTTTCACGGATTGATTCAGCAACCTTCTTTTCGAAGTTTGAGTATGTGTTGACGATGTACCAGCGTGTAGCCATTTAATTGCTCCTGGAAAGCCTGGTCCTTCAGGCCTGAAAACCCGGGCTATGACCGCCGGTCATAGCCCAAATACACTTTAGCCACCCAATCCGATCAGGAATTGTATCGCTTGCTTGATCACAATATCGATCAGAAAAAAGAACGACGAAGCCAAAACAACCATAATAAAGACCATGAGTGTCGTGACACCCCATTCATTGCGCGTTGGCCAGGTCACTTTTGCGGTTTCAGAGCGTACTTGCTGAATGAAGGTGAAGGGAGAGACCCGTTTCTTTTTGGTGCCGCTGTCACTGGTCTCAGCCGTAGAGGCCTGCGCAGCCCCCTTTGGCGCGTCGGTCGATGCACCGGACTTGACCCGTGCCATCTTCTTGTTCTTGTTCTTCGCCATACTCTCTTCCGAAACTTTCTTTCGCCAGGCTCGGTCCTGTCAAAAACGCCCAAAACTGGCCAAAACTGATGAGTGCGACCTTAACCTCTCAATTGCTCCTGCGTCGCTGTCTGCAGCTGGCAGGAGTGGAGGGATTCGAACCCCCGACACCCGGTTTTGGAGACCGGTGCTCTACCAACTGAGCTACACTCCTTCATCCGCGCAATATCGAAGAGGGCGCAGAATATCTGCGCCCTGTCAACTTACTCGATAATTTGAGCAACCACACCGGCACCGACGGTGCGGCCACCTTCG
>CBFDBJ010000105.1:0-9884 GCA_965603015.1 uncultured Alphaproteobacteria bacterium
CAGCAATCAGCATCAAATTTTCGTCTGTCTTCAATCTGCATCATTTGCGTTTTTTTAAATCTGGTCTTGTTTGCTCCATCAAAAACGGAAACGAAGTGCGGCCATTCTTGACCGATGGCGGCGCTGGCGCATCTTGCGGCGCCCCGCACATTAACCAAGTCAACTGCCCGGACATCGGAGAGCATAATTCAGGATTGCGATTGCACCATCATACATGCAACTGGAGCGTACTGATGGATTGGTAAATGATTGGTTAACTTAACTCACCTTTGGTTGTTTTATTTTTCACTGTACTCCGAAAACTCCATCCGCTCTGCGACGGATTTTTTGGAAGGCACAACAGTCTCTACAGAGTTCTCTCAATTCTTCCTGCGATCAGGCCGTTGCACTGCCCTCCCTTCAACTGAACGGCACAATGGGTCATCCCTCAACGTGGACCCGAAGTGCAAGTCATTCAAAGCTGGGACTCGGCTCAAAAGGCTGGGCAACTCAGGGTGAGGCAATTTAGATGGTGTCTTTTTGCCGATAGAAGATACAATCTTTTTCCAAGTTTAACGAATGGCGCGTGTCTAGAATTTTTCGGAAGAGGTGTTCATGGAAGACCCTTACAAGATCCTTGGCGTTTCAAAAGATGCCTCCGCGGCCGATATCAAGAAGGCCTATCGCAAGCTCGCCAAGGAGCTCCACCCGGATTTGAACCCGACCGACAAGGATGCAGAGGAACGGTTTAAGGAAGTCTCAGTAGCTTTTGACCTTCTTGGCGATCCGGACAAACGCGCCAGGTTCGACAAGGGCGAGATTGATGCAAGCGGCGCCGAAAGACCGGAGCATCACTACTACAAGGAATACGCAGGGGGCGATCAGGCCAGACAGTATCGATCCGAGGCCCGCTTCGATGATATCGGTGGCATCTTTTCGGATCTGTTCCGTGGCGATCAAGCTGGCCAGGGGCGCTCATTCAAAATGCGTGGTGGCGATGTCCGCTATCACCTGTCCATAGAATTTCTCGATGCTGTTAAGGGCTCAACCACGCGCATCACCTTACCCGACAGTACGTCTCTGGATGTGAAGGTACCCGAAGGGGTTAAGAATGGTCAGACCATTCGTCTGCGCGGCAAAGGGCAGCATGGCGCCGGGGGTGGCCCTCCCGGAGATGCACTGATCGAGATTGAGGTTCGCCCGCATCCGCTTTTCCGCCGCGAAGACAACGACATTGTGGTCGAGCTACCGATATCGATCGATGAAGCCATCCTGGGCGGCAAGGTCGAGGTTCCAACAATAGAAAATCCTCTTCGTGTGACGGTTCCCAAAGGGTCCAGTAGTGGTCAGACCTTGAGATTGAAAGGTAAGGGTGTACAAGAATCTGGCGGCGACGGAAAAGGTGATCAGCGCTGCATCTTGAAGATCATCTTGCCCGAGGAACTGGATGAAGATCTGGAGACCTTCATGGAAGAATGGCGGATATCACACGCCTATAATCCAAGAAACGAAAAGCGAGGCGGACAATGATCACCGAACATGACGTCATTGCGAAAATTGAAGGTATCAGTGTAGTTCAACTCCGTGTCTGGATTTCAGAAGAATGGGTGAAGCCAGCGCAAAGTGGTGCCACTGTCGCCTTTAGCGAGGCCGATGTTGCACGCGTCCAGTTGCTGCATTTGTTGAGCAACGAGCTTGAAATTGGGAACGAGGCTCTGCCCGTCATCTTGTCTTTGCTCGATCAAGTCCATGACCTGAACGCGCAACTACGCATTATTTGCCAAGCCATTGAGGCGCAGTCCGAAGAGGTCCAAAATGATATCCTGGGTCACGCGCGCCATAAATGATGGGCACGGCCAAGGAAGCTCAACCAGTCGGATGGAATAAATGGAAGGGACAGGCTTGATTAGTAATTCGCACCCGACAGGCGAAACATCTCTTATAGTAACTCAACTGTCCGCGCTGCCGAGGATTGCCTCCGAGCCTGTGACCACGTCGAGCAGTTCCGATGTAATGGCCTCCTGACGCATGACGGATTCTTCCTGGTACAGATCGTCCAGTTTGTCGCCAATATTGTGGTCTGCGGTCTGCATCGCGCGGAGTCGGGCGGCATTTTCGCTGGCCAGAGATTCAACAACGGCGCGGGTGATCTCGGCGAAGAGATATTCATCGGCGAGACGCTGCAGGAGAATTGCAGGGGCCAGATGATGAAGGGGTGGACTCCGCTGCGCCGATCGGGCCAAGACTGCCGGGTCCAGGGGTAAGATGTTTTTCCGGACGACATTGTAGTTTCCGCCTTTTTGATAGGCGCTAAAGACGATGTCGGCAGTCGAGATTGCCGCAAGATGCTCAGCGACACGCCGCGTTGTCTCCAGGATGCCACCAATATGGGTCGCCATCGGAAAGCTCCACGCCAGATCGAGCCCTCGTTCCTCCGCGAGCATGGCCCCGCGACGACCAACAATCCCAAGCCCCTGCCCTTTCTCAAGTTCCATTTTGGCGCGGTTGAGCACTTGTTCGTTAAATGCGCCAGCGAACCCATGTTCCGAGCAGACGACAATCAGGATGCTGGTATCTGATGGCCTGGAGGCTGTCACCTCTTTGTCGCTGTCTCGAAGAAGGCCGACACCCTCGGCGAGCGCACCCTCGATGATTTCGGCATATTTCTCGATCCCGGCAAGGGCAGCTTGCGCTTCTTGTACACGTGAGGCCGCAAGCATCCGAAACGCCCGCACGAGATCACGCAGTTCCTGCAGACTTGAAATTCGCGCTTTCAGTCTTGGCAACTGCTCCATACTAACCATCCTTTCCGGCCGGAGGGACGATTTCAACCAGGAAGCCATCAATCGCATCTATCAAGTCGCGGCGACCCTCTTCGGACAACTCTCCGGTCTCTTCAATTCGCGTCAAGGCACGCGGGCATCGCTCCTGAAGCCATGCCCCAAGTCCCGCCTGAAAGCGCTCGATCAGCATGAGAGGAACCTGGTCAAGCTTCCCCTCATCAAGAGCAAGGAGCAATGCCACCTGGTGCACGAGGGAGAGGGGTGCGTACTGCGGCTGAGACAGGATCGCGCGAATGCGTCGACCATGCTCGATTGTGCGCCGGGTCCGCTCATCAACCACTGCGCCGAAGCGCGTGAAGACTTCGAGCTCCAAAAACTGGGAAAATTCGAGTCGAAGCGTTTGCGCGAACTGCTTCACAATTGGCGCCTGGGTGTGTCCACCCACCCGTGATACGCTCATGCTCGCATTTACAGCAGGCTTTTGCCCTTCATAAAAGAGTTTGGGTTCCAGATAAATTTGGCCGTCCGTAATGGAGATCAGATTGGTTGGGATGTACGCGGTCAAATTGCCTGCCTGCGTCTCGGCAATGGGCAATTCTGTCAATGAGCCACCACCCAGTCGTTCGGAAAGCTTTGCAGCCCGCTCCAGAAGCCGGGCATGGAGGTAGAACACGTCTCCTGGATAAGCCTCTCGCCCGGGCGGTCTGCGAAGCAGCAGCGAGAGCTGCCGATAAATGATGGCATGCTTGGTTAGATCATCAATGACAAGCAGCACATCACGGCCCCGGTCGCGGAAATATTCGGCCATTGTGCAGGCGGTATAGGGCGTAATCCACTGAGCGCCGGGCGGGGCTTCCGCCTTGCCCACGACAAAAATGCAGCGCTCGAACGCGCCATGAGTGCGCACAGCTTCAATGACTTGATTGACGGCTGAGGCTCTTTGACCCACGGCGGCGTAGATACAGATGACGTCAGAGGATTTCTGGTTGATGATCGTGTCTACTGCAATTGCGGTCTTGCCCGTTTTCCTGTCACCGATAATAAGCTCGCGCTGACCACGACCCAGCGGGATCATCGCATCAATCACCGTCAATCCGGTCATCAGAGGTTCCGTGACGAGATCGCGATCAACAATTGCCGGCGCTGGTTGATCGATCGGGTCCCGGCGATCTGGAATGATCGGCGGACCGTCGTCAAGCGGAGCCCCGGTCGAATCCACGATTCGTCCAAGCAACGCGCCACCCACCGGGACACGGATAATTTCGCCTGTGCCCTGAACCCTGGTGCCAGCCCCGACAGTGTCTCCACTGCCCAGCAAAACGCAGCCGACAGTCTCCTCGCCGACCCGAAATGCAAGCCCCAAAGTACCGTCCTCAAATCGCAATAGTTCGTCGAGGCGCGTGGAGGGCAGGCCCGATATTATGGCGACGCCGTCGCCGACACTCTTGACGCTGCCGATATGTTCAAGCGCCGGGGCAACCTGCATATCGCGCAGTTTCTGGCGCGCCAAAGGCATCCATTTGGCTATTTCGTCATGCAGTGTTTTCATTTTCAATCAGCAATTCCTCGGCTTTCCTGAGTTGGTCCGCCCAGGTAATTTTAAGCACTGCGTGAGGCAGGCGCAGCTCGGCGCCGCCGACAATACCGGGATCGGTCACAAAGTCGGTCCTGACCGTCTGGCCGAGACTGGCACCCAGCCGATCTGTCCACTGCTCCCGATCCTCCGGAGCCAGGGGACATGCCGTGACGACTGTCAAGCGAGCCTCATCAGCGGCGAGGGCCTTCCGGAACCGATCCCGTTCATTCTCAGGCAACTCGGTCAGTTGCTTCTCAAGCCGTTCGAGGAAAAACTCGGGGGAAATATCAGAGCCGGATTTTTGCAAGATACTTGTCGCGAGTTCCACTGCAAGTCCGGCGACTTCTTCTCGAATTTCCCCGAGCGCGGTGTCTCGTTCATCCGCAATGGTCTCGCGGGCCGTCTCAATCAGTCGATTGGCATCGTCCCGCGCCTCCTCCAGAAGCCCGCTGCGCTCGACCTCCAGTTCCTGATGAACTTTCCGGAGCATGTCCAGGCGCTCCTGGGCCAAGCGAGCTTGATCTCCTTCGAAATTCAGCCTTGCTGCGTCTGCCTCTTCGGCCTTCCTGGCCGCCTGGGCGAACGCGCTCTCGGCAAGCGCCTTCCGTTTTTCAATGACTTCCCTGACAGGCTTATAGAGAACCCGCCAAAGCAGCCAGACGAGAACGACGAAGTTGATCGTCTGTAGTGCGAATGTCCACCAATCGATTTGCATTGTCAGCCTATAAACGGGTTTGCATAGAGCAGCAGTAATGCGATCACGAGGCAGTAAATCGCCATCGTTTCGATCATGGCAAGCCCCACGAAAAGCGTGCGTGACAAGGGGCCGGCGGATTCGGGTTGGCGGGCAATTGCGTCCATCGCCGCGGCTATTGCGCGCCCCTCGCTATATGCCGGAACGATGGCTCCAAGCGAAACGGCGACAACCGCACCGATGATGCTCAACACTTCAAGACTGTACTCCATGACTCCTCCTTTATTGTTCAGTTTCAAGTCCGACGGCCGCGCCGATGAAGACTGCGGCCAGAACCGTAAAAATATATGCCTGGATGATGCCGATCAGGATGCCCAGCAGCATGAAGGGTATCGGCAGAAACAGCCCTGCCAACGTGACGACGATAGCGATAATGATTTCATGGCTCATTATGTTGCCGAACAGACGCACCATCAGCGAGAAGGTCCGGGTGACTTCAGCCAATATGTTCAGCGGCAACAAAAGCGGATTGGGCTTGTTATAGCGGCGCAGATAGTTCAGAAACCCCTGTGATCTGATGCCGAAATAATGCACCGAGAAAAAGACAATCGCGGCCAGTGCCGCCGGGGTTTCGATGCGGCCCGTTGGCGGTTTCGTACCTGGCACAATAGTCGAGAAATTGGCGAACAGAAGGAACAGGAACAGCGTGCCCAGCAAAGGCAAATAGGATCTCGCATCGCCGCGAATAATATCGCCTATCTGCTTCGATAACGCCTCGACGACAA
Organism: uncultured Alphaproteobacteria bacterium; assembly: GCA_965603015.1. Taxonomy (GTDB): domain Bacteria; phylum Pseudomonadota; class Alphaproteobacteria; order M2410; family M2410; genus JAUWTJ01. Next base: position 5,818 of record CBFDBJ010000105.1, read on the forward strand.
TTTCCAGCACAGTCTGAAACGTTCCCGCATGTACGCGGGCGCGGCGCAGTCCAAGCCAGCAGACAAGCGTAAGAATCGCCATAATCGCCCATGTCGTTACAACAGGGCGGGTGATGGGTACCGGCCCCAGTTGAAAGAGGATCTCAATACCAAGTGGGCCTGGTTCCATTTCTACACCATCCGGATTGAGCGCTGGACCAGGTGCCGCGCTATCACAAAGCCAAGCAATGCCAACAACAGCGGCAAGGCCCCCCGCTGCGCGATGGTCCAAAACACTGCCAAGGCGATTGCAACACGTATGAGATGGAACAGCACGATGCGAATTGCCGCAGCATGAGACGAAAGGAGGCTGACCTCCCGGCGGAGCAAAAAGAAATAGAGCCCACCAAGCGCCATACCGATCGCAAGCCACATGACAACCTCCAGGGGATTGATGCTGCTCATTCCTTGTTGACCCTTTCCCAAGCCATATAACAACCCAGTGCGACCCCCAGAAATATGAAGGCTCCGCTAAAAAAGATACCTGTATCAAATGCCCTGTCCAGCCATCGCCCGATCAAAATACCAATCAAGATTGGCGTAACGATGAGCCAACCGAGCGCGCCGATCATCGATAAATTCTGCCAGATCGACCGTTCGCCCTCTTTCTTCCATCGTTCACTCCGCTCTTCTCGAAGCCGAACGGCTCGACGCATTTTCTGACCTCTCTGATTATTCGGCGCTGCGCTCATCCGATACCTCCGCCATCGACTGGACCGCGCCTGGTCGCAGGTGCACCGAGTGATGGAGGAAGTCCCTGCGACAGGGGTTGGCGCCCGGCCTCAAGATAGCGCTGTACCTGTCTGATAGCTGCCAGATGCAACCGTGTCGCCGAAAAGCGGGACTCCTCCTCCGCATGTGCATCATTGCGAAATTGCTCCAGTACAGCATCTCCGAGTTGACGCAGCGAGTCCTCGCCAACGGCATCTCTGGTCGCCACCTCGACCACATCGCCATCGCGAACCATCAGGACACCGCCGCGCACGGCGACGTGATGCTCTATATCGGAATGATTGCGCCAGGTAATTACCGAGACCGCCAGAACCGTCATGAAGTCAGCATGGCCTGGCAGGATTCCAAAAGCCCCCGTTTCGTCCTCGGCGCGGACATGACTCACCGGCTTCGCATCCACGACAACGGACATCGGTGTGGTCACCAGCAATCTCATATCACAGCCGGGGCATTGCCCCGCTCCTTCGCGCGTGCTTCACCCAGAAGACCCACCATGTAGAGAGAGTCTTCAGCCCAATCATCCGCCTCCCCGTCGAGGATGGCCCGGCATCCACTTATCGTCTCCTGCAATGGAACCGACAGACCTTCGCGTCCTGTAACCTGCGATGTAACCCCGAATGGCTGAGTCAGAAATCGTATAAGACGCCGCGCACGATGAACAGCGGTCCGGTCGCTGGCACTTAACTCCTCCATACCGAGAAGTGAGATGATTTCCTGCAGCTCTCGGTAATGTTCGATAAGACGACGGACCCGCTCGGCGGTTTCATAGTGCTCCTCACCGACCAGACGGGGATCGAGCATCACCGATGTCGAGGTCAATGGATCAATCGCAGGATAAAGCCCCTGGCTTGCCATGTCCCGACTGAGCACGATCGAAGAGTCGAGATGCGTAAAAGTCTGTGCGACCGCCGGGTCGGTAAAGTCGTCGGCGGGGACATAAACGGCTTGAATCGATGTGACGGCAGCCTGTTTTACGGATGCAATACGCTCCTCAAGCTCGGCAATTTCCGTGGCCAGGGTTGGCTGATAGCCCACTCGCGAGGGAAGGCGGCCGAGAAGTCCGGAAACCTCGCCACCCGCCTGGACGAACCGGAACACATTGTCGATCAGAAATAAAACATCCTGATGCAGAACATCCCGGAAATATTCAGCCACGGTCAGTGCTGTTAGCCCGACGCGCCAGCGGGCGCCGGGAGGCTCGTTCATCTGACCAAATACCAACGCCGTGCGGTCGAGCACACCCGATCTCTGCAGCTCCAACCAGAGTTCATGGCCTTCACGCGAGCGCTCTCCGATCCCTGCGAACACCGATATGCCTGCATATTTCTGCACGGTCGTGCGTATAAGTTCCATAATGAGAATTGTCTTACCGACGCCGGCACCGCCGAGCATCGCCGCCTTGCCACCCCGCGCGAGAGGGGCAAGAAGATCGATGGCTTTAATACCAGTGAGAAATAACTTATGGTCGATGCTCTGTTGGCTCAGCTTTGGCGGCGCACGATGGATGGATTCGCGCGGCACATCGGGGCCGAAGGCCGGTCCATGATCGATCGGATCACCGACCACATTGATCAGTCGTCCAAGCACGGCTTCGCCTGCCGGCACACGGATCGGCCCACCTGTATCTCGCACCGTCACGCCACACTGCAGCCCGGCCGTCTCCTGCATGGCTACGCCGCGGACCGTGAAGGAATCAAGATGCTGTTGCACCTCGACGACCAGCCGCGGACCATCCCAATTGACCTCAAGAGCGTTGTTAATTGAAGGTAGCCGGCCAACCGGAAAAGCGATATCCACGACGGAACCGCTGACCGAGGTCACGCGGCCAACGGGCATGCCCTCGATAACTCGACGGGTTTTCGGATCAGATTGTCGGGTGGAATCATTCAATCTCAAATCCTCCAGCCACGATCTCAAATAAAATTCAAGACCTGGAATGCCGAATTCTTCAGTATAGGCCCGCCTGACTCCCAAGTATAGCTCAATGCATCATCAATATTGGCAAGCGTGTTTTTCGAATAGCATACATCGTAGCTCCCCCAAAAATGACTTCCCTGGACCTGGCGTGCGCAAAACCGCCCATGATGAGAAGGTCAGCATCAATATCGACTGCAGCCGAAAGCAATACCTGACCTATATTTCGATCATTATAATCTACAATATTGGACTGTGCGTTCAGGCCACCCCACGCGAGATAATCGATCAGTTTCTTTGGGTCCGGAGTCTCATCATAGCGCCCCCTCACAGTGATGATATGGATGCTCTTGGCATTTTGAAGGAACTCTCTGGCCGCAAAAACTGCTCGAACGGCCTGTATGTCCCCATCCCAGGCAATGGCGACGTGATCAAGCGAAGTCTTTCCCGATTCTTCCGGCATAAGCAGCAAAGGTCGACCCGATTCCACAAGTGTGCGCTCCAGAACACTCGGAGCGAAAAGGTGATGGTCAGTCAACGGCCCAACGAAAATTGTGACATCGGCGAGCTTTGCCGCTTCAGGAACCTCATCTGCGACACTTCCCACCACCTCAATCCAGTGGGCACTAACATTATCTTGCCCCTTCGGATGTCCCACTCCGGGGACACCATATTTTTTGCATGCAGCGTAGAACTGTCTGCGTGCCTTCGCCGAAGCTTTCTTACCGGTCTCCTCGATTTCTCGCCTAAACTCCTCTCTGAGGGCCTCTTGCCCACCGCTGTCTGGACCCAGGTACAAGAAAGCATCATCCGGGTCAGGGCGCACGAAGCAAACCTCCAAATGAGCCTCCATGGCTTTGCCCAATTTGAAACCTGTAGCGAGAGTTACTCTATCGTTGGGTCCGCCAACCAAAGGTACCAGGAACACTTGTCGAGGCATCGTGAAAATCCCCATGCTACATGTCAAGAATGCCGATAATAACTCCGCTGCCCCCAAAAACAGGGCGAAACACAAAACATTCAGAAATTCGTGATGCGAAGTATTACCAATATAGACAAGGCAGAACTTCTGGCACCAAGCAACAAAGATTACTCATCTGATCACTACGAAATATAGCATAGGTGCCACACCAGCAATGCAAAAGGAAACTTCCAACCCACAGGACAATGGTAGGTGGTGCCTACGCCCCATCTTATATCGCTTTTTCTGTTGTGCTTCTGCTTCGGACCATAATTGAAGGATCGGGTAGATGGATGGTTTGCAACAAAATGAGGCCTATTTGTTAGTGAAGCCGGGTATGTAAAGGCGCGGATTGTGGCGGAGAGCTTTCAGGAGGGTGCGCGCAGGTCACAATGCGGAGTGGCCCACGTCATTCAAGCAG
>CBFDBJ010000106.1:0-9678 GCA_965603015.1 uncultured Alphaproteobacteria bacterium
CAGAGATTATTGTAGCTCAGCGCTGGCGCATGGACCTTGCCCGAAGGCTGCAGCGCTTTGAGCAAGGCTTCCTTGGTGCTGGTCTTGCCAACGCTGCCAGTGATCGCAACGACTTTAGCCTGGCACCGGGCGCGCGCTGCTCGGGCCAGGGCGTTCAAACCCTCAAGCGTGTCCTCAACAACAAGGCACGGACCATTCGCCCCTTCAGGCCTTGAAACAAGGACGGCGGCGGCGCCAGCTTTTTCGGCGGCGGCGACAAACTCATGTCCGTCACGATCAAGCCCCTCAATGGCAACAAACAGATCGCCGGGCTGAAGCGTGCGCGTGTCGATCGATATTCCTGTTGCGGCCCAGGGACCGCCGGTAAGCGCGCCGTCGGTTGCCTCTTTTGCCGCCTGCGATGTCCAAAGTGGTTGTGTCATGTCTCGTTCTTGTCGGCCAGCGCCGCCTCTACTTCTTCGATATCGCTGAATGGCAGAACTTTATCCCCGGTAATTTGGCCGGTTTCATGGCCCTTTCCGGCAACAATAAGGAGATCGCCGGATTTCAGGCCGTTAATCGCAGATCGGATGGCCTGTCTGCGGTCACCAATCTCGTGTATCTTGCCAGCACTCTTTTCCACGCCGGCAAGGACTTCAGCCCTTGTGGCGGCAGGATCCTCGCTGCGAGGATTGTCGTCGGTAATGATTGCAACATCGGCAAGGCGCGCCGCAATTTCGCCCATCAGGGGCCGCTTGCCGCGATCACGGTCGCCGCCGCATCCAACAATGACATGCAGTTTTGATTTCGCATGAGGCCTCACGGCGTTCAGCACCGTTTCCAGGGCATCGGGAGTATGAGCGTAGTCAACGAGGATTGACGCGCCGTTTTTGGTCCTGCCGGCCAATTGCATGCGTCCCGCAACGGTGGTCAATTTACTCAGGGCGGCAAAAACTTCATCTGCGGGGCCGCCTGTCGAGATGACCAGCGCTGCGGCGATCATGGCGTTGGATGCCTGGAATGCGCCGATGAGCGGCAGATCTATGGTGTACTCTGTGTCCTTCCACCTGACCAGAAGCTCCTGGCGCGACTGCGCCGGTGCGCGTGACAACAAACGCAGATCCGAGTTTTCGCTTTCACCCACAGAGACGACGCGGATACCGCGGCTCCAGCACAGCTGGTCTGCCTCGTCACGGAAATCGGCATCAGCGTTCAGCACTGCAACGGATCCGGGCTTCAGGACCTCGCCGATGAGTCGCATTTTAGCAAATCGATAATCGTCGAAGTCCTCATGGTAGTCGAGATGATCACGGGTCAGGTTGGTGAAGGCTGCAGCGGCAATGTTGACGCCGTCGAGCCGATATTGGGCAAGACCGTGACTTGAGGCTTCCATGGCAAGGTGATCGATCCCGGACAGTGCCAAACCGTTCAGCGCACGATGGATCTCTACCGGATCGGGTGTTGTATGGCCAAGCGGGATATAAGCCACGGGGCTCTGGATGCCGAGGGTTCCCATGCTCGCGGCCCTGTGTCCCAGCAGAGACCAGATCTGACGTGTGAAACTGGCAATAGATGTCTTGCCGTTGGTTCCGGTCACAGCGCAGATCGTCTCGGGTTGCCGTGCATAATATCTGGCCGCAGCAAGGGCGAGCTCCTTGCGGGGATTGCGATAATCGAGCACTGGTACCTTTTGCCCGTCGCTGCCGGCAATCTCGCCCGCTTCGCTTTGCCACCCGGCATGGGTCATAACTGCAGCAGCGCCCCTCTCGAGCGCTTCGCTGATATATTTCGCACCATCAACCTCGGTCCCAGGCAGGGCCGCAAAAAGATATCCAGGCTTCACCGCGCGGCTGTCTGCCGTGAGGCCCCTTATGGAGACGTCGCTCTGGACAAGGTCCGGGCGCCCGGAAAGCGATATCAACTCTGCCAGTTGCATGACCTTCCTCATCTTTGTGTGGATGCAAGTTGCGCGGTTTCGGCAAACGGAGAAACTTCGGCCGTGGGCCGTACGCCAAGAACTGGCGCAACACGGCGAACAACGGCGCCAACCGTCGGCGCTGCATTCCAGCCCGCCGTCCGATAGCCGTGTGTCTTTGGGATACCCCTGGGCTCATCAAGCAAAGCCAATACGAGATACCTGGGCTGGTCCGACGGAAAAATCCCGGCAAAGGATGTTATCAGCGCACGTCCGTCGTAACCGCCGGCCGAAGGCTTGTCAGCTGTTCCGGTTTTCCCGCCGACGGAATAACCTGGCACATCTGCCTGACTGGCTGTTCCCTGTGTTACCACCTGGCGAAGAAGACGGCGCATCTGGCGGGATGTTTCTTCTCGCACGACACGCGTTCGAGCGCTCGGGTCGTAATCCCTTTGCCTGAGGATCGTCGGTTCAACCTTGTAGCCACCGTTGACCAAAGAGGCCATGGCAACTGCGATGCTCAAGGGACTGACGGAAATACCGTGACCATAAGAGACCGTGGCCGTTTCGGTCGGACCCCATTTTACCGGCAGAAGCGGTCTGCCAATTTCCGGGATCTCCACTTCAGCACGATCAAACAGACCCAGTCTTTGAAGAAATTCTGACTGCTTTTCAGCGCCAACCTGATGGGCAATGCGAGCCGAGCCAATATTCGATGACACCATGAAAACCTCTGCGACAGAGAGCCAGCGGTTTTCCGGGTGGAAGTCGTGGATCGTTCGATTAGCCACCTTATAGGGCGCAGATGCATCAAACTGGTCATCAATACCTATCTTGCCGCCGTCCAGCGCCATCGCCGTATTGAAGGCCTTGAACGTCGAACCCATTTCATAGACGCCCATAGTGGCTCGATTGAACAATTGATTGTTTGAGGCGGCGCCAATGTCATTGGGATCGAAGTCCGGCAGGGAAACCAGCGCCAGGATCTCTCCTGTTGTAACATCCAGCACCAGGCCGGTTGCCGCCTTTGCCTTGAATTCCAGCATCGAACGAATGAGTTCATCGCGCATGACATACTGGACACGCAAATCCAGTGACAGCTCGACGGGCCCGTCGCCAGCATCGGAGGCCAGCGCGTCGTTCAAAGTTCTTTCGAGACCGATGAGACCGTTGTTTTCGGAACCGACAAACCCAACCACGTGCGAGGCGAGAGAGCCCTTGGGATAGATGCGGCGCGGGCGTTCCTCAAATCGAAACCCGGGAAATCCAAGGGCGTGAACGCTGGCATGCTGACGCGGCGTAAGATCATGGCGCAGCACGACCCAGGCGCGCTCGGACTCCAGTTTTGCCTTTAAGTTTGCATAGTCAAATTCCGGAAACACCGACATCAAGCCACGGGCGGCTTCATCTGCATCCGCAATGTCACGGGCGTCGGCGTAGAGCGTTACGGTCTTCAAGCTGGTTGCGAGGAGCTGAGCATTGCGATCAACGATGTCGCGGCGCAGAGTCTTGTCTACCGAGACAATGCGAGTGGACGCGCCGCTTGCGTGGTCACCGTTGAACACTGCAAGATTGAAGAGTTGGAAAACCAGGACCAGCCAGGCCAGACCAAACAAACCGCCCAGCACCACGAGGCGCTGGCGACGAGTGGCCAGTGCATGATATTGGCGGCTGTCGAGAAACGTCGGCCCGGATTGCCCGGGCCTGTGAGGCGCGCCAAACCCTTGCGGGACATGCACAGCCGAGCGACGTCTCACCTCACTCATCAGTCACCCCACCTTTCGTCCCGATCCAGTTCAATTTGCGCAACGGTGATGAAATGCGACCCTGATCCGACAAATTCATTACGTGCCGGCAAAACGACAGCAGGCTTTGCGTGGGGCAAGGCGTCATAGCGCACGGGCACACCGCCCATGTCGTTGTCAAACAGATTGTACCCCAGCCACGGCACGTCTTCGATGGCCGCAATTTGTTCAGCACGAACGGTATCAAGTCCCAGGTGGGCCTCGGCAAGTTTCCTCAGATTACTCGGACGCGTGAGATGGCTCCACTCGGCACTGAGAACATTGATGGCTTCCTTTTCGCGATCAATGGCGCGGTCAATTTGCTGCAGCTCCTCGCGTGCCTCCTGGGTTTCATATTTCAAATCACTGGCGCCAAAATAGAGCGCAATCAAAAGGGCAAGGGAAAGGGAACTAAAAACGCGTATCATTGGATGTGAACCTCTACTTTGTTGGGTGGCTCGAACGAAGTTGACCAGGCTTTCGCGGCGGTGCGCTGCGCAGCGCGAAGTCTCGCCGAGCGGGCGCGCGGGTTGTCTGTGGCTTCGACTTCTTCCGGACGGCGCACCCGCGAGGTCACCAGCTCGAAAGAGGCGTCTGGCGCATCGGGCAATTCCGGTGCATGACGCGATCCCTGGCTGGTCCGCCCCGCTCTTTGCGAGAGGAAGCGTTTGACCAGTCGATCTTCAAGGGAGTGAAAGGATACAACGGCGAGGCGACCGGTCGGGCGCAAGAGAACCTCTGCGGCCATCAGCGCCCGGGCCAATTCGCCGAGCTCGTCGTTGACGAAAATCCGCAACGCCTGAAAGGTCCGGGTTGCAGGGTGAATACGCCGTCCGCCCGGTTTGACGTGTACGGTCTTTTCCAAAAGGTCCGCCAGTTCGGCGGTGCGCGTGAACGGCTTTTCATTGCGACGGGCAACAATCGCCTCGGCAACTCTTCGGGCCTGCTTTTCCTCGCCGTAGACGTTGATAATGCGGCGCAGATCCTGGGCACTCATGGTATTGACGACTTCGGCGGCACTGTTGCCCTCTGCCGCCATGCGCATATCGAGGGGACCGTCTGATGAGAATGAAAAACCGCGCTCCGCCTGATCAAGCTGCATGGACGAGACGCCGACATCGAGGGCGATGCCATCAACTTCTGTAACGTCATGCGCTGCCAGCAGTTCGCGCATATCCCCGAAGCGACCCTGAATAAGGGTCAGGCGGCCGGAGAATTCTTCTTCCATGGCACGGCCTGCCGCAATTGCCGTCGGATCGCGATCTATCCCGAGGACGGCGCAATCGGCGGCTTCAAGAATGGCGCGGGAATAACCGCCGGCACCAAAGGTTCCATCAACATAGATGCCGCCGTCGCGCGGGTTCAAGACGTCGATAACCTGTGCCAGCATGACCGGGATATGAGGGCGCGTATCACTCATGCAGCCCCTCCAAAGCGCAGACCGTCACGACTTTCTCGGGCCATGGCAGCAAGACGATCTTCCTGGAGCGCGTAGGTTTCCGGGTTCCAGATCTTGAACTTGCGGCCAAGCCCCATGAACATCACCTCGCCGTTCATGCCGGCGTGAGAAATCAGCAATTCCGGCAGTTTGATACGGCCTTCCTTGTCAAACGACAGCTCATGGGCATTACCGAGGATCGAGGCAGCCAGCGCATCGCGTTTTTCACTGAAGGGTGGCATCTGATCGATCATGTCACTGAGGGCCTCAAGTTGCTCCAGAGAGCAGCCCTCGATGGAATTTTCGCTGAAAGAGGGGAAGCAGATAATCCCGTTCAGGCTGGAATCCTTGACAGCGGCGCGGAAGCCGGCCGGAACGGAGACCCGTCCCTTGGCATCGATCTTGTTGACCACTGTTGACAAAAACGGCTTCATTGCTCGCCTTTATTCCTCTAGACTGATCACCTTGGCAGGCAGAAACATGCAAAAAGGTCCTGCGCCACTCCAGTCGACCCCGGTTTGGGCTCACGCTTTCCATATAATGGATCTAAATGGGATAGCATGGGCTCATATGGGCGTCAATGGGCTGAGACTGCCTTTCAATGGTTTCTATTGGGTTAATGTGGCTGATTTTGGCGGATTTCTGAACAAAGAAGGAACACCGCAAACAGGCTCCATCAGTGGCGTATAAGGCCGCAATGTGAGCGCGAGTTCACTCATTGGCGTTGAGAAGACAGTTAACGCGAACTAACGTCCACGCGGCAAATGACAAGCGCGTTCACACAAGCCAAATGAGGGAACCATGAAAAAATTTCTTTCAGTAGTTTGCGTCTTCCTGATCACTGGATGTACGACAATGCGGCCGGTCGAGGCCCCTCCTGGAGAGATCCAGAAACTTGTTGTGGCCGGAGAGGCATTTGACGTTGGTGACAGGGTAGAAATTGTAACGCGTGACGGCGCCAAAACGGAGTTCGATGTTGTCGAAGTCACGGCCGACACGGTGATTGGCGACAACGTCGAGATCCTGATTTCTGACATCATCTCTGTCGAGAAGTCTGAGTTTAGTGGCGGCAAGACTGTTTTACTTGCCGGAGGTGGCACTGCAACAGTGTTTCTGGTTGCCCTTCTCATCGCTCTTTCCTCAGTGGCCTTCATGCCCTGAATTTTCAGAAACTGTATCAAAAGACTCCAATGCTTCTGTTCATTGAGCGCGACGATGCAAGGATAATGTGATGCGAATTCCAGCTATAGTGTTGTGCGTTATTCTTGTTTCCGGGTGCACGGCCATGAAGTCCGTCGAAGCGCCACCGCAAGAAGTCAGGGAACTGATTGTCGCGGGCAGCCTCATTGCGCCCGGCGACAAGATCAAGGTCAGGACGAGCGATGGTGTGACACACCAACTGACGGTGAGCGCCGTTACCAACACCCGGGTCATTGGCGCCAGTGATCAGATCATGATCGCGGATATTGAATCAATTGACAAATCAGAATTCAGCGGTGAGAAGACCGTCGGTCTTATCGGAGGCGGTGTGGCGGCGGTGGCCGGCGGTATCATTCTCGCCCTTGGGCTTATTGCTGCATCCCTGTGACACCGCCACGCGCGATGCGCCGGCCTCGCGTTTGCTTGCTTGACCGCGGGACTGATCGCGTTAAAACTGGTGATCATGCAGACCGTTGAAGAAATCACTGACCCGGATGAACGAAGGCGCATTTGCGCCGCGATCACAGAGACCTTACCCAACTGGTTTGGTCTGCCGGAGGCAAACGCACGCTATATTGAGGGAGTCGCGACGAAAGATGCTTTCGTGGTTCGCGACACCGACGGGACGGTGCTTGGCATGTTATCGCTTCGCCGCCCCTATCCGAACAACGCCGATATCTACTGGATGGGGGTACGGCCTGAACACCATCGCAAGGGAATTGGAGTTGCGCTTTTCAAGGCCGCCCTGGCCAGAGCCACCGAGCTTGGCTGTGAGACAATGACCGTCGAGACCCTTTCAGACACAGATCCCGACCCGGGATATGCACGCACGCGAGAGTATTATGTTGCGATGGGTTTCAAGCCGATGTTCGAGCTGCGGCCCTACGGCGACGACAATCCGATGCTCTATATGGTGCAAAACCTCTAGCCCCTCTGCAGTCGGCGCCTCTCCGATCCCATTGCCCAATTCTGAAAAGTATGATTTCTGACAAGAGAGGCTTTCGCTCGACCAGGAGCCAGCCAAAAACGAAATCAGGGACAACATGCCAGGGGACGGACCAGATAGAGCGCCGCCAAAGTCACGACCGCCCCACGAGGCAGACGAGCGTCGTGGATCCGCACCCGAGACGTGGGACGACAGGCCGGAGATCGCCTCGCCGCTTCTGGACCTGCGCGAGAAATCCTCCAATCCGCTTGCCCCGTCGCCGCGCTCTCTTGGTATCTGGGAACTGGCGTGGCCAACCATGCTCGCCGCTGCGATGCAAACCATCGTCCGTTGGGCCGACATCAAGATGGTCGGCGACCTTGGCGTCGAGGCCGTCGCGGGGGTCTCTGCTGGCGGGCAGATTTACTGGCTGGTTCAGGCGGCCTCCATGGCGCTGACGACCGGTCTCGTTGCGCTTGTGGCACGCGCTGTCGGAAGCGGCGATGAGAGCCTGGTTGATCGCACCCTGAAGCAGACCATTCTCATGGGCGCAGTCTTCGGTCTGGTGTCATGGCTCTTCATGCTGCCTCTCCTTGACGAGAGCCTTGCCATGCTCGGGGTGGCGCCAGGTGTCATCGGCTATGGCAGCGACTATCTCTTCTGGCTCATCGCCGGGAATATCCCCTTCGCGCTCGGCTTTATTTTTGCTGCCGCGCTTCGTGCTGCAGGCGATTCCAGGATGCCGCTTTATGTCGGTGTCGCGACCAATCTCATCAATATTTTTCTCAACTGGATCCTCATCTATGGCCATTGGGGAGCACCGGAGCTGGGTGTCGTCGGCGCCGGCATGGCGTCGAGCCTGGCGATGGTGGTGCAGCTTGGCATCTTCTGGTTGCTGTGGTCTCGCAAAAGCCTGATCGTCAAACCTGGCCCCGCCAGCTTTGCCGTGGACCGCACTCTTTGCCGCCGCATCCTGAAGATCGGATATCCAGCTACGATCGAAGGCATGATCTGGCAAATCGGTATCCTCGCCTTCATGGCCATCCTGAGCCTCTATGGCACAGCAGAGTTTACCGCCTATCAGATTGGCGTTCAGGTTCTCGCCCTCGCCTTTCTGCCCGGACACGGGTTTTCGATGGCCGCCTCGACCGTGGTCGGACAGCACCTGGGGGCGGATGAACCTGATGCAGCGGCACGAGCCGGGTGGCGCTCCAACTGGATGTCGGTCCTGTTTATGTCCGTACTCGGAGTGGTTCTCATCATCATCGCGGAACCCTTTGCGCGATGGTTTCTTGACGACGACGAGGTTGTGCGCCTCGCCGTTGATTTCATCTGGATCCTCGGGCTTGCCCAACCGCTCATGGCGATCGAGTTTGCCATCGGCGGCGCACTGCGAGGCGCCGGTGATACGCGCTATCCGATGTTCGTGATCTTCGTCGGCCTGATTGGCTGCCGGCTGATCCCGGCGGCAATTGCGGCCAATTTCTTCGGCGCCAGTATCCAGATCGTCTGGAGCGCGCTGCTGCTGGACTATGCGGCCAAGGCCGCGCTGCTGGCGTGGCGCTTCCACGGCGGCAAGTGGAAGCATGTGGAGGTGTAAAGAAAGCGCCAGATGGCCTGTAAGCCGGGTTCTGTCCGGTACTTGCGTACCTGTATGATCATTCATCTGCGATGCCTGTTACCAGGCACCTGGTGCGACCGACCCGGATGGCAGCTCGAAAACAAGCCATAAGCCATCCCTATTTGGTCTTGCTCCCGGTGGGGTTTACCGTGCCGTCCCTGTTACCAGCGACGCGGTGCGCTCTTACCGCACCCTTTCACCCTTACCTTTGACCGAAGCCTCCGGCGGTTTGCTTTCTGTGGCACTTTCCCTGGGGTCACCCCCGCCGGGCGTTACCCGGCACCGTGTTTCCGTGGAGCCCGGACTTTCCTCGAATACCTTGCGGCACCCGCGATCATCCAGCCATCTGGCGAGGGACCAATAAGCACTCCTGCAGCTTCTCGTCAAGCGATACCATGTGTGGGGTCAGAACCTATTATTGCAACGGTCATTCGGACAGTTGCCATAATAGGGTCTGACCCCACCCATGGTATCTACCGAAAGTTCAAATAGGTCCGGAGGAGCTCCTGGCAATGCAGGTCGCCGAGACCGTTCATGGCTTCGGGGCGATAGTGGCGCTGGAAGGCGAGCGTTGTGATCACGGTTGCCTCGTCGAAGGCGCCGGTTGCCTCCAACCTGTAGCCAAAGGCCTTCAGATTGTTCTGGAACTCCTGGACCTGCCAGCCGGTATCGCCGGGGCCGATGTCCTGACCGGTGACCGGTTCGACGGAGCCGGGGTCGATGAAGCGCCCTACCCCTTTCAAGAACAAGCGCTGCCAGGGTCCCGTAATAAATTCGAATTTTAAGCGTTTCAGCAATCTCTGCTATTTTTATCAT
>CBFDBJ010000107.1:0-8580 GCA_965603015.1 uncultured Alphaproteobacteria bacterium
GATGGCTGCATCGCGCACCGTGCGCGCCATCGGCCCCGCCTGATCAAGCGAAGAGGCAAATGCAACGGTTCCCCAGCGCGAACAGCGCCCATAAGTCGGCTTCATCCCGACGATGCCGGTAAAAGCCGCTGGCTGGCGAATAGAGCCGCCCGTATCGGTGCCGGTTGCCGCAAGGGCAATCCGGGCGGCGACAGACGACGATGACCCGCCTGACGAGCCTCCGGGCACCAGAGGCGTATCATCACCTTCGCGGCGCCATGGATTGATCACATTGCCAAAGAAGCTTGTCTCATTGGACGACCCCATGGCGAATTCATCCAGATTGAGCTTGCCCAGCAGGACTGCACCGTCATTCCACAGGTTTTGACTGACCGTCGATTCATATTGCGGCACAAAGCCTTCCAGAATATGGCTACCCGCAGTCGTCTCGATGCCGTCTGTGCAGAAGAGATCCTTCATGCCAATGGGCAGACCGTCGAGATCGCGCGCTTCGCCTTTTGCAATTCGCTCGTCAGAGGCCTTCGCCATCTCAAGCGCTTTGTCGGGCGTTTCCTTCACGAAGCAATTCAGCACCCTCGCCTCTTCCACCGCCTTGATATGGGCCTCCGTCAGCTCCACGGCGGTAAAATCCTTCTTGCGAAGACCGTCTCGTGCGCTCGCCAGAGACAGCTCCGTTAGTTCTTTCAGATCACTCATGAATTATTCCATCACTTTGGGGACAGTAAAGAAGCCGTCGTTGCGGTTTGACGCATTTTTAGTCACACGGTCCGCATAGCCACCGTCGGTCACCTCGTCGGCACGTTGCCGTAAAGTGGCTTCGACGACGCTGGTCATGGGCGGGACACCGTCGGTATCAACCTCATCGAGCTGCTCGACCCAGGCCAGGATCGTGTTCAGCTCGCCGGTCATCGGCTCGAGCTCTTCTTCCTTGATGGCAATGCGCGCAAGATGAGCAATGCGGCGCACCGTATCCTTGTCGACTGACATATCTGTCCTGCCTCCCGGCTAAAATTTGTCAAAATTGAACATGTAATTCGGGACCGTGGAGTAGCAGTCAGGGGCTCCGGAGGCAAGTTTTTCGCGGGGTATCGGGCTTCCGGGTGACAATTACCCCCGGATAGTTTACGCCCTCACCCCATGACCCTCGATATCACCAGCATCAATCATGTTCAGGTAACGGTTCCGCCGCGCCTTGAGGGCCGGTGCAAGGCCTTTTACGGCGACCTGCTTGGCCTCCGTGAGGTCGAAAAACCCGAGCCCCTGAAGGCGCGCGGCGGTGCCTGGTATGAGATAGGCCCGGAAGCCAACCCTGTACAGCTCCACCTCAGCCTTGAGGACGGAGCCGATGGCAACACCTCAAAGCGCCATGTCTGCTATCTCGTGCCAGATCTTGGTACCGCCAAAGCGCATTTTGAAGCCGGCGGCATTGAAATCACCGACGAGGCCACCGAGCCAAGCGGGCTCAAACGGTTCTTCGTGAGGGACCCGGCTGGCAACAAGATCGAAATCGGGATGCTTGATGGCGATCTTTGAAACCGACTTTGAAAACTTTAGGGCTGAGGTCGCACCAGGTCAGCGCCTCATCGGGCTCGACCTTGGCACCAAAACCATCGGCGTCGCCCTCTCCGACACAAGGTTTACTGTCGCCACGCCCATGGTCGTTCTCAAGAAGGCGAAACTGAAAGAGGACGTTGCGGCGCTGCGGGCCATTATCGACGAACACGGCGTCGGCGGCATCGTCCTCGGTCTGCCCAAAAATATGGACAATTCCGAAGGCCCCCGCGCCCAGTCGACACGCGCCTTCGCCCGCAACATCGAAGAGCGTCTTGGCCTGCCGATCCTCCTGTGGGACGAACGCCTCTCGACGGCGGCCGTCACCCGCACGCTCATCGAAGCCGACGCCAGCCGCAAACGCCGCGCCGAGGTGGTGGACAAAATGGCCGCCGCCTACATTCTGCAAGGCGCGCTTGATCGGTTGGGACGGGTTTGAGCGGCGATATTAATTTGCCTTCGGACAGTGCCTGAGTTCGAGGCGCCGGTCAGTATTGTCCAGCACTGGCCAGCGTACCGGTTCTGCTTGAGACTCAACCACAAAGGTCTCACGGTCAAAAGGCCCGATATGAGCAGGATCTTCATACATGTCGGTGTCACTCGCATCGACGGAATAGAATTCCTCCTCACCGCTGAAACAGCGTCTCAAGGAAATGTATTGCCCGTTGTAACCCCAGGCTACCATAACCGGGTCCAGCACCCCGTGATAACTGCCTTCACCAAGATTGCGGCACAATGTCATGTCATTGGGATCGTCAACGGCGCATAAAGACCAATCGTCGTTGATATCGTCTACGTAGAAATCGCAGCCCGCAAGCGCTGGAACCATCGCGCAAAACATAAGAACTATCTTGCACCAATCTTTCATATTACATCCCAATCGCTCGAGGAACTTCCTGCCACATTATGTAACCAGAAGGTATCTGCATGGCAAGTGTCAACCATAGGAGGCCGGCTCGGAAGGCCAATCACCCAATTCTCTTTGAACGACTGGCTCCGTCCATGTCAGGTACTGGTACTTGTTACTACCTGGTCCGGACTCATAGGCAGGCCCTTCAGGCAAACCATGCTCCCTGCGCCATGAACCAGCCAGAAGGGAATCCATCGACGAGCGATTTTTGGCCTCGAAATGAATACGCCCCCCACTAACAATCATATTCACGTGGTAGCTTCCTATGAATTGCTCAGCAGCGGTCTTGGCCCCCGCAGCAACTGAATAGGTGAAGTCGACACGATACTCTGTAACGCTGTCACCATCCTTTAGTTTTCCATCGTATTTGTCGTACAGAAAGTCTCTGGCCAATCTTATCCCGTCACTATTGCGAAAGTCCTGAACGAACCTGGAATCCGGGCCCAAATGACGTTCCTTTGGCCCTGTTCCGGTCGCCCATTCGAGACCAAGCCTGATAGCGGTTGGGTCTTCCTTTGTCCCCAGAGTGTCGTCCACCACATCAGCAACTTTGCCAGCTACTTTGACAGCACCCCTGCCAATTTTGATAATCGATTTGGCGAGGCCATATTGTTGTTGAGTTCCACCCGCCACATTTCGATCAGCACTTGAATTCACCCGGTCAGAGTCCAGGGTCCGCGGGTCGCCCAAACCGCCCAGAGCAATACTCTTGTTCGAAGACCACGGATTGGAGGTTAACTGGCCCGAAAAGCCGGGTCCACGCGAACTCTGTCTCTTATACGGATCCGGATCAATTTCCCCCGCTCCCTGTGCCTGGATCATCTCGAATGTGGGGATAAGATCGGACGTGATGCCGGAATAGCGCTCCGACTGTTGTTGTTTTGACAATCCCTGCCGGTATGCCTCCCAGTCTGCTGCTGTCATGAGATGAGGTGGTTTGGGCAGATAGTTCGGGTAGCGCCACGGAGCCATGTAATTTCCTTCCTGTACCTGAGTTTCGGTGTCGGTCACTGTGACTCAGGAATTTTGATCGGGGAGAAGTCCCGCAGGGTTTATCCCAAACTCTCATAGACCCGGCGGAGCGCATCGCTGCGACCGGCTGGACTTTTCGCCTGTGCCGATGTCTAAGGGGAGGAACACTCCTTCCTCCCGGACCCTCCCCCATGATCCAGATTATCGGCGCGCTTGTTCCTGTTTTTCTTGTTATCCTGATCGGCTACGGGCTGACCCGGTTTCGCTTTGCGACCCCGGATGACTGGAGCCATGCGGAGCGGGTGGTTTATTTTGTGCTGTTTCCGGCGCTTATCGTCTCAAGCATCGCCAATGCCGACCTCTCCGGCCTGCCGATCCTGCCTTTCGCAGCGACACTGATCCTGACGCTGGCCATCACAGCAAGCCTTCTGAGTATCTTGAGGCGCACGCTTGGCGCACGGCTCGGGCTTCAGGGGCCTGCCTATTCGAGCGTTTATCAGGGCAGTCTGCGCTGGAACGGCTTCGTCGCGCTTGCCGCCGTTGCTGTGGTCTTTGGTGACAAGGGGGTTGCGGTCGCAGCCCTCGCCATCGCCATCATGGTCCCGATCCTGAATGTGATGTGTGTCATTGCCCTGACGCGCCATGCCGGCCGGGACGTCCCGAGCATTAGCAACATCCTCAAGACCATCGTCCGCAATCCGCTGATCATCTCCAGTCTCACCGGCCTCGCGCTCAACATCTCCGGCATTGGTCTGCCGGAACCTCTGGGCACTACGGCGTCCCTCATCGGCCGCGCCGCCCTGCCGATCGGCCTGCTTGCGGTTGGTGCCGGTCTTGATCTCAAAGCGGTCGCCTCAAACAAGGGGCTTGTGGTCCTTGCCTGCTCCTTCAAGCTCATCCTTGTTCCAGTGCTGATTGCCGTCCTGGCATCGCTCTTCGGCATAGAAGGCATGACGCGGGACATCCTGATCCTCTGCGGCACCGTCCCCACCGCGTCCTCGGCCTATGTGCTCGCGCGCCAGCTCGGCGGCGATCACACGCTCATGGCGGCCATCATCACAGGCGCGACGCTGGCCGCGATTGTGACGATGCCACTGATGCTATTCCTCTTGCGGTGAGTCGTCCGGCTTATCGTCTTCTTTACCCTCGCCGGGGGTCAGGAGATCCGCGCCCTGTTTCAGCACTTCAAAGGGCGCGCCGACGATGCCTTTGACAGTTCCCTCCATGGCCCCCTGGGCGGCGCCGGAACCAACTCCCTTTGAGACGCCTTTCGCCCCCTTGATGATGGCCGGCAGTTCTGCCCGCAGCGCCGCAGATTCTGCCAGCACCGGGACCATGGCCTCGCGCACCTCTTTGACCTCGCCGAGCACCTCCGGCACAAGCGCCCTGATGGCAGCGCTTTCTTCAAGCACCTGCGGGATTTGCTGACGGACCGCCTCGATCTGGCTTGCCATGCGAGGAATCTCAACGAGAGCTGTGTCAATCCGGGTAAGCAGCGGATGATCATCACCGCTCATATCAATGCTCTCAAGACCGGACAGTATGAGCGGAACCTGGCTGCGGATCTTGCCTGCCTCAATAGCGAAATAGAGGACGGCGCTCGCCAGATAGACAAGGCCAAACGCAATTGCGAATTGGCCGGGAGTTTTCAGTTTTTCCATGGGGTTGTTCCCGAATGTTGAGATCAGAATTGATCTACATCAGGACGGTGGCGTGATTATGTCAAGGCAGGATTTCCGGCAGCCAGCCTTACTGCTCGCTCACAGACAGCTTCTCGTCAAGCTGTCATCAGGCAAAGGCTTCTGGCCAAAGAAAGCGTAATGCCCGCGTCCGGCTCGCTTGACACTGTACATGGCCGCATCCGCCTGGCGCATAATCAAGTCGATATCTTCGTCGTCCGGTGACAACATACGGATCCCGACGCTGGCACTGATCTTGACTTCCACATCACCGACAACGGTCACGCGCTCGATATCCTCAATCAGGCGCCGTGCCGGAATTTCCGCATCTTCGGGACTGTCCATCCCCAGCAAAATGATGGCGAACTCATCGCCGCCCAGACGGGCCACGATATCAACCTCCCTGGTCACATGGAGCATGCGCTCAGCCGCGACCTTGAGGACATCATCCCCGGCATGGTGGCCGAGCGTGTCATTGACCGCCTTGAACCCGTCGAGGTCAATCATCAACAAGGCAGCAGTGACATCCATCCTTTTGCAAAGCTGGACAATTTCAAGCAAGCGCGTATCGAAACGTTTGCGATTGGCAACACCGGTCAATCCATCCACCAGGGTCATCTGCCTGATTTCAGCTTCGGCAATCCTGCGCTTGATGGCGTTTTCCCGAAAGACTTCAAGCGCCCGCGCCATTTCGCCGATCTCGTTTTTCTGGCGAGTCGCCGGGACCTTTACATCCAGGCGATCAGCCGCCAGACGTGTCATCAAATGAGTCATATTCTGGATCGGAACAATAACCATCGATCGCATGGTCCAGGCCAGGGTGACCGTTACGGCGAAGACGAGGACGATCATCCCCCATGTTGCAACGCCAAGGAGACTTGTCGCGCGCGCCAACGATCGTGTCACTTCAACCGAACTTGCCTCGGCCTGACGGGAAATTTCCTTGTCGATCATGGCAAGGCCTCTCAGTGCCAGTTGGTCATCGACTTTGACTTCGGCATCGATTTCCGTGGCTGTTCGCCCCTGAAGAACCAGATCCTCCGCCAGGTGAAGCGCAATTTCATAGGCAGCCATCGTTCCTCTGACATCCTCAAGTGCCAGTTTTTCCGCCTCGGTCGGCCCCAGAGCTTCGTATCCGTCGATCGCTGTTGAAGCTGACTTAAGTTTCTCGTGAACAATCTCCACTGAGACGATGTCATGGCGCAGCACAAAATTTTTGAACTCGTGGATCAAACCGCCAAATCCGATTTCGGCGCGCAACATCGCTGCCACCCGGCCTTTGCCAGCCTCAATATCACTGATCTTCAGCTGCACTTCCACTTCGCGCCGCAGGACTTCGAGACCCCGCAAGGCCGGAGCATCATCGATCCGGGTAACTTTATCAATTTGCTCAGGGCTCTGCCCCTGTTCAGCCAGATCCCTGGCGAGCATCAGCGCGGCCTCATATTGTCTTATAATATCTAGAATGTCTTGCAGCGCCAACGTCTCAGCCGCTGTCGTTCCCAGTGACGAGTACTGCGCAATCACGGCCTTGGCACCACCGGCATGCTCCTGCACCAGAACGATGCGGGACTCGTCCTGCCGCAGAATGAAGTTCTTGAACTCATGGATCATTCCGCCATAACCGATGGTTGATCGCAGGACACTCTCGAGGCGTGCTTTTTCTGAACGGTTGGCCTGGTATTCTTTCCAGCTGATCTCAACAACACTGACGTTCCTGGACGTCTGGATCACAACAGAAACCAGTGCGGCTCCTGACACAAACAGGGTCGCAGCGCCAAGGATTACCAGCGTTGACAGTTTCAGGTTTTTGAGCATCGTCAGGCCTTCATAAAAGACGGCCAGCCCGAGTGGCGGCAGTCCATTCGCACCTGAATTATAGGTGTTCGCCTATAAGTTTTAGTTAATTAACTAATATGTTTGTACGGACATGCCGAACAGTGTTCCCTGGCAAGGCCGAACATTGCGTGTGTGCGACATTACCCTGATGGAAAGTGCGGGCCCATACACCCGTCAAAGCTCGGTAAAAGTGCCCTTTGCCCACTCATCACGCAGGACGAACTTCTGGATCTTGCCGGACCCGGTAAGCGGAAACTCTTCAACCTCGAACCAGTGCTTCGGTGTCTTCTGCGGGCTTAGTTGCTCTCTCAGATAAGCAAACAGCACCTCCTTTTCAATCGCCTGCCCCGGCGCGGCGCGCAGGAACACACCGACAACCTCACCGAGGCGGTCATCCGGCAGGCCGACCACCGCCACCTCGCCAACACTGTCATGATGAAACAACAGCTCCTCAATTTCGCGCGGATAAATGTTCTCACCGCCGCGAATAATCATATCCTTCAGCCGCCCCTCGACCTTGCAATAGCCGCGCTCATCCATAGAGCACAGATCGCCCGTATGCAGCCAGCCCTCACCATCAATGGCGGCAGCGGTCGCCTCATCATTCTCAAAGTAGCCGTGCATGACGTGGTAGCCACGTGTGCAATATTCGCCGACCGCATTCAGCGGCACCGTCTCGCCGGTTTCCGGGTCGACAATTTTGACCTCGACGTTGGGCATAGGAATACCGAGCGTGTCGGCCTTGTCTTCCAGCGTATCATCCGGCTTCGTCATGGAGGCGACCGGCGAACATTCGGTCTGGCCAAAAACAATGGTAAAGGCCACACCCAGTGTGTCTTCCAGTTTCTTGACCAGAGCAGCAGGCACCGTCGACCCGCCAGAGCAGGCAAATTCCAGCGATGACAGAGTGCGGCTGACAAAATCCGGATGTTCCATCATGGCAATCAGCATGGTCGGCACGCCGAGTAGCGCTCTCGCCTTATAGGTCTCGATTATTTCAAGCGCCAGTCCCGGATCAAACTGCTCGATAACAACTTGCGTGCCGCGCATGCCGACACAGCCCAGCACACACAGGACGCAGCCGCCGGTATGAAACAACGGCATCATCGTCACCCAGGTATCGCCCTCGCTCAGGCCCATGCGCTTGACGGTGTGCGTGCCATTGTTGACGAGCCCGCGATGATGCAACAGCGCGCCCTTCGGAAAGCCCGTCGTGCCGGAGGTGTACTGGATCATGGTCGGATCGTCAGGTTTCACATCAGGCAGTTCGATATCGCTTTCGCGCCCCTCCTTGATCAGCGCATCCCAGTCATCAAATAACATGACCTCGCGCAGCTCCGGACACTGACCGCGCACCGCCTCGACATGCTTTGCCATCTGGTTGCCGCGAAACTCCGACATGACGAGAATACCGGCGCTGCGTGACTGGTTCAGCACATATTCCACTTCATGCGGCTGATAGGACGGATTGACGGTGACCAGAACGGTTCCGGCCAGCGCCGAGCCAAACTCGGTAATGATCCACTCAGGTATATTGGGCGCCCAGATGGCAATCCGCTCACCCGGTTCAAACCGGCTGCGCAAGGCGCGCGCCAGACACATCGCCTCGTCATAAAGTTCCGCATAGGT
>CBFDBJ010000108.1:0-7831 GCA_965603015.1 uncultured Alphaproteobacteria bacterium
GTTGGGTAAATGGTGGGGTGTCTTCAAGGGAAGACAATGACAGGATCGCCCCATTCTCTTAACAAAGGGTTAACAGGGGGCGTTTTCCGTAAGCAGGCTGGAGGCTGCAAGAGTTCGCCGCTCGGGGGTGCCCGAAAGTGCAGAAAAACTGCGGCAAAAGGGAGAATGGAGGCCACGTCCGGAATTGAACCGGAGTACACGGTTTTGCAAACCGTTGCGTAACCACTCCGCCACGTGGCCAGAAGAGGGGCGATATAACAGAGACGGATGGCTCTGGCAACGGAATGATGCGCGACCCTCGATAAAGGTTGTGGAGAGCAGTGGTACGGGCCTGGGGAGAAATGGTCGCACCAATGGGACTCACGCCAGGGCCAGCGTTGTGCGATATTGTCATTGGCGGGGCGCAGCGGTATAAGCCTGCCATGCATTTTGCCGGGGATTTGATTCGATATTGGATCCGGCACCAGAAGATCCCGACGACAGGTATTGCAGACGCAATTTCCACAAACTTTGGATAGAGCCATGACTGATTTTGAGAGTGCACGGAAGAACATGCTGGAAGGTCAGGTTCGAACCAATGATGTCAGTGACAAGAAATTGCAGGCCGTCATGCTGGATCTGCCCAGAGAGCGCTTTGTTCCAAAGACGAAGCAATCACTGGCCTATTCGGACAATACTATCGAAATTGCTAGTGGCCGACACCTGATGCGGCCGCGGGCATTCGCAAAGTTGATGCAGGGCGCTCGCGTGACGCCGGGCGCTGTAGCGCTGGTAATCGGCAGTGCGACCGGCTATGCGGCGGCCGTGATGGGCAAGTTGACCGAAGCTGTCATTGCGCTTGAAAGTGACGAGAACCTTGCCGCGAAGGCGACGGCGACCCTGGGTGAACTGGAGATCGACAACGTTGCGGTGGTTACGGGCCCGCTCGCGGATGGCCTTGCAGGGCAAGGCCCTTACGACATTATTTTCGTTGATGGCGCGCTTGCGCGCAGGTGCCCGCAAATTGAAAACCAGTTGGCAGAGGGCGGCCGTATGGCTGTCATTGTTCAAGATGGTGCGGTGGGACGAGCGACGATTGTCACTCGCAACAAGGATAATTTTGTCGCCGTTGAACTTTTCGACGCCAGTGTCCCGCTACTTCCCGGGTTTGAGCAGGAAAGCGAATTTGTCTTTTAGTCCAGGCAGTCTGAGCGCAGGATCAACAAACGATCCCAGGTCTTTGTTTCAGAGTGCATTTTATCACAAAAATGAGGACCGCTATTGTGGGTGCACTCCAGCGGTGTTGAGACCGCTTTACGCCCTTTGTTCATCATACTAGTGTAGTTAATCCAGAGCCGAGGTAGATCTTGGGGATCTTCGGTCAAATTTGCAGACCATCAGCAATTGCAGATGCCGCAGGGCATTGTGATCGATAAGGAGACTTCAGGTGTTGTCAAAAAAACCCAGACGCGGGAAAACCGCACAGATTATCCGCTCACTTCTTGTGAGCTCAGCTCTTGTTGCCGTTGGCGTGGCCAATGCGCAGGCCGAGACGCTCAATGAAGCCCTGGCTGCGGCCTACGGCTCCAATCCCACACTGCAGGCCGAACGGGCGGGTCTGATGGCCACAGGCGAGAATGTCCGCCAGGCGCAGGCGGGCTGGCTTCCCACTGTTACTCTTCAAGGGTCAATTGCCAGTCAGGACTTCACTGGCAAGGATGACGATCCGCTGACACCTGATGTTGAAACCTCCACCAGTCCTCTTTCCGGAGCTGCGGTCGTCTCCCTGCCGGTTTTCAGGGGCGGCCAGACTTACTACGGAACGAAAGCGGCAAAAGCACAGACCAGAGCCGCTGAAGCCAATCTCCGGTCGGTTGAACAACAGGTACTTTTTGACGCTGTGACAGCCTATTACGATGTTCTGCGCGATATATCGGTCGTGGAATTGTCACACAACAATGTCCAGGTTCTTGAACGCCAGTTGCAGGCTGCCCAGGACCGTTTCCGTGTCGGCGAAATTACTCGAACCGATGTTGCCCAGGCCGAGGCGCGTCTGTCCGGATCAAAGTCGCGCCTCACGCGTTCAGAAGCCGCCTTGATAGCCAGCCAGTCAGCCTACGAGCGTGTCATCGGCCATAGTCCGGTGAATATGGGCGCCATAGAGAACCTGCCCGAGATTGCTGCGATGCCGAAAAGTGAAGCGGAGGCTGTCGCCATTGCCCTGCAGTCCAATCCGGTTCTCAGCGCGGCAAGAGAGCGGGAAGTCTCTTCCAGAGAAGGCGTCAAGGCGACCCGGGGCGGGCTCCTGCCGCAAGTCTCCTTGCAAGGGTCATACAGTTATACCGATGAACGGGACTATGTTCAGGGCGTAAGCAGTGGCTTTGCTGAAACAGATACGACATCTCTGACAGGCCAGGTAACGATACCGCTCTATCAGGGTGGTGCCACCTATTCCCGGTTGCGTCAGGCCAAGCAGGTCAACAATCAAAATCGCATACAGATCGCCGAGACGGAGCGCAGCGTCAGGGAAGCGGTAATCAACGCCTGGGAAGGACTTCGCTCCACTCAGGCAACAATCGTTTCCAGCCAGCAACAGGTCCGGGCAAACGAGATCGCCTTTGACGGTGTCCAGCAGGAAGCCCAGGTCGGCTCGCGGACCACACTCGATGTGCTGGATGCCGAGCAGGAACTGCTTGATGCAAGGGTAACACTGGTTGGAGCGCGCAGGAACGAGATGGTCGCGGCCTACGCCTTGCTCGCCTCTGTTGGTCGGCTGAGTGCCGCTGATCTGGGCCTGACGGTGGCCGGGGAATAGTGGCAAGTTCGACAAATTATATGAGTTATGACAAAACCGGCCCCGTGCGGCATAATTTTGGCGCGGTGTATGACATTTTTCACGATTCCAGCGTAAGATGGCCGTGATTCGCGAACCGGTCCGGTGTCGTGGAATAACGGGTGTTTGCAGATGAGATCCGAAAGTGGATCTGGCAGCTGGAGCAATCTTAGGTGAGAGTAAATTCATGAGTGATCAGGAAAACTCGCAACAGGAACCAACAATGGAGGAAATCCTCGCCTCAATCAGGCGGATTATCTCCGAAGATGGTGATCCGGAAGAAGAGGCCATTGAGGCTGAGGCCGAAGCCGAGGAGCCAGATCCTGCGCCGGAACCCGCGCCAGAACCCGAGCCTGAGCCTGAGCCCGAGCCCGAGCCCGAACCTGAGGAAGATGTCTTCGATTTAACCGACGTGGCCGAAGAAGAGCCCATTGGCGATGACGATCTGATGATGGTTGAGGCGGAGGAGGAAGTTCTTCCGGAGCCGGAACCCGAGCCAGAACCGGAATTCGAGCCAGAACCCGCTCCGGTAGCGGCGGCTCCGACTCCCACAGTTGGGAGCGAGGACGGCCTTCTCGGTGACGTTGCGGCAGGTGCCGCAATGGCGGCCTTTGGCAATCTCGCCAAAACAGCAACTCTGGGTTCGGCCAACACAGTCGAGGAAGTCGTCATTGCCTCGCTGAGACCGCTTCTCAAGGTATGGCTTGATGAAAACCTTCCCGGGATTGTAGAAGAGCTGGTACAGCGCGAAATTGATCGTGTGTCGGGCGGCGGCGTGTCATAGCGCGAACCAAATATCGGGAAATGATGAGAATTGACCATCCTGTCCCGGCAGGGTGGTTTTTTCGTTTGAAGCCCGTTTTTGTTGGAAAAAGGTCTCTGAACACGTAAAGACCTCCACAAAGTATGCAGGATGCGACACTGAATGAAAAAGAGAAGCGAAGAAAAATGTTGAGCAAGACGTTCCAGCCCGGTGAAGCCGAGCAGAGGATATATGAGGAATGGGAAGAAAGCGGGGCCTTCAAGGCTTCCGGCAACACGGCCGAGGACGCGTTCTGCATCGTGATCCCGCCGCCCAACGTGACCGGCAGTCTCCATATTGGTCATGCGCTCAACAATACGCTGCAGGACATTCTCGTCCGGTTTGAACGCATGCGGGGCAAGGACGTCCTGTGGCAATGCGGGACCGACCATGCAGGGATCGCAACCCAAATGGTTGTTGAACGCAAGCTGATGGAGGAAAACCAAACCGACCGTCGCACCATGGGCCGCGAGGCCTTCGTCAAGCGGGTCTGGGAGTGGAAAGAGGAGAGCGGCGGAACCATTACCACGCAGCTCAGACGCCTCGGCGTATCGTGTGACTGGAGCCGGGAGCGCTTCACGATGGATGAAGGGCTGTCAAAGGCGGTCCGCAAGGTCTTTGTTCAGCTTCACAAGGAGGGGCTGATTTACAAGGACAAGCGCCTTGTCAATTGGGATCCGAAGCTTCTGACGGCGATATCTGATCTCGAGGTTGAATCCCGAGAGATCAATGGGTTCATGTGGCACTTCAAATACCCGGTTGATGGCGAGGAGGGGCGCACCATCACGGTCGCGACCACACGCCCTGAAACCATGCTTGGCGACACGGCCGTCGCGGTTCATCCCGATGACGAGCGTTACAAGGATCTGATTGGCAAACATGTTCGCCTGCCTCTGACAGATCGCCTCATTCCAATTGTTGCCGACGAACACGCAGATCCCGAGCAGGGATCAGGTGCGGTGAAGATCACGCCGGCGCATGATTTTAATGACTATGAAGTCGGGCGCCGCCACAATCTGCCCCTGATCAATATTTTTGATCAGTATGCCAATTTGAATGAAGAAGTTCCTGAAGCCTATCGGGGCCTGGAACGGTTCGAGGCGCGCAAGCGCGTCGTTGCAGACCTTGACGCCCTGGGGCTTGTCGAAAAGATTGAGGACCATACATTGATGGTTCCCTATGGCGACCGGTCCGAGGTTGTCGTCGAGCCCTGGCTGACCGATCAGTGGTATGTCAACGCCGAGGAAATGGCCAAGCCTGCGATTGCCGCCGTCGAGAACGGCGATACGGTTTTCGTCCCGAAGAACTGGGAGAAGACGTATTACTCGTGGATGCGAAATATCCAGCCATGGTGCATCTCCCGTCAGCTCTGGTGGGGGCACCAGATTCCAGCCTGGTATGGTCCGGACGGTGAGTTTTTTGTAGAAGAGACAGAAGAGGCCGCGCACGAGGCGGCGGCAAAACATTACGGCAAGACGGTCGATCTGGTTCGCGATGAAGATGTTCTGGACACCTGGTTCTCTTCAGCCCTGTGGCCGTTCTCGACCCTCGGCTGGCCGGATCAAACGCCGGAGCTGGCGCGCTACTACCAGACAGATGTCCTGGTTACTGCGTTTGACATCATCTTCTTTTGGGTCGCCCGCATGATGATGATGGGGCTTCACTTCATGGATGAAGTGCCGTTCCACACCGTTTACATCCACTCTCTGATCCGGGACGAACACGGTAAAAAGATGTCGAAGTCAAAGGGCAACGCGGTTGACCCTCTGGCTCTGCTTGATGAATTTGGCGCCGATGCTGTGCGCTTTACACTCACCGCTATGGCGGCTCAGGGGCGAGATATTTTGCTCGCCAAATCTCGCATTGAAGGTTATCGCAATTTCGGCACCAAGCTGTGGAATGTTGCGCGTTTCGCAGAAATGAATGAATGTATTCCGCAAGCTGACTTTGATCCAAATACCTGTAAACAGACCATCAACAAATGGGTCGTTGGCGAACTGGCCGGTGCGGTTGATGGCATTGTTGAAGGGATTGAAGGCTATCGGTTTAATGATGCCGCCAATGCGGCTTACCGTTTCGTCTGGCGTGTCTTTTGTGACTGGTACGTGGAACTCATCAAACCGCTGCTCAACGGGGACGACCTCGAAGTACAGCGCGAAACCCGTGCCTGCGTCGCCTGGGCGCTTGATCAGATCCTCATTGTCCTGCATCCGTTCATGCCTTTTATCACAGAGGAACTCTGGGCGCGCATTGGTGAGAGCGCAGGCGGGCGCGATGGCGCCCTCATGCTCACGTCGTGGCCGGATGTTTCATCCATCAATGTGGACCGCGTGAGCGTCGACGAAATCGATTGGCTGATACGGATCGTTTCAGAAATCCGGTCGATCCGCTCGGAAATGAATGTCCCCGGTGGCGCCAAGATCGATATTCTTGTCAAAGGTCTCTCGGACATCAATCTGGATCGGTTGACCAAACACGCAGTCATTATCGAGACTCTGGCCCGTCTTGGCACACTTGGGACCACCGAGGAGATGCCAAAAGGTGCGGTCCAGACAGTTATTGATGAAGCGACCATATTCCTGCCACTTGAGGGGGTTATTGATATCGACCAGGAGACGGCGAGATTGACAAAGGAGATCGACAAAGTGGCCAGGGAGATCAAGAAATTTGATGCCAAATTGTCGAACGAAAAATTCCTCGCCAAGGCCCCCGAGGAGGTTGTTGAAGAGCAACGATCCAGAAAAGCTGAAGCCGAAGAGGTCAAAGGCAAACTGTGCGAAGCCCTGGAACGCCTTCAGGGAGCCGCCTGATCGATTGTTGTGAAGAGAAGGCTTTGCTATGATGCAGATGAAGACGATCATCGTCGCCGGGATGCTGACTGTTGGGGCAGCTGGTCTGGTTTGTGGTTCGGCCCTCGCGGACTTTGAAAGCGGTCAGACCGCTTACGCGGCGGGACGCCATCGCGAGGCCTTTCTGGAATGGGAATCAGACGCCGATCGCGGCAATCCCGTTGCGCAATATTTTATTGGCAACATGTATGCGTCTGGCGAAGGGGTTGATCAGGACCTCGAAATTGCAAATTCATTCTATCACAAGGCAGCGGAGCAGGGACATGTCGAGAGCGCTGTGAAGCTCGCCACTAATTATCGTTTGGGGCAGGGTGTCGAGGATATTGACCTGCGCGCGGCCTCAAAATGGCTCTATATGGCTGCTGAAGCCGGTCATCCGATTGCCCGGTTTGACCTCGGTGAGTTGTTTCTTTACGGGGATCGCGTCCACGGCCTCGAGCCTGCACCCTATCACGCCTCACAATGGTTCCGGCTGGCCAGCCTCGACGGTATTGCGCTCGCACGCTTCAAACTGGCCCAGCTCTATTTTGCCGGAACCGGTGT
Organism: uncultured Alphaproteobacteria bacterium; assembly: GCA_965603015.1. GTDB lineage: Bacteria > Pseudomonadota > Alphaproteobacteria > M2410 > M2410 > JAUWTJ01. The sequence goes on from CBFDBJ010000108.1 coordinate 7,007, forward strand.
CGATCTTGATGATGTGCAAGGCATGGTCTGGCTTTCGCTGGCCAATAAAATCGCCTCCGGGGTCGAGCCGGAAAACAAGTGGTCGAAAATGGCAATGCCACTTGACCAAATGATTACAGACGACGATGAGAACCGCGATCTTCGTCAGTACATTGGTGATACGTATAAAGAGAAAAGACTTGTTCTTTCTGATATCGATATCTCAAAGGCTGATGACATAGTGGCCAGCGGTGCGCCGGAGAAAATCCGCTAGGCGTTCCCTATATGTCGCCCGCAGCATTTCATTGAGGTAACCATTCATGAGACTGTCACCTGTTTTATTTCTCCCACAATCCCTGAGGCCTGCCCTGGTAACCGTCCTGGTCGTCCTCGCGATCTGTTGGTCAGAGCAGGCCAGCAGCGATCCAACACCGGGGCCGGCGATCTGGAAGGTCGAGGGCGGCGAGGCTGAGCTTTATCTTTTCGGAACATTCCATCTCCTGCCGACGGATCTTGAGTGGCAGAATGAACCGATTGTGGCTGCCATGGCCGCATCGGATACGCTGGTCCTTGAGGCCGATACCTCAAACGAAGCGGAAATTGGCACTCTGATTCAAAAATACGCCTTCAACCCGGAGGGCAAGACACTGCGATCCTACTTTAAGGACGATGAGGTTGAGCGTATTGATGCGGCCCTCAAGCCGTGGGGGATGTCTGTCGATGGTGCCGCCGCGCTCAAGCCATGGTTCGTTTCGCTCCAGGCCGGTTTGACTGCGATGTTCAGCCTTGGGTTCGACCCTGACAGCGGTGTTGAGCAGGTCTTCCTTGCCGTGGCCGAAAGGAATG
>CBFDBJ010000109.1:0-7777 GCA_965603015.1 uncultured Alphaproteobacteria bacterium
GCTTGCAGGAGAGCGGATTGACCTGCGACAAAGTCCTTTTGCATCTTGTAGTCACCGATATTTTCATTGAAATATTCTCGTGCTTCAAGGCGTTCTTCCTTGTCTCTGATTTCTTTGAGATTTTCCTTGATGGAATTCTTCCAGTCCGTCACGCCGTTGATGCTGACGGTGCAGGTTAGAAGGTCTGTTCTGATTGCCAGCATGAGAGCTGCGTAACCTCCGTAACTAACTCCTGCAGCGCAAATTCTATTCGGGTCTACGCGTCCGGATTTGATCAAGCCTCGAATGCCTGACGCAATGTCGTCGATCATGGCATTGCCGTACTCCAGCTTTCCCAGGTCTTCGAATTCTCGGCCGTAACCAGTGGAGCCGCGAAAATTTGGCTGGAAAACTGCATAACCTCTTGTTGCCCAAAATTGGACGATCCGGTCGTAGGTCAGGCTGTCCCGGGCCTTTGGACCTCCATGCGGGTACACAATAAGGGGCAGCGGGCCAGCTTGTTGATTTGCAGGTACTGTTAAATATCCACTGATCAGCGTCTTGTCTTTTGTTCGATACTTGATTTCGTCGACATAGGTTGTTGGAACATTACGCATGTGCGGGGCCATGTCCACGATTTCGTGGATCTTGTCGGAGCCGACGTTGTAGAGATAGTACGAACCCTTTCGCCAGGGGGAGTTTGTATAGAAGAGGAACTTCTTGCTATCTGAAGAGATAGTTATGATGTGAACCCCGCCATTGGGAAACTTGCTTTCCAGGTAGGTTTGAACGCCCTGCACCACCTCGTCAAAATAGACATACTGAGTCCGGTTGGAAATATAGCTGACTCCCACAACCTCCTCAGTGAACTGATTGGTTATTGCGGTATCCACGTCATAGTTTTCCAACTCATATGCGATATCAACATAATCTTTCGCCTTGATGTCATATCGATGTAGCTTGTAATATTCTTCGTCATCGACGCGGTCCACTATAAGTATCGTTGCGTCACCTTCAAAGTTTGCCAATTGACGCTCCAGTTCCTCCTCCATCTCTGAAAGCCTGAATTTTGTTATCTTATGCCAACGTTTGCTGTCTTGATCATAGGACAGGATCGTGGCCTTTCTTGACCGGGCGAAATAGTCCAGCCGCAGATGCGGCTCACCATTTTCGTTGACTCGAAACGCCAAGGTCTTCGGCCCTCCGCTTGCGATTTTTACCGATGTTCCATCCAGAATGTTTACGCGGTAAAGGGTCAATTTTGTGTCGGGATAGCCGTACATTAGGATCTGATCCGAGATCTGTGACAATGGTGAAGCTATTATTGAAAGGTCAATGTTTTCTGCCAGAGAGACTTGATCATGCAACATGACGGATTCATCCTGTCCATCAAGTCCAAGTGAAAGTAATCGGGAGGGAGACCACGGAAAATCGAAGCCAAATTCCAATATTTTGTAACTTAGACCGAGCCTGTCGTTACTCAGCCATCGAACTTCTGTAAAGGAACGCTTGCCGGTTTCAATATAGGCTGTCCTCTCGGAAATTTGGGCGCCAACTTCAAAAATGTACAGGCCATATCGCTTGTCATCGGGTCCCCTCTTTATTATTGCCAGGTGGTTGCCATCGGGGGACAGGCTAATATCTCGAAATGCAACTTCCCTGAAAAAATCGTCCAGGCCAGGAGCTTGAGTTTGATTTTCCTGACCAAAGCCACTCGATGAGACGAGGATGATCGCGCTGAAGACAATGACGGCAATTGCCCTTTTCATGACCATCAATTCACCTCCGTTTTACCGATGTGTTCATGGAAGAAGGCTTCTGTTTCCGCCAACACCCGGCGCAGCGTGTTGATTTTATGCGAAACATATTGGCTCCCCGAGTTCCTGAGTGCAGTATACGGGAGTTGTTAGTCGCACTGCAACCCGTGTTAGCCGTTACCGGTGGCTGTGCCTGGACGGCAGCGGTTGTGTTGAGGACAAGACCCCGTTATCGATCTCAACCTGGCGAGAAACTGTGACAACAAGCCTCTTGCTCTTGACCGGTCCATTTCATAGGTTGCGGGCAATATTCATTGTGAAAGAAAGCCCACCTCATGTCCGATGCGATCAGCCACCAAACGGCGATTATCTATGCGATGGTTCTTGTTTCGGCCTCCGACGCCAAAATGACGGATTCCGAACTCCTGACCATCGGGGATGTTATTACGCATTTCCCGGTTTTCAGCGATTTCCCCAGGGACAGGTTGATGACAGTTGCGGAGGAATGCGCTGCGATCCTTGTTGATCCGGAAGGGTTTGATGCGGTTTTGGGGCTGATTGAGGAAGGACTTCCGGACAAGCTTCGCGAAACCGCTTATGCGGCGGCTGTCGAGGTTGCCGCGGCGGACGAAATTGTCAATCAGGAGGAGCTTCGGGTTCTGGAGCGTCTGCGTCACCGTCTGGAGATCGAACGGCTGTTTGCCGGTGCGATTGAGCGCTCTGCCCGCGCGCGCCACATGACCCTGTGACCTGAATTGTGTCATTCGGCAGGACATAACCGGCGTAGTGCTACTCGCTCTTGCGGTGCATGGGGAGCAGGCCTGATATGACAGATTATATTCTCCACGAAGAAGGCACGTTTCGTCTTGGTGTGTTTTGCTCGTTGCTTCTGGTCATGGTGATCTGGGAGACGCTGGATCCAAAACGCAGGCGGATCTATGCACGGCGCGAGCGCTGGTTTGGTAATCTCGGAATTATCGTCTTCAACACAGCTATCATGCGGGTCGCGCTGCCGTTTTTGGCGGTCGATGTGGCGCTGTTTACCGGGAAAAAGGGCTGGGGTCTGTTCAACGCACTGGACTGGGCGGCGGGCCTGGAGATTTTGCTTGCGATAATCCTGCTGGATCTTGTTGTCTATTGGCAGCACCGGATCTTCCACCTTGTGCCGGTTCTGTGGCGTCTTCACATGATGCACCATGCGGACCGGGACTTTGATGCGACGACAGCGTTGCGGTTTCACCCCGTCGAGATCTGGCTGTCCATGCTGCTGAAAATCATTGTGGTGTTTGTCTTTGGTGTCTCGGCTCTGGCTGTTATCCTTTTTGAGGTGATCCTGAACGGCATGGCGCTGTTCAATCATGCCAATATCCGTCTGCCGGAAAAGATTGAAACGGCGCTGCGGATGTTTGTTGTAACACCGGATATGCACCGTATTCATCACTCGGTTCGCAGTGATGAGTTCAACAGCAATTTCGGGTTTAATCTTTCCCTCTGGGACCGTCTCTTCTCGAGTTATTGCGGCGTGCCGCGTGAGAGCCAGGAACTCATGACCATTGGTCAGTCAGATCATCAAAGCGATGAAGCGCGCAGTCTCATCTTTATGCTGATGTTGCCGTTTCGGCGCAGTCAATCGTAGGTGTCCTATATGAAACAAGTGATGGTGATGCGTCATGGTCATGCGGAGTGGAGCACCACCAGTGCCAATGGCAGTGGTGGCGGTGACCATGCGCGGCACCTGTCCGACAAGGGGCGAGACGATGCTAAAGCTCTGGGGCATTTTATGACTGCCGATGGCCTGGTGCCTGACCTGATTTATTGCTCATCATCACAGCGCACCTGCGAGACCCTCGATTCTATCCTGCCCGCTCTTGATACAAAGCCGCAGGTTTTTATAGAAAAAGGCCTGTATAACGCCGACGAGCGAGCACTGCTGGGTTTTACAGTGGCGGCTTTGCCGGAGGCCGACAGCCTCCTCCTCCTGGCCCATAATCCCGGCGTCCACGGGTTTGTCATGGGGCTTTTGTCGGAGGTGGCAAACGGCGTCGAGACTCATGCGCTGAGCGAAGGCTACCCGCCGGGGACGCTTTCTGTCTTCAGCTTTGACGTGGACAGCTGGGCCCTTGTCGCGCCGCATACCGGGCTTTTGACCCACTGTTATGCGCCTGCTTAACGGGTGCAGGACTACAGTGTTTTCTCCATGATCACGGTTGTGGTCGGGAACGGGATATCGACATTGGCAGTGTCGAGGGCTTCCTTGACAACCTTTCTCAAGTCACATTGCAAGGCGAAGAAGTCGCTGCGGGCGCACCAGGCGCGAGCTGTGATATCGACCGAGCTGCCACCCAGATTAGTGACAGCGACCATGGGCTCGGGATCCTTCATGACGCGGTCGTCGGCTGCAAGGCAAGCGGAGATCACTTCCATTCCGTGATTGATGTTCGCGCCATAACCGATGCCGAACACCAGATCAAACCGGCGCGTGTCATGGGCGGCAAAGTTCGAGATCGCCGAGCCCCAGACATCGCCATTGGGAATAAGGCGCTGGACATTGTCCGGGGTTGTCAGTTCGGTGATGAACATGGTGACGCGTGTGACCGAGCCGGTCATGCCGGCAACCTCGACAAAATCACCTATTTTGAAAGGCCGGAAAATCATCATCATGACGCCGGCGGCCAGGTTGGACAGGGTGCCCTGAAGGGCGAGGCCGATGGCCAGACCGGCGGCACCGAAGATGGCCAGGAAGCTGGTGGTTTCGACGCCAAATTTTCCGAGAACCGCCAGGACCGTCACGATTATGATGATGTAGCGCAGGATGCTGGCGAAGAAGTTACCGAGAAGCGGGTCGATGCTGTCATATTTCGCAGCCGCCTTGCGCACCCAGGCGGCGCCGCGACCGGCGAACCAAAAGCCGATGACGAGGATTGCTGCTGCGGCGGCGACGGTCGGCAATTGAGCCCAGACGATAGCGCCAAGGGTTTCCATGGCGGACTGTGGATCTGCGCTCATGTTGGCTGCAGCATTGGCCAGTGCGGATTGGGCTGTTTCTGTGGTGTTGTCCATCGAAGTTTCTCGCTTTTTTAAGGTGAACGCGGTTTGAATCACCAAAGCGCAAGCGGGGCCAATTCGTCAAGAGTTGAAACGCGGTGAGCGGCTGAATTATCGAAGAGTTCCATGACGTTGGCCTCTATCAATACCAGCCCCGCCTTGCGCCGTGATGCGCGGTCGACGCTGCGACAAGTGACGCGCGCAATGAGGGATATTTTTTCTGTTGCCACGAGTTTTCGGACCGGACCAAAACGCTCCAGGGTATTTTCTGCGATGTAGGTTTCGAGCCTCGATTTATCCTCCTGTGACAGGAGGTGCAGGCTCGCCTTACCGACAGGAACAAGCTCGGCAGAATTGCTCTGCTTTGAAGTTAGCGCAGGCGCGCCCAGGGTCACGACACCGGCAAAGATCCCCTGGCGGGAGAGTGTGCCCTCGGCGTAGAGAATTTTGAAACAGAGCTCGTGCGGGGGGCGCAGGACTTCGCCGAGCGTGCCTGATGACGGGTGAAGGGTGTCGGCGCCATGCAGGAGAAAGAGCCGGTCGATTGACGGGTCCGCAAATCTCGAGCCGAGAGACGTGGCGGGGGGTAGCGGCTCGACCTCTGTCCGGGCGAGACCGGAGAGCGCCTCTAAATCCGCCAGTTCCTCAAGGGCCATCAGGCGCTGCTTCTGCGGGAGATTTCGCAGATCCTTGCCATCCTGCACCAGAATGTCGAGGAGGAGGGGAACTGCGGCCGGGTTTTTCGGCAGGAAAACAAGAAGCGTTGTACCTGGTGGAAGCTCTTCGTAATTCTCAGGCCCCTCCAGCCTGTCTCCTGCGAGCGTGTAAAGGTGGCAGCCACCCGGTTTTGAAACCAGCTGCGCATAACTGCCGGATGGCAGGGCAATGTAAAGATCTGCGCCGCCTGTTGCCTCCGGTTCGCAGGTCTGAATAGTTGGCAGGCTGAGAAATCCAGTTTGTTCGGCCAGGGTTTCGGGAAAGGGCGCCCCGAAAAGCCAGTTCGAAAACGGTTCAAGGGTCTTTCCTGAGTTGGCAAGGTTCTGTTCGATGTCTGTAACGGGCCGCCTGAAAACATCGGCGAGGGCGGAGCGCAAAAGATCCGGCGATACAGGGGATTTGAAGCGACCTGTGCTCACGCGCATCACAAGATCGCGTGCGAGTGCATTTGATCTGTCGAGCAGGGCGGCCACAGCGTTCAGTCGTTTCACTTTTGGTTCGGTGCTGATAGCAGCGACGAGATCTGCAAGGTCGAGCGGTTCGTTGCCGCCAGGCCACAGGAGGGCAAGGGTTTCTGACAGGTCGCTGCCGGCTTCCTTCGAGGCGTCAAAAAGATCCTTGTTCATGCGGCGAAAGAGCGCCGTCTTGAGCGCGGGGACTGTCACCGTCGCTCCGAGCGGACTGCCAAGAAGAAGACCAAGGCAGGGAGCGAGGATCTTTGGCGGCAGGCCCTTCAGCCAATGGGCTAAAAATCGGCATTGATCCGCCGTATTGCGCCGCATTTCGAGCTGGTGAATGAGGTCCTCGACCGCAAGAGTTTGTGAGGTCATGGCTGAAGGCCCTCCGGTGCAAAGGGAACTGCAGACAGGGCTTTGGCATCAACGCCGAGGGTTTCCTTGATGTGGGCGGCCAGCACATCCTCGCGGCCATGGGTGATCCACAGCGTCCTGGCCCCGACATCTTTGACGGTCGCGACAAGTTCATCCCAGTCCGCATGGTCGGACAGGATCAACGGCACGTCGCCGCCGCGCGACTTCGCTGCAGATTTAAGGCGCATCCAGCCTGAGGCAAAACTGGTTACGGGCGCATGCAGTGCCTCCGTCGCACCGCCCGGCGGTGACAAAATTATTTTTCCGTCAAACGTCTGGGGGTCTGAAAGATCCGTCTCAAGAGTTTCAAGTCGGCCGAGCGAGACACCTTCATCCTCATAGATGAGCGATGCCTCGGCGATGGCCTTGTGCACATGGATGGGTTCGCCGTAGCCAGCCTGGCGCAACAGCGCGATGACGCGCTGCGCCTTGCCGATGGAATAGGCGTGAACGAGGTGCGGGCGGTCGTCAAAAAGATGAAGCGACAGGAGCAGCTTTTCGATCTCGCCTTCGGGAGGCGGGTGACGATAGATCGGCAGGGCAAAGGTTGCCTCGGTAACAAAGAGATCGCAGGGGCGTACATCAAATGGAGGGCAGGTCGGGTCGGCGCTTCTCTTGAAATCACCGGAGACGATGGCGGTGGCTCCATGGTGTTCAATGAGGACCTGCACGGACCCCAACATATGTCCGGCAGCAAGCAGTGTTACTTTTGCGTCCCCCAGCGTCAGGGTTTCGCCTTCCTTGACGGTTTGGGAGGCTCCGGCGAAATTCTTGCCGTAGCGCAGCGCCATGAAGCCCAGCGTGGCCCGTGTCGCCAGAACAGCGCCGTGGCCCTTGCGCGCATGATCGGAGTGGCCATGGGTGATGATGGCTCTGGCCACCTTGCGGTTTGGGTCGATGTAAAAGTCACCGGCAGGGCAATAGAGCCCTGATGCCGTGGGAACGAGGATTGTTTCGGCTCCGGTCTTTTTTTGTGCTGGCTTTTCAGACATTGGCGCAGCTTATTCGCAATTGGCGAGGAAGTGTGGAAAAAGAGAACAAAACGGGTATACTCTGGTGCGAAAGGGAAGGGGATGACTGTTACGGGTGCGGTACAAACCGCAGAAAACAAGCTGCCCGCGCCGTTTCTGTCCTGGTTTGACAGTCGGGGCTGGGCGCCGCGCGCCCACCAGCTGGCGCTCTATGCCCAGGCCCGTGCGGGGAACTCCACGCTTCTGATCGCGCCAACCGGCGGGGGCAAGACACTGGCCGGGTTTCTACCGGCCCTGGCCGACCTGGCGTCATTACGTCCAAGGGCTCAAGGCGTTCAAGTTCGACCTGTTCCTGCAGAACACCCTGTTCATCGCGACGATCAGCGTGATCGGGACGGTGCTGAGCTGCAGTTGGGTCGCGTTCGGGTTCTCCATCCTG
>CBFDBJ010000110.1:0-7692 GCA_965603015.1 uncultured Alphaproteobacteria bacterium
TATGACAGTGGATCGTCAGGTGGCGGCGGCGGCGGAAACTTTGGCGGCGGTGGCGGTGGCGGCGACCTCGACGACGAAATCCCGTTCTAGCAATCCGATTTCATCAATTCGCCGGCACCAAAGACGTCTGGCTTTCGCGGATGCGTTCGAGGGAGTTTTCGATCCGGCACAGGGTTGCGGATTTGGTGCATTTTCGGGCTGTGTCTGACGTGGACATGGAGAAGGCCATGGGTGTCAGTTCGCCTTCCAGAGCGTAATTTCTTTCCGCGGCGAGCTGTTTCATATGAGCCAGTCTTGTCACGAAATCAGGATGGCTCTGCAGGATTTCCGGCGGGATTTTCATATTCCTCTGCATACGCTGGAAGTCCTCGAAGATCTGTCCCATGCCGCCGACGTGGCCGTAGTAGCGGGCCAGTGCGGCGACAGCCTCTTCGTCGGCACTGGTTTCCATGTCGCGGCTGTATTTCAGGCCATTGATCAGGCTTGATGTCTGGGCGACCTGACTGACGTCGCCTGATGTGCCAAAGAGCATCAGGATGGCCGAAGATACAACACTGCTGCGGCCGACGCCGCGCAACCCGTGGCGATGTTTCAGGTGGGCAATTTCATGGGCTAGCACGAAGGCCAGTGCATTTTCACTGCGCGCCATATTGATCAGCCCGTCAAAGACGTAAACTTCACCGCCCATGACAGCGACGGCATTGACATCGTTGGTCGGTGAATAGTTGACGTGGATCACGATGTCGTCGGGCATATCCATCTCGCGGGCGAGAGCCTCGACAAGGTTTTGCAGATCTTTTGACCAGGCGCGTGAAATTTCGTCCGTGCCCTTCCGGAAAGGCAGCGGGAAAAGTGACGTCATGTATTGGGAAAGTGATTGTTCCCATTTGAAGGGGATGAAATGTGGGGCACGATCGGAAAGCGCCAGCAGCCCGGTAAACATGGACACCATGAGGGTCGTCAAGATGCCGGCCTGAACAAAGAAGCCGCGTTTGCCGGCTCGCTCAATAGGGGCGGTGACGGCGTGATCTGCCGTCTGTTCGTCTGATGATGCCGTGGTTTTGGCCATCAAATGTTCCCCGCTTTACCTCGCCCAAACACCCCGTGATGTCCGGTTATGGTAACAGTTTGATCGCCGGATGCAAAGCCGCCGAAACCCGTGGTTACCATGTTATGGGGTCAGGCACTATATGGCATAACATGGTACCATTAAACTGGTAAATGGTGTCTGACCCCATAACATGGTATGGGCTGGCGGGGTGTGTTTTGGGTTTGTATCGGCGGGTTCAAAATGCTAGGAATTATGGGTAAATTCAACCTTTCGAGTCGGGCACCGCCCGAGGTCGCGACACCTCGAAAAGATCAATAAAAAGAACACCTTGACAGATAATTCAAACACTCCTCCCGATGGCCCTGATCGCGGTCAGCCAGAAGGTCCAGGCGGGGCCGTTGCGCCGATTGCCATCGAAGAGGAAATGAAGGCCTCGTACCTTGATTATGCCATGAGCGTAATCGTGTCCCGGGCGCTGCCGGATGTGCGCGACGGGCTGAAACCGGTGCACCGCCGCATTCTCTATTCGATGCATGAGAACGGTTTTGACTTCAACAAGCCATATCGCAAATCTGCCCGTGTGGTCGGTGACGTGATCGGTAAGTATCACCCGCATGGTGACCAGTCGATCTATGACGCGCTTGTAAGGCTCACACAGGACTTTTCGCTGCGTCTGCCAATCCTCGACGGACAAGGTAATTTCGGCTCTGTGGACGGCGATCCGGCGGCTGCGATGCGGTATACCGAAGTCAGGATGGGCAAGCCCGCGCACGCCCTGCTTGCTGACCTCGACATGGATACGGTTGATTTTCAGGACAATTATGATGGGTCGGAAAGCGAACCCATGGTGCTGCCGTCCCGTATCCCGAATTTGCTGGTCAACGGCGCCGGCGGTATTGCTGTGGGCATGGCGACCAATATTCCACCGCACAATCTGGGTGAAGTGATCGACGGGTGCCTTGCATGGCTTGATAATCCGGATATTTCGATTGATGATCTGCACCAGATTATCCCGGGGCCGGACTTCCCGACCGGTGGATTGATTTTGGGTCGGTCCGGGTGTCGTTCAGCGGCGCACAAGGGGCGTGGCTCTGTCGTCATGCGTGGACGTGCCGAGGTCGAAGAGATCCGCAAGGATCGTCTGGCGCTGGTTGTCACGGAAATTCCCTATCAGGTCAACAAGACAACGTTGATTGAAAAGATTGCCGAACTTGTTCGCGACAAGCGGATTGAGGGCATTGCCGACTTGCGCGATGAATCTGACCGCGACGGTATGCGGATCGTTGTCGAGCTGAAGCGCGATGCGGTGCCGGATGTTGTGCTCAATCAACTCTATCGATTCTCGCAGTTGCAATCCAGCTTCGGGGTCAATGCTCTGGCTCTTGATGGCGGACGTCCGCTGCTGTTTGACTTGCATGGATTTATTCGCGCCTTCATCAAATTTCGCGAAGAGGTTATCACCAGGCGGACGAAATTTGAACTCAACAAGGCGCGTGATCGTGCTCATGTGTTGGTTGGACTGGCGATTGCTGTTGCCAATATCGATGAAATTATCGCTCTTATCCGTCGAGCGCCGTCGCCGGCAGTGGCGCGCGCCGAACTGATGGAGCGCGACTGGCCGGCCATGGATGTCCGGTCTCTGGTCGAGCTGATCGCTGATCCGCGTCATATTTTGTCAGAGGACGGAAAGATCAGGCTATCGGAGGAGCAGGCTCGCGCGATCCTCGAACTTCGTCTTGCCCGTCTTACGGCTCTCGGCCGCGACGAAATTGGCGATGAGCTTAAAAAGCTTGGCGAGCAAATTGCTGAATGTCTGGATATTCTGCGCAGCCGTGAGCGGGTCGATGCCATTATTCGCGAGGAATTGACTGAAGTTCGCAAGAATTTTGCAACGCCGCGTCGCACTGAAATTCTCGATGTTGAGGCAGAGGTTGATGATGAAGACCTTATTCAGCGTGAGGATATGGTCGTCACGGTGACACATACCGGTTACATCAAGCGCGTGCCGCTGGCCAGCTATCGAACGCAAAGACGCGGTGGCAAGGGTCGCTCCGGCATGTCGACGAAGGATGAAGATTTCGTCACACGCCTGTTTGTCGTCAATACGCATACTCCGGTGCTGTTCTTTTCCTCGACCGGCATGGTCTATAAGATGAAAGTCTGGCGTCTGCCGCTGTCAACGCCGCAAGGGCGCGGCAAGGCGATGGTCAATCTTTTACCACTTAGACCGGGCGAAACGATCACCAGTCTTATGCCATTGCCGGAAGATCCAGCGGACCTGGACAAGTTGTTTGTTATGTTCGCGACGGCGTCGGGCAACGTTCGCCGAAATCAACTGACAGATTTTACCAATGTTATGGCTAATGGTAAAATTGCGATGAAGCCGGGTGAGGGTGACAGGATTGTTGGTGTAACAATCTGTACAGAGAGCGATGATGTGCTGTTGACCGCACGTGGCGGCAAGGCTATTCGGGTCCCTGTGACCGATGTTCGGATATTCAAGAGCCGTGAGTCGACCGGTGTACGCGGCATCCGACTGTCCTCCGGCGATGAGGTTGTGTCGCTGGCGATCCTTACGCATGTGGATCTGGAACCTGCCGAAGCGCGGGCCTATTTGAAACAGGCATCGGCGCTGCGCAGAGCCGTCTCCGGTGATGCGGAAGGTGAAGTTGAGACACCGATCGGAGATGGCGAGGAAGCCGGCAGAGATGACGTTGCCCTGTCACAGGAACGCTATGTAGAACTTTCTGCGCGCGAGCAATTTGTTCTGAGCCTTACGGAGAACGGGTTTGGCAAGCGAACGTCGAGCCACGAGTACCGGACAATGAACCGGGGCGGTCAGGGCATAATTGCCATTACTGTCAGTGGGAGAAATGGCGGTGTCGTTGCGTCGTTCCCGGTTGAGGATTCCGACGAAATTATGCTGGTTACCGATGGTGGCCAGTTGATACGGTGCCCTGTTGGTGATGTCCGGGCCGCGAGCCGCAATACGCAAGGGGTCACGATTTTCCGGACCGCGGCAGACGAAAAGGTTGTCTCGGTTGAGCATTTGGGCGATATGGGCCACAATGATGACGAAGATGACAGCCAGGATGATGGCGAAAGTGGCGATGAGGCCTGACGGTCTGGTTGAATTAGGGTCAGGGTGACCTGCATGAGGTTTTATGGCGCAGTCAACTAAACGCATCGGGCTTTATCCGGGAACCTTTGACCCCATGACCGCGGGTCATGTGGACATCATCCGGCGTTCCATGAAGTTGGTTGATGAGCTCGTGATTGCAGTTGCGATCGCCAGGAGCAAGGGGCCGCTTTTCAGTCTGGAAGAGCGCGTGGAGATGATTGAAGAGGCTGCTGACGCCATGCAAGGCGACGGCATGGCCAGTGTAAAGGTTTTGCCATTTGATAATCTTCTGGTTCAGCTTGCCAAGGATGTCGGTGCATCAGTCATCTTGCGCGGTTTGCGCACCGTGACGGACTTTGAGTATGAGTACCAAATGGTTGGTATGAACTCCCGGCTGGAGCCAGATGTGGAAACTGTCTTTCTGATGGCCGAGGCCAGGCACCAGGCGGTGTCATCGACACTGGTGAAGGAAATTGCGAAGATGGGTGGAGATATTTCGCATTTTGTTGTGCCTGCGGTTGCGGAGCGGATGCGCAAGAAGCTTGCGGACAAGAAGTAATTTCAGGATAGAAAGAGGTTTGGAAATGTTGAAAGCATTTGTATCAATTTTGGGGATTGCTCTGCTTACTGGAGCAGGGACGGCCGCTGCGAATGAGACAATGGATCTGGAAAACACGATCTATATGGAACTTTCGACTGGCCGTGTTGTTATTGAGCTGAAGCCGGAGGTGGCGCCGCACCATGTTGAGCGGATCAAGACGCTGACCAGAGAAGGTTTTTATGACGGTATTGTCTTTCACCGGGTGATTGAAGGGTTTATGGCACAGACCGGTGATCCAACAGGAACCGGCATGGGCGGCTCTGAATATCCGGATCTGAAACAGGAATTCAATGCGATGCCGCATTATCGCGGTGTGCTTTCCATGGCGCGTTCGCAGAGCCCTGACAGTGCCAACAGCCAGTTTTTTATTGTGCTTGAGGACTCCGGGCATCTGGACCGCCAGTACACCGCATGGGGCGTTGTTGTTGAAGGCATGAAATATATTGACGCGATCAAAAAGGGAGATCGCGGGAGTAATGGTTCGGTTGCGGATCCGGACCGCATCATTACAATGCGCGTCGCGGCTGACGTGGAAAAGGAGAACAAGTAAATGAGCGATACAATTGCAGATCCGGAAAACACTCTCATCCTGGAAGTGGCGCACGGCCGGGTCGTCATTGAATGTTTGCCCGATGAGGCACCGAACCATGTGGCACGGATCAAGGAGCTCGCCCGTGAGGGTTTCTATGACGGGATTATTTTTCACCGGGTGATCGCTGGCTTCATGGCGCAGACCGGGGATCCGACGGGCACCGGCATGAGCGGTTCCGGTCAGAAGCTTGGCGCTGAATTTAACGATGTGTCGCACCAGAGGGGTGTTTGTTCGATGGCGCGGTCACAAAGTCCTGACAGCGCGGACAGTCAGTTCTTTATTTGCTTTGATGATGCCTCTTTCCTCGACAAGCAATATACAGCCTGGGGCAAGGTGATCGAGGGTATGGACGCCGTTGATCAGATCGCCAAAGGTGAGCCGCCAGCAGACCCTGACAAAATTATTTCAATGAAAGTCGCAGCTGACGTTTAGAGCAGTTCAGCAATATTTTTGCTGATGCTTCGGGAAATAGCTGTGAAAAGGGGCCCATGAGGGTCGATCTTTTTGATTTCCATCTTCCGAATGAACGCATCGCGCTGCGACCTGCCTCGCCGCGCGATGCTGCACGTTTGCTTGTTGTGGAGGATGGCGGGTTGGCAGACCGGTTGGTTCGGGATCTTGTAGATCTGGTTCGGCCCGGCGACCTGATGGTGCTTAACAATACCAAAGTCTTCCCCGCAGAACTTGTCGGCACAAGGCCGCCGAGAGATCCATCTCAGGGCGGGCCGGTATCAATCCAGTTTTCGCTGCACAAGAAGCTTGGCCCGGATCGCTGGGCGGCGTTTGCACGCCCTGCCAGGCGGTTGAGAGCCGGGGACGTTGTGGACTTTGGTCAGAGTCTTTCGGCCGAAGTTGAAGGTGATCCACATGAGGGCGAGGTTGCCCTGGTGTTCTCACACTCTGATGCTGCACTTCTCGAGGCGTTTCATCAGGTCGGGGCGCCGCCGCTGCCGCCCTATATATCGGCCAAACGAGCCACTGATGAACGGGACCTTGGGGACTATCAGACAGTCTTTGCGCAGCATGAGGGGTCTGTGGCTGCGCCAACAGCAGGGCTTCATTTTACCGATGGCCTTCTTGCCACTCTCAAGGAGAAGGGGGTTCAATTTGCCGAAGTCACCCTTCATGTTGGAGCGGGAACCTTCCTGCCGGTTAAGGCGATGGATACAGATGACCACAAAATGCACGCCGAATGGGGCAGCGTTTCTACCCGGGTGGCGGGAGACGTCAATCTCGCCCGGGCCGAGGGCAGGCGTATTATAGCGGTTGGAACAACGGCCCTGCGGTTGCTTGAATCGGCGGTGGACCAGGAAGGCCATGTTCAACCCTATGAAGGCGAGACGGATATTTTCATGACGCCGGGGTTCGAGTTTCGAACAGCCGATATCCTCATGACCAATTTCCACTTGCCAAAGTCGACGCTTTTCATGTTGGTGTCAGCTTTTGCCGGCACCGGGGAGATGCGCGAAGCCTATGCTCACGCGATCTCAACGGACTACCGGTTTTATTCCTATGGTGATGCGTCGTTGCTTCATCGCAAGGTGTGACGATTAAAGGGACCTCATGAGCGGATTTGAGTTTACAGTAAAAAAGACTGACGGGCTGGCGCGAACCGGGAGTATTGCGACGGCACGCGGCGCTATTCGCACACCGGCCTTCATGCCGGTCGGGACGCAGGGGACCGTGAAAGGTCTTACTCCTGAAGACCTCGAGCGGTTGGGAGCCCGCATCCTGCTCGGGAACACCTACCATCTCTACCTTCGACCTGGCATGGAAGTGATCGAGCAGGCCGGCGGCCTCGGCCCGTTCATGCACTGGGACGGTCCGATTCTCACGGATTCCGGGGGGTTCCAGGTCTTCTCTCTCGCCCGGATCAATCGCGTCACCGACGAGGGCGTGACCTTCCAGAGCCACATCGACGGCTCGCGGCACCTGCTCACGCCGGAGCGGGCCGTGGAAATCCAGGCGAGTCTCCGGTCGGATGTGATGATGGCCCTGGATGAGTGCCCTCCCGGACGGGCGGATCCCGAGACCGCGCGAAGCGCGCTGGAACGAACGCTGCTGTGGCTGGCGCGTTGCCGAACTCGCCACGCGGAACTCCGGGCAGAAGGGACCGGGCGGGCAGGGCTGCTGTTTCCGATCTTCCAGGGGGCTTCCTGGCCGGAGCTTCGACTTGAGTCGCTCGAGCGGACCCTGGAGATGGGAGACTGGTCCGGGATCGGGATTGGCGGACTGTCGGTCGGAGAGCCGAAGGATGTCACGCTTTCTATCCTCGACGTGTGCGAGCCGCATATGCCGGTCGACCGGCCGCGCTACCTGATGGGAGT
>CBFDBJ010000111.1:0-7046 GCA_965603015.1 uncultured Alphaproteobacteria bacterium
AAATCGTCAGCGAATACGTCATTCCGGAAGAGAAGGTCCTCGCCGGATACGAAGGCGATGAAAAGCGCGACAGTCTTTATGAGGAGTTGCGCAACCATGTGCGCGAGCAAGGTCTGTGGAAGCCGCATCTGCCGTCTGAATATGGCGGCATGGGGGCAGGGTTTCTGACCCTTGCCTATATGAACGAGATCATGGCCTGGTCGCCCTACTCAAGCCGGGCCTTCGGTATCGTGCCGCCGAGCGCAGGCAACGAGAGCGTGCTGGCGAAATACGCCAGCCCCGAGCAGATCGAAAAATGGTTGCTGCCTTCTATTCGCGGCGAAATGCAATCCTGCTTCTCCATGACCGAGCCCGACAATCCCGGATCGGATCCGCGATCGCTCACGACCTCCGCACGTCTTGAAGGGGATGAATGGGTGATCAATGGTCGCAAGTGGTTTACATCAAATGCCCGCAACGCCGATTTTGCCATCGTCATGTGCCGCACCGAAACCGAGGACGAAGGCGGCGGCGTTAACTCCAGGATGACCCAGATTATTGTGCCGACAGACACGGAGGGATTTGAGCACGTCCGTGATATTCCGGTATGGGGACACACGGCCCATTCACACGGTGAAATCAGATACAATAACGTCCGGGTCCCGAAGGAAAATGCCCTCGGTAGCCGTGGTACGGGACATGCCGCGGCACAGGATCGCCTTGGTGCGGGCCGGGTCTATCATTGCATGAATTGTGTTGGCTCCATGTGGCGGGCCTTTGATCTGATGGTCAAACGGGCAACCGAGCGCCAGGTTCACGGCGGTCTGCTCGAGGACAAACAGTTCATTCAGGGCTTTATTGCCGACAGCTACATGGACATTCAGGCCTCGCGGCTGATGACCATCCACACGGCAGGAATTATCGAGAGCGGCCAGGACCCGCGCACGGATATCTCGGCTATCAAGGTCTTTGTTCCCAACGCTTTCCACCGGGTTGTCGACCGCGCCATCCAGACCTTTGGCGGGATCGGCGTTTCATCCGATTATCCGCTGGCCGGCTATTACATGGGCGCGCGCACCCTGCGCCTTGCCGATGGCCCCGACGAAGTGCACAAAATCCTGATTGCCAAGAACGTGCTCAAGAAATATCACTCTGGCTCGTCCTGGGATTTTGGGTAGATTATCGCCGAACAAAAAGGCCCCGGGCGCTCTCACACCCGGGGCTTATAAATTCAAATGAGCAGCCAGCCTATTTCGCTGTTGCAAGCCCAAAGATCTTGCCGCTTTGCTCGCCGCCCTGGAAGAAAGGCTTCGAGTTTGAGAAGTCGGAGATCTTGTCCCAGTTTTCCCAGACCTTTTCGGCTGTGAGGTCGTCGTCGCGGCCGACGAAAGCGCCTTCGCTTTCCTGAATTTCGGCCAGTGAGAAGACGCCGGCGCCTGCGGCGAGGATCTTGCCTGTCGGGGCGTCTTCCTGAACCAGACAGATGACGCCCGGGGTTACATATTCAGGCTTGAGGAGCGCCAGCGCTTCGGGCGGCATCAGGTTTTCGGTCATGCGCGATGCGGCGACGGGGGCCAGCGCGTTGACGTGGATGTTGTCCTTCTGACCTTCCAGCTTCAACGTATTCATGAAGCCGACGACGGCGAGCTTTGCCGCGCCATAGTTGGTCTGGCCGAAGTTGCCATAGAGGCCGGAGGAAGACGTTGTCACAACGATCCGTCCGTACTGCTGTTGCTTCATGATCGCCCAGACCGCCTTGGTCGGCTTGACCGAACCCATGACGTGAACGTCCATGACGACTTCGAAGTCGGCAATCTCCATCTTGGCGAAACTCTTGTCGCGCAGGATGCCGGCGTTGTTGACGAGAATGTCGATGCGGCCCCATTCGTCCATGGTTTGTTTGACGAGACCGGCAACGCCTGTGTCGTCGGTGACGCTGGCGCCGTTGGCGATGGCTTCACCGCCAGCAGCCTTGATCTCGTCGACAACCGCCTGTGCGGCGTCTGATGACCCTGCGGTGCCGTCAACGGACCCACCGAGGTCATTGACGACAACCTTCGCGCCGCGGCGCGCCAGGTCCATGGCGTGTGAGCGGCCAAGCCCGCCGCCTGCACCGGTTACAATGGCGACTTTTCCGTCAAAACTGATGGTCATGATGTTTTCCCTTATTTGAGTATTATTATTGAAGTGGCGAGGGGCCCCCGGGTATTTCTCCGGGGGAGGCACGCAAGAAATCCACGGATATATGGGCCACAGGGACCATACGAGTCAAGATTTTGCGCTGTTTCAGGGCGGGGCAGAGCGTCGCATTGTGGCTAGTCGGTGTTCACTTTGACGAGCTTGATTTGCGGCCCGCCTTTGGTGTCTTCGATGCTGAGCGCCAGTCGGCCATGTTTCAGATCAAGTGCGGCTGCACCGAAAATCTCCCGCCGCCAGCCGCGAAGCGCTGCGACATCGGCATTATCATCGGCGGCAATGCGTTCAAGGTCCGAGACATTGGCAATCAGCCGGTGCGCGACGTCATGGATTTCGCTTTCCCGGCGCAGCAGGACCTTCAGCATTTCGATGATCGGTCCAAGACCAGGCGGGACAGGTTCTTCCTTTTTGATTTTGGGCAGATCCCCGTCCGGTTTGGAGAGCCCCTTCTGGACCGCTTCCAGCAAGGTTGCGGCGTGGCGGGACTTGGAAAACCCTTTGGGAACAGCCCGGAAATCATCGAGATCGCCCGTACTCTTTGGAGCATGCCGGGCAATCTCGTAGAGCGCGTCGTCTTTCAGGATGCGGCCACGGGGAATATCGCGGGTTTGAGCCTGATTTTCACGCCAGGCCGCGACTTCCATGAGAACCGCCAGAGGGCGCTTGTTAAAGCCCCGGGATTTGAGGCGTTTCCATGCGTTTTCCGGATGGAGTGTGTAGGTGTCCTCGTTCTCAAGAATGGAGATTTCCTCGTCCATCCAGCTGACCCGGTCGCGTCTTTCAATCTCTTCGCGCATGATCGGCCAGGCGGCCTTGAGGTGGGTCACGTCGGCCAGTGCATAGTCCAGCTGGGCCTGTTTGAGCGGGCGCCGGGCCCAATCGGTAAAGCGGTGGGACTTGTCGATCTGGATCTTCAGGGTCTTCTTGATGAGGTTTTCATAGCCTACGGAATCGCCATAGCCGCAAACCATGGCAGCGATCTGGGTATCGACCATCGGTTTGGGGATGACACCGCCGAAATGATAAAAGATTTCAACGTCCTGGCGGGCCGCATGGAAAACCTTGATGACGCTCTCGTCAGCCATGAGCTCATAGAAGGGCTTCAGGTCGAGGCCGTCGGCCAGCGGGTCGATGATGGCTTCATGGTCGCCGCCAGCCACCTGGATCAGGCACAGGATCGGCCAAAAGGTCGAATCGCGCATGAATTCGGTATCAACGGTGATGAAGTCTTCGGGGGCAACGTCAGCGCAGAAAGTCGCCAGCGCCTCGTTCGTGGTAATAATTTTCATGGAGGCAGGGTTTAGACCCTTTCTCTGGCAAAAGCAAAGAGACCAAATGATTTTGGCCGGTTTCGGGCGAATTGGGGCGAAAGCCTTGACAATTTGGCCGTTCCATGTGCTTTTCCAGCCGCAGAAACCGGTCCCAATGAGGGGCCGATATTGTTAGAGACAGGGTTTAATTCCATGCATCCTTATCGAACGCATTCTTGCGGCGAATTGTTCTCCTCCCATGTCGATGAGACCGTCAGGCTTTCTGGCTGGGTCCACCGCAAGCGTGATCATGGCGGGCTTCTCTTCATCGATTTGCGCGATCATTACGGTCTGACCCAGTGCGTCATCGAGCCGGATAGCCCTCATTTTGCCAAGGTGGAGGCCGTTCGCAATGAATCCGTCATCAAGGTGACCGGGCGGGTGATTGCCCGCGAAGGCGATACGATTAATCCGAACCTGCCGACTGGCGAAATCGAAATTAGTATTGATGACTTTGAAATCATATCGATGGCGGAAGAGCTGCCGCTGCCGGTTTTTGGTGAGCCGGAGTATCCTGAAGACATTCGCCTGACCAATCGCTTCCTCGATTTGCGCCGCGAAACCCTGCACGCCAACATCGTGCGCCGCAGCAAGATCATTCGCGAGATGCGCCTTAACATGGAAGACCAGGGCTTTACCGAGTATCAGACGCCCATCCTGACGGCTTCATCGCCGGAAGGCGCGCGGGACTTTCTTGTTCCAAGCCGGCTTCATCCCGGGATGTTTTTTGCTCTGCCGCAAGCCCCGCAGCAGTTCAAGCAACTGGCCATGGTTTCGGGTTTCGACCGGTATTTCCAGATAGCTGCTTGTTTCCGCGACGAGGACGCCCGGGCTGACCGCTCGGCCGGTGAATTCTATCAGCTCGATGTCGAGATGAGTTTTGTCACCCAGGAAGATGTCCTGGCCTCCATTGGCCGGGTGACCCACGAGATTTTTGACAAGTTCTCTGACGAGGCGACTCGGGTCTCATCGTTGCCGTTTGTCGAAATTCCCTATGCCGAGGCCAAGCTCAAATACGGCACAGACAAGCCGGACCTTCGCAATCCGATCGAGATTGCCGATGTCACCGAGTGTTTCATGGATGATACTGTGACGTTTAAAGCGTTCCGCGGCACGATCGAGGCTGGCGGCGTTGTGCGCGGTATTCCGGCGCCAGGCGCCGGGGCGCAGCCGCGTTCGTTCTTTGACAAGCTCAATGACTGGGCGCGCAAGGAAATGGATGCGCCGGGGCTTGGCTATGTGATCCTTGAAGGCGAAGCGGGCGCGCTGACTGGCAAGGGTCCGATTGCCAAATTTATTCCTGACCCGGTTCTGCAAGTCATGGCGAAAAAGGCCGGTGTTACCGTTGGTGATGCCCTGTTCTTTGCTTGCGATCAGGTCGCCGGTGCGAACCGCCTTGCGGCAGAAGCGCGGACCAAAATCGGCTGGCAGCTTGACCTGGTTGATGAAGATCAGTTCAATCTTTGCTGGATTGTTGACTATCCGATTTATGAGTTCGACGAGACGACACAGAAAATCGACTTTGAACACAATCCGTTCTCGATGCCCGTTGGCGGCATGGAAGCGCTCAATACCAAGGACCCGCTGGACATTCTGGGACAACAATATGACCTGGTCTGCAACGGCTACGAGCTTGGGTCCGGTGCCATCCGAAACCATGAGCCGGATACGATGATCAAGGCGTTCGAGATTGCCGGTTATGCGCCGGAGCAGACCGAAAAAGAATTCAGTGGTATGCTGAACGCTTTCCGTTATGGCGCGCCGCCTCACGGCGGGTTCGCTGTCGGTGTTGACCGCGTTGTGATGTTGCTCTCAAAGGAGAAATACATCCGCGAGGTTATCATGTTCCCGATGAACCAGCAGGCTCAGGATCTGATGATGAAGGCGCCGTCACCGGCAAGCGACGAGCAGCTGAAAGATCTGCACATCCGGGTGCAAATGCCTCTGGTCGAGAAGAAAGAGGAGTAGGCCCTCTCTCTATCTCGCAGAGGTGAGCGAGGCGCGGCTATTGCGCGACGAGCGCGATGCCTTTTTCTTCCAACAGAGGCTTGAGTTCGCCTGTTTCGAACATCTCGCGGATGATGTCACAACCGCCAACGAACTCGCCCTTGACGTAGAGCTGGGGAATGGTCGGCCAGGCAGAGAAGTCCTTGATGCCCTGGCGCAGCTCATCGTTTTCCAGCACGTTGATGTCCTTGAAATCCACACCGAGGTAGGTCAGGATTTGAACTACATTGGCGGAAAAACCACACTGCGGGAACTGGACGTTGCCCTTCATGAAAAGCACGACATCGTTGGTGTCGACTTCGCCTTGAATCATTTCTTTTGCACTCATTTTTTTGTCCCTGGTTGGTTTAGTCTGTTTTCGGCGTGGCTGTCTGGAGGGCGAGGGCATGGAGCTCGCCACCCATCCGGCCTTGCAGCGCCGCATAGACCATCTGGTGTTGTTTCACACGGCTGATGCCTTCGAAGGCCGAGGAGACCACGAGCGCGGCGTAGTGATCGCCGTCGCCGCGCAGATCCTGAATGGTGACCTGCGCATCGGGCAGGCTTTCGCGGATCAGTTTTTCGATATCGGCCGCTGCCATTGGCATAAGTCGGTTATTCCTTTTACTCGGCGCCCATAAAGTTCGGGAGCCAGTCTTCGTTCAATTCAGTCAGCTCAGCAATGGAAATAGGGGCGCTGCCATTTATTGTCAATGATGAGCCACAGACTGTGCCTGTTGCCGAGACGGTCAAGCCAGCGGCTTCTGCGGCTTTGGTGACAGAAGTCACGTCGCCGGGGGCAAGGGTGACGATATAGCGGGCCTGATCCTCGCCAAAGGCGAGTGCATGAAGCGGTATGTTCGCGTCGTCGACGGTGATATCGGCGCCGAGCGCCGTTCCGAGGGCCATTTCGCTGATCGCGACCAGCAGGCCGCCATCGGAGATGTCGTGGACAGCATTGACCCGAGCCTCAGTGATGAGCCCTCGAACGAAGTTGCCGGCCTTGAGTTCCATGTCCAGATCGACGGGAGGCGGGGCGCCTTCTTCACGGCCCTGCATTTCGCGCAGATAAATCGACTGCCCCAGATGTCCGGTGACGTCGCCGCCAATGACGAGGATTGCATCGCCCTCGGCCTTGAAGCGCTTTGTCGTCATCTTTGAAGCGTCTTTGAGGAGGCCAACACCGCCAATGGCCGGCGTCGGCGGGATGGCCTGTCCATTGGTCTCGTTGTAGAGCGACACGTTGCCGGAGATAACCGGCGTGTCGAGGATGCGGCAGGCTTCGCCGATGCCTTCCAGACAACCAACAAACTGCCCCATGATTTCCGGGCGTTCCGGATTACCAAAGTTGAGGCAGTCGGTGATCGCCAACGGTGTGGCGCCAACGGATGTAATGTTACGATAGACTTCGGCAACGGCTTGTCTGCCGCCTTCGACCGGCCCCGCCTGACAATAGCGCGGCGTCACATCGGTGGAAATTGCCAGCGCCTTGTTTGTTCCGTGGACCCGCACAACACCGGCGTCGCCACCCGGGATCTGAACCGTGTCGGCCATGACAGTGTAGTCATATTGCTC
>CBFDBJ010000112.1:0-7036 GCA_965603015.1 uncultured Alphaproteobacteria bacterium
CCGCCGACCGGTTCACCAATAATTTCATCGATAATGCCAAATCTGGCGCAATCCTGGGCGGTCACTTTCATGGCGATGGCCGCTTCCTTCGTCTTGGCCGGGTCGTTCCACAGGATCGACGCGCAGCCTTCCGGGGATATAACCGAATAGGTCGCATGCTCCAGCATATAAACCTTGTTGGCGGTCGCGATGGCAATCGCACCGCCCGAACCGCCTTCACCGATGACCACAGAAACAACCGGCACCTTGAGAGACAGGCAGCGCTGGGTTGATCGGGCGATGGCCTCGGCCTGGCCGCGTTCTTCAGCGCCAATGCCCGGATAGGCCCCTGCGGTGTCAACAATTGTCACCAAAGGCAAGTCGAACTGTTCAGCCAGATCCATGAGGCGGACTGCCTTGCGATAGCCTTCGGGCCGCGCGGAACCAAAATTATGCCTGATACGGCTGTCGGTATCAGAACCCTTTTCATGACCCATGACCATGACCGAGCGGCCCTTGAAGCGGCCGAGGCCGCCAAGCAAGGCTTCATCATCAGCAAACTTGCGATCACCGGCGAGCGGCGTGAAGTCTTCGATCAGCTCGGAGACATAATCGAGAAAGTGTGGTCGACCAGGATGGCGAGCCACCTGCGTCTTCTGCCAGGGGTCGAGCTTTTCGTAGGTGTCCTTCAGGAGGCTGGCTGCTTTTGCTTCCAGGCGCAGGACTTCCTTTTCGACGTTGGAATCCTGATCGTCCCTGGCATGCTGGCGCAATTCCTCGACCCGGCCTTCAAGCTCGGCAATCTGTTTTTCAAATTCAAGGTAGATCCGCATGGGTTCAGCTGGCGCTCGGTAGGGTGGTCTCATTTCATACTCCTCCCCGACCTCTGCGCACCGGGGATCACCGGGCGAGCCTTCGGGGTACTCAAGCGCGGGACACTGGCCATCCTGCGCAGAGATGTCAAGCGCAGAGCGCTCTCCAGCCAGTTCACCAAGCCCTGAATATCGATCTTTTTGGCGCGAGAATCAAGAGGCAGAGCGCCCCGAGGAGCGCTCTGCCTCATATATTCTTCTGCGCGGCTGGAACTAGCCCGGTATATCGCGTTTGACTTCAGGCGCCTGTGTGGCCGCTGCCGGTTCTGCCTCACCGTCCTGAGCCAGAGGATGGAAGTCGTTTACCATCTCTTTCAGGCGTTCGTCCTGGACATGCGTGTAGATCTGTGTCGTCGAAATGTCGGCATGACCCAACATCTTCTGAACCGACCGCAAATCCGCGCCATGAGCCAACAAGTGAGATGCAAAGGCGTGGCGCAGGGTGTGCGGAGAAATATTTTTTGGGTCGACGCCGCCCTCGATCGCGAGATCTTTCAGCAACTGGCCAAATCTCTGGCGGGTCAAATGCCCTTCGCGCCCCCGCGACGGAAAGAGGAAACGTGCTGTTTCCGGCAATTCATTGCCCTGTGCATCATAGCGCGGCACAAAGCGGGCCCGGTTTTTCATATAGAGGGCGATTGCCTCTGAAGCCTTTGTGTTCAGCGGCACCATGCGTTCTCGCCCGCCCTTGCCCCGGATGTAGAGCACCGGTTCGTGAGCGCGCGTTGCGGCTATGGCTGCCGACTGCGGTAGTTCAACAAGCTCGGAGACACGTAAGCCTGTTGCGTAGAGTACTTCCATGAGACAGTGAAGCCTCACCCCTTCCGGATCTGTGCCGCCTTTGGATCGAGCAAGAGCAGTTTCAAGAAGTTTATCAACCTCTCCCTCGCTCAGTATTTTCGGAAGCGGACGTTCCCTTTGTGGACTGTCAATGACAGAACACGGATCGTCAGTTCGCACACCTTCCGAATAGAGAAATTTGTAATACTGCCGCAGAGCTGACAGACGCCGCGCTGCGGTTGATGCTGCAAGGCCAGCTTCCTGGATTTGGTGAAGATAGCCTCGAACGGCCTCAACGTCGGCCTCCGAAGCTTTCTTGCCAAGCTTGGTTGCGTAGACGGCGAAGTCTGTCAGATCACGCTCATAACTATCGAGCGTGTTCTGGGCCGCACCGCGTTCCGCACTGAGCATTTCCAGGAAAGCATCCACGTAGTGGGAGCCTTCAACATGCTTATCTGAGTGATCAAGTAAAGCCATGACAGCGTTTGTGAATCGCCAAGGTTAACAGAGTGTTAACGTCATTTTTACCGGTAACGAAACGAGGCTCACAAATCAGCCAGAAGTGACTCAATTGCTAGGGTTTTGGCTTCTTCCATAAAACCGGTACGCAGGAGCGCAGAAATACACTTCGAAGTCACGATTATGGGAATTTGTGCAGATTTCGAATCACCCAGTGCTGTCAGAGTCAGGAGAATGACCTCACCTCTACGGCCTGCCCGCGCTGCGGCATCCAGCCCGCTGAGGACGCCCGTTTCCGGCATCTTGCCTCGAACCGACGGGGTATAATCGGCCAGCAGCTGCCGGGTTTGTTCGTCAAGCTTACCGCCAAAGGCCTCAAAGAGCCGTACTTCCAGGACCGCGCGGCGCTGCGCCGCGGCGTTGTCACCGGCATCACTCAGCCGGGCCGCAATGTCCCATGTGGGCTCAAATTCAGCAGTTTCCGGCGCGACAATCCGCAGAGCTACGCTCAGGTCTTTCAGGATGCCAGTCGCCGAACCACTCTCTGGGTCAGCCGCCAGATCACTGCGCTCGCGGGCCTGCCAGCCAAGGCCAAGCCATTTCGCGGCCTCCGGATACGCTCCTGCAGCCAGCGAGGCCTGGGCAAATTCGCCAGCAAAGATATCCAGAGCCGGCTCGATTGGCAGCAACTGAAGAGCATCGCGGTAAAGAGCGACGAACAGGGCACGGCGATTGTATCTGACCGCATCGTCCCAGGCGACCTTCAGCAGCATTGCGCGGTCGACTGGCATGACGGCGGAGGCCATAGCCTGATAAATCGCGGCGGCTTTTCGAACCGATGGCTGCGCGGTGCTTTCAGACGCGATGAGTGCTGCGGCCTCGCCTTCACCAAAGACGACCGATCCATAAAGGATCGCAAGGCGCACGGGTAAAACAGAGCCACTCATTATGCCCTCTTCGGCCAGTGGAATCTGGACCGTGGCAAGATCCTCGGCGCCGCGCCCCCTGACACCGGCAAGCAGAAGTGAGGCGGCGCGCAGCGCACCTGACCGAGTGTTTAAGACCTCCCGAGGAAACCCGTCGGTGTTTTCAGGACCACCGTCGGCCAAAAGAGCAAAATGAATAGCGTCCTGCAATTCCAGACCGTTGTAGGACAACCCGGCATTATCGATCCTGTTGGCAACGGCAGAGAAAAACAGCCGGTCTTTGTAGCCCTGCTCGGCAAGAAGATCCGCACCAAGCTGCGCAGCAGCGCGGTCGTCTGCAACAATGTAGCAAAATGTTCTCAGACGGCTCCAGAACGGGTCATCCGAAGCGGACCGTGTCCGGGCTGCGATGGCGCACGCGGACCGCGTCCTTTGAGTCAAAAGGTAAAGCTCCGACAACAGCTGCAAAGACGCCAGATCGGCAAGCGGTTCACTGGTTTGATCCAGAATCATTTCGGCGTCACGCAGCTGGCCGGCGTCATAGAGTTTGCGCGCGCGCAAGGTCATGAACGGAACATCACCGGCCGGGCCTCCCGGATCATAGGCGCGGCTGATAAGGAGGCTGGAGAAAAGCTTCTGGCGCGCCGGGGACGATATCGGCTGCGGCAATGCGGCCAAAACAGGGGCTATGGAGCGCCGCGAACTGCCACGCCACAGGTCATAGCCCAAACCACCTTCTTCAGGGCTCAGCAATCCGAAAATCTCCATGCCAACGGCTTCAAGGTCACTGGATGTGACCGCGCCTTCACCCCTGCCCGGGGGGGCAGCAATCACCGGGGGATCATCGGCCGAATTCAGTCCGCCCTTGTGCGATTGAAACAAGGAAAGCGGCGCCGCCTCACTCAATGATTCAGTGGCTGGTGATTCAGTGGTTGGAGGTTCGGTGGTTGGCGGTTCACTGGTTGGAGGTTCGGCAGCAGGACTTTCGGCGACAGAAGCGTCGGTTGCAGAAATTTCCTGCGCGACCGTCTGGCCATCTTCCTCACTCGCCTCGCCCTGGGCAAGCGCTGTTCCTCCCTGGACAGCGACGGCGAAAGCAAGCAGCGCGGCCAGACACAGACGCAAGGGAGAGATTGCTCTATACAGAACCTTAACGGGGGAATTTGTCATCCGGAATAACCACTTCAATTTCGGTTTCCGGCGCATCAACCTGCAAGGCGTAGACAATGACTCCGATGCCCCCCAGAACAATTGCACCCACAACAACAAGCACAAACTTCATAACGCGCTGTTCCCTCTTATCTCTATTGCCAATGTAGTCGGCTTCATTTGCGACCCTACATCAGCGAATCATTCGATTCGGTTGATTTTTGCAAAAACAGATCACTTTTCCATAAGATTCACGAAAGAATCAAACGCCATACTTGTAATATAACAGTCACCGGTCCTATCACGGTCACCGGACTTGCCCTTGCCCGGTGCAAAACGGTAGTGTAGCACTCCATTAAGGTACTGGTCTGCCTGTAAAACCCGAAGCTTCGGGGGCTGTGCGGGCCGTTCGTATGAGTTAACAAACCAAAGAAAAACACGTGACCGACAAAACTCAAGATGCCGCTCCGAACGCTCCGGCACCACTTCGCCAACGATCCCTTGTATTGGTCGGGCTGATGGGTGCCGGGAAATCCACTGTCGGCCGACGCCTGGCGACGCAGCTTGGCATGCCTTTTTGCGATGCCGATACTGAAATTGAACGCGCTGCAGGCCAGACAATTTCGGAAATATTCGAGCAACACGGTGAGGATTTCTTTCGCAGTGGGGAGCGCAGGGTCATCGCCCGGCTACTCAGCGGGAGCCGCATCGTGCTTGCAACCGGCGGCGGGGCCTTCATGAATGAAGAAACACGAGCCTTGATTGCCGAACGCGCCATATCAGTATGGCTCAAGGCCGACTTCGACCTTCTGATGAAACGGGTTCTGAGGCGTGATCACAGACCCTTGTTACAGCAGGGAGACCCTTATGAAACCATGCGCGGACTTATGGACCTTCGCTATCCGGTCTATGCAAAAGCTGATCTGACAATCGACGCGCATGACGGGCCGCACTCTCACACCGTCAACCGTATTGTCGACGACCTCGAAGACTACATTGGCGCTGGAGGCTCAAACTCAACAGGCGGGGACGGTTGATGACATCGTCTTCTGCGAAGTCAGAGGCCACAATAATTCCTCAAATACATGAAACGATCGAGGTTTCGCTTGGTGCCAGGTCCTATCCCATTCATGTGGGGACCGGGTTGCTTGAGCATACCGGCAGCTTTATAAAACCAATCCTGGCCCGACCGCGGACCGTGATCGTCACTGACCACAATGTGGCCGAGGCGATCCTGCCAAAAGTGCAGAAGAGCCTTGATGTTGAGGGGATCGCGCATCAAACGATTACCCTGCCGCCCGGCGAAGGCACAAAGAGCTTTGACAGTCTGGCACGGCTCACCGACCTCTTGCTTGATGCCAAGGTAGAGCGCAGCGATATCATTATTGCCCTTGGGGGCGGTGTTATCGGTGATCTGACCGGATTTGCCGCCAGCATCCTGCGGCGCGGGATCGACTTCATTCAGATCCCGACATCCCTTCTGGCGCAGGTCGACTCGTCTGTTGGCGGGAAAACCGGGATCAATACAAAGCGCGGCAAGAACCTCGTCGGGGCCTTTCATCAGCCGCGCCTTGTCCTTGCGGACACGGGGGCTCTGTCTTCATTGTCGCCGCGAGAACTGCGCGCCGGCTATGCCGAGATTGTTAAATACGGCCTGATTAATCAACCGGACTTCTTTGAGTGGCTTGAGAAAAACGGCGCGGCCCTGCTGGAAGGCGACACGGATCTGCTCGCCCATGCTGTCACGGTTTCGTGCAAGGCGAAGGCAGCCATTGTCGCACAAGATGAGCGCGAACAGGGCCAGCGCGCGCTGTTGAATCTTGGACACACATTCGGCCATGCCCTTGAGGCGGAAGCCGGTTATTCCGGGCGCATCGTGCACGGCGAAGCGGTGGCGATCGGCATGTGCCTGGCGCATGAATTCAGCCAGACGCAAGGGCTGGCGACAGGCCAGGATGCTGTTCGCGTCGCAGCCCATCTGAGATCGGTCGGACTTCCGACCTGCATCGGCGACATCGCGGGAGACCCGATGCTGGCCGACGCGCTCATGGAACATATCTACCAGGACAAGAAAGCGTCCGGCGGAGCGCTGACTTTCATTTTAACCAGGGGAATTGGCAAAGCCTTTGTCGCCAAAGATACTGACCCTGCTCCCCTTCTTCACTTTCTCACAACGCGGGTTTGACCCATGGACACGATGTCTCTTACTTCAACAGCCCTTGGCGTCATGTCGGGTGTGGTTGTCTTCCTCATTCTTCTGTCCGGATTCTTTTCCGGCTCGGAGACAGCACTGACGGCGGCTTCAAAAGCACGGCTGCACAGGCTGGAACACACCGGGGCGAAACGTGCCGGACTTGTGACGCGGCTTATTTCGGAACCCGAAAGACTAATTGGCGCGATCCTGCTTGGCAATAATCTGGTCAATATCGCGGCTTCGGTTCTGGCAACGACGATTTTTCTGTCTATCGCCGGTCCACAAGGGGTCTATTACGCGACGCTGTTTATGACAGCCGTGGTGGTTGTTTTTGCCGAGGTTCTGCCCAAAACCTACGCCATCCGGGATGCAGAGCGCACGGCCATGCGTGTCGCTCCGGTGATCCGTTTGATCGTCCTTGTCTTTGCCCCGGTTGTCATCACTGTTCAGTGGGTGGTCTCGCGGACCCTGGACATCATAACCTCCAACGCCAACATGGGTGACACGCTGTCTCCGGAGGACGAACTGCGCGGAACCATTGACCTCCAGCATTCTGAAGGCAGTGTGGAAAAAGAGCACCGCGATATGCTTGGCGGTATTCTGGACCTTTCGGAACTTGATGTGCAGGAGGTCATGGTTCACCGCAAGAATATCCGCATGATCGACGCAACCCTGCC
>CBFDBJ010000113.1:0-7021 GCA_965603015.1 uncultured Alphaproteobacteria bacterium
ACGTCACCGGCCTTGAACTGAACATACGACAGCACCGTCGCCGTCTCGATCCGGTGATTTCCGGAAACTTCAATCTTTTCAATGATCGTGGGGGCACTGGCAGACTGAGCGCTGGCCACGTGCGCCAACATCACAGACATCAAAAAACTGCCAATAACCGCCACTGTCAGGCGCATTACGCGGAGCCGCACAAGGCTTTGGAACATTACAATAATCACAATAGCTTCAATCCAGCCTTTGATTGTGGCGTCTTGCTGAGCACAAAGCCTGGCAATGAGCCTGCTTACAGGGTTGGTTATTTTGTTGAAAAGACCGACCAAAAGATACCCGATTTTTAGCCGAGCACTCCTATGTCAACGAGGTCATTCACAGTTGCATACACCATGGTCGATAAGACGATTAACAAGCCGATGCGAAAACCCACCTCCTGCGTACGTTCGCTAAGCGGGTGCCCCAATACGGCTTCGAATGCGTAATACAACAAATGTCCCCCGTCCATCAATGGAATTGGAAAAAGATTTATCAATCCAACACTTACCGACAGGACAGCGATCATACCAATCACCGCCAGAACACTGACCTGCGCCATTTGACCCGAATATTTTGCAATCCTGATAGGACCACCCAGCTGACGTGCATCTTCCTTACCGGTGATGACCCGGCCCAGGTAAACGAAAGTGCGTTCGATAATAATCCCGGTTTGAGCCGTGCCTTTGGCGATGGCAGAAACCGGACCGTGCCGAACCCGATGAATGTCCTCCTCTGCTGCCCGCGGAGAAACCCCGATTTGCCCGATCTTCTGCCGGTTTCCAAATTCATCTTCAATTTCCACGCGGCGCGGTGCGAGATTGAGAACAACTTCTTCCACCCCTCTCTGGACAACGATTTCAATGTCTGTCTCGGCACTCATGGAAATCAGCATCGCAAGTTCCTGAAAACTCTCGATACTTCTCCCGGAAATTGTAAGGATGCGGTCTCCCACCTCAAAACCGGCTTCCTCTGCGACACTTTCCTCGACAACCCGGCCTATAACGGGATCCATATAGACTTCTGTCCGGATCATATAAATCGCGGAAAAGATAACTATTCCCAGTATGAAGTTCGCAATTGGACCAGCCGATACAACAGCCGCCCTCTGCCACAGTGGCTTGAAGTGCAGCAGGTCATCAGGTTCATGACCCTGATCCCGCGCGGCGGCTGCAAATTCCTGCAGCTTTTCCCTGTCGGGGATACTGGCCGGACCCAGATCGCCAGCAAATTTCACATAGCCGCCAAAGGGGAACAGGCTGACCTTCCACCGCGTCCCCCTTTTGTCAGTCCGACCAAACAGTTCTTTTCCGAACCCAATGGAAAAAGCGTCAATGGAGACGCCGCACCACCTGGCAACCATAAAATGGCCCAGCTCATGAACGAAAACCACGACCGTCAGTACGACCAAAAATGCGACCGGGTAAATAAACATCCCGATAGGCGAAGAAAGCTCCATACCCTTAAACCCTGTCTCAAACTCAAACCCAAAGAAGAAATCAACGCCCCAAAGCCCGGTAATCCGGTTGATTTCAATTCACTACAATCAATTCACCACCATCAAGTCACTGCGGCCGTCTCACGCAGCAGCGACCTCGCCCGAGCGCTTCAAGGCCCATTTCCTTGCCGCACGATCAACGCCGATTACGTCCTCAAGACTCGTAGGCGAACCAGTGCCAAGTCCCTCATCCTGCACCATAAAACTTATTGTTTCCTCGACAATACGAACAATTTCATGAAAACCCATCCGTCCGGCGAGAAACTCTGCAACAGCGACCTCATTGGCAGCGTTGAGAATAGTAGGTGCCGCTCCTCCGCTTTGCAAGGCACCACGCGCCAGCCCCAAGGCCGGGAAACGGTCATGGTCAGGCGCCTCAAAGGAAATCGTGCCCAAACTCGCCAAATCCAGCCGTTTTACCGCAGCATCCATCCGGTCCGGCCATGCCAGCGTATAGGCAATTGGAACCCTCATATCCGGCGACCCCATTTGCGCCAGCACCGAGCCATCACGATAGGCGACGAAGCTGTGAACGACAGATTGCGGGTGAATGACGATGTCGATTTGACCCGGCTCAACAGGAAAAAGATAAGCGGCTTCAATTAGTTCCAGGCCCTTGTTCATAAGGGTTGCCGAATCGACAGAAATTTTCGCGCCCATGGACCAGTTCGGATGAGCGACCGCCTGAGCCGGCGTCGCATGGACGATTTCGGCCTTTGACCATGTGCGGAACGGCCCGCCCGATGCCGTCAGCGTAATCTTCTCCACGGCCTCCGGCCGATCAAAATCAAACACCTGATAGATCGCATTATGTTCAGAATCGACCGGCAACAGGGTCGCCCCGGAACGCTTCACCTGATCGAGAAAGATTGCGCCGGCTGATACCAGGCACTCCTTGTTGGCAAGCGCTACCGTTGTACCCCGCTTAACGGCCTCCATCGTTGGCGCGAGACCCGCAGCCCCGACGATAGCCGCCATGACCCAGTCTGCTTCACCTGCGCCTGCTTCCCTCAGAGCAGAGGCGCCCGCTGCGACATCGACGCCGGAACCTGCGAGCAATGCCTCCAGATCGCCGAGTTTGGCCTCATCAGCGACAACAACTCGCTCCGGCCGGAATTCGCGGGCAAGGTCCGCAAGACCTGTAACATCCCGATTTGCTGTAAGGACTTCAATCGAAAGGGGTCCCTCGTGGGCGTGGCCAGATGCGGCTACGTTGACATCTCGGATCAATGCCAGCGTGGACTGGCCGACAGATCCGGTGGCACCGAGGATAGCAATTTTCCTGGGTTTCATATCCAACGGTGCTTCTCCATGGTGTCGCCTCGAAAAATCAACCCTGGCTCCAGATCAACAAGGGTCCACCGTGCCATACCTGAAGGAGACCGGCGGCCATCAGGACAAACAGGAGACCGTCAAACCGGTCAAACACACCGCCATGCCCGGGAATTAAACTGCTGAAGTCTTTAACACCAAAATGGCGCTTTACCGAAGATTCAGCCAAATCGCCGATTTGTGAGATCGCGCTCAGTTCGGCGGAGATTAAAATAAAGGTCAAAAACGAACCCTCGCCAACCCAGAGCGCCATCACCAGGCCAGCCACCATGGCCAGCGCGACCCCGCCGGCAAAGCCTGACCAGGTCTTGTTCGGCGAAATTCGGGGTGCCAGCTTGGGTCCTCCCAGCGACTTGCCAGCAATATATCCACCACTATCGCTCCCCCAGACAACCAGGAGGATCCAGACAATGGTCGCAATCCCGTAAGCACCATCCACACCGGCCCGCAGCCAGATGAAAGACAGCATGGGCAGGAAAAGATAGGGCACGCCAAGGGCTACCCATGATGCCGATTGTCTTTGTCGGATCGCCAGAACGTAAACCAGCACGGTGGCAAAACCGGTTAAAAGCAGGGCAAAAATCCATTGCCCGGCAAGCCCCAGTGCCAGAGCACCGGCAAGTAAAGCAGTATAGATCAGCACGTAACCGGTGATTTTACCTTTGTTTTCCTGTCCGAGAACAAGGCGGTTCCATTCGAACGCCATCAGCGCTGAAACAAAAACCAGCGACAGGGCAAACGGCCAACCGCCGACATAGACAAAGCCAAGAGAGACAGGAATCAAGATCACTGCCGAGACAAGCCGTGCTCTCAAACCCTCATTCAGCGTCGGCTCGCGCGCGTTCTCACCGGAACCAACGCCGTCAATTGCCTCGCTTTGCTGATCATCGCTACCTGCTGTCACAAATCCCTCTTTTCATTGCTTTCAGCCTCCCGGCCCCGGCATCCTATACCGCCCCGAACCGGCGCTCTCGCAATCGGAAGTCTGCGAGCAGACCTGTCAGATCTTTCCCACTGAATGAATGCCAGGGCTGATCCAAAAAAGCAAATTCAGAATAAGCCCCAATCCAGACGCCAACCTCGCCCACCCTTCGGCGCCCACCGAAAAAGACGATCAGATCCGGCTCCGGAAGTGTCCCGACCTGCAAGCCCGCCGCAATTTCAGCTTCAAGTCCCTCAGTCTCCAGTTTATCAGAACTACCTTTTTCAGGCTGTCTCGGAAAATTCCCGGCGATCCGTTTTACAGCGTTGGCGATATCAAGCCTTCCCCGATAAGAGGCAAGCATGTTCACGCTGAGTCGGGTGCCAAGTTTCAGAGCAACATTATCCTCACCTGTTACATTAAGTGTAGCAGTTCTATTATTAACATCAATATATTGAGACAACTCTTTAAAGTACTTCAAGAGATTGGTAGTGCCACCAAATTCCTCTATGAGTGTGAGATTGGCAATACCACTCCGGTCCGCCGCCTCAAGAATCGACTGAACACGATCAGCGTCATTGCCCGTCAGTAGCCCGGGTCCACAGTCCTCGGCATCAAGCACAAACATGACATGGATGTCAGTACCTGGCGATGTCAGTCTACTGGCCTCATCGACCAATTGACCTTCCAAAGCGTCGCCTGCGTGATGACCGACCTTCGCGATCCCTGATCTCCTCTCGATCTTTGTAGCCGATGATCCTGGCCGATGATTCTTGTAAATTATGCCTGCCGTCGTCAGACCTGCATGATCTCAGCTTCCTTGGCGACAAGAGCGTCATCAATAGCCTTGATCATGCCATCCGTCAGGTCCTGGATTTCCCCTGCCCACATCTTGTGTTCATCCTCACTCATATGTCCGTCTTTTTCAGACTTCTTGAGCCCGTCCATGCCGTCACGGCGGACATTACGCACGGCCACTCTGGCCTGCTCGGAATATCGGTGCGCCACTTTTGCCAGCTCTGCGCGGCGCTCTTCGTTGAGCTCAGGGATCGGCACACGCACCAGTTGCCCGTCAGCAATCGGGTTGAGTCCCAAATTAGCATTGCGGATAGCTTTTTCGACAGCCCCGACCATACCCTTGTCCCAGACCTGAACCGTAAGCATACGCGACTCAGGCACACTGATTGTGCCGACCTGGGCCATTGGCATCTGCGTGCCATAGGCCTCAACCGTTACAGGCTCCAGAAGACTGGCGGAGGCGCGCCCGGTCCGCAAGCCCGCAAATTCCGTCGAAAGTGCTGTGATTGCACCCTTCATCCGTCTCTCGATGTCATCAAGGTCCGGTTCGTCATGTTTGTCTGCCATGTTCTCTTCTCCCTTAAAGAAATGGGCCCGCAAAGGGTGCCTGTCAGGAAACGATTGTACACTCGCCTTTGCCGCCAAGAACATCGACAAAATTACCCTTCTCCTGAATGGAAAAGACAATAATTGGAATATTGTTCTCGCGGCTGAGGCTGACGGCTGAAGCGTCCATGACCCTCAGATCTTTTGACAGCACTTCCAGGTAGGAAAGCTGATCGTAGCGGGTCGCCGTCTTGTCGGTTTTGGGGTCGGCGGTATAGACACCGTCCACGTTGGTTCCCTTGAACAGGGCGTTGCAGCTCATTTCCGCGGCCCTGAGGGCCGCAGCTGTATCCGTCGTAAAGAAGGGATTACCGGTGCCGGCTGTAAAGATAACCACCCGTCCCTTTTCCATATGGCGCACGGCGCGGCGGCGAATGTAAGGCTCGCATACCGTCATCATGGGAATGGCAGACATGACCCGCGTGTCCACCCCCTGGTGCTCAAGCGAGTTTTGCATCGCAAGCGCGTTCATGACTGTCGCCAGCATGCCCATATGGTCAGCAGTGGAGCGTTCCATCCCCGATGCCGCACCGGCAATGCCTCTGAATATATTGCCACCGCCAATGACGAGGCAGATTTGATATCCAGCGGCAACCGCCTCCCTGACTTCGCCGGCCACTCGGTCAACGGTCTCATTGTCAATCCCGAAATCGCCGGAGCCCATCAGCGCCTCACCGGAGATTTTCAACAAAACGCGCTGATAATTCGCGCGTACGCCAGGAGCATCGTTGTCTGTGGTGGCAAGGGACATCTGTTGCCTCATCCTTTTTGCCAGAAGGGATCCGTTCCGGGTTCAATTCAAGCGAAAGGGCTTTGATCCTCCAATTCAAGAGAATCAAGCCATTTCGACAATTTGTTATATCACTTTGAGCGCGATTAGGAAGACACAGCCGCCGCAACTTCCGCGGCAAAGTCAGCTTCTTCCTTTTCGATGCCCTCGCCAAGCTGGATCCGGACGAAGCCGGTCATCTTGATCGCGGCGCCAACGTCGCCCTCGGCGTTCTTGATCGCCTTTTCGACAGTATTTTCGCCATCAATGACAAAAGTCTGCTTCAGAAGGACAACCTCTTCATAATACTTGCGCATCCGCCCCTCAATCATCTTCTCGATGATTTCCTCAGGACGGCCACTTTCGCGTGCCTGTTCGATCAGGAAGACTTTTTCCTTCTCTACAATCGCCGGATCAAGGCTGTCTGTATCGAGAGCCAGCGGATTGGTCGCGGCGATATGCATGGCAATTTGCTTGCCCAGCGCTTCAAGTTTAGCCGTGTCACCTTCTGATTCAAGCGCAACCAGCACGCCAATCTTGCCAAGGCCCGGGGCCGTTTGGTTGTGCACATAAGCGCTGACGGCGCCGCTGCCCACGGAAAGACCTGCGGTGCGCCGCAGGTTCAGGTTTTCGCCAATAGTGCCAACCTGCGTAGTGACGTGATCCTTGACGGTTTCGCCGGTGCCGGGGTAATCGGCGGCACCTGTCGCCTCAAAATCACCGCCGCTTGCAAGGGAAATCTCCGCGATCTTGCTTGCCAGCGCCTGGAAATTTTCATTTCGGGCGACAAAATCAGTTTCGGAATTGAGCTCAATGACAGCGCCCTTCGTTCCGGCTACGGCAACGCCCACAAGACCTTCAGCCGCAACACGACCGGCCTTTTTGGCGGCCTTTGCCAAGCCCTTGTTGCGCAGCCAGTCAACCGCGGCTTCCATATCGCCGTCAGTCTCCTTCAGTGCGTTCTTACAATCCATCATGCCTGCGCCGGATGTTTCGCGCAGTTCTTTCACCAGTGATGCGGTAATCGTCGCCATGACAATATTCCTGTATTTCGAGTTTAAGGTATCTG
>CBFDBJ010000114.1:0-6968 GCA_965603015.1 uncultured Alphaproteobacteria bacterium
GGCATCGATGGCGATCTTGAGCTTGGTGCCAACGCCGTCATTGGCCGCGACCAGGATAGGGTCGGTGAATCCTGCGGCTTTTAAATCGAACAATCCGCCGAACCCGCCAAGATCCGCGTCGGCGCCCGAGCGGCGTGTGGATTTGGCCAGCGGCTTGATCGCCTGGACGAGAGCGTTGCCGGCATCAATATCGACGCCTGCCTCGGCGTAGGTATAGCCATTCTGGCCAGATTCTTTTGATTTTTGGGTGTCGTCCGGTGCCTTTGACATCGAGATCCTGACTGAAAGCAGTGGCAGAGTGTTTCAGGGGGTTCAATATCAAACTCTGGAGCTGGATCAAGAGGCTTCATTCGATGAGGGGCGGAAGGTCGCAAAACCCCCTATTTGTGGGGTATGGTGGGGCATGGCGTCTCCAATTGTGGTGTTTCGGGTTGGCCCACTTGTTGATAAGTTGGCAAATCAGGCGTTTCACCCAAATTTCGACAATTTGGTGTGCTAGACCGTGATAACAAAGCTGGCCAAGTGGCTGTTAACCATCGAAGAAAAAGGGTATACCCGCGTATGTTCGTACTCGTTCCGGGGATAGGGGAAATGAAAGTCTCTTTTCAGGCCGAGGGGTGCTGGCGTGCCGCCCGCACCGCTCTTGCCTCAGTTATGGCGCTGTGTTGCCTTGTGGTCGTCTTGAGCGTTCCGTCTCTGGCGGAGACGCAGGATGTCTATACGGTGCGCGATGTGCCTGTTGACGCCACTGCAAACGAGGCTGCAGAGGCCCGGGTCATTGCCATCCGGCACGGCCGGGCGACTGCGCTGCGCATGTTGTTTCAACGCCTGACCCTTGAGGTCGATTGGTCGGAGCTGCCGACACTGGACACTTCGGAAGTCACCACGCTTGGGGCCGGGTTCGAGATTTCAAACGAGCGCAACAGTCCGACCCGGTATCTTGCGACCATAACCTATCGGTTCAAGCCGAAGGATGTACGCGATATCCTGCAGCAATTCGACATACCGTTCTCGGAAGTTCAGGCGCGGCCAATGGTGGTCTTGCCGGTTTATATTGAGGGCAACAACGCGCGTATTTTTCAGGACGATCACAACTGGAGCCTGGCCTGGTCCAACAAGCATTTCGGGCATGAGCTTGTGCCGATTAAAATTCCCCTTGGAGACCTTGGCGACGTGATTGCGACGCCGGTCGAGGCGGCGATGACGGAGGATTACGCAGCCCTGTCCGGATTTGCCGAGCGCTACGGTGTGCAGGATATCCTTCTTGTACGGATGCAGCAAAAAGACCCGGAGAAGTATATTACCTTTGAATTTGTCCGCTTGAGCCCGACGGAGTCGGAAACCTGGTCCATGACCGTGCCGCACACAAGGCACATTGAGCCGCTCATGCGCATGGCCATTGATCGCGGTCTTGCCAAACTGCAGGAAGACTGGAAGGCGCGGACCATCATTCGGTTTGATGCACAGGAAACGCTGGTGATTTCGGCGCGCTTTGAAGAGATATCCCAGTGGTTGATTATCAAGCGGGCCATGCAGGGGACGCCAAATATTACCGACTCGAGGCTCGTGGCCCTATCGACAGGCGGCGCGCATATGGAGTGGGATGTTGTTGGGTCACCCAGCCAGCTTGCGCTTGCCCTTGCCCAACACGGTGTGGCGCTGGAGCCTTCAAAGAGGGGCGATAACCCGGCCTATACTGCCGAGCCCGACGAGATTGAGAAAAATTCTGACTACCCCAATCCGTGGAGTAAGGAAGCAGAGCCGGATTTCCCTCCGCAGTGGGATCAAAACGGTAGCAGTGACTACGACCCCTTTGGATCAGTTGAAGCCGATACACAGGATCGGGTCAACGAAGAGACTCCGGTAGCCGGGGATCCGGCTTTGGCAGATGAGTGGGCGGACGGCCTGGCGGAAAGCTTGCAAGGTCCTGATGATCTTGATGCCGCGAATGACGTGGATGAAGCCGGTGGGGCTGAAGAGCCGCAGGAGCCGCTTGATGCGGGAGCCGCGCTTGCGCTGCTGCCTGTAGCGACCAAAGGCGGGTTCTACGCTGCGACGAGCGATACGCAAGGCACTGACTTTGGAAACATCAACCCGGATTTCTGGATTGTTCGGTTTGCTCCCGAGGCCGAGCTTGAAGTCTGGCCGACCGAAGGGCAGGAGGCCGCAGACGAAACAGAAGCCTCCGAAGGCGAGAGCCCTGAAGACAGCTACAATGAGGGCGATTTGCCTGACTATGATACGGCTCCTGACGGGGCATTCTGAACACTTTAAATTGTCCGGATGAAGCTTGTGCCGATCATAAAAATCCTTCCAAATCTGATCACGATTGCACGGATAATTTCCGTGCCGTTTATCATATCGCTGCTGCTGGACGAGGAGTTTGTTTTCGCGTTCTGGCTGTTTATGGCCGCGGGTGCCTCGGATGGTGTCGATGGCTACCTGGCCAAGCACTTCGATGCGCGCACCAGGCTGGGCGCCTATATGGACCCCCTGGCTGACAAGG
Organism: uncultured Alphaproteobacteria bacterium; assembly: GCA_965603015.1. Classification (GTDB taxonomy): domain Bacteria; phylum Pseudomonadota; class Alphaproteobacteria; order M2410; family M2410; genus JAUWTJ01. The sequence continues at coordinate 2,507 of CBFDBJ010000114.1, forward strand.
TTATGCTGACAGCTCTTTTTGTTGCACTGGGCGTACAAGGGGCTTTGCCGACCTGGCTTGTTGTCCTGGCGGTTAGTCGTGATTTGACAATCGTTGGTTCTGTTCTGCTGACGAACTCAATGGGCTATGAGATCGAGATTCGTCCACAGTTTATGAGCAAAATTACTCCGCTCGTTCAAATCACGCTGGTTGTTCTGGTGCTCGCCACCCTTGCATTTTCCATCGACGATCCGCGTATATTGGCCTACGGTGTGCCCGCAGTTGCTGCGACCACCATTCTTTCGTGGCTTGGTTATCTGTGGAGTTGGGTTCTCATATTAGGCGGCTTTGAAGACAGCGAATCCGAGGACAAAGACGAAGGATCCTGATCGGTTGCCGGGCTCCTTGATCGCCCAGGGAAGCAGGGAATAAACATTCATGACATTGCGCCAACACATCTGGTTCTGGATCGGACTTGTCACAATCAGTCTGCTTCTGCTTGGAACGCTCTCCGCAATTCTTTTGCCGTTTGTTGCCGGGATGGCCGTGGCCTATTTTCTCGACCCGGTCGCTGATCGCCTCGAGGCGCTCGGGCTTTCCAGGGTGCTGGCGACCACCATCATCACAATCGTCTTTTTCATAATTCTTGCCCTGTCGATCCTACTTCTTATTCCGCTGATCGCCGGCCAGGCACTGGAACTGATAGACGCGGCACCGGGCTATATTGATGCGGCAAAGGTGTTTGTTCACAACATGCTGGATGGCCCGCTCAAAAGATTTCTGCCGGGCGACGGGGGCTCTGCTTCCTCCGAGGCTTTTGCGGAGCTTCGTCACAGAGCGCTGACCTATGGTGCTTCCGTTCTGCAGGGTGTTGCGCGCGGCGGCGGGGCCCTGCTGAATTTCATGGGGCTGTTGTTTATCACTCCGGTGGTGTCGTTCTATATGCTCAACGACTGGGACCGGATCATTGCCTATATAGACAAGCTTCTGCCCCGTCAGCACGCTGATACCATACGCAAGATTGCAGGAGAGATTGACAAGGTTCTCGCCGGATTTGTTCGGGGCATGGGAACGATCTGTGTTTTGCTGGCGATTTTCTACGCGGTCGCGCTGGGGCTGGCGGGTCTGAAGTTTGGCCTTGTTGTTGGTATCATTGCGGGCCTGGTGAGTTTCATTCCCTTTGTCGGGATGGCCGTCGGCCTGGTCCTGTCAGTCGCACTGGCGATCTTTCAATTCCTGCCTGCAGAACCGGAGAAAGTTGCCATCGTCTTTGGCATATTCATTTTCGGGCAGGTTCTCGAGGGTAATGTTTTGACCCCCAAACTGGTCGGGCAAAAAATTGGACTTCATCCGGTCTGGGTCATCTTTGGCCTGTTGGCCTTTGGATCTCTGTTCGGCTTTGTCGGCATGTTGCTGGCGGTACCGGTTGCCGCAGCAATTGGCGTCGTTGTCCGCCACTTCACGGCTGAGTATCTCAGGAGCCCGCTTTACTGGGGTGTCGGTGCGCCCGTGGGAGCTGATCTTGCCGCGACAGGGGGATCACCCGAGACCGGTAGCCTTCTCGGGCTGGAAGCCTCAGGGGCGGACGCGATCTCTACGGCGGCAGGGCAGAATGACGGCGAGCCTCCGGAAGACGAGGCGCGTTGATCCATGGCTCGGCAGCTTCTTTTTGACCTTGGCGTGCGAACTGCACACGGGCGTGATGATTTCCTCGTCACGCCGTGTAATGCCGAGGCTGTGGACATTCTTGACCAATGGCCGGACTGGCCAGGGGTTGCCGCCTGCCTTGTCGGGGCGGGAAAGTCTGGTAAAACCCACCTGATCGAGGTCTGGCGCGAGCAAAGCGGCGGGCCGGTTGTCGAGGGTGTCAGTCTGAACGAAGAAAGAGTGGCAGACCTTATGGACGAGCGCGCCATTGCAATTGATAACGCCGACGATGTTGCAGACGAGGAGGCCTTCTTTCATCTCTTCAATGCGATGAAAAACAATGGCGGACATCTTCTCCTGACAGCCAGGACAGCTCCGGCCAGATGGTCCCTGGCCTTGCCTGATCTGCGTTCGCGACTTTCCACTGCGATTATCGGTGACTTGCAGCCGCCTGATGAGGCGCTCTTGCGCGGTCTCTTCATCAAGCTGTTTCAGGACTATCAAACTGATGTCAAAGAAGGCGTGATATCCTTTGTTATCAGCAGGATAGAGCGGTCTTTTGAAGAGGTGACGGATGTTGCCGAGGTTCTCAATAGGGAAGCACTTCGGCGCGGAAGCGCCATTACTATACCGTTAGCGCGCGATATTCTGGAAAACCGCTAAGCGAACCGCGATGTTTATTTCTTTACAAGGTTCACTCGGCTAAAATACCCCGACATAAATATTGAAGCCACCGGAACCAACAGGAACAGACCACAACCGTAATGAGTTCATCGAACGTCACGCCGATCAAGAAGGGGGCTGCAAAAAAGCCCGCGAAGCTTGCTATCCCTGTGAAAGATGCGGACAAGTCTGGCCACGGTGCAGGCATCGCGGCACCCGAGAACCTGTTCAACAGGGAACTGTCCTGGCTGGCCTTCAATGCGCGTGTTCTTGAGGAAGCGACGAACACGTCTCACCCGCTTCTGGAACGGGTGAGGTTCCTGTCCATTTCGGCCAATAACCTCGATGAATTTTATATGGTGCGGGTGGCTGGCCTTCGTGCCCAGGTTAATCAGGGCGTCAAGCGTCGCTCTGACGATGGCCTCACGGCGTCGGAGCAACTTGAAAAGATCAATGCCTGCGCAAGTGAATTGATGGAAGGCCAGTATGCCTGCTGGACAACGCTGGTAGAGGACCTTGCGGAAAACCGGATATTGATCCTCGAGCAGGATGAATTGAGCGGCGATGATCTGGCCTTTGCAGAAGACTGGTTCCTCGGCGAGGTTTTCCCGATTGTAACGCCGCTCGCCATTGATCCGGCGCATCCGTTTCCGTTTATACCTAACCTGGGCTTTTCCCTCGCGCTGCAGCTGAAAAATACGCTCGACGGGCGTGCCATGAATGCCCTGCTGCCGATCCCGCGCCAGGTCGCCCGGTTTATTCGTCTGCCGAATGGTGAGACAGCCGAAGGTGACCCGACGCAGCGGTTTATCACTCTTGAAACATTGATTGCCCTCTTCCTCACGCGTATTTTTCCTGGATATGAAGTCACCGGGCTGGGTGCCTTCCGAATCCTGCGTGACAGTGATATTGAAGTGCTGGAGGAATCAGAAGATCTGGTGCGGTTCTTTGAGAGCGCGCTCAAGCGTCGCCGTCGCGGATCCGTGATCCGCCTCAAGATCGAGGGCCGGACGCCGAATGCGCTTGCGGATCTTGTTGCAGAAGAACTGGAAGTCAGTGCTGCCGAAGTTGTCAAATTCGACCATATTCTTGGTATCAGCGACGTTTCCCAGCTGATTATTCCAGAGCGCAGCGATTTGCAATATGAACATTTTGATGCCCGCTTCCCGGAACGCATTCGCGAGCATGGCGGGGATTGCTTCGCCGCTATCGTCTCCAAGGATATTGTTGTGCATCACCCCTACGAGTCTTTCGATGTGGTGGTGCAGTTTCTGAGACAAGCGGCAGCAGACCCTGATGTCGTGGCGATCAAGCAGACCATGTATCGCACATCCGAGCAGTCTCCCATTGTTGAGGCCCTGATTGAGGCGGCGGAAGCCGGCAAGTCAGTTACAGCCATCATCGAGCTAAAGGCGCGCTTTGACGAGGAAGCCAATATCAGTCTCGCACGAGATCTGGAGCGCGCCGGGGTCCAGGTTGTCTATGGTTTCATCGAGTTCAAAACCCACGCCAAGCTCTCGCTGGTCGTTCGGCGCGAAAATGGGAAACTGCGAACCTATTGTCATGTTGGCACCGGGAACTATCATCCGGTGAATGCGAAAGTTTATACGGATCTGTCGCTGTTCAGCGTTGATCCGGCGCTGGCACGAGATGTCGGCAAGATTTTTAATTATGTGACCGGAAGTGCGGAAATCCAGGATCTGGAGTCCTTGAGCGTCTCGCCGATTTCCTTGCGTAGCCGTCTTATCGAGGATATCGAGACCGAGATGGTCAATGCCGCGGCGGGTAAGCCAGGGATGATCTGGGCCAAGCTTAATTCTCTGGTCGATCCGCAGGTGATTGACGCGCTTTACCGGGCGAGTACGGCGGGTGTTGAAATTGATCTCATTGTCAGAGGTATTTGTTGCCTCAAGCCGGGTGTTCCCGGTCTGTCGGAAAACATCCGGGTCAAGAGCATCATTGGGCGATATCTCGAACACTCTCGCATCGCCTGTTTTGGCAATGGCGCCGCGCTGCCATCCGATCAGGCAAAGGTTTATATCTCGTCTGCTGACTGGATGCCGCGCAATCTTGATCGCAGGGTCGAGGTGATGGTTCCGCTTGCCAATGAAACGGTGCGCGTGCAGGTTATGAACCTGTTCATGGTCGTCAATCTGCTGGATATCGTTCATAG
>CBFDBJ010000115.1:0-6921 GCA_965603015.1 uncultured Alphaproteobacteria bacterium
CAGCAGGCCCATCTCGCCGAGCCAGCCGCCGCCCCAGACCCAGTGACACACCGGCGCATAGACCAGCACCAGCCACAGACCGGAGAACCACATCACCGCGGAGAATTTTACCCGCTCAACGAACGCGCCAACCATAAGTCCGGGCGTGATGATCGCGAACGTCATCTGGAACATGAAGAAGACGCCTTCGGGGATTGTTCCGCTTTGGGTTGAACCAGTAACCCCTGACAGGAAGACTTTTGACAGGTCCCCGATCCAGTCATTGCCTTCACCGAAGGCAAGCGAGTAGACACCAACAATCCACAGAACCGATGCAAGGCAAGCGATCGCCATACAGTGCATCAGAACCGACAGAACATGTTGAGACCTGACAAGACCGCCATAAAACAGCGCGAGACCCGGCATGGTCATGAACAGAACCAGAGCGGTGGCCGTAATCACCCAGGCAGTGTCGCCGCTATCCAGAGCGCCGTCGGCGGCAAAGGCCGCGGCCGGAAAGGCGTTCAAAAGGCACAGGGCCAAAAAACCTGCGCCAACTCGCATTCCACGCCGGACCATCATCATTCTCCCCTGGCAGGCCGTCGCGACCCGTCTGACTTTGAAGAGGTTAGTCCTCTTTCTTTGCTGTTTTCTTGGCAGCAGTCTTTTTCTTGGCTGCAGGTTTCTTTGTCGCCGCCTTCTTTGCAGCAGTCTTCTTTTCAGCAGGCTTCTTTTCTGCTGTCTTTTTTGCTGCAGCCTTTTTCTTTGGCGCAGCCTTCTTTTTCGCTGCAGGCTTCTTACCTTCAGTAGCTTCGTCCGGATCGGCGATCAGTTCGTCCTTGGTCACAGTCTTTTCGCTGATCTTGGCCATTTCAAATATGAAATCTACGACCTTGTCCTCAAAAAGCGGCGCGCGAAGCTGATCGAGGGCCTGTGGATTATTCTGGAAATAATCGTAGAGCAATTGCTCCTGGCCAGGCATTTGACGCGCCTGCTCGCTCATAGCGCGGGCAAGTTCTTCCTGGCTGACCTGGATGTTGTTCTCTGTGCCTATCTCCGCGATGACGAGGCCAAGGCGAACCCGGCGCTCTGCGATAGCGCGGTATTCAGATTTTTCAGCCTCTTCATCTTGTACTTCCTCGCCATCTTCTTTTGGCTCGGCTTGCACCTGCGTCCAAATTTGATCAAATTCAGCGTCAACCATCCCTTGCGGGAGTTCAACACCGGTATGAATCTCGTCCAGCTGATCAAGCAACTTGCGTTTCAATTTGTTGCGGGCGTAGCCGGAAAATTCCTCGCCGATCATTCCCTTCAAAGTTTCCTTGAGGGCTGCAAGGTCGTCCATACCAACCTGTTTGGCGAACTCGTCATCAATCTCGGGCTTTTCAGGAGCTGAAACTTCCTTGACTGTCACCTTGAAGACCGCATCCTTTCCGGCCAGATCTGCTGCCTGGTAGGCTTCAGGGAAAGTCACGTTCACATCAAGCTCGTCACCTTTTTTTACGCCGACAAGTTGTTCTTCAAATCCGGGGATAAAGGAACCACTGCCCAGAACAAGCGGATGATCCTCGCCCTTGCCGCCATCAAATTCAACGCCGTCAACAGAGCCAACAAAATCAATCGAAACCTGATCCTTGTCTTTCGCCTTCGCTGTCGCTCCGCGTGCCTTGTAAGCAACCTGGCCTTCAGCCATCATCGCAAGACGCTCGTCGACATCTGCATCACTGATTTCAGCAACTTCACGTTCGAGCTCAACGCTCCCGAGATCGGTTTTTTCAAAGCTCGGCATTATTTCCAGCGCCATCGTGAATTCAAGGTCAGCCTTGCCTTCAAAAACCGCCAGCATCTCTGCTTCGTCGTCCAGACCTTCAATGCGAGGCTGCTGAGCCGGGCGCAAATCCCGTTCCTTCAGCGTCTCTTCCGGAGCCTTGTTCAGAATCTCCTGAATCACCTCGGACATAATTGATTTGCCATGGACGCGTTTCAGATGCGTGATTGGCACTTTCCCGGGGCGAAAACCCTTGAGTTGGACCTGATCCTTGATCTCATCAAGGCGCGTCATGACACGCTCATCAAGCTCCGATGCTCCCACCACAATTTTGAATTCGCGGGCAAGCCCATCCGAGCTGGTTTCGGTGATTTCCATTACTGTTCTAGCCTCTAATTGTAACCGGATCGCTTTGATACCCTGTGATATCGGATCCTCTTGATTTTCAGGCACTTCCTAAACTCTTGCCGTGATTAGTTGGTGCGGATGAAGGGACTCGAACCCCCACGCCTCTCGGCACCAGAACCTAAATCTGGCGCGTCTACCAGTTCCGCCACATCCGCATGACAACCAATCAGGTCAAATCTGGCGCTCTCTATACCACAGGAGATTTGAATGTCATCAAAAGAGACGGGGAAACCGGCGATTCCTGTTACTTTTTGTCAGGCCTCATTATTAGTGCGGTTTGCAGGGATGTTCACCGCCCGCTCATACCAGGCAACATCATGGTATTGGCCCATTTTGAAGCCAACCTCGCTATAGGTCCCGATGTGGCGGAACCCCGCCCTTTCATGAAGCACGATAGACGGTTCATTGGGCACAGTGATGCCGGCATAAGCCCGATGAACGTCTTCGCCTCTCAAGGCCTCAAACAGGCCCCCATAGAGCTGCAATCCCACCCCTTTCCCCTGAAAATCCGGGTGAATATAGATGGTGGTTTCGACGGAGGTCCGGTAGGCCTCCTTAACCCGGAAGGGCAAGGTTCCCGCATAACCGGCAAAAGCACCGTCCGCCTCGCCGATCAGGAGCCGTATTGGTCCTGACAACTTGAACTGGCCGAACCAGACCAACCGCTGTTCGACGGAGGACGGCTCGATATCAAAAGTCACGACCGTATCTGTCACATATCGGTTATAGAGTTCAGTAATGGCAGGCACATCCTCGCGCCGGGCCGGGCGGATCACCAGGTCAGACATCATGGGTTCGCCCCCGGGCGGCGGCTGCATCCTGTCCAGGGTCGGACAGAAGATCGAGCACAACCGGCACAAGATCCGGCAAATCCTCGGAAATGAGACCGGCACCGAACAGGCAGGAAGCCTCACCGTGGATCCACACGCCTGCCGACGCTGCATCAAAGCTGTTCATGCCCTGTGCCATGAGCCCGGCAATGAGGCCGGCCAGAACATCCCCCGACCCCGCTGTTGCCAGGGCTGCCGGAGCGTTCGCGTTAATCAGAATTTGTCCGTCCGGCCTTGCGATAACCGTATCGGCACCCTTGAAGACAACCGTCGCTCCGGTCCGCTTTGCCGCCTGTCGAGCCGCCTCATGCTTTGCTGCGCCCGTCAAATCAGGGAACAATCGGCCAAATTCTCCCGCGTGCGGCGTCAGAACGGCCTTTTCATGAAGCCCGGCGAAAAGCTCTTTTGGATCATCTGCAAATGACGTCAGTGCATCGGCGTCCAGGACTATTGAGCGCTTCAAAGACAACAGATGGAGAACCCTCGCCCTCGTTGCCTCCCCCACGCCGTTTCCCGGGCCAATGACGAAGCTGTTGAGCCGCGTGTCGCCCGCTACATCCGCGAACCCGTCAAGATCACCAAATCCTCGCACCATCACAGACGTCAATTGAGAGGCATTGACGATCACAGCCGAAGCCGGACTTGCAACCGTGACAAGCCCCGAGCCAGCCCTCAAAGCCGACAGCGCTGCCAGACGCGCCGCACCAGTGGCAGAAATCCCGCCACTGACGACAACCGTATGCCCGCGCGCATATTTGTGAGCCTCAAGCTTCGGCCAGGGGAAATTTCCCAGCCAGGCTTCCGGATCATTTTCCCCGGCCTGAGGCGACAGGTCGTCGATGACATCATCGGGAATTCCGATGTCGGCCACCTCCACGTCCCCACAACGCCCACGCCCGGGAAAGAGTAAATGTCCCGGCTTCTTTCGAAAAAAAGTCACAGTCAGGTTTGCCTCAAAAGCGCTGCCGGAAATCTGGCCATTGTCGCCATTGACCCCGCTTGGGATATCAACCGATACCACCGGGATGCTGCTGGCGTTCGCCGCTGCAACAACCTCCATCACCGGCGATCCGACATCCCGGGCGAGACCTGACCCAAACACCGCATCGACAATCAGCCCGGCGCCTTCAAGAAGGTGCGGGTCAAAGGCGGCAAGAACAGGTGTCTGTGCACTCTGGATCCAGTCTTCATAGGCGAGCCTGGCATCGCCGCTCAGCTTAACGGGTGAAACCAGAAGAGAAACCGTCACCGACCGGCCTTCCTCCTCCAACGCCTTCGCAATAACAAAGCCATCACCGCCATTGTTCCCCGGTCCACACAGGACAAGGACATTGACCTGGTCAAAACGCCGAGTAATGGCGCGGGCGCAAGCCCGACCGGCGCACCGCATCAAGTCTATTCCCGGAGTGCCGCGTTCAATAGTCAGGCGATCCGCCTCCGCCATCTCTGCGACTGTGAGCATACACGTCTTCATAATAACTGCTCTCATCAAGGCCAATAATCCGAAGCGGCCAGACCTGCAATCCGCGGTCTTCGGCTCTTCTGTAATTTTTTACCCGAAACCAACGATTTGAACGAGTTGATTCGGCCTTTGTTTACCTAATTCCATTAAATCTTGACCTCACATTCAGGGCGAGCGGCGCTTGCCAGCCAATCAAGAGGTTAAAGTTCATGTTCAAGCAAGGCAAAGAAGAAGAATATACATCCCCGGTTTCCTCATCCAGTTCACCAACAACCGCCCGCCAAATCCCAACAATTATCTCAGCGGATGCCAAAATCACCGGCACGATCAGCGGTGTTGGCGATATTCAAATTGACGGCACTGTAGAAGGTGATGTTATCGCCGAGCGCCTCGTCGTTGGCGAAAATGCCACCATCCGCGGCGAACTTGTTGCCGAACATCTTGAAATCCGCGGCCATGTCTCCGGTTCAATCCGGGCAACAAATGTCAAGCTGACCGCTTCCGCTCACTACGAAGGCGATGTTCTTCATACCGTTCTTTCAGTTGAAAGCGGCGCTCACTTCGACGGCAAGTGTAAGTATTCAGATAATCCGAAAGCTGATTATACCAGCAGCTCGGCTGGCCAAGTCAAACTTGGTGCAACGACCAAAGAAAATGGCACAGTTGCAACACCGGATATTGCACCCGAAGACAAGGTCAAGACCGGGCTCGCAGCAAAAGACACTACGGGCGTTGCTGAGAAATTTGCAGAAAATCTCACCAAAAAAACCGCCTGACCCGGACCTGCCGAAACTCGAATTGAAATACCCCCATGCCGGATTAGTCCCATGGGGGTATTTTTTTGCCCGAAGGTCCCGGATAACCGCGCCTCGATGCGATCAATCAAAAATCAGCAAAGCGACAATTCCCAAACACATAAATATCATGCCGGAAATCTCCAGCCTCTCGATTTTCTCCTTGAAAAAGACCAGGCTAACAAAGAGCGCCAGAACCAACTCAATCTGCCCCAGAGCCTTGACATAGGAAGCCTTCTCCAGAGTCATGGCAGTAAACCAGCCCGCAGAACCAATCGCGCTGGTCACACCAACAAAGATACCAAGTTTTGCCTGGCTCATCAGCGCCCTCAAGGCCAGCCGCTTTTTGAGAACAAACCAGAGTCCCATGGAAACGGCTTGAATCGAAACAACAGCAACAAGCGTTGTCGCGCCGGAAAACACAAGATTGTCATTATTGAGGGAGAGACCGGCAGAGCGAATAAACAACGAGGCGAAGGCAAACAGGAGACCTGAGGAAAGCCCGATAGCAGCCGACGGGCTTGCCAGCCAGGCGAAGGTGCCCGACCCCGAACTTTCATTTCTTGCAGCGCTCATAATCAGAACACCAATGACACTTGTCAGGATTGCCGCCCAGGCGGCCAGGCTCAAAACCTCGCCAAAGAGCAACGCACCGACAAAGGCCGTCAGAAAGGCCTCGGTCCTGATATAAGTGATGCCAACAGCAAAATTTCTCCTTCGGAAAAGTTGCACCATCAGAAAGGTTGCGAGAATCTGTGCTGCGGCAGCCAATGAACAAAAGATCCAGAATTCCACTCCGGGATCCGGATGAACGTCATTTCTGGTCCAGAGAAAGGAAAAATAGACCAGCACAAACGGCAAGCCGAAAAGAAAGCGCACGAAGGTTACCGTCATGGAATCCAGTGTCAGTGACAACTGTTTTTGACCCGCAGTTCTCAAAGTCTGGGCGATCATCGCCATGAAGGTAAAAAGGATCCACAGAGGAACCATTGCCGGTCCGCCCCCTCCCCTAATCCAGATCCTCGATCACTTCGCCCGTGCCACCCTCAACACGCGCCGCCAGGGATGCCGCCATGAACCCGTCAAGGTCACCGTCGAGCACCGCTTGCGGATTGGTACTCTCCACGCCGGTCCTCAAGTCCTTGACCAGTTGATAAGGTTGCAGGACGTAGGAGCGAATCTGATGACCCCAGCCAATATCTGTCTTGGCATCGGCTTCTGCCTGTGCGGCTGTTTCTCGTTCCTGAAGCTCTTTCTCGTAAAGCCGCGCGCGCAACATGGTCCACGCAGTGGCACGGTTTTTATGCTGGGACCGCTCGTTCTGACACTGCACGACAATTCCAGAGGCGATGTGCGTAATCCGTACCGCACTATCCGTTGTATTGACGTGCTGGCCACCTGCCCCCGAGGCCCGGTAGGTGTCGATGCGAACATCCTTTTCCGAAACATCAACTTCAATCTCGTCATCAATCTCCGGGAAGATCCACACGGAAGCAAAGCTTGTGTGCCGCCTTGCGTTTGAATCAAAAGGGGAAATCCGGACAAGCCGATGAACCCCTGACTCTGTTTTAAGCCAACCATAGGCATTGTGGCCCTTGATATGAAGCGTGGCGGATTTAATGCCGGCCTCTTCTCCGTCGCTCTCTTCCCCGGCATCCTCTTCGTCGGCATCGCCTTCGT
>CBFDBJ010000116.1:0-6237 GCA_965603015.1 uncultured Alphaproteobacteria bacterium
GGCTTGACCCGGTAATCCAGAGAGCCACGCACTGGATACCCGGGTCAAGCCCGGGCATGACAAGTATCGGGTTGGCCCTGCTCCCTCAAGCTGCCGTGCCGGTAAAGCTTGCTCGCTCGTTCATCCGGGTCATATAGCCGGTAAGATTGTCGCTGGCGGCAATTGCTTCCTTGGCTTCGGGGAAATTGGCGGCGGCGCTCAGGATTGGCATCAAGAAGCAATCGGCCATGTTGAACTGCGAGCTTCCCAGATAACCATCCGATACGGACTTGTCGAGCGCTCCGAAGAGTTTGCCAAATCCGGGTACGGTCATATCGATGAGGGTCCGGTCCGTATTGCCGTCGGCGTCCTTGTAGAAGGCGTAGGGCACGACGTAGCGGCGCATCAGATACTGGTCGACCGTGGTGGCGGTAAAAGCAACCCATTGGTCTATGACTGCCGCGGCCTGCAAATCGTCCGGCGTCATGCGCGGACCATCAAAGGCCGCATCGATATAGCGGGCAATCGATTGCGATTCAAAAAGCTCGTAGCCGTCGTGGTTCATCGCCGGTACCTGGCCCAGGGGATGGACCGCTTTGGCGTCCTTTGAGCCCGGCCCGATCGGCACCAGCTCATAGGCCACGCCGCGCTCTTCGGCGACCATGCGGACGGAGCGAACAAAATTGGAAAATGCAACACCGAGTATTTGAAGCGTCATGGTCGATTATCTTTCTGTCGGGAGCCGTTCAGGCGGAGGTTTCTCTTTAGATTTTTTGGCAGAAGAACATGGAAGGACGGCCCAAGACAAGCCGCATTCAAGCGGGAGTGACACCTCGCACAGACACGGCAGTTTTTTTAAGAGGTAAGGTGCCTCTGGGACAGTGTTCATTTAGCCTCGGCTAGAAAACTGCTGACCAGTGTGGTGGTTTGCGTTGGTCTACGAATTTGATGAATTTGTTTTTTACGTCCTGCGTTACTTTTAGCGGTGCAAAGTATGTTGAGGCGATTTCCTGTTTGGTTTCTGTGTTGAAGTTCTCCCATTCATCGACATCGAATTTTGTTAGTATATAGAGCACCCCTCTTCTGAAGGTATCGTGATTTTCATCAATCTTATACTGGTTTTTCGAGTCGGCGAATGGTGTTGGCGTGGTGGGAACTTTGTCTTTCCAATCATCAGATTCTAATGCTGTAGATATTTGACTCATTATCTTAGCGATCCTTGGATCAAGCTGTACTTCACTGTGGGGATATCCGGACAGGAATTTCGCTTCATATAGCGCTTTCTGCAAGACGTAGAGTTCGAACCAGCTCTCTATTTTTAGTTCTATCATTTGATGTCTTGCTTTCTGTTTTGGATTGGCGATGTCCTAGTAAAAGCGCTCTCCGACCCCATCTTCGCAGGTTGTAACCAGATTCTCAAAGCCCATCTTGACTCTCTCTTCCACATAACTAAAATAGAACAAATAGAGAACATTTAAGGTTTTGAGAGTAGTGTCAGCACATGCGAGCGCTTGGACGAACAGTTGGAAAAGAGCAGGTTTTGGCCGGTTTACGGGCCGATGTTCGGCGCGTGGAGCGTGGCGCGCCTAAGGAAACTGCCAGTTCCGCTGCCTCGGCATTCTCACTGCTTGATGACGCCCCCGACTTTCCGGCTCTCGCTAAAGGTACCCTCCATGAGGTGAGGGGGGCGGCTCATCCGGACCGCCCCGCAGCGCTCGGGTTTCTCATGGCGTTGATTGCCCGGCTTCAGGCGTCCGGGACGACAACCGGTCCTCTCGATACGCGCCCGGTCCTGTGGTGTGAGCAGGTCTCCGGCACGCTTGATTTTGGCACGCTCTACGGACCGGGGCTGGCCAGCTTCGGTCTTGATCCGGCGCGCTTTATTGTTGCGCGGACCAAAACAACAGCAGAGCTTTTATGGGCCATGGAGGAGGGCGTACGCTGCGGTGCACTTTCATCTGTCATCGGATTGTTTGGCCCGCGCTCCGATCTTGACCTCACGGCCTCGCGGCGATTGCAGCTTGCCGCCGAGCGTACCGGAACGACGGTGTTTTTACTTCGTCAGCCATCGGACAGTATGGTTACAGTCGCAAGGACCCGGTGGCTGATTGCGACTCGCACAAGTGGCAGTTGCCATAACCGGGGGCTGCCTGATGTTTTACGTGACAGGGAGTCAAATCACCTGTCACAAGAGCGATTCAAGGATGTCATTGGCTTGCCGCGCTGGCAGGTGACTATGGAAAAATGTCAAAGTGTTCCGGGCGGCGTAAGCAGTACCAGGCCGGGCACGTGGGAAATGGAGTGGGATTATGCGGCGTATCGTTTTCGTCTGGTTCCCCCGCTGGTCGACCGATCGGTTCTGCCGCAATATGGCGTGGATCGAGAGGAACCAAAAGGCGAGCTCGCTTACTTCGATGAACGAGGGCGGCAAGGCCGCATCGTTGCGTGAGAGCCCTTTCGCGCTGACCCGGTCTGTTGCCGGCGGCATGCGGATCGCGGCGCTGAATGGTGCGGCGGAACGGGCAGGGGTCGAAAAAGACCAGCTTTTGGCCGATGCCCGCGCGCTTTGCCCGCAGATCATGCTGGCAGGGGCTGATGACGAGGTCGACCACAGAGCCCTCACAGAGCTGGCTGACTGGCTCGGTCGTTATACGCCGTGGACCGTGGCGTCACACCGCTCCAGCGGGGCTCACAACGGCCCTGACGGCATTTTCCTCGACATCACCGGCTGTGCTCACCTCTTTGGCGGCGAGGATCGAATGCTCGCCGACATGATGACCCGTCTTGCGGATTTTGGTTTTGAGGCCCGTGCCGGGCTCGCCGATGCGCCGGGCGCTGCCTGGGCGGTTGCGCATTATGCAAACCTGGGATCACGCAATTTCCATATTGTAGCGTCAGGTGCGGAGGAAGAGGCTATCGCAGCTCTGCCTGTCGCAGCTCTGCGTCTTGATAGTGAGATCTGCCGCGGCCTTGATGCCATGGGATTGAAGAAAATCAGCCAGCTGATTGATCTGCCGCGTGCGCCGCTGACCGCGCGCTTTGGCACGGACGTCGCCCACCGCCTCGATCAGGCGCTGGGGGAGGACGAGGAACCGATTTCGCCGGGCAAACCGCTCGTCCCTTACCGGATCCGCAAGGTGCTTGTGGAGCCGATTGTCAGCCTTGATGATATCAGCGAGGGCATTGCGCGGCTCGCACGGGATCTTGAGGCTCGCTTCGTGGTTGATCAGCAAGGCGCGCGCCGCCTCACGTTGACGCTCTACCGGGTCGATGGCCAGATCATGCGTCTCAAGATCGGCACGGCGGAGGTGACCGCCGAGGCGGTTCATATCACGCGGCTGTTCTCCGAAAAGCTGGACCGCCTGCAATCTGATTTTGATGCAGGCTTCGGCATTGACGTCATGGCCTTGTCTGCCCCGGTGGTCGAGGAGAAGGTGCCGTCGCAGATCACGCTGAGGGGCGTGGAGCGGGCTCTTGAACCGGCGCAGAAAAAGACAGCCAAAGCCGGATATCCGCGCTTTTCGAGCGAGGTGAGCGCACTGCTCGACCGCCTCGGCAATCGTCTCGGCGCGCGCGAGGTTTACCAGATGGCCCCGCGCGCCAGCCATGTTCCCGAACGCGCTGTTGTGAAGCGACCGGTTATGGCTGTCACTGATGGCGGCATGGAAGACTGGACTGTTATGGGGCCTGATGTAGTGGGGCAAGAGAGGGATGGCGAGGTGATGACCCGCGCCCCTGACCGCCCGCTCACCCTGCTGGAACGCGCCGAGCCCATCGAGGTCCTCGCCGAGGTTCCCGACGGCCCGCCCAAACGTTTCCGCTGGCGCAAGGTCAACTACCAGATCACCAAAACCCTCGGCCCCGAACGCCTCGCGCCGGAATGGTGGCGTTCTGCAGACCTTGTCGGCAGCGCCAGCCGCACCCGCGACTACTTCCAGGCCGAGGACAGCGAAGGCCGCCGCTTCTGGCTGTTCCGCAACGGCCTCTATGAGCGGGAGACGAATACGCCGGAATGGTTTGTGCACGGTGTTTTCGGGTGAGATGATGGTGAAGTCATATTGCGTTTACATCATGGCCTCAAAACGCAATGGCACGCTCTACACCGGTGTGACGAACAATCTCATTCGCCGAGGGTTTGAACATAGAAACGGGATACTGGAGGGTTTTACGAAAAAATACGGTGTTCATCGCCTTGTTTATTGCGAAGAGCACCTTGATGTTTCGAGAGCTATCCAGCGTGAGAAGAATATCAAACATTGGCCTCGTCAATGGAAATTGAATTTGATCGAAAATCGTAATCCCGATTGGGAAGATTTATATGAGAAAGTTATGCGCTAATCTCAACACAAATTCTTTTGTCATTACCGGGCTTGTCCCGGTAATCCAGAAAGCCTCGCACTGGATACCCGGGACAAGCCCGGGTATGACAGAAATATAGATAGAGTGATGGCACGTGCTCATGACTTACGCTGAACTCTCCACCGCATCCAATTTCTCGTTTCTGCGCGGGGCGTCGCATGGGGATGAGCTGGTGCTGCAGGCCAGTGCGCTGGGGCTGTCGGCGATCGGGGTGGCGGATCGGAATACGCTTGCCGGTGTCGTTCGGGCGCACACCTCGGCAAAGGAAGCGGGGCTGCAGCTGCTGGTCGGCGCGCGGCTGGTCAGCGAAGACGGCTTTGAGGTCATCGCCTACCCGCAAGACCGCGCCGCATGGGGGCGGCTGTCGCGGCTTCTGACCCTTGGTAATCGCCGGGCGCCGAAGGGGGAATGTTATCTCTCGCTGGACGATATTATCGAAGCGGGCGCGGGGCAGGTTTTTATCGCCATGCCGCCGCTGCAGATTGAACCGCCCGAAGCCTTCCGGCGGGATTGCACAAAGCTGGCAGAAGCCTTCCCCGATACTCTCTGGCTTGGCCTCTCTTGCCTCTATAATGGCAAGGACACGCTCCGCCTCGGCATGCTGGATGCCTTTGCCCGCTCCCTCGAAATTCCCACAGTGGCAACCAACGACGTGCTTTATCATGCGCCGGGCAGGCGGGTTTTACAGGATGTCCTGACCTGCGTGCGTGAACACACGACGATCCATGCCGCCGGGTTTCTGCTCGAGGCCAATGCAGAGCGGCATCTGAAGGGTCCACAGGAAATGGCGCGGCTCTTCAAGGCGTACCCGCAAGCCATTCGTCAGACGGAAGAGATCGCGCGGCGCGTGACCTTCTCGCTCGATGAACTGGCCTATGACTATCCGGATGAGGTTCTGGGCAATGCCGCGACACCTCAGGACGAACTCATCCGCCTGGCCTGGGACGGGGCCGCAGAGCGCTATCCGGAGGGGATCCCGCCGAAGATCCGCAAGATTATTGCCCACGAACTGGAACTCATCGACGAACTCAACTATGCGCCCTATTTTTTGACCGTCTACGATATGGTGCGCTTTGCCCGCTCTGAGGGCATCCTGTGTCAGGGCAGGGGATCGGCGGCGAATTCTGCGGTTTGTTATATGCTCGGCATTACATCGGTCGATCCGACCAAGGTTGATCTCCTGTTCGAGCGGTTTATCTCTGCGGAACGAAACGAGCCGCCCGATATTGACGTCGACTTCGAGCATGAGCGCCGTGAAGAGGTTATTCAGTACATCTACAATAAGTATGGCCGCCACCGCGCCGGTATTGCGGCCACCGTTATTACTTACCGTACCAAAAGCGCCATCCGGGACGTTGGAAAGGTCATGGGGCTGTCGATGGATACTGTCGGCGCGCTCGCCGGAACGGTCTGGGGCTGGTCGAGCGGCGGCGTCGATGAAGACCATGTGCGCGAGATTGGCCTTGATCCGGACGATCCGAACCTGATGATGGCCATGGAGCTGGCGCGTCAGGTGACGGGGTTCCCGCGCCATCTGTCCCAGCATGTCGGCGGCTTTGTCATCACGCGCGACGCGCTGTCCGAAGTTGTGCCGATTGCCAATGCGGCAATGGCGGATCGTACCTTTGTCGAATGGGACAAGGATGACCTTGATGCGCTGGGTATCCTCAAGATCGACGTTCTGGCCCTTGGCATGCTGACCGCCATCGCCAAGGCCTTCACCATGTTCGAGCAGCACTACGATAAATCCTTTAATCTCGCGACGATCCCCGCCGATGACCCGCGCACCTACGATATGCTGTGCCGCGGCGACAGCGTTGGCACGTTCCAGGTCGAGAGCCGGGCGCAGATGTCCATGCTGCCGCGCCTCAAACCGCGCAATTTCTATGATCTGGTCAT
>CBFDBJ010000117.1:0-6143 GCA_965603015.1 uncultured Alphaproteobacteria bacterium
ATTCGGCGTAGAGCGGACCTTACTGAAAACGGTTTATCAGGACTGCAGTTGACCCTCACCCGACAGATTCTCACTTTTCAGGCGACCAATTCGTCGCAGCCCAATTCAATCGCAATCCCTCTCAGTTGGCTGGCGAAGTCTCCAAGCGAAACGGCATCATTGTTAGGCGCTGCCGCCTTCATCGCGTGAATTTCTTTTGCAGCCGTTTCCAGCAGCCGGCAAAAATCTTCAAGTTTGGTTGGAGCGGAACGCAGCCTTCGTGCCCAATCGAGGACTCGCCAAGAGCCGAAGCCACCCCGGGCCGCATAGTCCTCCATGTTCTCTATGGATAATTCAAGATACCGCATTCCTTCCCTCACACCAATTATGGTAGATTGATAGCACGAAAGAGGGAATCCACCATGACTAAATGGTGGTATTTTATCCAATGCATGAACCCCCAGTCCCTTAACATTCCCGCCTGACGGGCGCACGATTCTTGATGGTGCTGATAACACCTATACAAGGCGGAACCGTCACGACAATTGGTCCGTTGCTGGCTGAGGCTGTTGAAAAACTATTTTCAGGTCCGGCTGGCGCAACAATGATTCGTCCAGCCAGTCTCACAAGCAATATTGATTCCCGTGGCTGAGAAAATTAATTCCATTATTGCGTGCCCAGCTTCCCGCCTAGAGTTTTTCAACAGCCTCAGCTAAGAGCGGCGGTTCAGGCACGCACTTGAGGACGACCGCTTTCAGGCGGTAAGCAGACCTTCGCCGCCGTGAGGTCCGCTTTTCACCCCAGAACGGACCAGATTCGGGCGGGCATCTGACTTCCGAGTTTGACCCTGAGTGGACGGAAATGATGGGTGCTGTGCGTGCTCAGAGCTACCTCTTGATCGCGCTTTGCGGCGCACCGCACAACATATCTTACTACGGCGATGAGCGCGCATGGCCGACAATGCAGCCATCCAATATCGTTGAAATTGGATCGGGCGTTGGGCGGCGGCCATGTGCACTAATCACTGGTCAACTTATGCGCACTGCAATGAAGCGATGATTTTCTCTGCGCCGGCATTTAGGGTGTCAGCATTCTCGTCCCCAATGAGTTTTCGCTTCGCCTCCACGATTGCAGCAAAATCACTGAGAAGGCTTGTCGCTGACTGGTCGTTATCCGGATTACCATCATTGAGCTTTTTAAATGCGCCATTCAGCTTATCGAGAAGGGGGTTCTCAATCCCTGGCCTCAAGCCTAGGCTGGCTACGAAGTCAATGAGATCGCTGATGAGGTCAGCTGGTAGGGGCGGTGATGCCAAGAATATGCCCTCGGAGAAATCCGTGAATCCCGCTTTAAAGGCGACCTGCCCGGCATCATTAAACCCGCTGCGTCGACCGTCTTGGTTTCCGGATGCAGTGAAGAGGCCAAACAGCAAGGAGCGAACCGTTCGAAAATCTTCAGAAGAGACTTCAATCTCGTCACCTTTGCGGACAATAAGCCTCAGATCACCCACGCCTCCAGCCCAGATACCTTCATTGTTGCTCGAATTGACGCCCGGGCCACCAAGACGTCCGAAGAAAACGACCTCACCCATACAGTTCAGGCCGGGAGTTATAAATCCACCTCCTCCCAAGATGGAGAAAAAGACCCCAGGATCGGTGCCCGGCGCCGGATCACCTTCACGGACAACAAGCTCCACGCCGTTCGAGCCTGCCGACCATATGCCAACGTCGTTAGTGAAATCCACATCTGGGCCGGTGAGAAATAATCTGAATGCTACCTCGCCCGCCCCGTTCAAGACGGGCTGACCCCCGCTACGGAAAACAACTCCTGACGGGGTGCCCGGCGCCGGATCACCTTCACGGACAACAAGGTCCAGGTCGCCCGGAGCACCGCCCCAGATGCCTTGATTGTTGCTGGAATCGACGCCCGGGCCGGCAACGTTGCCATTGAACGCCACTTGCCCCAGGTCGTTAAGCGCGGGGCTTGCTATCGCGGAGAAAACCACATCTGGCGCAACACCTGGAGCAGAATCACCGACGATTGCGAAGGGAGTTAAACCACCCGCATCACCCAGCCAGCCTCCCTGAAAGGTGGAGGAAAGCCCTACGTCGCCTACCCCATTCGAAGCAGTCATGCCTAAAGAACCAAACGTAGTTCCAGTTCCTGGTGCGGGATCGCCTTTGCGCGCGATCAGCTCTAGGCCATGGAGGCCAGCCAGAAATACGCCCTGATTGTTTGTGAAATCGACGCCTGGACCGAAGATGCCGGCCGTAAAAGCCACCTCTCCTGCTCCGTTAAATACCTGGCGGGGTGGGTTGCCGAATCCACCCAAAAACACCTCCGGAACAGTACTTGGGATGCTGTCACCCATCTGAGCAAGGAAATATAAACTCCCGGGCACTCCCGCCCATATGCCTTGACTATTAGCGGGATTTATACCTGGTCCCGTGATGGCAGCAGAGAAAGCAACCTCCCCCAATGCATTCAGCAAAGGATCCTCGAGGAAATTGCGGAAAGTCACCCCTGGATCGGTGCCCGGAGCCGGGAATTTTGTGATGGCAACAGGCTCCAGGCTGCCTGAAATACCTGCCCAGACACCTCTCCTAAGAAAGATAAAGGTGGGATCTCGGGTAAAGGCTTCAAATGCCACTTCGCCGCTCCCGTTCAACAGAGGGGTTTCGAATCCACCGAAAACAACTCCCGCTGGCGCGCCCGGGACCGGGTCCCCGGTCAATGCAATCGGTTCTATCGTAACCTGCGCCTTTGCAGAGCTGATACCTACCAAGAGGGTCACTGCACTCAACACGCTGGCAAAGCAGATGAATGACTTATGAGTCTTCTTATCCATAGCATCCTCCGTCTGAGCTTGCCCCAGCGGTGGGTCCAATTTTCTCGCCATGTGGGCTCACGGCCGGCAGGGCTTCCCTGCGGCTCTCGTCAGCGTTATCGGTGACAACTGGGACATTCTGAAAATCTCCGCGCACACGTCTTTCGTCGGCACGTTCGGAAATCGACTCCACTGCCGCCGTCAACGACGCGGCAGGAGTCTAGTAGTGTTAACAAGCATGATTACCCGCGACGGTCATTGATGTAGATCAATCATTTATTGTATTTACTTAGGTCATAGACACTCGAAAATATCCCGATATAAGGCGGTCAAATGTCCGTTTCTGGCTGAGACTGTTGAAAAACTCGGCCGCCTACTTACCCGGCGCAATGATAGAATCAAAATTAGGCAGTAGCTGAATCATTCTTGCTCTAGCGGGTCGCCCTGCGAACCAATCTTGCGTCTCGGACCCCTCGAAATAGTTTTTCAACAGCCTCGGCTACAAACGGACCTGGACGGCCACTTTGAATAGAGTCCGCTTTCCTGCGCAGAGTGGACATTAAGGTTCCGGACGTTAGCTATGTGGCGCAAGCCAGACAGCCCCCGCGCTTTCCCTGAACGCGGTTTTCAGGCATGATGTGGTCATGAGAATTCCGATGATCGGCGCCCTGGCCCTGGCCCTGGCCCTGGTTTTCGCCGCGCCTGCTTTCGCCGGCGACGCGACGCCGGGGGCGCCGTCCCGGCCGCACCCCCAAACCCAATCCCAGCCCCAATCCCAACCGCAACAAAAACCAGCCATCGACATGAAATCTCTTCTGCGGGAACTGCGCGAGCTGGATTCCAGCCAGGAAGAGGAAGGCGACCACGCGGTCGGTGAACATCTCTGTTAAGGTCGCCGAATCCCCACCGCGCATCAACGCATGCCCAACCCCGACACGCCACCGACAGTAACGAGCGAGAGCCCTGAACTTATGTTGCGTTATAGCTATCCCTCGAAGGAATTTCCAACCTGGCGCATGGTCTCCGTTTGGCGCGAAGTTATAGGAGATGGGCAAGAGTTTTGCGTCGATGCGCGGCTTGGCAGGGTGTTGAAACGCTCGGTAAAGTATCACATCGACGCGGTTTTTGACCATCCTGGCCGCCGGAGGCGGTTCGGCTCTCTCGCCGCGGCTGTGTTTGGCGGAGACCTCATGACTTGTATCGCGGCGATCTCGCTCAGCGGGAAATACGACGCTGAATGCATCGAGACCGGAACCGGTTTATCGATAACTTTTCGAATACTCGAGACTCCCAAAGAAAACCGTCTGCGCTCGGAGTTTCCGGAATTTTGGGAAGGCGCTGAAACGAAATCTTGAAACAGGGTAGTCCATGCGGTGGGGGAGTCTGGATTGCTTCACCATGCTCGCAATGACAAAAAAGGGCGGCTCGCGATGTGTGGCACATGCACCAGTCTTAACGTTCGACAGCCCCCGCGATTCCCCTGAACACCGGTTTCCGGCATGATGTGGCCATGAGAATTCCGATGATCGGCGGCCTGGCCCCGGCCGGCGTCCGCCGTTGTAACCGGCACGGGCGGTAGATCGTGACGGGTTTCAACAGAGCGTTAACGCGCTGCGTGTATAATGGCGATGCGCTGGACACCGCAGATCAACCAGAGATGCAAGATGATGGAACAGTATGTCATTGACATTAAGGGGTTTGTCGAAGCGGGCGAAACGCGGGCGCCGATGGTTATAAGGGTTTCCTGTCCACGACGGTCTGAAGAAGCCGACGACTGGTATTGTGAAATATTGGCGCCTGTTTTGTTCGAGCGGCCGAAACGAATCTTCGGCATAGATGAATCGCAAGCGCGATATTTATCGATTGAGTTCCTGAAAACACTGCTCGGCGAGAGAGCTTTATACACTGAAAGCGGCCAGCCGATAACGCTTTGATTCTATATCATCGTAATGGGCTCACGCATGCGGTCTTGCGTTATTGACCCGGCCATCTCCCCGGAACGCCGCAAGCCCGGCAGCCCCCGCGCTTCCCCTGAACACCGGTTTTCGGCATGATGCGGCCGTGAAAATTCCGATGATCGGCGGCCTGGCCCTGGTTTTCGCCGCGCCCGCTTTTGCCGGCGACGCGACGCCGGGGGCGCCGTCTTGGCCGTTGCCTCAAACCCAATCGCAACCCCGGTCCCAGCCGCAACAAAAACCGGCCACCGACATGAAAACTCTTCCGCGGGAATCGCGCGATATGGATTCCATCCAGGAGAGGGACGGCGGCCACGGGGTCGGGGAGATGCTCTGTCAGGGGCGCTATCACCCCATAGACTCAACAACAGCCAAAGGATGTGATACGTTGGTATCCGGTGGCATTATCTGACACCGCAATACATCCTGGCCCCGCCGGCGGACCGTTCGGCAATCCGGGGCCAGCTCAGACTTTTTTGCAACTTTCCCGCAAAACTTCAACATAGAGTCGGAGAACTGTACAATGCTCAAACGAACCCTGATAGCCTCCTCCATTGCGTTGCTCGGGATCGCGGTCGTTGCCTGCACCGCATCCAACACCGCCCCCGAGATGGCCGGCGCCAATTCCATCCTCCGTGGCGGCCTGCTTTACGATAACTGGTTCTCCACGCTTGGGGTCGCCAAGCCAAGCGCCACGCACGCCTTGTGGCCGGCGTCCAACACCAAGAAAAAAGGCAACGTCACATGGCGCTGCAAGTCATGTCATGGCTGGGATTACATGGGCAAGGACGGCGCCTACGCCAGCGGCTCGTACAAGAGCGGCATAACCGGCATTCGCGCGTTTGACGGCGCCGAGCCCGCCGCGGTGGTCGCGGTTCTGCGCGGCAAGGATCACGGTTTCACGCAGGCCATGATTTCCGACGCGGAACTCGACAATCTCGCCGCCTTCGTTACGAGGGGCCAGTTCGAGCTCGACAAATATATCGACCGGGCCAGCAAAAAATCGAATGGCGACAGCGCGCGGGGCAAATCATTCTACGACAGCATTTGCGCCAATTGCCACGGCGCGGACGGCAAGGACATGAACTTCAAGACGGCCGACAAACCGGAGTATCTGGGTACCCTGGCGAATGGCAATCCATGGGAGACGATCAACAAGATTCGCCACGGGCAGCCTGATTCCCAGATGCCCGCGCTTGGCAATTTCCCGATGAAGGATATCAACGACATCCTGGCTTATACACAAACGCTTCCCAGCAAGTAGTCTTGCTAGAGCAATATCCGATCGGATCGAACCGGTTCGGTTCAATTCGATCGCATAAGCGACTCCAATTGATCGGATGATGCTCTAGGTCGTTTGCGTTCAGTGCGATCGAATGAAG
>CBFDBJ010000118.1:0-6078 GCA_965603015.1 uncultured Alphaproteobacteria bacterium
AGAACCGCCAACAGCAGCAGCGCCACGATGTTGGTGATCTTGATCATCGGGTTTATTGCGGGGCCGGCCGTATCCTTGTAGGGATCGCCGACCGTGTCGCCTGTGACGGAGGCCTTGTGGGCTTCGGAGCCCTTGCCGCCCCAATACGCCAATGAGGCGCCGTCTTCGATGAGCTTCTTGGCGTTATCCCATGCGCCGCCACCGGGAGCCACCCAAAAAAACCAACTTCAAATCAGCGTGCCAATGACCCCCACGACACGAAGGCCAAAGAAGCTAACACCTGCAACCAATGGAATCCAAAAGAAACCACCGCCACCTTCTCTAAAGAAATTTCTCCCGAAATAGCGGCAAACTCCGTATCCCAACAAGAAATAGAACGGAAAATTGTTGATGTTGAACTCGGTCATGATTTGGAGGAACTGAATTAGACCGTGCTCGTCATGTTCTGGAGAGCAACCATTGTCGCACGCCATCCCGACGCCCGATGCCCAAAGGAACGCAGAAACAAACGTGATAATAAGTGTGAAGATCCAAACAAACAGATCAACCACAAACCAAACAAAATTGCCCATAGACACACGACCACTTTCAGTCAACCGAGATCATTCTCTAAAGAGGCAACAACCGTAGCATGGTATCGAATCTCTGGCGAACAACTATTTTCTAAGGATAAGTTGCAAGGATTTTGCGATGGCGACCAGAACAACAACACAAAAAAACCCCGCCGGATCTCTCCGACAGGGTTCTTCATTTCTTACTTAGCCGAGGACAACCGCCCTCGCCTTCATCGCACTCAGTGACCGCCAGCCAGAACAGCCAGCAGCAGCAGGGCCACGATGTTGGTGATCTTGATCATCGGGTTAACCGCAGGACCGGCAGTGTCCTTGTAGGGATCGCCGACGGTGTCGCCGGTGACGGAGGCCTTGTGGGCTTCGGAGCCCTTGCCGCCGTGGGCGCCGTCTTCGATGAGCTTCTTGGCATTGTCCCATGCGCCGCCACCGGCGGTCATGGAGAGCGCGACGAACAAGCCCGTCACGATCACACCGAGCAGCATCGCACCAACCGCCGCAAAGGCCGCAGCCTGATCGGCAACCGTGTTGACGATGAAGTAGAGCACCAGCGGGCCAAAGATTGGCAGCATGGACGGCACAACCATTTCCTTGATCGCCGCCTTCGTGAGAAGGTCAACAGCGCGGGAGTAGTCAGGCTTTTGCTCATAGGTCATGATGCCAGGCATTTCCCGGAACTGGCGACGCACCTCGACAACAACGCTTTCCGCTGCGCGGCCAACGGCCTGCATGGCAAGCGCGCCAAAGAGGTAGGGCAGCAAGCCGCCCATGATCAGACCGATCACAACCCACGGGTTGGACAGGGCAAAATCAACGTTTACTTCCGGGAAGTAACGATCGAGGTCTTCTGTGTAGGCGGCAAACAGCACCAGAGCGCCGAGACCGGCAGATGCGATCGCGTAACCCTTGGTGACAGCCTTTGTGGTGTTACCAACAGCGTCGAGCGTATCCGTGGTCTTGCGCACGTCTTCCGGCAAGTCAGCCATTTCAGCAATACCGCCGGCGTTATCGGTCACAGGACCGAACGCGTCGAGGGCAACAACCACACCGGCAAGCGCCAGCATGGCGGCCACAGCAATGGCGGTGCCGAACAGGCCAGCCAGAGAGAAGGTGGCGAAAATACCGACGCAGATGATGATCGCTGGCAACGCGGTGGCTTCCATGGAAACCGCGAGGCCCTGGATCACGTTGGTGCCGTGACCTGACTCAGAGGACTTGGCGATGGACTTCACAGGTCGGTAGGTGGTGCCTGTATAGTATTCCGTCACCCAGATGATCAGGCCGGTAACCAGCAGACCGCAAATCGAGCACAGGAACAGATCCATGCCGGTGAAACTCACACCCTTGGCTGTGAACACGGTATCGAGACCGGCCACATTGCTGATGACGAGATAGTTCGCCACAACGGACAGCAGCGAGGCGGCAATGAAGCCCTTGTAGAGCGCGCCCATGACGTTGGTTGAACCCTTGGAGAGCTTGACGAACATCATGCCGACGATGGAGGTGATGATACACGCCCCGCCCATGGCAAGAGGCAGCAGCATCAATTGTTCCTGAGCCACACCCGTGAAGTAGATCGCCGCCAGAACCATGGTCGCGCCAACCGACACAACATAGGTCTCGAACAGGTCAGCAGCCATACCGGCGCAGTCACCAACGTTGTCGCCGACATTGTCAGCAATCGTGGCAGCATTGCGCGGATCATCTTCCGGGATACCGGCTTCAACCTTGCCGACCATATCGCCGCCAACATCAGCACCCTTGGTGAAGATGCCGCCGCCAAGACGGGCAAAGATCGAGATCAGAGAGGCGCCGAGCGCCAGAGCAATCAGAGCCGAAATGATGTCTTCGGAGTTTGCAGCCGGTGTCCAGCCCAACGGGCCGGTCAGGTAAGCGTAAAAGCCTGCGATGGCCAGAAGTGCGAGGCCAGCAACCAGCATGCCTGTGACAGCGCCCGACTTGAAGGCGATGTTAAGGCCAGCGCCGAGGCTGGTCCGCGAAGCTTCCGTGGTGCGCACATTGGCACGCACCGAAACCAGCATGCCGATGTAACCGGCAGCGCCAGACAGAACCGCACCAATGACAAAGCCCATGGCCGAGATCGGCCCCAGAGCAAACCACAGGATAAGTGCAACCGGCACACCGGCCATGGCAATGGTTTTGTATTGACGGTTGAGGTAGGCGCCGGCGCCTTCCTGAATGGCTTTGGCAATTTCCTGCATTTTCTCATTGCCCGCACTGGCCGCTAACAGGGAGCGCGTTGCCCACGCCCCGTAAACGATCGACACCAGCCCGCAGGCAATGATGATCCAAATATTCATGTTTTTGAGTTCCTTTTTAAGGTCTTCTTATCGGGCCCTGAAGAGCCCTTTTTCCTGATTGATCGCGACAAACGGGGGGAAGCTGATTGATTGCGAATCGATCCGCCCCAGACCCAAAGCCGCACAAAGCGCGCGGACCATGCCAAAATTGACTTGCAAAAGCAAAGCAAAAATCGACGGTTACAAATCAGCCGAAATGGCGTAGCGTCTGGGTTTCCGAGGCATAACAGAGCAAAAACGAGGCCCGCGGCTCAAACCCATGACCCCACAGGAACTTGCAGAAATCCAGCACGAACTGGCCCTTTCCGACACACAGCTGGCGCAGGCCCTGGAACTGGAGAGCCCCGGTGCGCTGGTCTGGCTCAAATCCGGCAAAGCAGAAATCCCCCGGGCAATTGCCACACGCGCCGACTGGCTCCTCGATGACTGGCGCTATGCCTGCCTGATTCTGGAAAAAAAGATTCGGCCGCAATTCGAGGAATTGGTCGAAACGGGCGAGAAACCGGCCAGGATTGCCCTCGTTACCCAGCTCGATCGCGACAAGCCGGAATACTGGATCGCCACCAGTCCCGAAGGACGCCTCTCGCTGTTCAAACAGATCGATAGACTGGCCAGGACCTTCTTTGAGGATATGGACGTTGATGTCGTCTCAAAGGTCGAGTTCATCAAGGCCCCCGCTGCCGTCCCCGGCGAAGAGACGCCCAGAGAACTCAGCGTCCTGGGCGTGCGGGTCGAGGCGGTTTAGAGATCGCTCCCTAATGACCGCTTTCGGCAGGCTCTGATTTCTTGCCCCGGCGCGGCGCAGCGTATTCGGCTTGAAGGAGCTCGTTTTCTGACCTGGTGTCTATGAAGTAGACAGCGTCCACAATCTCGCCATGCAGCAATTCATTGGCAATAGCCTTGAACCTCTTCTCAAGCAAAACCTTGTCCACGTGGTCGGAGTTCTCCGGATCAATCGGGTTGATCTTGTAGACCTCGCGCAAAAAGGCATCGTGCAGCCAGGCAATCTTCTGGTTCACCGTGTCGACCTGAAGCTCGTTGTGCATGACAAGGCGATAACTCACAAAAATATGGTGCGACATGCGCCCATTGACGACGGCCGGGATAAGCAGCATCGGCATATTGGATGAATGCGGCGGAACGTAGCCTTCATCCCCCGGCTGAGGCTCACCGCTCTCCTCGTGAGAGTCGGCCTTTGGCGCGCTGCTGGCCCAGGCCGATGGAATGCCTGCCACCAGAGCAAGACAGAGCACGAGAGCGTGGGCACCAAAAATAATTGATATGTGGTTTCGCTGGGTCATGCCCCAAAGACTATCCTGGCCATCTTAATGGAGGGTCAATGACAAACCGCTCATTTCACCTGATTCATAAACTTCAAAAATGAGTGTAACCAGTTGATTTCATGTCTATTTCACTTCCATCACCCGACAGAAGGTGAACCCCGTCACCGGCCCGCACGGTACCGATGCGCGACACGCGCACGCCCTCTTCTGCGCCAAACCGCTCCGCCTCGGCGCGGCTGGACGGCGCACAGGTAAAGACCAGCTCATAGTCATCCCCGAAACCGGCGAGCTCGGCTGGCTGTGTATGGCCGGCGTCAATCATCGCCCTGGCCCCGTCAGACACCGGCATCGCCGCCAGCTCAAGATCGAGGGCAACCCCGCTGGCCTTTGCCAGGTGACCTGCATCTGCCAGAAGCCCGTCGGAGACATCCACCGCCGCATGGGCGAAACCATGCAGTCTCGCCCCGAAACAGACCCGCGGCTGCGGCACCTGATAGCGCTCGATCAAGGCCTGGCGCAGCGCCGCATCAGGCAGTCTTGCCGGGTCCGCCAAAAGTGCCAGCCCGAGCCCCGCGTCACCAATCGTGCCGGTGACAAAAACATCATCGCCCGCAACAGCGCCGGTGCGCAAAATCATCTTGCCGGTCGCCACCGTGCCGATGGCCGTCAGGGAAAAAGTCAGCGGCCCGGGCGTCGCAACGGTATCTCCGCCCAGCAGCGACCAGCCGAACGTGGCCTGATCCTCGGCAAGCCCCGCCGCAAACCCGTCAAGCCAATCAGGGTCCGTATCGGCTCGAAAGGCCGCCGCGAGAAGGTAACCCAGAGGCTTTGCTCCCTTGGCCGCAAGGTCGGAAAGATTCACCCGCTGGAGTTTTTGCGCAATCCGCTGTGCTGGATCATCCGCCCTGAAGTGAACCCCTTCGACAATGGCATCCTTGGTCAGAACCAGATCCATGCCAGGCGGCGGCGTCAGGATCGCCGCATCATCTTTCAGATCAAGGGCGCCTGGCCCCGCCAGGGGGCCAAACAATTTCTCGATCAGGGCAAATTCATCCATCCGAAATCAACTCACATGTAATTTCAGTCATCCCGGCGCTTGACGGCGGGATCCAGTGTTTCAGGTCCCGAGTGTGCGGCTCTGGATACCGATGTCAAGCACCGGTATGACGATGATTGAGATGCGATCGATCCCCCGACCATGCAACGTCAGATCCTAGCGCACGGCCTTGGCGATCCTGTCCAACAATCCGTTGACGAACTTGGGCTCCGGCCCTTCAAAGAAGGCCTTGCTGAGGTCAATATATTCATTGACGACAACCGGTGCCGGGATATCCGTCATATTAATGAGTTCATAGATACCACAGCGCAGGATCGCCCGCAGCGTCGAGTCGATGCGCGTCATGGTCCAGCCATCCGCCAGACAGTCTTCAATGGTCCGGTCAATGCGCACCTGATCAGTGACAACGCCGCGGATCAGGTTGGTAAAATGCTCGATATCCGCCTCGTTGTAGAGGTCGCCTTCAAGCTCCCGACCAAGGCGGTGGTCGACAAACTCGTCGATCACCTCTTCCGACGGGGTTCCGCCGAGATCCATTTGATAGGCCGCCTGCACCGCGCCAAGCCTGGCCGCACGTCTCGCATCAACATTGAGTTTTGATTTTTTGTTACTGGTCATTCGTCGTGGCTACTTCACATTCAATTTACGTTTGAGATCAATCATGTCGAGGCAGGCATTCGCCGCCCAGCCACCTTTATCCAGCTCGTCCATTTTGGCGCGGGCCTCGACGTCCAGGACGTTGTAGTTGATGTATTGCGCCGGCAGGCCGGCGGCCTCGAGCTTGCCGCGGAGACTGTTGGGGTTCTCGGTGTTGATGTTGATCCGGGGGCTGCCTTCGCTGTCGAGGT
>CBFDBJ010000119.1:0-5780 GCA_965603015.1 uncultured Alphaproteobacteria bacterium
AAAACACCCATCAGCCGATCAGGGCTGGATATGAATAACCTCATGAGACTCCACATCTAGAGCACCATCGAACGTTACAATCAGGCCGTCTCGGGAAAACCGGGGCGGCCTTTTCTATTTCTGCCGCAAGACCGCCAACACGCCTCTTGTAAACTGGTCGATATGATCTGTCAGGCTGTCCGCGAGACGGCCATACGTTCTGTGAACAGAGGGCTGCATGACAACACCAAGCGCCATGGCTCCCAGAAGCACTGGATCGCCCGCCGGGATCTCTTGCGCCTTGATTGCCTCGGCGATGATCTTTTCAACATTGTCGACCGGGTTCGGCCGCTTGCGCTCGCCAAAGCGATGGAAGAAAAGATGTTGAAAGCGCAGGTGATAGGCGAAGAGGAGGCGGTCCTCGTCAGCCAGATGAACATAGGTCGTGACAATGGCCCGGACCTTGTCCTCAAAGCTCTGCGGCGAATCAGCGACCGCCTGAATCATGTCCGCGAGGCGAATGTGAATGGATTTGAAGAGTTCGAAGGCGATCTCATCCTTGCTCTCGAAATGACGGTAGATTGCGCCTTCAGATATTTCAGCCCGAGCAGCGATCTCCCGTGTTGTGGTCGCCGCGATGCCTTTTTCGACAAAGAGCTCAAGGGATGATCGTAATATCTTCGCCCGTGTAATTTGCCCGCGGCTCATGGGTTATCTCTTTAAATCAACAGGTTGAACAGGGAATGGTCAGCGACTGGCCAAAGTGAGCGGTACTCTCGCATAAGATCTTGAAAAAAACAAGTGAGTGTTTACTTTCATTTGCGAGCCGGCCCATCAGGGCCGCAAGGCAGAGCGATGGAGGTTCTCAATGTTTATAGCGATTAGCATCAGGGAATGGTGGCAATGGTCATATGCGAAGATCTGTACGTTTCTCTATTTTGACAGTGTGACACTCGTCAGCGAGGCGGCCGTACCGGAAGGCCCGGTGCTATTTCTGGGCACCCATCGCAATGGCATTCTTGATGCGCTGATCTATTCCAATATCCTGGGCCGGATGACTTTTGTATTGGCAAAGCGGCTCCACAGGACGCTGCCGGGGCGGATCTTTTTCGGCGGGATTGGCGTGGTTCGTGAGAAAGACGACGTAGCACGCGACGGAAACCGCAAGGCTCTCAGGCAGTGCCGCACTTATCTGGCGCATGGCCGCCGAATTTTTATGTTCCCGGAAGGCACAAGTTCACTTGGACCGCGTCTGCTTGAAATCAAGCCTGGCGCAGCGAAAATAGCCCTCAGCGCCTTGCGGGCGCGTCCGGATCTGAAAGTCATTCCTGTCGCCGTTTCATACGAGCGAGCATGGGGGTTTCGCAGTCGTGTCGAAGTGCGCCTCGGATCGCCAATTGATCTGGCCGATATTCTTCTTCAGCCAACGACAGAGCGTTTCGGTATGGTTCAGCAAAGACTTGAGGTCGCCCTTCACAATGTGGCCAGCGAGTTTGAAACCGGGACGGCCCAGGAGGCCTCTGAAATCGCCGGAAATGTCAGGCGCGCGGCCGGGGCGGGCTCACACTCCGCATGTGTCAAAGCGTATGCCGACATGATGACACCGGAACTGGAAGAGCGCTGGCAGTCACTCAAGCAGGCCAGTGAAAAAGCCGGAGCAAAGCGTTATAACCGCATTCCGCTCGTACCAGGCGGGACGACCCGTCCACACATTCTGACGCTTATCGGTTTGGGGCCCTTCGTTGCCTTCATGCTGGCAGTCAATGCGCCGGTCCTGACAGCAGCCCGGCTTTTGGCGGCAAGGCTCGCAGACGACAGAAATGTAATTTCACTCTATCGGCTTTTGGTCGGGCTTCCGCTCATGATCATTTGGGGTGGATTGACGCTCGCGGCATTCGTCTGGTTCGGCCACCCCTGGATCTGGGCGATCTCCCTCAGCCTCAGTCTCATCGGGCTTGGCTCCTATGACACGGTGAAGCGGTCCTGGACGGCCCTGTGGAACCGGACGAGAAGTGCGCAGTTCCAACCGGAATTTGAGGCGTTCATGCGCGCCGTCGGCGTTAATCCTGCTCTTGTATGAGCACGGAGTGATTGGCCGATAACCGTTACACAGCAAATAATTTTACTCCCAACCGAGGTAACTTCATGACCTACGCCTTTGCACTACGCAGTCCTCTCGCGCTTGACGTCGCCCTCGCAGGAGGCAAGGCCGCAAATCTCGCCAAACTTTTAGAGGCGGGCCTTCAAGCAGGTTTTAATGTTCCTTCCGGATGGGTCGTTTCATCATGCGCTCACGATGAAATACTGAGACCCGTAGGAGGGCATATCAAGAAGATCGAGGCGCTCAAGTCGGATGATCATGACGCCTTGACCAGGGCTTACACGGGCTTGACGGCAGCACTTCTCGAGGCGCCGCTGTCCAGGGGCCTTCTGGGTGACCTGGATGAATGTCTTGATCTGGCAAATGGCCCGGTTGCAGTACGCTCGTCAGCGACATGCGAAGACTCCGGCTCTGCCGCATTCGCTGGCCAGCACGATACTTTTCTCAATGTTTGCGGGCGAACTAATATTATCACCGCTATCAAACGCTGCTTTGCCTCATTCTACGCTCCGCAAGCGGTGATCTATCGCCGGCAAGTCGGTGCTTCAGCCCAGGGTGCAAGGATGGCGGTGCTGGTTCAGAAAATGGCCAACTGCGACAAGGCGGGCGTTGCTTTCAGCCTGCACCCGGTCACCGGCGCGCTGGATCAAACGATGATCAACGCCAATTTCGGCCTTGGCGAAAGCGTTGTTTCCGGCGAGAGCGGCGTCGATCAGTATGTCTATGACCGATCACGTAAGGAAATTATCGAGCGTCATGTCGCTGAGACACGCACGATTATCAGCGCAAGCGGGTCCGGCGGGACAGTGCAAAGTACGGAGGAAGGCGGGGGCACAGCGTGCCTTTTGGACGGTGACATCGAAGAGATTGCAGAGCTGTCTGAAAAGATTGCCTGCTTCATGAATTATCCCCAGGACATCGAGTGGGGTTATGTCGGCGCCGAGCTTGTGCTTCTGCAATCTCGTCCCGTCACCAAGCTGCCTGAACGCCTCACGCGGGACGAATCCGCTGAGCGGTTTCCCAATGCGGTCACACCCATGACCTGGGGGCTTGTCGAGGCAGGTTTTCACAGATCACTGGCCAGGTCCTTTGATCTGATGGGACTGCCGGCCTTTGAGGGCAGGTGGTTTGTCGGACAGGACTTCCATATTTACGGCAATCAAACCGCTGTCGAGCTCTATCACCAGCTCGCCGCCGCTTCCAACAGTGCCTTTGATTTCACGCCTCGGGGGCTTGAGGCGCTGGCGCTCAAACTGGCGCGGATCGGCTGTTTTGCCCGGGACTGGCAGGTTAACCTGGAACGCTTCATTTGTGAGATCTCTGTCCTTGGGGAACGGGATTTGAGCGATTTGTCACTGCAGGAACGGTGGAACCATGTCGAGGACGTAAATGGAGCGTGTGCACGCTTTTTCGAGCCGAACATCGCGATCTCACTTTTCCACACCGGCCTGTCGAAGGCTCTTGAGGGCGCTGCCACGCTTCTGGTCGGTGAAGTTGATGCGCCGACCTTGATCAACGATCTCAAATCAGGCCTCGATACAAGAACGGCTCATGTCAATCGCGAGTTGTGCAAGCTGGCCAGTCTTGTGACAGCCGATGAGGCGCTTCGGAATACGCTCAAAAGTCTGGAGGCGGCAGGACAAACTGCGGAGGAACTGGTCGAAGCGGGCACCCTTCAGGACTATTCAGACTTCGAGAGGAATTTTTCCGTCTTTGTACATGACTTCGGCCACAGGGAGGTAGATTTCGATCCGTATCATGCTCCCTGGGGAGATGATCCTGACATACTTTTTGCACAGATCATTGCTTTGGCTGAGTCTGATTGCGTGCTTGCAACCGACGAAACCAGCGCCGCCTCTCATGCATCAGGACGGGCTTGCGCTTTCACGGCGCGTCAAAAGCTTTTGGCGGCAGCACCGGACGAAGCGGCCCTTGTTCTGAGTGAACTGATCGATCTGGTTCGTACCTTCGAGGAACTGGATGATCTTGAGCATTATTCAACCAGCCGGGTAACACGGCCGATCAGGCGTGCGCTGCTTGGCGTCGGCGAAAAACTGGTGGACGAGGGCGTTCTGCAAACTGCGCGTGATGTCTGGATGTTAACACCCGATACGTTGCGGGGAGCCCTTGTATCTGCCGTTCCTTCCATCTGGCAAGCTGTAGCGGGGGAGGCTCTTGACGCAAAGGCGCGATATCTTGCTGCAACATCAATAACGCCGCTGTGGGAGCCGGGGGTGACCGAAGTGCCGGAAGCTCCTGGCGACACATGCCTTACCGGGCTCCCCGGTAGCGCCGGCCAGATTGAGGGCGAGGTATTTGTCCTTGAGTCGGCCGCCGATTTCAAAAACTTTCCGCGCGGCGCGGTGCTTGTCGCGCGGACCACTAACCCGGCGTGGACACCGCTGTTCTACGCTGCCGCTGCGGTCATTACCGAAAGCGGCGGGCCTCTGTCCCATGGCGCGGTTACTGCGCGCGAGGTTGGTATCCCGGCGGTTATGTGTGTAAAGTCCGCGCTCACGAGGCTTTACAACGGCTTGCGCGTACGTGTGGATGGCACATCGGGGCGCATTGATCTTCTGGGGACTGCTTGATGAAACCGCGATACATAATGACATCTCCGAGGACCCTGCTTGTGATCCTGGCCTGCCTCATCTTCGGGATCGCCTATATGGCTTTGGCCGAGGAGCGTTCGCAGGCGAGCGAGAAAATTAATGTGCCGACCGGGACCTTTGGCGGTATGCAGCTCTGGGAAGACCTGCGGGTGCTGTCCGGCTGGCGTATTCAGCGCAATGTCGTGACGGGTCATCATCGATTGCTCGATGACGGGGATGTCCGGCGCGCCTGGGGATCCCGGGGCGAGTGTGACACCGCTCTCAACTCCGCTCGTATGGCCCATAATCTGAAAGCCAGGAGCGATCACGCCGTCGTCCTGCTACATGGTCTGGGGCGAACGAAATCCATGTACAACTCTCTCGCCGCAACTCTGGAGGCCGAGGGGTACGAAGTTATTGCCGTCAACTATCCCAGCACCCGCCGTTCAATTGGCGCTCATGCGGATCAGGTGGAAGAGGTGCTTGGGCACCTGGAGGGGATCACATCGGTCTCCTTTGTTACGCACTCGCTTGGTGGCATCGTCATACGCGCTGTTCTGGCTCGCGATGGCGGCTGGCGACAAAGCCTTGAGCCGCGCCGACTCGTCATGATGGGTCCGCCAAACCAGGGCTCAGTCTTTGCCCGCGAAATCCCGAAGGGTGCCAGTGACAAGATTATTGGGGCTTCGCTTGATGAATTGCGCAATATCAGCCTCGCAGAGTTTCCGGCGCCCGCTATCGAGTTTGGTATCATCGCCGGTGGTCGAGGGCAGGAGGGTTACAATCCGCTCATCCCCGGCAACGACGACGGTGTTGTAGCGGTCTCAGAGACCCGGCTGGCGGGCGCTTCGGACTTTCTGGTAGTGGAAGGCCTCCACAGCTATCTACCCTCAAATGAGGCCGCTGCCACGGCCGCCGTTCACTTCCTTGCCCACGGGAATTTTCCTCCTGAAGAGGGCTGAATTCTGTGCTTGACTTGAACCGGGCCCAGCCTTATCAAGACGGCCTCGTGCCGGTCCTGAACCGGCTCTTGGCGCCCGTTTGGGCCCAATGCGGGGGTGTAGCTCAGTTGGTTAGAGCGCCGGCCTGTCACGCCGGAGGTCGCGAGT
>CBFDBJ010000120.1:0-5635 GCA_965603015.1 uncultured Alphaproteobacteria bacterium
ACCGCAATAGATGATCGCCAGCTCTGCGCCTTCTGCTGGCGCCTGCATCCAATAGGCACCGGACAGAATATCGCCGTGCAACGCGTCATCGAGTGTCCGCGTCGGCTGCTCCAATTCGCGCGTCGTGAGACGCAGGTAAACCGAGCCGCCGTCTTCAGCCTGCATATGCTCAAAGCCCCAGCCCATGATCGCCGACAGCTCATCCACATAGGCCGGTTCAAAGTAGGTCAGCCCCGGCTGCGCCATGCCAATGAGCGGCGAGCCAATCGACTGGTGTGCGCCGCCTTCGGGTCCAAGCGTTATGCCCGACGGTGTCGCCACCAGCATGAACCGCGCATCCTGATAACAGGCATAATTCAGCGCATCGAGCCCGCGCGCGATGAAGGGGTCATAAAGCGT
This sequence comes from uncultured Alphaproteobacteria bacterium, assembly GCA_965603015.1. Classification (GTDB taxonomy): domain Bacteria; phylum Pseudomonadota; class Alphaproteobacteria; order M2410; family M2410; genus JAUWTJ01. Next base: position 400 of record CBFDBJ010000120.1, read on the forward strand.
GCCGATGGGCAGCAGCCGCTCACCGAAATGCTCCGCTGACAGACCAAGCGCCGCGAGCAGCAGGAACAGATTATTCTCCGCGATACCCAGCTCGATGTGCTGGCCGGACCGGCTGAAATCCCATTTTTGCGGCGTCGGGATCTTGCGCTCCGAAAAGACATCATCGACCTCGGCGCGGTTGAAGATCCCCCGCCCGTTGACCCAGCCACCAAGATTTGTCGAGACCGTGACATCCGGCGAGGTGGTGACGATGCGCTCGGCCAGCGCGGTATCCTGACGCGCCAGATCATTAAGAATGCGCCCGAATGCGCCTTGCGTCGCCTGCCTCTCACCCTCGGGCAGAGGAAAACTGCCACGCTCCGGCACCGGGATATGCTGCGCGGGCCGGACCTGCGGCAGCCGCTCTTTGGCAAAGGCCGAGCCCGCCAGAAACGCCTCAAGCTCTTTTGTCTCGCCCTCGGAGAGACCGGCAAAAGGCTCCCATTCCTGCCCCGCCTCGATCTCCTCGGCAGACTGATAGGCCGCCAGCTGGGTCTTGTTCATGAGCCCCGCGTGATTGTCCTTGTGACCCTGAAACGGCAGGCCCTTACCCTTCACCGTATAGGCGATGAAGACATGCGGCGCGTCGGTCTCGACCGAGGCGAAGGCCTCGAGCAGGGTTTCCATACAGTGCCCGCCAAGATCGGTCATCAACGCGCCCAGGCCCTCGTCATCCAGCGGATCGAGGATCGCACGCACCTGCGTGTCGCCGTCAAACACCTCCAGCAAATTATCCCGCCAGGCGGCACCGCCCTCATAGGACAGCGCCGAATAAAGCTGGTTCGGGCACTTGTCGATCCACGCCTCGAGCCGCTCCCCGCCGGGCCGCGCAAAGGCCGCCTCAAGCTTCTTGCCATATTTCAGTGTAATGACATCCCAGCCCGCGGTCGAAAAAATATCGCCGTAGCGCGTGAACATCCGGTCGGACGTCACCGCATCAAGGCTCTGGCGATTATAGTCAATCACCCACCAGACATTGCGCACATCATGTTTATAGCATTCGATCAGCGCCTCATAGATATTGCCCTCGTCGAGCTCCCCGTCACCCAGGAGCGCAATCATCCGCCGCCGCGTCCCCGGATCAATCATCCTGTGCGCCGAGAGATAATCCTGCACCAGCGACGAAAACGCCGTGATCGCAACGCCGAGCCCCACCGAGCCGGTCGAAAAATCAATCGGATCCTTGTCCTTGGTGCGCGACGGATAGGACTGCGCCCCGCCAAAGGCGCGGAAATTCTCCAGCTGCTCGAGGCTCTGGTTGCCGAGCAGATAGTGCAGCGCATGCATCACCGGCGAGGCATGCGGCTTGACCGCCACCATGTCCTCGGTCCTCATCTGATGCAGGAAAAGCGCCGTCATCATCGCCGTCATCGACGCACAAGACGCCTGATGCCCCCCGACCTTCAGCCCGTCGACGGATGGCCTGACATGATTGGCATGATGGATCATCCACGTCGACAACCACCGCACCTTCTTCTCCGCAAGCGTGAGATTGCGGATGTCTTCGGCAGTGAACGGGGCGTTGGATCTGGCTTTCTTCGCAGATTTCGCGGTCGTCATAAAGGCTCCGAGGTGACTGATCCTGCAGGGTTATTATCACAAGAGTCGATGTGGGGCGAGCTGCCCCTACTCCGCAGGCCCGACGCTTTCCCCGGCAACCAGCCGCCCCTCTTCCTCATACGAGTTCAGCATCTTCGCTACCGTCCCCGGGGACTTGGTTCCCTTCGCCAGCAGCTGATAGAACACCGGCACGACAAACACCGTCAGGATCGTGGCAAAGAGCACGCCGCTGAAGATAACGATGCCGATGGTCAAACGGCTTCCTGCGCCCGCGCCCGTTGCCAGCACCAGTGGCAGCGCGCCGATGGCGGTGGAGGTTCCGGTCATCAGGATGGGCCTGAACCTTGTCTCGCATGCCTTGATCAGTGCGGCGTGGAACTCGAGGCCTTCATCGCGCAGCTGATTGGCAAACTCGACAATGAGAATGCCGTTCTTGGCCGACAGCCCGACGAGGATCACCAGCCCGATAGTCGAATAGACATTGATCGAACTGTCGACCATATAAAGCCCGAAGAGCCCGCCCGCGATGGCCAGCGGCACCGTGGTCATGATGACAATCGGATGGACGAGGCTTTCAAATTGTGCGGCAAGCACCAGAAAGACGATGATCAGCGCCATGCCAAAGGTAAAGAACGTCGCCTTGTTGGAATCGATATGATCTGCCGTCTGACCTTTATAGTCGATGATTGCCTCTTCAGGCAGCTCCGTCCGGATAAGCGTTTCCATATAGGTGACGGCCTCTCCGAGGCTATAGCCAGGCGCGAGGCCTGCGGAAATCGTAATCGCCCGGAGCCGATTGTAATGTCTCAGGTTACCTGCATCGGCGCGCGGCTGAACCGCAATCAGATTGGATAACGGGATCAGCTCACGGGTGCGGTCGGAGCGCACAAATATATTGGAAAGGTCGCTCGGCTCGGCGCGGTCTTCCTCGCGCGCCTGAAGGATAACGTCATATTCCTCGCTGTTGTGCACATAGGTCGTCACCCGGCGTGAGCCCATCATCGCCTCCAGCGTCCGGCCAATGGTCGAAACCGAAACCCCGAGATCCGCCGCGCGGGTGTGATCGATCTGAATCTCGATCTCGGGCCGTGTCTCGCGATAGTCCGACTGTGCCCGGACGAGCGACGGGTTTTCGCGAACTTTGGCAAGGAGGATGTCGCGCCAGTCCGCCAGATCGTCATAATCTGTACCGCCGAGGACAATTTGCAACGGCCGGTCACCGCCGCCGTGCCCGAACCCCTGATGCATAAAGGCATAACCCGAGATCCCGGTAATTTGCCTCAACTTGCCATTGATCTCGGCCTGGATTTCCGCCCCGCTGCGCTCACGGTCGGCCCAATCACTCATCATGACCATGGCAAAGCCGGAAGAAAAATCCTCCGAGGCCCCGAAGCTGCCAGGCACGCGCACCAGAACGCGCCTCAGCTCGCCTGTCTCAAGATACGAGTTCAGAAGTGCCTCAACCTTCTTCATCTTGGTCCGCATGTCGACAAAATTTGTCCCCTCCGGCGCCCGCGCGATGACCATAAAGGCGCCGCGATCCTCATCCGGCGCGAGCTCGTTTGGCAGGAGACGGAACAGCCCAAAGACGCTGAGCGTCACGACCAGAACCATCGCCGCCATGATCAGCGGTTTCGCCATGAACGTCTCAAGCGTTTCAAGATAAGCTTTGGAGACGCGGTCAAAGATCCGGTTGACCGCATCGCTGACGCGGTAGGGCTTGTCCTTGCGTGGACCGAGAATTTTCGAACACAGCATGGGCGTCAGCGACAGAGCCACGAAACTGGACAGGATCACTGCGCCGGAAAGCGTGATCGCAAGTTCGGTAAAGAGCTTACCGACAAAACCCTCAAGGAACATGATCGGCAGGAACACCGAGACCAGAACGGCGGTCGTTGCAATCACGGCAAACCCGACCTGCCGCGCCCCTCTATAGGCCGCAACAACGGGCGGTTCGCCAAGCGAGATGCGCCGCTGGATGTTTTCAAGCACAACAATGGAGTCGTCGACCACAAGCCCGATCGACAGCACGAAGGCCAGCAGCGTCATCAGGTTGAGCGACAGTCCGAAGAAATACAAAATGCCAAAGGTCGCAACGAGACAGACCGGCACAGTCATCGCCGGGATCAACGCCGCCCGCCAGGTCCCGAGGAACAGATAGATCACGATAATCACCAGTCCGACCGCGATAAACAGCGTACGAAAGACTTCCCGGATCGCCTGGTCGATAAAGATCGAACTGTCGAACGACTCATTGATGCTCATGCCCTCGGGCAGCCCCGTCGCAATGGACTTAAGCTCCTTACGTGTCGCGCGCACCACATCCAGCGTATTGGCGGTCGATTGCTTGACAACGCCGATGCCGACCTGGGTCTGGCCATTACCAACGAAATAAACCCGGTGTTCTGAAGGAGCAATTTCTACGTCCGCCACTTCGCCGAGGCGAATGAGGTGGCCATCCGCGCCGCGGCCGAGCGTGAGGGACTTGAAGTCATCAGCAGTGCGATAGCCGCGCGCCACCCGCACCGGATAGAGCCGTGTTTCTGAATCAATTGAACCCGCTGGCAGTTCCACATTCTCTGTCCTCAGCGCCTGCTCAATCTCGGCAACCGTGATACCGCGCGCCGCCATGGCGACCCGATCAAGCCAGATCCGCATGGAATACCGCATACCCCCGCCGACGCGAATACGCGCCACACCATCGAGCACCGAGAGCCGGTCAACAATATTGCGCTCGGCAAAATCGTTCAGCTCCAGCATGTCCATGTTCTGCGAATTCAGGTTGAACCAGATGATCGGCTGTTCATCGGAGTCCGCCTTTACCACCACCGGCGGATCAACATCCGGCGGCAGACGCCGGACCACACGTGAGACCGCATCACGGATATCATTGGCCGCGTCATCCAGCTCACGTGTCAGATTGAATTCAATGGAGATGCGCGACGAGCCGGTTCGGCTGGACGATGAGATCGACCGGATGCCTTCAATTCCCCGGATCTGATCCTCGATGACCCGCGTGATCCGGCTCTCGATCACATCTGACGAGGCACCGCGATAGGTCGTCGAAATCGAAACAATCGGCGCATCAATATCAGGCAGCTCGCGCAGTGGCAGATTATTATAGGACAAAACCCCGACAACAATCAGGAGCGCGCTGACGACCCCGGCAAAGACCGGTCGCTTGACCGATATATCAGACAGGATCATGTCTTCTCCTTCGCCTTGCCATTCATACTCACACCGGGCGTCTTGCCAACCCGGCCAACACTTACCTTTTGGCCGGGGCGACGAATGTTATGCACGCCTTCGACAATCACCTCTTCACCCGCGACAAGACCATCAAGGATCTCGACCTGCCCCTTGATCCGAAGCCCGGTCACCACCTGACGTTTTTGGGCCTTGCTGTCTGCGTCCACGACCCAGACCGAGACCCTGTCCTTGACAGGAACCAGAGCGCCTTCCGGAACGCCGGGGGCCTCGTGCGAGTTCATCACCAGATGAATGGAAAGCAACATGCCCGGCCGCAAGCGTCCGTCCGGGTTGGGCACATGCGCCCGCACTGCAACGGCCCGTGTCACCGGGTCGATCCGGCTACCGACGGACCTGACCTCACCAAAAAAATCAACCCCGGGCCAGG
>CBFDBJ010000121.1:0-5608 GCA_965603015.1 uncultured Alphaproteobacteria bacterium
AATATCAGCCAGCATTGCATTATGTGTCTGCCGCGCATCGAGGACGGTGTGGCGCCCGCCTGTGCCCGTCAGTGTCCGGGCCGCGCGGTCTTTGTCGGTTTTCTCGACGACACGTCCGGCCCGATTCACAAGCTGGTCAACGAATGGAAGGTGGCGATGCCGCTGCATCCTGAATATGGCACCAAACCAAATATGTACTATGTGCCACCCATTGGTCCCAAACCAATCAACAAGGACGGATCAATCGACGAGGACACCAACCGCATCCCCGACGCCCTGCTGGAAGAACAGTTTGGCCCCGATGTCCATCAGGCGCTGGCGACACTTCAGGGTGAAATGGCCAAAACCCGAGAGGGCGGAAAGTCCGCCCTGATGGATATTCTGATCGCCTATCAGTGGAAGGAGCTGTTCTCCGAGTTCACCGTCGACCCGGTCGATGTCGAACAGGATGGCCAGTAGAAATCCGCCCTGAAGTCATGTGATGTGGCCTCAGGGATTTCCTGCCATTCTGGCCAACATCTCCAGACTTATCGTGCCGCTATAGGGCGTGCGCGAGTGGTCCTTGTTGTAAAAGTAGGCGCGCGGAAGCTCACCATACCATTGGGGGTCAATTTCATGACGCAACCGTTCCGGCACCGGGTCACCGAAAACCCATGAGTCAACTCCATTCAATCCGTACTCCGATAGTAATGCAGAAATCCTTTCGACCCGGTCAGGGCTGTCTGTAGAGATGAGTACGACATCCGGCGCGCGGTCCGCCTCCAGCGCCTCTTTGAGATGCATCAATTCAGTGCGGCAGGGGGCGCAGTCGAGTGACCATAGAACAAGCAGAAACGGCTTGCCGTCCCGCTCAACTGTGATGCTCTCAAGACTGCCGGCGCTAAAACGCATTGGCAGTTCGGCCTCAGCCGCCTGCCCGCCCCCACACAGGACTATTGTCAAAAACAGTGCCTTGAGCTTCATGTCATTCACTTTCTGCCACGTGTTGAACCGGGATCAACCGGTATCCCTCCGCCTGTGTGTGCCAGGACGCGAAGACCTGGCCGGACCTGGAGATCAGGATTGGATGGTCCGAGCCGGATTTTGTTGCCGCCATACGAAACGGGGCGGACCAGGTCGTGCCGGCATTATGTGATGTCCGGACAAGCAGCTCGGTCTCGTCGCCGGAAAACCGTTTCCAGATCGTGGTGACGACCCCGCCTGCAGCCAGGATCTGCGGCCGGGAAGCAGCCGGCGACGGGTCCAGCTCGTGTTCAACTTCGAGTCTTTCGGTTCTCATATTAAATCGGCCAACCCTCAGGCCCTTTTTATCCTCGCCATTGGTAAACCACGCAATGTGCATTATGTCCTTGCTGCCTGCCGATAAATCCGGGCCGTGGTGCGGGCAACCTTCCAGGTACCAGTTATCACGGGTGGCGCGGATCGGGTCCGCACCCGCCGCAGGCAGATCGGGACCTACAAAAGCAATGGCATGGTCGCGTATCTGACCGGGATAAACGTGCCGCCACAGCGCGGCAATCCGACCATCACCCGTCACCTTCGCCGCAATCCGGCAGCACTCGCAGGAATGATCAGCAAGGTTTCTGTTGAAGGCAATACTGGCGCCGCGGTCGTCCGACATAGCGTAATAGAGTGCTGCACCGCGATAGGGACGATCAGCCTTTCTGGCGGCGACGAGGTCACGCTTGTCGATCCACAGGAGGTGAATGCGCCCGTTCCTGTCCACAAGAAGCGTCTCGAAGCGATGACTGATCGGCGAGCGGTCGCTATTGACAACAAGCGGCATGTCGAAACTTTTTGCGCCATCAAGCGAACGCGCGAGAATAATGTCTCCGGCAAAACGGCCCTCTGTCCGCCGCGTCCAGGAGACGTAGACTTCGCCCTCTGGTCCAAGCGCGATCTTGGGTCGATTTTCGCCGTCATGATAGATCAGCTCAGGCGTGCTGTTGACCGCAATCACTGGTGCAAAACTTTTCCCAAGGTCGGCTGAACGGGTCACATAGATATGGCCCTGCTGAGAAAAGGCGAGCCACAAAAGCCCTTCCCCATCAAAGGCCACAGAGGGCGTGCGCCCGCATTGGGGCGAGGGCAGCGCATCCGGCTCGAGGCACGCATCGGGACGCCCATCTGATATTGCACCACCATGCTCACCCGACATGTGCTCTGTCGACGCCAGTGAAGGCGCCGACAGAAACAGCAGGCCAAGAGCAAACACCACAGCAAGGCCGGGGGATCCCTTTGGAAACATCCCGGGGACTGTCACTCCTGTTTGGCGCATCAGTCGCTCCCTCCTGTCCAGGAGACTTCAAGCAGAACGGCGCGCCCGGAATAGGGATGGTGGACCCAGGCTCGCTGGTCGGTCACGTTATCCACCCCAAGTGATACTTTGAAGGTCTCAAAATACCTGCTGACCTTCAGATCAAGGATCGAAAATGCCGAAGTACATGTGTAAGTATTGCAGCGCAGTGTATTTTCAAGGTCCGTATAAGGCTCGGACTGAAAGCGCCAGCCAGCCGCGACAAGCCACTCATCGGTTGGCCGGTAGCGCACAGACGTATTGGCCTTCCACTCTGGCACGCGAGGGACCTGTCCGCCTTCCGACGCAGGAACGGCTGCGTTTTTGGTTATCTCGGCATCGGCCCAGGACAGATTGGCATCCACTGACAAACCCTCGACAATGACATCTTCAGCCGCAACAAGAAACTCGATGCCTGTGGTCGTGACATTGTCAATGTTCTTAAATCCCGATGTTACAACGCCGAACTGATTGAAACCGCGTTGACTGAAAATCGTATCATCGATGTCCTGGCGGAACAGATTGAGCTGAAGATCAACATATTTCATCCGGTGCGCAATCAATAAATTATAATCGATGGCACTTTCCGGCTTCAGGTCAGGATCAAAACTGTTGGGGTCGAAGTTGCCGTCGCCATCCAGCGAGCCCTGGAACAGCTCCCCGACAACCGGGTAGCGCGTGGCACCGGCAATCGAGCCGGTTATCTCCCAGTCACCTCTCGGCATCCATGTGAGCGCCGCCTTTGGCGACAGAGATGTTTCGTCGCGGTCTTCATAAGACTGGTCAACACGCTCGCCCGCGACACCCTTTGAGCGCCATCCGTCGTAGGCCTTCCAGCTTTCCGCACGCAGCCCGAGGGTCAGTTGGTAAGCTTCACTCAGAGTGATTGCGTCTTCGACAAATATCCCTGCCAAAGAAGTCTCCCCGCCGGAGCCGTCCCGATAGGCCGGGTCTGACGCACCGCGCCATGCCGTTGTATTGAATTGATCGGACCCGCCCTTATATGCGGCAAAGGAGCCGCCGAAGGCGATGGCGTGGCCCCCAAACTCCTGTTCAAGGACAAGGTCGGCGGTTGTCCATCCAACGTCTTCGCCGTTGGTCAGACGGCCGGCCCCGTTTTCAAGTCCTGCTGAATAGCTGTTTGAACGGATAGAATCTGCCTCCAGCACATCAAAGCGGGTAAATGCCAGATCAATGTCGAAACCGCGCAGTTCTCCAGCCAAACCCAGACCTGCCAGCATCTCGGTCTTTTCAGATTCCTGAAGCTTCATACCGGAGGCCCTGTAAATCTCGCCGTCAACCTCAACCAGGCCCTCATATACCGGACTGTCTGTCAGGTCGCGCAGATAGGTTTCGGGTTCATCCAGCCCATCCTCGGCAATCTGGACATTTAACAATCCGCGAACAGTCCATGTATCGTTCAACGGTACATTGCCACTCAGACGAAACTGGTCTTGCACCGTCTTCACGGTCGAATCGGCTGCGAAGACCGTTACGCCGATTTCATCGTCGAACACCGCCCCGGTAACCGGGATGGCCCCCACGCCACTACCAGAACGCAAGGTTCGCCAGCCTTGCGGCTGTCCTTCATTTTCAAAGCGGCGATAGCCAAAAGAAAGAGCGCCGGGGCCAACCGGCCCTTTCGCGGCCAGATCCATTGACCAGCCGTTCAACGACAGATCCGATGCGTAATAGTCGAAGTGCGAATTGAAAACCTGCGCGGTGGCACGATAGGTGACCTCCTTGATGGGCGCAGTTTGCAGGAGGATTGCCCCGCCAAGAGCGTTTCCAGAATAACGGGCCGAGGCCGGACCATAGATAATTTCGACGCGCTCAATATCCCCTGGCGCTACAGCCCCCCACTTTGGCGATGAATCCCAGCGTGCGTGCAGGAAGTTGGAAATAACGAAACCGTCGACCATGACAAGCGCGCGCGGTGTCTGGAACACATGCGCCCCACGGAAGGAAAGCGTGGCATTGTGGTCTCCAATATAGCGCTTGCGGACATGGAGATTAGGCGAATACTTGAAGGTATCCTCGACGCTAAAAGCGTTGGTGGCTTCTATTTGCTCAGGGGTAACCGCGACGGAAAAGGCGGGCGTTTCAAGTGTTTTGACATATCGCTGGTCAAGTCGCTCACCGACAATAGTGATCTGGTCGATCACAGGATCTGCGTCTGCATCCACTGGATCAGCGTCCTGCGCATAAGCCGGTAGAGATGAGAGAAACACGACAGAAACAATCGCGGTTGTAAATTTCAAAAAGGAACGGATATTTGATTTGTGCGCACCAATTGGCGCGCCGGGAACACTGCTGATAGACATATTTGTACTCTCGGAATTCGAATTCAATAAATGACGATGAGCCGCCCACGCCGAAGGTCGGCGTGCGAGCGAACAACATCAGGCTGGTTCAAATGCTGAGAGAAGGAGGAGCGCGAGGACGGGCCGTCGGGTTAAATGCAGCAGGCCGCGGCGCGAGGCGGTCAACCGGCATGGCAGCCAGGACTGTATATCCCTGGTCGACGGCAACAATGGTTGGCGCGTCAGGCGTGAGCGGTGTCCCCGCAAGCGCAAATGCACATCCCGGACTTGATTGATCCTGATCAGGATGATGCTGCTCCGGCTCATCAGGATGGTGCTGCTCCGGCTCAAAGGGGTTCACCCAGTCCGCCGGCAGGCCATTGCCACTTTGCTGACACAGATAAATCCCGACCTCACCAGTGTCCGGATCAGGGCTCATCATGTAGCCGGCAGGGAGAATAGCGCGCAAGGCAAACGCAGTCAGGGCGAAAATCACCCAAACCTGCCGCATTATTCCCGAATTACGCATCAACCGGATCATCTAGCCTCCAATGGAGCCACCGTAGCCATGATGCCCCGACCAAGTGCAGGCGACAAGTTGTCACGCTTGATAAATCGTAAGGCCAGCCAGCCATTCACAAGATCAAGCGCCTGCCTGTGCCGCCAGCGCCCGGACTGTGCGGCCCTTTTTGGTTCCTTGATGGCACATCCGGCCTGAAGACTTTTCTGACCTATGCGCCAAAGGGTTTCATGTAGGTTGCCATATCGAAATAGTCGCGCCAGATTTTTATCTTGCCGTTTTCCATCTCGAAAACACCGCAGCACGGCAAGTCAACGGCAATCTCACCGACCTTGGTGCGGTCCAGCCGTTCGGCGATGACGATGTCACCGCTCCCGATGATGTTGAGAACGTCCCAGTCGGTTTGCGTCCAGTCCTTGATGAAGGCGCCGATAAACTGTTTCAGCGCCGCGTGACCGGAAACCGGCGCGACCGGCATATTGTAGTAAG
>CBFDBJ010000122.1:0-5524 GCA_965603015.1 uncultured Alphaproteobacteria bacterium
GCCGGATCTTTTGCTCCTGCGACATTGAACGTGCCATCAATATCGGCCTCGCGAGAGCCCCAGCGGAACGCCTGCTCATTGCCTGGAGAGAGTGTTCCGTTCCAGCGGAAGGGCATCATGTCAAAATCGTAGGTCTGGCGGCGTTGCTGGAACTGGGCTGTGTCCACCAGACGGACATCAACCTTGATGCCAAGCCTTTTGAGCGATGTTGCATAGTTGAGCGCGACCTTTTCGAGACTTCGGCTATTGAGGAGGATCTCGAATGCGAAGACCTCGCCGCTCACGTCATGGGTTAAAGCGCCGTCGCGGATGTGCCAACCGGCCTGACCGAGAAGCGAAAGGGCATTGCGGGCATTGCTACGGGCATTTTCCCGATTGCCGTTAACCGGCGCGCGCCAGCCGTGCTGATAAATGTCATCGCGCACACTGGCGCGCCATGGTGCCAGGAGCAGCGCTTCGCGTTCCGAAATCTCCTGTGTCGTCGAAAGCTCGGAATTGTCAAAATAGCTTTGCGTCCGTGCATAAACATCAAAAAAGAAATTGGCATTCATCCATTCAAAGTCGAATGGCAGGATGAGCGCCTCGCGCACGCGGACGTCACTGAAGATGCCGCGTCTGGTATTGAAGGCAAAGCCGAGCATGCCGCTGGGGCGACTGTGTTCAAATCGGTCGCGGAGCACCAGCGCGTTTCGCGTCCCCGGGAAGTCATAGCCCTTTGCCCAGCGGGCCGGGTCTGCCTCGATACGATAGGAATTCAGTCCCTTTTTAAAGGCCTCGAACTTGGAGTTCTCATCGCGGTAATATTCCAGCTTGATCGTGTCAAAGTTATGCCGCCCGCGATTGACCGCCAGGCTGCGCGCCCAGTAGTCAGGATTGCGCCGAAAGGTCAGCGACCGGCCCGCATCGACATCGTCTATAATGTAGGGCCCGCTGCCAAGCGGCGCTTTGAGGCTCGTCTCGTTGAAGGTGTTCTGCGTGTAATAGGACTTTGAAACCACGGACATCAGGCCGAGCAGGAGCGGGGCTTCGCGGTCTCCGTCCGGGCCGAAGACAAAGCGCACGCGGCCATCGCCTGGTGTTTCAACGCTGGCAATCTTGGAATAAAAACGTCTGAGGTTGGGCTGCCCCTGTTCTCTCAGAAGTTCCATCGAGAAGACCACATCCTCGACGGTGACGGGCGTGCCGTCCGAGAACCGGGCATGCGGGTTGAGGCGGAACTCGACCCAGCTTCTGTCCTCGGGGGTTTCGATTGTCGCGGCGAGCAATCCGTAAAGCGTAAAAGGCTCATCGGGGCTGCGCATCATCAGACTTTCAAACGTCAGCTGGCGGACTTCCCACCACGCCGTGCCCTTGACGATGTAAGGGTTCAGGCTGTCAAAAGCATTCGACTTGGCAATGACGACTTCACCGCCCGTGGCGGCGTTTTCACTAACAAACGGGAAGCGGGTGAAGCCGAGCGGCATCTTTGGGTCGCCGTGCATTGCGATGGCGTGTTTGGGGCCTGTGCCGGGGGGAAGGGCTTCTTGTTCCTGGGCCTGGCTTGCGGTGCTCGCACCAATAAGGGCTGCGCCCAACATTGTTGAAATCAAAACACCGGAAATCGATTGGCGGATCTTTTGGTAACTTGTTAGTTTGATGAGCACGTCAGACTTTTCCCCTGTGAAACCGAGCGATTCACAACATCGCAAATGACCCCCCGAAAGGCAATGGCCAGCCGGGAGGGCCAACCATAAGGGATAAGGTCTTTCAGGTCTCTGAACTAGGGGAAAAAAACGGCTAAATGCGGGCGACTTTATTGCTATTTCTTGATCTTCGAGGGTTTTCTATTCTGCTGCCGTCCGGCGCCGCGCCGGGGCTTTTTTCCGCGCAGGCTTTTTTACCTTCGGCTTTGGCAAGGCTTTCGACTTGGTCTTAACTTTTGTCTTTGTCTTTGTCTTTGTCTTTGTCTTGGCCTTTACCCTGGCCTTCACATTGGTTTGGGCCTTTGCTGCCGGTTCAATGCTCTTGACCGTGGCAGATTTCTTCAAAACGTCTTTCAGATAGTGTCCGGTGTAGGAGGCCTTGACCTTGGCTACATCTTCCGGTGTTCCGGCTGCAACGATCAGGCCGCCACCATTGCCGCCCTCGGGACCCAGGTCGATGATCCAGTCGGCGGTTTTGATGACCTCAAGATTGTGCTCGATGATGACCATGGAATTGCCAGTATCAACCAGCTCCTGCAGGACTTCCAGAAGTTTGCGAACATCTTCGAAATGCAGTCCGGTGGTCGGTTCGTCCAAAATGTAGAGCGTTCGCCCGGTCGCCCGGCGTGAGAGCTCCTTGGCGAGCTTGACTCGCTGGGCTTCGCCGCCCGACAGGGTCGTGGCGGACTGGCCAACCTTGATGTAGCCAAGTCCGACGCGGCGCAGGGTCTCCAGCTTGTCACGCACGGCCGGAACAGCCTTGAAGAATTCGCAGCCTGCTTCCACATTCATATCCAGAATATCGGCAATGGATTTGTCCTTGAAGGTAATCTCAAGGGTTTCACGGTTGTAGCGCTTGCCGTGGCATTCATCACACTGAACATAAACGTCTGGCAGAAAGTGCATCTCGATCTTGAGCAATCCATCCCCCTGACAGGCCTCGCAGCGCCCACCTTTGACGTTGAACGAGAAGCGGCCCGGTTTGTAGCCGCGGGTTTTTGCTTCGGGCAGACCGGCAAACCAGTCGCGGATCGGGGTGAAGGCGCCGGTATAGGTTGCCGGATTGGAGCGCGGGGTGCGTCCAATGGGGGACTGGTCGATATCAATGACCTTGTCGAGAAATTCGAGTCCGTCTATGCGGTCGTGGTCGCCAGGATGCTGGCGCGCACCATTGAGCCGGCGTGATGCCGCTTTATACATGGTCTCGACAACGAGCGTGCTCTTGCCGCCGCCGGAGACGCCGGTGACGCAGGTCATGACGCCAAGCGGGATCTCTGCATCGATGTCTTGCAGATTGTTTTCCCGCGCGCCGACAATGTGCAGCATGCGGTCCGGATTGATGGGTCGGCGCTGTGCCGGTGTCGGGATTTGTTTGAAGCCCGTCAGGTATTGCCCGGTCAGACTTTCGTTTGACTGCATGATCCGCTCCGGGGTGCCCTCGGCCACAACATGGCCGCCGTGAACGCCGGCGCCTGGCCCCATATCAATGACATGGTCGGCGGCAAGGATTGCTTCCTCGTCATGCTCGACGACAATGACGGTGTTGCCGAGGTCGCGCAGTCTGACCAGGGTTTCAAGCAGCCGCTCGTTGTCTCGCTGATGCAGACCAATTGACGGTTCATCCAGCACATAGAGAACGCCGGTCAGGCCTGAGCCGATCTGTGAGGCAAGGCGGATGCGCTGGCTCTCGCCGCCAGACAGGGTTCCGGATTTTCGTGACAGGTTGAGATATTCCAGGCCGACGTTATTCAGAAAGTTGAGGCGGTCGCGGATTTCCTTGAGGATCCGTGCGGCGATTTCCTTCTGCTTCTTGCTAAATGTCTTGTCGATAGAGGCAAACCAGTCGTGGGCATCGCGAATGGAGAGCGAGGCAATTTCGCTGACATGCTTGCCGCCGATTTTGACCGCCAGAGCCTCGGGTTTCAGGCGGTGGCCCTCGCACACTTCACACGGGGCGATGCTTTGGAACTGCTCCATTTCCTCACGCACCCAGGCGCTGTCGGTCTCACGGAACCGGCGCTGAAGATTAGGGATGACGCCTTCAAAAGGTTTCTTTGTCTCATAGCGCCGGACGCCGTCATCGTAGACAAAGCGGATGACCGTCTTGCCTGTACCGTAGAGGATAAAATTGCGTGCTTTTTGCGGCAGGTCTTCCCAGGGTTCCGTGACCGAGAACTTGTAGTGTCGCGCAATCGCATCAAGGGTTTGAAGGTAATAGGGCGACGAGGACTTTGACCACGGCGCGACGGCGCCTTCGCGCAGGGAAAGACTTTCGTTTGGAACGACGAGCATTTCATCGAAATAAAACTGGGTGCCGAGACCATCACAGGTCGGGCAGGCGCCAAAGGGATTGTTGAACGAAAACAGCCGCGGTTCGATTTCTTCAATCGTGAAGCCGGAGACGGGGCAGGCGAATTTGGCCGAAAAGATGATGCGTTCTGCATTGCCATTTTCGTCCTGGCCGTCGGCCAGTTCAGCAATCGCCAGGCCGTCGGCAAGCTCAAGGGCGGTTTCGAGCGAATCCGCAATCCGGTTCCCCATGTCCGGTCGGACCACCAGCCGGTCCACGACCACATCAATGTCATGTTTGACCTTCTTGTTGAGGGTCGGCGGGTTTTCGAGCTCATGGAACTCACCGTCCACCTTGACCCGCTGAAAGCCGCGTCTCAGAAGGTCGCCAAATTCCTTGCGGTATTCACCTTTGCGGCCGCGCACGATCGGAGCCAGAAGAAAAAGGCGCGTTCCCTTTTCCAGTTTTTTGATCCGGTCAGCCATCTGGGTCACCGTCTGGCTCTCGATTGGCAGGCCGGTGGCGGGCGAATAGGGGATGCCGACCCGCGCGAAAAGGAGCCGCATGTAGTCGTAGATCTCGGTGACGGTGCCGACCGTTGAACGCGGATTGCGCGAGGTGGTCTTTTGCTCAATGGAGATCGCGGGCGACAAGCCTTCGATGCTGTCCACATCGGGCTTTTGCATCAGCTCGAGAAATTGCCGTGCGTAAGCTGACAGGCTTTCCACATAACGTCTTTGTCCCTCGGCATAGATTGTATCGAACGCGAGCGACGATTTTCCGGACCCGGACAGGCCGGTAATCACAACCAGTTTGTCGCGCGGTATAACAACATCAATGTCGCGAAGATTGTGCTCTCTGGCACCGCGAACCGTAATTTCTGTCAGCATTTGTTATCAATCTCGAACTGGTCTGGTCGGGGTTTCGGGTAGCGGGTGGGATGATTCCTGCTTGACTCAAAGTGCTTTGGCAGTATAGAACAAAAAGGGAACAAGAAGGAAGCCCCGAAAGTTGATCCCGCTAATAATTTGTCGGGCAAATATGTTGTGGACAAGTCCTATAACCAGGCTGGCTTTTCACAGGCTCCCTGGCTAGTGTCCGACTTCAAGAATTCGTACCCATTTACGTGTGGGAAACTGGAGGAATATCATGGCAGGCAGCGTCAACAAAGTCATTCTCATTGGCAATTTGGGCGCGGATCCGGAAATCCGTCACACACAGGATGGCCGTCCGATTGCGAACCTCAGTATCGCGACTTCGGAGTCGTGGCGGGACCGCAATACCGGCGAGCGCAAGGAAAAGACCGAATGGCACCGCGTTGTCGTGTTCTCCGAAGGCCTTGCCAAGATTGTCGAGCAATATCTGAAAAAGGGCTCCAAGGTTTATATCGAGGGCCAGCTGCAAACCCGCAAGTGGACCGACCAAAGCGGGAATGACAAATATTCCACCGAGGTGGTTCTGTCGGGCTTCAACGGCACACTGACCATGTTGGACAGCCGCAGTGGCGGCGGCGATGGCGGTGGCTCCGGTGGTGGTGGCGGCGACTTCGGCG
>CBFDBJ010000123.1:0-5481 GCA_965603015.1 uncultured Alphaproteobacteria bacterium
TGAGTTCGGATTTTGAGATCTGATAGCCTATAATCCCCACTGCCGATATGGATATGACAACGGCGGCCACAATGAGGGCCGGTAGTTTTTTGGCGATCGTCAGCCGTGAGAAGATCTCGAGAAAGGCCATTTTAGTCCTCTGATAATGGACCCGACGTGAATTCGGGCTGTTTACGCAAAATTGAATAGGGTGGAGTGCCAAACATTCTTCTGGTGTATCACTGACCCGGAGTATTCTTTATGCATCATGAGGGCTGAAAGTTTAGTTAATGAACAAATGTAAGCCATTGATAATATTGAGATAATACTGATAATTATTCGCATCTGATAGTTACCATATTGATTTTGCACGGGAAAACAGGCTGAATTAATTTCGATCTGGCTACTCAATTTCCCGGACAGGGCCCCGTTACTCCAGGCACCGGTTCGACAGCTTTCCGGATTTCATGCTGTCGTAGAAAGTCTTGCTGCAAGTTAAACTTGTTGATTGTATTCGAAAAAAAGGCCCCGTCGCTAGTGCGGCGGGGCCTTTCTCTTTGTCAGGTCGTGAGAGGGATCAAAACGACCGTGCAAGGGAGACAAAGATAGTATCGTCCTCTTCGCCGCCGAGGCGGTCCGAGGTGTCGGAATAACCCAGCGTCAGGTCAAAGCCTTCATAGCTTGCGGTGATGCCGATGTTGTAGTCGGAGTAGTCGTCGACCAGATCATCGTCAAACGACTGGTAGCCATAGTGAGCGGCGAGCGAGAAGATGCCGCCAGGCAGTGGCACTGAAGCATCAAGGGCCGGATAGAGGGCCTGACCGCTTTCGCCGTAAAAGTCTGGCGAGACGGCGAGCGAAGCGCCCACTTCAACCAGCTCTCCCAGGGTGGTTGAAACGCCGGCATAGAACTCGAGAAAATTTTGCTCAGGAACGCTGGGTGCGTCGGGATAGCTGTAGTAGATGAACCCGATGTCGAACTCGAAATTCTTGTAGGAGGGCGTCGCGCCGAAGTAATAGTCGATCTCGATGGAGGTGCCATCCCATTCGACGCTGGAACCCCAGATGCCGGCGTAGAAGATATCCTGCTCGTAGTCGAAGCCGCCGGAGATTGCCGGGCCGTCATTGGACTGGGTCACGCCGCGGTAGATGTAGTTTGAGGTCAGGGCCACGTTGCCGGAAAAATCACCCGGCAGGGACGTGTCCTCTTCGGCATGGGCAGCGCTGGACAGGGCCAGGAGGGAAGCCAGTGCCAGACCGCAAACAGGGCCGGAAACAGTTGATGATAAAAGTCTGGCCTTTGCGGCTCTTTTGGTCGGTGTTGTCACTGAATTTTCCTCTTCTATGACTGGTGTCGTAAGATCCGCTTCCTGATTTGCAAGGCCGATGCCAGGTTGTTAATAATTTGGAAACTTCGCCAAAACCTGCCATTTGTTATCTGAACGAGCGGATCGGTCGTGAAGTTCCGAAAGGTCACGCCGGGCGATTGCACTCAATTTATTCAATTGAAGTGCGGGCCTGCCGACAATTTGTGCATAAGCGAGGTAAGAGGATATGAAGGAAGAAACCTATAAGGACCTTGGTCAACTGGGCCAGAAGGTTGATCTGCCTGCATCACCCGAAGAGGCAGTGCTTGAGCGGGTGCCGAACCCGCATCCGGGCCACCCTTATGTCTCTCGGTTCACCTGCCCCGAGTTCACATCGATCTGCCCGGTGACCGGTCAGCCGGATTTTGCCCATCTTGTCATCGATATGGTGGCAAGGGATTTCCTGGTCGAATCCAAGTCGCTCAAACTCTATCTCGGCTCGTTCCGCAATCATGGTGCATTCCATGAGGCTTGTACCGTGGACATCGCGCTTAAGCTGGTGGATCTGCTCGATCCCCAATGGCTGCGGATTGGCGGCTACTGGTTTCCGCGCGGCGGCATTCCGATCGATGTGTTTTACCAGACCGGTGAGCCACCGAAAGACGTCTGGCTGCCTGATCCGGGCGTGCCGCCTTATCGAGGACGGTAGGCGGGTTAGTAGCGCGATATTCTGGTCGCAGGGTCGGCGCGCCTGCGTTCAGTCAGTTCGCCGTTTGCGGTGCCCAGATAAATGAATCCGGCGACACGCTCGCCTTCTTCAAGGCCAAGGGCTGCACCGACGTCTGCGTTATAGGCGTACCATTCGGTGATCCACTGGGCGGCATAGCCCATGGCGTTGGCCGCGATCAGCATCGTCTGGCAGGCCGCCCCGGCGCACAGGATCTGTTCCCATTCGGGCGCCTTGGGGTGGGGAATAACTTTCGAAATCACACAGATGACTTTTGGTGCCCGGGTCAGGCGGTCGCGTTCAAACTTGACGCGCTCCTCGTCGGCACCGGGTTCGGCCGTCTGGAAAGCCTGCGCAATAACCTCGCCAAAGCGCGCCCGGGCGTCGCCTTCAAAGATGACGAAGCGCCAGGGCCCCAGTTTGCCGTGATCGGGCACGCGCGCGGCCAGACGGATCAGATCCTTGATCTCGTCGCTTGAGGGCCCCGGTTCAATCATATCGCGCGCCAGCGTCGAGCGCCTGAGGGCAAGAAGGTTCAGGGTCTCATCAGACGCGTGGGTTGCGGGCAGCGGATCATTGTCCTGGGGAAGATCGGGCAGATTTGACAAGGGCGAGGGCCTCTCAACAGGGGTTTGGAGCGCTGCCAATTTGCAATTGCAATTGGTGTGCATGTGGCAGCCGCCATATCTATAAGCGGCGCGGGCCCTCATGACAAACCCTTGCTCTCCTGAAATGCATATCTGCTTGTGCGCGGCGGTGGCCTCGGGCAGATTGAACCGAAAGGGGTTCAGCAAACGGCCCCGAACACGAGGGAGCTGCATCCGTCATGGCGCGATTTCATTTGCCGATGACGAAGGGTGATTATCACCTTTCACTGCCACGTCTGATCGCCTTTGCCTTGCCGCAATGGCCGCTGGCAGCCATTGGTCTGCCCATAGCGGTTTTCCTGCCGCCATTTTATGCCGGTGAGCTCGGCCTTGGTGTGCAGGCCGTTGGCGTCGTCTTTCTCATCGCGCGGTTTTGGGATGTGATCACCGATCCGGTTATGGGCCTTCTGTCGGACCGGTTCCCGTCGCGCTGGGGGCGGCGTCGGCACTGGATCATCATCGGCTCGCCGATCCTCATGATCTCGACTTTTATCATCTTCAATCCGCTGGTTTTCTACAGCGGGATGACGTCGACCATTCTCCTTTTCTGGCTGATTGTCATGTACGTCGGCTGGACTATGGTGACGCTCAATCATCTGTCATGGTCAGCCGAGGTTCATACCAACTACCATGAGCGCAGCCGCATTCAGGCCGCCATTCAGGCCATCACCATCGTCGGCCTAATCGTTGTTCTGCTCATTCCGGTGCTTGTGAAGGGAGAAGGAGATTCTGCCGTTCGGGAAATGTCGGTCATCGGCTGGTACATCTTTTTGATGATGATCCCTTGCGTGGGGGTCGCCGTTCTGCTGGTGCCCGATCAAAAAACACAAGCGCACGGGCCTGATGACGAGCATCCCGGCTTCAAACAGATCATCGCGATACTGGTACACAACGACCCGCTGCGCCGTTTGCTGGCGATCTTCATTCTCGATGGTTTCCTGTCCGGGATCATAGCCTCGCTGTTCAGCTTCTTTGCCATGGACGCGCTCGGGCTCGACCAGCGCGCCAATCTTCTCCTGCTGGTCTATTTCACGGTCGGTATCTGCACCACTCCACTGTGGGCGAAACTCTCCTACCGTGTTGGCAAGCGGATCGCCCTGGTCAGCTCAATGCTTTACAGCGCCTTTGCGCTGGCGCTTTTGCTGGCTATTCCTCCGGGCAACTTTCCGGCGGCGATGCTGCTCTACATCCTGATCGGGGCAAATTTCGGCGCGACAACCTTTCTTGCCCGCTCGGTGATGAGCGATGTCACGGAACTGGACACCCTGAAGAGTGGCAAGCAGCGCACCGGACTGTTCTTTGCCCTGATGACCCTGACCATCAAGATGGGCGTGGCGCTTGCGGTCGGGATTGCCTATTCGATCCTGCTGCCGTGGATCGGCTATGAGGCCGGGGCGGACAACAGCGCCGAGGCGATCCAGGGCCTGCGCAATATCTATGTCTTTATTCCCATCGGCTGCGCCCTTGCGATGGCCGCCATCATGTGGACCTTTCCTCTTGATGAAGGCAAACAGAAAGAAATCCACGCGGCGCTTCTGGCCAAAGAGACCGAGGCGGGGAGTTAGCCGCCGCTTCATTTTTTGCGTGTATTACAGTGACATTGGTCACGTAATCCGCAGGGTCACGCCGTTTTCACAGGGAATTGACTGGTGAAATTAGGGCGGGTTGCCATATTGGTGTAATGTGGCAATCAAGGGCGGCGGTTCGCCCCGAGAGTTGAGGACAGTTTTATGGTTAGTGATCCAAAAAAAGCGCAGAAATCCGGTCTTTCTGTATGCGATCCCACTTGGGAGCGGATGCACAATGAGGCCACTGATATGGCCAAGGCATCGCCTATTCTGGCCAGTTTTCTCCATACGACCATCCTCAATCGCAAGCGCTTTGAAGACGCACTATCCTATCAACTGGCGCAAAAGCTGGGCTCGGACGCACTGACGCCGCTCAATCTGCGTGAGGTCTTCGACCAGGCGCTTGAGAGTTCGCCGGAGATCGGCGAGGCCGCCCGCGCCGACATTATTGCCGTCTATGACCGTGACCCGGCCTGCACGACCTACGCCGAGCCGTTCCTCTATTTCAAGGGCTACCACGCGCTGCAGGCTTACCGCATCGCGCACTGGCTGTGGAACTCCGGCGAAAAGCCCATGGCGCTGTTTCTCCAGAACCGTATCTCGGAAGTCTTCGCCGTCGATATTCATCCCGCCGCGAAGATCGGCCGCGGCATCCTGATTGACCACGCCACCGGCATCGTCATCGGCGAGACCGCTGTCGTGGAAGACGATGTTTCCATGTTGCATGAAGTCAACCTTGGCGGAACCGGTAAGGAAACCGGCGACCGTCATCCCAAGATCCGCCGCGGTGTGTTGCTCGGTGTTGGAGCCAAGATCCTCGGCAATATCGAAGTTGGCGAAGGCGCAAAGGTCGGAGCCGGCAGTGTCGTCCTGAAAGATGTGCGTCCTCACACCACCGTCGCCGGCGTGCCCGCCAAAGTCGTCGGTACAGTCGAAGGCGAAGCCCCGAGCCACACGATGGATCAGTCACTGCCGACAGAGTGGATCGACGGGGACTTTGATTTCAGTATTTAGGTTTTATACGAACCACTACACATTGTCGTCCTCGGGCCGCACACAGTGCGGAACCGGGGATCTTCTCTCGGCCCTGTGCAAGGTGAGAGAAGATCCCCCCTCTCAGGTGTGCTTTGCACACCTTTCCGGGCAAAGGAGTCTCGCTACGCTCGTCGAGGATGACAAGAAGGGGGACTCTTCTCAATCTATTATCTCTCCGTTGTCATTACCGGGCTTGACCCGGTAATCCAGAGAGCCACT
>CBFDBJ010000124.1:0-5286 GCA_965603015.1 uncultured Alphaproteobacteria bacterium
CGGCCGGGGCCCGCAGGCTTGCCCTCGGCAATCCAGTTCTCGCGAGACTGACCACCCTTCCAGGCCCGGGTCGTAAAGCCCAGGATCTCGACCTTGACCGAGCAGCGCTCCAGCGTGCGGGCCAGAATATCGGCGCACATGGCAGCAACGGTAATGGGGCGACCACGCATGGAGCCGGAATTATCCAGCAAAAGCGTCACAACCGTGTCCCGGAAGTTCATATCCTGCTCCATCTTGAAAGAGAGCGGATTGGTCGGGTCGACAATGACGCGGGTCAGCCGGGCCGCATCAAGGATGCCTTCTTCCAGATCAAACTCCCAGGTCCGGTTCTGCTTGGCCATGAGGCGGCGCTGCAAGCGGTTTGCCAGTCTGGAGACGACGCCTTGCATTTGTTGTAACTGCTGATCGAGGTATTGTCTGAGGCGCGCAAGTTCTTCGGCGTCGCACAGATCTTCTGCCGCAATCAACTCGTCATATTGTTGGGTGTAGACCTTGTAGGACGGCTCATTTGGCCGCCCGCCCTGGTCCTGATCCGGTCTGAAAGGCTGCATCCCGTCGGCGCTGTCATCGGCCTCGGCATCATCAGGCATGTCATCAGGGTCAATCTCGACGGTCTGATCATCGGTTTCGCCGTCTTCGCCCTGGGCCATTTCTGTTTGATCGGCGGATTCCCCGTCGGCCTCATCCTGCTCGCCGGTTTCTCCGGCATCGCTCTGATCTGATTCAGCGTTGTCTTCGCCGTCCACATCGCCTTCCTCATTGCCCAGCTCATCGCCGTAGTCGAGGTCGACGAGAATGTCCCGGGTCAAGGCGGCAAACGCTGACTGGTCGGACAGACAATCCAGCAGACGCTCAAAATCCTGACCGGCCTTCTCCTCGATGGAGGGGCGCAAAGCTTCGACAGCCTCGCGGGCAATCTCCGGAACCGGGGCGCCCGTCATCTTTTCGCGGATCATCAGGCGCAGCACCTCGGCAAGGGGCGCCTGGCTCGCATCGCTCAGGGTTCCAAAGCCCTTGTCCCGACAGCGCTTTTCCGTGACTGCCGTCAGATTATCCGCAACGCCTTTCATCTGGCGCGCGCCAATAGCCTCGACACGGGCTTCTTCGGCAGCTTCGAAAATGCGCTTGGCATTGGGGCCTGTCGGCATGTTTTTGGCGTGCAGCGCTTCATTGTGGTTGGCCAGCCACAGCGAATAGGCATCTGCATGACCGCGCACCAGGGCAACTTCGTCCTTCGGCAAAGTTCGCGAGGGCAGTGGCAGGCGCATCCGGCCGGTCCGAACACCGGGCGGTTCGGTGCCAAAGGTCACCGTCAGCTCAGGCTCTTCCCCCATGGTGCGAGCCGTCATGGTAAGCGCTTGCTTGAAGGGCTCTATCGGATTGTCTTTTTTATCAACCATTGTGCATAGCCCTCAAGGCGTCTTGAGAGCCGCAATGAGCTCGGTAAGTGTGACCGTTTTCGGCCCTACAATTTCGACTTCAGAGCGCAACCTGAAAATGTCCAGGGTCTCACCTTCAAGGCGGACAAAGCGTTGTCCCGGGTAGATCGTCGCGCCGAGCGGTGTCTCTTTGGGGCGGCTCTGATCCGGTTGATAGAAAATCCCGAGGAGTGCTGTAAACCCGTCGCAGCCGATGAGCGCATCCGCGAAAATATCGGGATGAAGCCCATCGCGTTTTACCTGATTGCCCCAAAGGGGATCGGAAATCTCCGCCACCCGTGACGCTCCGTCGCGCAGCTTCTCATTGCAATAGGGCATGACCGCGAAGGCGACGGATTGTTGGGCCCGGATGTACTGATCAATGGTCATGGTCATTGGCGCTTCTTGTCTGTCCGCAATCATCCGGCGAACCGCTGCCAGCCACAGGTCACCCTCTGCATCATCAATCATTTCAAACCGTACTGACAAGGGACCAGGGCTCTTGCCGGGATCGATCAGCAGATAGGTCTCGCCCAGTTTGAAATTGAGTTGCTGCGCGCAAGAGCTGACGTGCACAAGGCGGGTTTCCATCCTGTCCCAAAAGCTCATCCGCTGATGTCCATCCAGATCGCGTCTCGGGTATTTCGGATCATCATCATTAAGCTGCGCCTTGATCTTCAAGGGGCGCGCCTGACGTCCCTTGAGCGTCTCTTCAACATCAAAGATGAAATTGAAAACCCCGTCCCTTGCAAACAGTGGCGGTTCGGCTGATATCGCCCTGGCAAGAACAATCGTCTCTGCCTTGTCAATCAGGGTGCGAAAGGGCCTGAGGTTTTCATCGTCGCGGCATTCACCCGCCGCGAGCGCCGCTTGCGAGAGAAAAGCAAGCCCGAGCAGGATAGCGCTGGCGACACCTGATCTGAACGCAACATTGGCCATCGGGTCATCCGACCAGAGCGTGAGCTGCACTTTCCGGCAAGTCCTCGCCGAAGCAGCGTTGATAGAATTCAGCAACCGTCGGGCGTTCGAGCTCATCGCACTTGTTGAGGAATGTCGTACGGAACGCAAAACCGGTATCTTTGAAAATTTCCAGGTTTTCCGCCCAGGTCAAGACGGTCCGCGGGCTCATGACGGTAGAAATATCACCGGCCATAAAGGCGACACGGGTAAGATCTGCGACACGAACCATGGCGTCAATAGTCTGCTTGCCTTCTTCGGTATTGTAACTCGGAGCCTTTGACAGAATGATATTCATTTCCTCGTCATGCGGCAGATAGTTCAAAGTCGTGACGATATTCCACCGGTCCATCTGGCCCTGGTTGATTTGCTGCGTGCCGTGATAAAGCCCGGTCGTGTCGCCGAGGCCAATCGTATTGGTCGTGGAAAAAAGGCGAAACGCCGGATGCGGATGAATGACACGGTTCTGATCAAGCAGAGTGAGTTTGCCCTGAACTTCCAGCACTCGCTGGATCACAAACATCACGTCGGGCCGCCCTGCATCATATTCGTCAAACACAATGGCCGTCGGATGCTGCAGCGCCCACGGCAAAATGCCTTCGCGGAATTCGGTTATTTGCTGACCGTCTTTCAGGACAATCGCATCCTTGCCAACCAGATCGATCCGGCTGATGTGGCTGTCGAGGTTGATCCGTATCATTGGCCAGTTGAGCCGTGCGGCGACCTGCTCGATATGGGTGGACTTGCCTGTGCCGTGGTAACCCTGCACCATGACCCGGCGATTGAAGGCAAAGCCGGCCAGGATTGCCAGCGTCGTCTCGCGGTCAAAAAGATAGGCGTCATCAAGGTCAGGCACATGTTCTTCGCGCTCTGAGAACGCAGGAACTTCCATGTCGGTATCGATCCCGAACAGGTCGCGCGCTGAAACTGTAATGTCAGGTACGTTGGTGATATCCATCCCGATTTCCATTTTTTTTCTTTCACACGGATACAAATAGCTGATTCTGCCCGGCAAATGTGACGGCTGGACGGTTTTGAAACCTGCCAGGAGCTCGCAACAGCAGTACCGGAAAGCGTGGACACTTTATTCGTTTTTGAAAGAGACGCCAACAAAAGCTGACAGAAAATCAGCCAGGCCGTTCATTCATCAACAAAAGCCCTAGCAAAATCCGGCTGATTTCAGATTCTGGTAGGCTTCGATAATCCGTTTCAGCCGCTCTTCAAAGCCCTTTTCGCCGTGATTGGCATCCGGATGGAACTTTTTCACCAGATCCTTGTAGCGCGTCTTGATCAGTTTGGCCGATGCAGGTGGCTCAAGTCCAAGCACAGTAAAGGCATTCTCGACTTTTTTGGGCAATTTGCGCTCGGGACTCCGTGTCTGCTGGCGCCCTCTGGTCCGCTCAAAGAGCCCCAGAGGATCTTCTGCCTCCTCGATTGTCGGGCGCTCGGCTCCTGGCGTACTGTCGCCCATTTTCCATGTCGGCCGGTGGCCTGTGGACGCATCCTTCTGGTAACTTCGAACCTCGTCGTCGCTCCAGCCATCGAAAAAATTCCACGATCGGTTGAATTCCCGCGCGTGAGCCAGACAAAAAAATTGATACTCATGCACGTTATTGCGGCTCTTGGGAGCTTTGTGCGGGCCTTTCTGGTTGCAGCCCTCCCACTCACAGATCTGCTCACCGCGCTGCTGGACCTTGTCGTCCTGCGGCGGTTTCACACGCATGTCGTAGCCGAATTTGGGCTTATAGGGGGTTTGTTTTGGCATGGCCGCAGAGTATGTAGATTTGGAGTTAACAAGACAAGAAAACAGTGAGCTGTCAGAGAGAAAATATTACCAGGTCATCAATTCGATGACTTGACGTCAGAGAGACTGCCAAAGAGGCTTGCAGAGATGCTGCTTGACCTGGCCCGGGCACACAGTTCAGGGATACCCTTATGAATGTAAAAGAAACAATTGAACAGAAACTCACTTCAGCCTTTCCCGGAGCTGAAATTGAGGTGTTTGACGAGAGCCATAAACACGCCGGACATGCAGGCGCCAGACCTGAAGGGGAAACCCATTTTCGCGTCTCGCTAAAATCGGCAGCTTTCGCCGGTCAGTCGCGTCTCGCCCGGCATCGCAGCGTAATGAGCGTCCTGCAGGATGAACTCGACGGCCCGGTTCACGCCCTTGCCATCAAGTGCACGGACGCCTGATGACGCCTGAAAAGACCCGAGCACTCTGGCGCCATTGGGCTGCAGATCATCAGGCGTTTGATGACGGCGTGATCCTGAGCGCGGTAATCTGATTGCGATGTTTGCGCAGGATCTCAAACCGGAAATCGTGGAAATTGAACGCTTGCCCGGGTTCCGGGATCGTCTGGGCCTCATGAATGACAAGGCCGGCGATTGTTGTGGCTTCCTCATCCGGCAAGTTCCAGTCCATGAGGCGATTGAGATCCCGCACTGAAACCGAACCGTCGACATGTAGTGTCCCGTTCGGTTGCGGACGAATGCCCGCATGGGTGACGTCATGTTCGTCGGTAATTTCTCCGACGATTTCTTCCAGAATATCTTCAAGGGTCACGAGCCCCTGGATCGCGCCATATTCATCAACAATGAGCGCAAAATGCATGCGCTTGTGCAAGAAAGCATCAAGCTGCTCCTGCAGCGAAGTCGTCTCCGGCACAAACCATGGCTCGACCGCAATATCCAGGATCGCAACATCCCTCATATCCCCGTCAGGGTTATACAGCGCGCGCAGCATGTCTTTTGCGTGCAGAACACCCACGATATTTTCCGGCTCATCCTGAAACAGGGGAATGCGTGTGTGCGGACTGGCAAGGACCTGGGCAATAATCTCGTTCATAGGCAGGGCTGCGTCGATCATGCGGATATTCTTGCGGTGAACCATGACCTCCTGCACATCAAG
>CBFDBJ010000125.1:0-5029 GCA_965603015.1 uncultured Alphaproteobacteria bacterium
GTGTGATAGTAGCCATGCTGAATCTCGTCTTCGCGGGTCCAGATCAGCTGAACCGGGGCGCCGACGTCTTTGGAAAGCAGGACGGCTTCCATGGCGAAGTCGGGCTTTGACTTACGGCCAAAGCCGCCGCCCAGTAGCGTCGCGTGTGAGCGGACCTGCTCCGGTTTCAATTGCAGGATGCCGGTTGCGATTTGCGCAATCAATTGCGGGTTTTGTGTTGCAGCCCAGATCTCGCAGCTGTCGGGCTTTACATCGGCAATTGCGCAGGGGGGTTCCATGGGCGCGTGGATCAGATGCGGTGAATAATAGTCTGCGCTGACTTTTGTTTCAGCGGCTGCGATTGCGGTTTCGAAATCACCCTCACGGCGGACCTGACGGGCTTTCGCTTTGGTGCCTTCCACAAGTGCGGCTTTATAGGTGTCGGAATTGTAGGCGCTGTTTGCCCCTTCATCCCATGTGATGGAAAGCTTGTCGCGCCCTTCGATGGCGGCCCATGTGTTGGATGCGATGACAGCAATCCCGCCAAGCGGATTGAACGCGACGGGGCCAGGGGTTTGAGGAATTTCCACGACTTTTTCAACGCCGGGAACGGCAAGTGCCGCTGCGGCGTCGAAACTCTTCACCTTGCCGCCGACAACCGGGCAGCGGGCCACAACGGCGAACTTCATGCCGGGCAGACGGACATCGGCGCCATAGGTGGCCTTGCCGCTGGTGATGTCGCTCATGTCGACGATCTTTTGATCCTTGCCGATGTAGCGGAAGTCTTTGGCGTCTTTCAGTTTCAAGGTCTCGAGCGCGGGAACGTCCTGTTTGGCGGCAATCGAGGCAAGCTCGCCGAACGACAGTCGTCGTCCTGACCCTTTCTGCCGGATTTGATGGTTTTTTGCGTAAACCTTTGAGACATCGACTTGCCACACCTCGGCGGCGGCCTGTTCCAGCATGGTGCGGGCGGTGGCGCCGGCTTCTCGCATCTTTTGATAGAATTGCCGAATACTTCTGGATCCGTCCGTGTCCTGATTGCCGTATTTGGCGTCGCCGAGCGCCTGCTCGACGGTCACGCGGGACCAGTCGGCTTCGAGTTCATCGGCCAGAACCGTTGGCAGAGAGGTGCGCACGCCCTGGCCCATTTCGGAGCGACTGGCGATAATGGTCACATCGCCCGACGAGGCAATCGATAGCCAGACATTGGGCTGAAGGGTTTTGGTGGCATCAATGGCACCGAGAGCCTTGGGAAGAGAGAGGCCGCCCGAGACAGTCACGCCGAGAACGAAAGCGCCTGACCCGGCCACGCCCTTGAGCAAATTACGGCGGCTCATATTCTGAATGGAGTTTTGAGCTTTCGACATGTTACTTGTCCCCCGCTGCAATGTGGATCGCCTTGCGGATCCGCTGATAGGTGCCGCAGCGACAGATGTTGCCTTCCATGGCTTCATCGATCTCGGTGTCGGAGGGGCGGGGAGTTGTTTTGAGCAGCGCGGCGGCTTGCATGATCTGACCCGCCTGGCAATAACCACACTGGGGGACATCGGCTTCTGACCAGGCCTCTTGCAGGGGATGATCGCCCGCTTCGCTGAGCCCTTCGATGGTGGTCACACTCTTGCCGGCCGCTTCCTGGGCGGTCGTTATGCACGAGCGCACGGCCTCGCCCTCCAGATGCACGGTGCAGGCGCCGCACAGGCCGGTTCCGCAACCATATTTGGAGCCGGTTAGCTCCAGGGTGTCGCGTAGATACCACAGAAGCGGCATTGCAGGATCGCCGTCGTAGCTGCGCTCCTCGTCGTTGACTGCAAATTTGATCACGTGTCTCTCCCCTCGAATTTTTCGATGCGGTGCATTGTCTTTTCAGGATTAGACCGGGCTGGGCCTGGGCTGTCAATTGGCACATGATGTTGTGTGAGAAAAATCACGGAGCCTGCCCTCGTTTTGCCGCAGTCGCGAAATAGCGTGTTATTTCAGGGTGTTGATCGACCGGTCGGCACTTTGGACGTGAGGCCGAATATCTGCTACACTGCAGGTGTGTAAACAGCAACGGCATTTCAATCGGGGGATTTTATCATGCTCAATCTGCTTTGGGTTTCAACCAGCATGTTTCTGTCAGTAATTCTGGGAGCTATGGCCCTGGCGGTGCTTGGGGTCTATTTTCCTGATTGGCTTTTTATCGCGTTTGACTGGGGGGACAAGGTCGCGGACTGGATCTATCACTTCGATATTGACGCCCAGATTATGAATGTGGTGCGGTTCCTGATCAATGGGCCGCAGATGGTCTTTCTGACCTTTGTGATCGTCGCCCGGATGCTGATGAGCCTGCTCGGCATGGCCTTTGGCCGGGCCTAGGCCTGACCACTCAAGCAAGGACATTTGCAGTTTTTTGCACGTCGCGCAGCCTTGAGTAATGGCTGAGGCTGATGGTGCGCTGCAACTGCGGCAAGGTGAGGGTCAGCGGATCCCTGTCATGATCGTGGCCCTTTTCACATTCCAGAATAATGCGGGCCATGAGATCGCCGACCATGGGCGCGTTCTTGAACTGGTTGCCTGAGGTCCCGATGGCAAGATAATAGCCGCCGAGATCTGATCTGTCGTAGATCGGGATCCAGTCGTCCGACACATCATAAAGACCAACGGTGCCGCGCGCCTGTCCGGGAATTTCAAGATCCGGGAAGCGCTGCCCGGCGCGCCAGGCTTGCGTCGTCCAGTGGTCGGTAAATTCACTGTTATAGTCATCGGGATCGACAACATCCGGTGTGTCGCACGGCGGGTCGAGGGTGCCGATGAGCATGTCGGCCCCATCCGGCCTGATATAGATGCCGGTATCAAGGTCCGTCATGACGGTGCGCGCCTCTGCGCTCTCAAGGGTGCGCGGCCAGGGCAGATAGGCGACTTCGTGGCGCATGGCTTTGGTGGTGATGGGCAGGATGTCGGTTTGACCCGCAAGCTGGTTGATCACCGACGAGTGTGGTCCTGCAGCATTGACCAGCACGGGTGCGTCGATGCTGGTGCCATCGGCGAGGGTGATGCCGAGGACGCGATTTTTATCCTGACGAATGCCGATGACTTTGGTGTTGAAGCGGAAGGTCGCGCCGCCTCGCTCCGCCGCCGCCTTGAGATTTTGCGCGGCAAGGGCCGGGTCGTTGACGAAACCGGACTGAGGCACGTGGATCGCGCCGATAACCCGCCCGCCATTGTCGATGCCAAAACCTTCGTCATCTGTTTGTTTGACCGGTGCGAAGGAGCTGAGCGACATACCGGGAAAACGGGTTTCAAGATCGCGTGGTGAGAGGCGAGCCCACGGCGCACCGGCCTCCGTCATGGCGGCGCAGGCGGCTGATGCATCGTCGCCCGCTTCGGTGAGGAGAAAGAGCAGGCCGCATTCGGTATAGGCGGTGAGGGGCTCGCCCGATGGCGCGTCGAGAAAAGCGCCCCAGCCGAGCCAGCGATGACGCGCCTCATGGGCCAGGCTCGCGGCTTCGACATGAGAATAAAACGGGCGGATGATGGCGGAGGAATGAGACGTGGAGCCATAGCCTGCCGCTGGCAGGGCGTCGACGTTCAGGGTTTTCAGGCCCTCTTTTGCGAGACTGAACGCAATCGACGAGCCGATCACCCCGGCGCCGACAATGATCGCATCGAAGGGGCCTGTTTCGGTCATGCTCACAGCTTATGCGCCTTGGCCATCGAGATAATGAAAGACCATGTCCGCCAGAGTAACGAATCCCACCGCCACACCGTTTTCGGTTACAATCGCCCGGGTTTCTCCGTAGCGGGACAAAAGCCGGATGGCATAGCGAATGTTCTTGTCCACATGGACCGAGAGTGCCGGTTTAACCATGAATTCATAGACCGACGTGCGGTCCAATGATCGGTTGGGCTCGATAACTTCGGTTGCGATTTCATTGACAGTGATGAGACCGAAGTCATCGGTGTCGTCCCGCTTGTCAACGATGAGTGCGTGAATGCCTTTACTTTTCATCAGGGCGACAGCCTCGCGCATGGTGGCAAGGCCGTTGACGAGTTCGGTTTGCGGGGTCATGACGTCGCGGACGGGTATGTATATGCGTTCCATTATAGCTGATCCTCGATTTCTTCCTTGATGGCTCCAATTTGTGACGTCAAACCCATGGCGTCCTCAATATCCATTTGAAAGGCGATGCCGCTGCCCGGCTTTTCGTCGAAGCCGCCCGCCTTGCTGATCCCTTCCAGGATCGAGCGGGCCAGATGGGCCTCGACGAGAAAGATCGCCACGTCGACCTGTCCCTCAAGCGTCAGGCCCAGAAAGGTCTTCGCCGGGGTCAGTCCCTCGCCGCGCGCCGAGTTGATTACTGTGCTGCCCGTCGCGCCCAGGGTCCTCGCGGCCTTGCAAACCTCGTTCGTCTTCTCGTCCGAGATCAGCGCCATGATCATTTTGAACTTCATTGTTTTGGTCCTTGTTGAGAAGGGCCGAAAGAAACCCTTTCAGTCTTTCGATGGTCTTTCTTTCTGCCAGTTGAGCATAGCCCATTACGGTGATCATTGGGAACAGGCTGGCGAGCGCAATGAGCCCGAAGCCGTCAAGCAGCGGGCTGCGCCCCGGTACGGTGGATGCCAGCCCGAGGCCAAGCGCGGTCACCAGCGGTACGGTTACGGTGGAGGTGGTCACGCCGCCTGAATCATAGGCCAGCGGAACGATGGTCTTTGAGGCAAAGACAGTCTGGATGATGACAATCAGATAGCCGAAGACCATGTAGAGGGCGAGCGGCGTGCCGGTGATAATACGGAAGGCCCCGAGTGCCACACTGAAGGCAACGCCCACGGCGACGGCGAGGCGAAGGCCCCATGGATCAAGCGCACCACCCGAGACATCGCGTGCCTTGAGCGACACCGCAATGAGCGCGGGTTCGGCCAGGGTTGTTGAAAACCCTATGGCCGCGGCAAACAGATAGACCCAGCCGTAATCGTACCATTTGAGCCCTCCGGCCCCTGCACCGTTGGCGCAATAAAGGCCGGATCAGTCAGTTGCGTGGCCATCATCTTGCCAAGGGGAAACAGCGCATGT
>CBFDBJ010000126.1:0-4909 GCA_965603015.1 uncultured Alphaproteobacteria bacterium
CTCAAGCGCGCAGCGAAAACCTGTTGCTGGCGGTTTTCAGGTCGATCCGCTATCCTGATTGAAAGGCTTTCAAGCTAAATCAGACAAGTGGAAGAACACCATGGCATACGCACCTTTTAATCTCACTGGCAAGGTTTCGGTGGTCACTGGCGGTAACGGCGGGATCGGACTTGGCATGGCCGAGGCGCTGGCGCAGGCTGGCGCCGATGTGATCATCTGGGGAACCAATGAAGACAAGAATGCCGCAGCCCTTGAGAAATTGGGCGCCTACGGCACCCGTGTTGCTGCAAAGAAGGTCGATGTCTCCCAGGAAGAGGCCGTCAATACCGCCATGGCCGAGACCCATGAGGAGTTTGGCCGGATTGATCAGGCCATTGCCAATGCCGGGATCGGACTTGGCGTGGATTCCTTCCTGAACATGACCGGCGAACAGATGCGCACGCTGTTTGCTGTCAACATCGACGGCATGCTCTTCACCCTGCGTGAAGCCGCGCGCTATATGGTGGACCGCTCGAAGTCGGGCGAGCCCGGCGGGTCGCTTGTCGGTGTCGCCAGTCTTGCCGCCATTGAAGGCGCCGCACACAACCAGCATTATGCAGCGTCCAAAGGCGCCGTGGTTTCGACCATGAAATCATGTGCTGTTGAATTTGGTCGCTACGGCATTACGGCTAATTCAATTCTGCCTGGATGGATCGCAACGGATATGACGGCAGGTGCGCAGAACTACGAGGTCTTTACAAAGAAGGTTATTTCCCGGGTGCCGATCGGTCGGCGCTGGGGCGAACCGGAAGAATTTGGCGGCGTCGCTGTTTACCTGGCATCGCGCGCCTCCAAATACCATACCGGTGACAGCTTCGTTATCGACGGTGGTTACTCGGTTTTCTAGGAGACTACAAACCCGCGTTCCAATTGTCGCCCCGGGCTTGACCCGGGGCCTCAGGGCAGGATGGTGCCAATCGTCATCAAATTGAATTAGTCCCCGAATGGTGCCCTGAGATCCCGGCTCTACGCTGCGCTCCGGCCGGGACGACACTCGGCAGGTTTTATGGCGATCCTGTGCCTCCTCTCAACGGAAACTACTCAATGACGCCAAGCTCCCGCAGTAGCAGGATCTTGTCGTCATCAAACCCCAGCTCGCGCAGGACCTCTGCGGAATGCTCGCCAGGATCGGGGGCTCGTTTCGGCCCGACCTGGTCGATCCCGGCCACCTTGACCGGGTGATTGAGGATCCAGGGCACGTCGACTTCCGGATCGGTCGGTTTGACAACAATCCCGTTGATGGCAAGTTGTTCATTGGCCATGGCTTCCTCAATCGAGGGGATCCGGTCCACAGCAATCCGGTTGACCTTGAAGGAATAGATCCAGTCGCCTGAGTCTCGCTTCAACAGGGTCTCCTGCATGATCCGGCCGAGGTCCACCGGCTCACCCTGCCGGTTTTCACGCACTGCGGTCCGCGCCTCTTCCAGCACATGGCTTAAACCAAGCGCGCCAAACAACCTGTCGAACTCGTCGCCCTGGCCGGTCAAGTCAAACTGCAGCCAGCGCCCGTCCCGGGTGCGGAAAAACCGTATGCCCTGCCCCGGCATCCGGTTGCGCTGCCGGTAAGCCGCCATATCGCCGCCAGCCAGAACACCCTGCCCGACAGCGGCAGCCGACCACACGCCGTTTGCCAGCAACGAGGTGTGGGTCATGGATCCTTCGCCTGTGCGCTCCTTCTTGAGCAGCGCGGTGACGATGCCGGCATAGAGCGCGACGGCGGTTGGATGATCCCCCATGCCCGGCAGCGGCCAGGTCGGCCCCGCATCGGGGTCATGCATCAGGTCCATGAGCCCACTTCCGGCCCACCAGGCCGTCAGGTCAAATCCCTTCTCGTCCCGGTCGGGACCATCTTCTCCGTAGGCGGACAGGGACGCGTAGATCATCCCGGGATTGAGAGGTTTGATATCTTCGTAGCTCAGCCCCAGGGAGCGGCGCACAGGAAACGGCTGATTGGTAATATAGACATCGCACTCGCTGATCAGCTTATGGAGGATATCCATCCCGTCTGCTGTCTTGAGATCGAGCGCCAGGCTTCGCTTGTTGCGGCCATCCATATGCCAGAAGTAATTGCTCGGCGCATCCGGCGTTGTTGGCAAGTAGGACAGGTGGCGCAAGGGATCGCCGCCGCCGGGACGCTCGATCTTGATGACATCGGCGCCAAAGTCGCCGAGCATCGTCGCCGCCACAGGTCCGGCAATATAGGTCCCCACATCGAGAACCTTGAGGCCGGAGAAGAGGTAGTTATCCATGGAGTGTGGCCTTAACCGCTGATGCGAACCGGGTCGCCGCTTTCGCCGACGTCGGACAGGACGCCTTCGGCGATGTCAAAGTGCCAGCCATGCAGTGACAGATCGCCCTTGCTGACACGGTCCTTGATCCATTGAAACGTCATCAGATTTCGGACCGACATTCGTACGGTTTCATATTCCAGCCGGCGCGCCCGTTCCGCGCGGGAGGCTTCCGGCATCTCTTTTACTACCTGGTCACACACACCGGTGGCACACGACAGCCACGGGCGAATGAATTCGGATGTCGGGTCATCACCCTTCGCCCCATCCAGCAGGGCACCAATACCGCCGCAATGCCCGTGACCAAGCACGATCACATGCTCCACGCCAAGCGCCCGAACCCCAAATTCAAGGGCCGCACTTGTCCCGTGGCATCCCTCGTCAGGCGAGGACGGCGGCACCAGACTGGCGACATTGCGCACCATGAAGATCTGCCCGGGCTCCGCATCGAAGATGACGGACGGATCGACCCGGCTGTCGGAACAGGCGATCATCAGGATTTTTGGTGATTGGCCGTCGCGAACCAGCTGATCATAGAGTGGTTGTTTTTGGACAAAGGAAGTTGATCGAAAGGCACGGGCGCGCGAAATCAGATCGTCGATCGTCGTCAAGGGCCCAGCTCCTCTTGTGGTTGGCCGTCGGGTTTGTTCCCTGTGATCTCACACAACAGCGGTCTTCGCAATCGGGAAATTAGGGGCCCCACCTGATTTCGACAGGCCGGATTTGTGCAAAAAATGCTCTGGACCCCTTGAAATTTGTTCTACACCACCCATGTGGTAGTATCGGCAAGCGGTCCGTAAGTCTTGCCGCGTGGTTTTTCATGGATACTACGATGTCTCCCCAGGATTGGACGGGGAAGCAGCGTGGTATCCTTGTCAATTCACGATGAGGGTACGATACATGAAAAAAGCGACCAGTGTTCTGGGCGGGATTCCATCCAATTTTATGGGGCAATCGCCTCTCTGGTACAAACAGGTCATTCTGGGCTTTCTCGTCCTCAATCCACTGCTTGTGGTCACAGTCGGGCCGGTCGCCACAGGCTGGATCCTGATCCTCCAGTTCATTTTCACGCTCGCCATGGCACTGAAGTGCTATCCGCTCATTCCAGGCGGGCTGCTGGCCATTGAGGCCGTTTTTCTTGGCCTGACCGATTCCAAACACGTCTATTACGAGATCAGTGAAAACCTCGAGGTGATCCTCCTGCTCATCTTTATGGTGGCCGGCGTCTATTTCATGAAGAACCTTCTTCTGATGATCTTCACCAAAATCCTGCTGACCGTTCGTTCAAAAACCACGCTGTCCCTGCTGTTCTGTTTCGCCGCCGCCTTTCTGTCGGCCTTCCTTGACGCTCTGACGGTGACGGCTGTGATCATCACGATCTGCGTTGGGTTCTATGGCATCTATCATCGTTTTGCCTCTGGTAAATTGCTTCAGGACACCGACCATGACCATTCGCATGATCTTCATGTGGCCGAGCACCACCACGAAGACCTTGAACATTTCAGGGGCTTCCTGCGCAACTTGATCATGCACGCGGCAGTCGGGACAGCACTGGGCGGCGTGATGACCATTGTTGGTGAGCCACAAAACCTTCTGATCGCCACGAAAGTCAACTGGAGCTTCGCCGAGTTCTTCATTCGCATGACACCGGTCACTCTGCCGGTTTTCGCCGCTGGTCTGTTGACCTGTTTTACTCTTGAGCGATTCAAGCTTTTTGACTACGGACACCAGCTCCCGAGCGCGGTGCGCACCCAACTTGAAGCCTACGAAAAGACGGCTGCTGCGGAGCGGTCCTTTGAAGACAAGGCCGCGCTCACCATGCAGGCCGTTGTCGCAGTCTGGTTGATTTTCGCGCTGGCGTTCCACCTTGCTGCCGTTGGCATCATCGGTCTCAGCGTCATTGTCTTTGCCTGTGCCTTTACCGGGGTCACCGACGAGCACCATATCGGCGAAGCCTTTACAGAAGCCCTGCCCTTTACTGCGCTCCTGGGTATCTTCTTTGCCATTGTCGCCGTGATCAACGACCAGCAATTGTTTACCCCGATCATCGCCGCAGCCCTCAGTCTGGAAGGCAATGCCCAGGTTGTCAGTTTCTATGTCGCCAACGGTTTCCTGTCAGCGATCAGTGACAATGTCTTTGTCGCGACGGTCTATATCAACGAGGTGATCGACGCCTTCGATGCCGGGGCGATCACTCTGGCCCAGCGCGACCTCATCACGGTTGCCATCAATACCGGGACCAATATCCCCAGTGTCGCAACGCCAAACGGTCAGGCCGCGTTCCTCTTCCTTCTGACGTCCTCGATCGCGCCGCTGGTGCGCTTGTCCTACATGAAGATGGTTCTGCTGGCCCTGCCCTACACCATTGTCATGAGCATCACCGGGTTTGCCATGTGCATCTGGCTCCTGGTTCCGGCGACCAATGCCATGAAAGAAAGCGGCGTGATCACCGATTCCGTGCCGCCAGGGGTGCAAACTCAGCAAGGACATTAGGCTGATTGAAGAGCGCGAGAGCGTGGTCAGGGGAAAATGGTAGGCCGTACTGGGATCGAACCAGTGACACCCTGATTAAGAGTCAGGTG
>CBFDBJ010000127.1:0-4886 GCA_965603015.1 uncultured Alphaproteobacteria bacterium
GCACTGGACTATCCATTGTCCATGACGGTCTCGGGAATATCCAGCACCGTTTTTTCCTGGGAAAAGGGCTCAAACCCCATTTTCTGGTAGAGGCCGAGGGCACGCGGGTGGTCCAGAGTGCAAGTCTGTAGATGGACCCGCGCCGTCTTGTGTCTGCGATTTTTTTGCTCATCCTGCCCTTGCCAGGCTCTTTGTATGGCGTTGGCCAGCAGGAACTTTCCAAGGCCCTTGCCGACGTTATCGGCAGTGAGGCCAATGAAGAGGATTTCAACGTCGGGGCTGGAACGAAAATCGAGTTCGAAATATCCCGCTGGCGATCCGTCCACATAGAGAACAAAAACCTCCACAGCTTCATCATGAATGATGGCTGAAACGGCCTCATCGCTCATGAGAGTTCGGCTGAACCATTTCCATGGTCGACCGACCTGGTCAAACAGGTAGCGGTAATAGGTGACCGGCATGTTGATTGCGCGGATCAAGCCCAACTGGCCGGAATTGGCCGGCGGATGAACGGTGAGCAGGGGCTCCTCTGTCATCTCCAGATAAGTAATTGTTACCGGTGTGCCGACGCCCAACGTAGTGCTCCGCAATCAGGTTTCAACAGGAGTATCGTCACGGGCACCCCATTCGGACCAGGAGCCATCATAGAGCGATACATGGCGATGGCCGGCAATGGTCAGTCCGAGAAACAGAACTGCCGCCGTGATGCCTGATCCACAGGAGGTGACTTTGGGAGTGTTGGCATCGATCCCGGCTGATTCAAAAATCGCCTCGAGGTCACCGCGCGACTTCATGGTCATGTCTTCATTGAGAAGTTTCATAAAGGGAAGGTTGGTCGCACCGGGAATATGGCCGCTGCGCATCCCGGGTCTTGGCTCCGGGTCGCTGCCGTCAAACCGGCCCGGTGCGCGCGCATCAATAACCTGTTCGCGGCGCGCCTCTGTGTTGCGCAGCATCTGCCCCAGGTCGCGCACAACAAGATTGTTGAGCCGCGCCGTATAATGACGTTCTCGCGGCACTGGCGCCATATCACTAATCGGTCGGTTTTCGGCTTGCCATTTTGGAAGGCCGCCGTCGAGAACCGCGACATCCTCATGCCCCATCGCCCGGAACATCCACCAAACGCGCGCTGCACTGAAGATGCCGGCGCCGTCATAGATAATGACGCGGTTACCATCACCAATACCCAGCTTTCGCATCCGGCTGGCGAATTTCTCCGGACGGGGCAGCATGTGCGGTGCGTCGGCGTCCAGATCACAGATTTCGTCAATATCGAAAAACACCGCTCCAGGAATATGCCCGGCCTGGTATTCGGCTCTGGCGTCGCGTTCCATTTGCGGCAGGTACCATGAAGCGTCAATGATGCGCACGTCAGGCGCTTCGAGATGTGTCGCAAGCCAGTCTGTGCTGACGAGGAGTGTAGAGTCGGAATGGGGCATGCAGTGCGTCTCTTCTGATAAGCGTTTAGAGCCATCCGGGAGTTGGCAGGCCAAGCTCCCTGAGGAATGCAGGGTTAAACAATTTGCTTTGATAGCGTGTAGCATAGTCTGCCAGAACAGTCACGATGGTGTGGCCGGGCCCCATGTCTTTTGCCATGCGCACGGCACCGGCCACATTGATACCGGATGAACTGCCAAGACAAAGTCCCTCGTGCTCCAGCAGATCGAAGACAACCGGCAGCGCTTCTGCGTCAGGGATCTGGTATTGCCGATCAACGACCACGTCTTCTAGGTTTGCAGTAATCCGGCCCTGACCAATACCTTCAGAGATCGAGGACCCTTCCGCCTTGAGTTCACCGTGGGCGTAATAATTATACAAGGCGGCGCCCATCGGATCGGCAAGACCAATTTGAATGGCTTCATTGCGCTCTTTCAGCGCCATGGAAACGCCGCCCAGAGTGCCACCAGATCCTACGGCGCATATAAAGCCATCGACCTTGCCCTCGGTCTGCTCCCAGATTTCAGGTCCTGTCCCTTCATAATGCGCCAGCCGGTTCGCCACATTGTCAAACTGGTTGGCCCAGATCGCTCCATTCGGAAGGGTCTCGTTCAACTCTTCTGCCAGGCGGCCTGAATATTTCACATAGTTATTGGGATCTGTGTAGGGGAGCGCTGGCACCTGTCTGAGATCGGCGCCGGCAAGCCGCAGCATGTCCTTTTTTTCCTCGGTCTGGGTTTCGGGGATAACAATAACGGTCTTGTAGCCCATTGAGTTGGCTACCAGCGCAAGTCCGATCCCTGTATTGCCTGCCGTCCCTTCGACGATGGTGCCGCCTGGCTTGAGCGTCCCGCGCTCAATAGCATCGCGAATGATGTAGAGCGCAGCACGGTCCTTGATTGATTGCCCCGGATTGAGGAACTCCGCCTTACCGAGGATCAAACACCCGGTCTCATCGGAGGCGTGTCTGAGCTTGATGAGGGGGGTATTGCCGATAGCGGCTTCCATGGAGGGGTAAAAATCCATTGTGGGTGTCCTGTCTTGAAAAATGCTTTGTTTTGCGCAACCTAAAGCGCCATGCCCGGCACTTCAAGTGACAGACGTGTCATTGGCGTCGGGTTCTGCGGCGCCCTCGTCGAGCCATTGATTGGTCAGGCGTTCCGTGTTGCGGGCGATCCATAGAAGGGCAAGAGCGGTAGGGGCCGAGACAATGCGGTTGTCGTCAACCGCCGCCAGCGCTTCGGTGAGGGGAACAACCACCGCTCGAATATCCTCATTTTCATTATCAAGACCGAAGATTCCCCCCGCCCGGGAAAGATCCGCCGGAGCGCAATAATAGGTAATATGCTCCGCAAAGATGCCCGGAGACTGATAAAAACCGCCAATCCTCTCTACAATATCAAGAGCGCAGCCCGCCTCTTCAATCGCTTCACGCCTGGCGACGTCCTCGGCAGTCTCGTTTGCATCAATGCGCCCTGCGATGCCCTCGAAAATCCACGGGTGTTCTCCGTGGTGCAACGGCGCCACGCGAAATTGCTCAATGAGCAATACAGATTGCTGTCGAACGTCATAGGGGATGACCATCACGGCATCACCGGATATAAAAACTTCCCGTGTCATTGGGGCCGACGTGCCCCCTTCGAACAAGCCATGTTGCAGGGTCAACCGCTTGACCGTTGCATAGCCTTCATAAACCGTCTCGCTTTTATTAATGGAGACATTGGATATGTCAAAAGGCGACGGGGTAAGGGACTTGAAGAGGGGAGGGCGCAACGGGATTCCTTGTTATTCAGTGTACGATGTAAAAAGCGGTTTGGTTTCCTGAGCGCACTCTTGCAAACTCTCGACAAGAGGACCGAGGGCATCGAGGTTTTGGCTTCGGGCGGCCTGCTCAAGTTTTGCTGCAATCATATTGAGGTCCGTAGCGCCAAAGGTTGCGGTGGTGCTCTTTAGTGAGTGGGCCAAATTCTCGACCTGGTCGATTTGACCCGCCGCAAGATGAGAACAAATGTCAATAATTTGGGCATCAAGTTCGTCAAGAAAGACTTTGATAATGCGTGCCAGAGAGTTTGCTCCGATGCTGTCGGTCATTTCTGACAAGGTTTCGCGGTTAATCGATCTGGTCATCAAACACCTGAATTAACTTTCCTGTGGCACACAATTCAGGCGTACCGTAGGGGGGTGGCGAATTTCGAAGTTTTCTGTTTACCATGTTTTTTGGAAATACCACCTGCGTTGCATTACAATTTGGATATAATGTAATTCAACAACACCATTGTGGTTGATACACTAAACGGAGTGTTGTAAAACTTTTTCTATCCACCTTTGAGGTGAGTAAACCAGTTGAAGCCATAATCGTTAGGTGGCACAGTGACTCGTCGCTAATCAACCATATCGGTTTATTGCGGCGGTTGAAGGGAGAAGTAAAAAGTATGACGAAATTGGTCAGAAATCCGATCGATGCTCATGTCGGCGGGCAAGTCAAGTTGAGGCGTGCTGTCGTCGGTATGAGTCAAACCGAGCTCGCGAATCGTCTGGGGATCACTTTCCAGCAAGTACAAAAATATGAAAAGGGTGCAAACAGGATCGGCGCGAGCCGTCTGTACCTGATAGCAGAGATTTTGAATGTTACGGTTCAGTCCTTTTTTGAAGGCGCCGATGCGGTCGTTCTGGATGCTCCAGGGGCCTATGAAGGTGCAAAAGACGATACTGTGAAAAAATACGAAGAGTTTATCCGCAGTCCTGGCGGCATCGACCTCTGCAAGGCTTTTGTGAGTATTGATGATCCGACCGTTCGCAAGCGCATTGTTGCCCTTGTGAAGAGTGTTTCTGTTACTCCATAGCGGACGTCTTGAGCGAAAATGCGAAATAAAAAAAGGCCCGGCAATCCGCCGGGCCTTTCCTCTATCTGGCTCCCCGGGCCGGGCTCGAACCAGCGACCCATTGATTAACAGTCAATTGCTCTACCAACTGAGCTACCGGGGATCAGGTCGGACATCTTGAGACATCCGATAAGGAGGCGCTTCTAACAAAGTCTTTTGTCTAACACCAGACAAAAAGTGGCCATGTGCTGCTGGCATTGCAGCACAGATACCCGGATAATAGCAAAAAGCCTGCCTGGGAGGATATTTTGTCAAAACTGAAGATTGGTGACCGGATATTTCATCTGCCAAAATCCCGACCGTTGCGACTGGTGATCGGTGTCTTGCTTGTCATACTGGGGACGTTGGGGTTTTTGCCGGTGATTGGCTTCTGGATGATTCCATTGGGTATCATCGTTTTGTCGATTGACGTGCCGCCGATTCGTCGGGCTCGCCGCCGGTTCGTTATCTGGCGCGAGCGGCGCAAACGTAACGGGCAAGAAAAAAAAGACGGAAAATAGGGGTTTGTGCCAGCTTTTCGAAAGCCGGAGCCCAAAAGAAAGTGGGGCCGCTGGGTAGTTCAAAGGC
>CBFDBJ010000128.1:0-4843 GCA_965603015.1 uncultured Alphaproteobacteria bacterium
TTTTGACCTTGGAAAAGATCATGAGATTCAATAGGTTATGCCTATTGTACTGATTCGATTTGTGGATAACTCTGAAGCCGGTTCACTGTTTGGTAAATTTTTTGACAAAAGCGACTGCTCTCGCCGCATCTCAAGAATCGATTCCGATCAGTCGAATTTGGAGAAAATTGGTCCTTTCAAAGTTACGCCGCCTTAAAAGTTCGATGGTGTAGTGGGGTTGGTTCGGGGCTCCTGTTGATCGTGATCTCGCGGTTCCGGGAGCCAGAAGTTCAAATAACTCGGTCCTGACAGAACGAAAGCTGTCAGCCGGGAGGGAGTGACACCGTGATGCCATCCACATGTAAAATTGCGTATCCAACACCATCCACAACACTATCCGGGAGCCGTGCCACGAAACGGGCAATGCTTATCCTGATACCAGCGCTGGTTCTGGGCATGAGCGGATTTGCTCAGGCTGCGGATAAACCTGCCGCTCAAGAGATTCAGCTTGCCGATGCGTCGGCAACCAAATCCGGCGGTCTTGCCACTGGCGCTGCCATGAAACGGTCGCTGTCCGAAGACGGATCAAATATTGTTGCACTGGTGGCTGAATATGACAGCTGGCGCCGTGACCTGATTGTCATTGCCCAGGGTGATGTCAGTTCTGCCTCGGTCAAGAAAGCCCATCAGCGCCTGGCCTCGCGCAATTACAAATCCATGGCAAAAGCCTGGGTCGCCTATCAGGCTGCGGTTGCCTCTCGCACACCCGCCTTCAACAAGGAAATGCAGAAGGGCGCAAAGCGCAATTCCGGCAGATTTCTGGCGTCGCTCGACACTACGCCGGACAAGGCTCTGCAGTTCAAATCATCCGGCAAGGCCTCACAGGCCGTGATCCGTAATATCAGCGCCGAATCCGCGCAATTGACAGAGATGGGCAATTCCTTCCGCAAGGCTGCCATCGACATGCAGCAATCAAAGCCCGCCTCCCTCACGATCAACAAGACGACGATGAACCGGTTTATTGATCCGGGGCGCGGCGACAATCTGATCCTTGCCGGTGGCAACGGCGCGATCCATCAGGATCCGCGCGCCAATGCGAAAGCGCGCCCAATGCTGGGCCAGATGCTGACACTGGCCGCGCACATGAGCGTCAACGAGCCGACGGGCCTCAGCTACGGTGCATCGACGGCAACACTGGTTGAAAACAAGAAGGGCGAGCGCTGCCTCAAATGGGCCAAGCTCAACCTTGCCCAGTGCCTCGCGGCAACCCGCAACACCTCAGAAGAAGCCTTCTGCACCGGGCGTCATGCCCTGAGCGAAGTCTCCGCCTGCTGGAGTTACATGGCCGGGCCGACGGGCGCGGCTTCGTAAGGAAACTCAAACTTCGAATTTGATCAGGGGAGCCTTCGAGCTCCCCTTTTTTTGAGATGTGTCTGGCTAATTCGGGACAGTATACTTTTTAGAACTGTGAGCTTGAGCGTTGCCCGACTCCTTGCGCCTAAAAAGTATACTGTCCCGAATTAGGGCCTCAGTCTTTCTCGAGCGTAACGAAAGAATATTTCGCGCCTGACTTGTCATCAGTCTGGACCTCAGACCTTGCGACTTCTTTCCACTCCGGGCCAAGCTCCGGGAAGAAGGCGTCGCCCTCGACCTCCAGGTCCACCTCGGTGAGATAGATCCGGTCGGATTCGGGCAGGAAGGCCTGGTAGATTTGTGTGCCGCCAATGACCATGACTTCTTCGGTGCCAGTGATCTCGGCGACCATGCGGCCGGCCTTGAGGGCAACCTTGATGTCCTCGACGTGTTCGACACCTTCGACTTCAAAGTCCGGATTGCGGGTCAGGACCAGATTGGCGCGGCCTGCAAGCGGCTTGCCGATGGACTCATAGGTCTTGCGGCCCATGATGACGGGCTTGCCCATGGTGGTCTGTTTGAAGAACTTCATGTCGCCGGAGAGCTTCCACGGCAGCGTGTTGCCCTTGCCGATGACGCGGTTTTTCGCCATGGCGACAATCAGGGAGATCGTGACCATGGGACTACGCCAAAATCCCGGCGGCGACGAGCCCGACCACCAAAACGGTCAGGAGCGCCCGTAGCGCGATCGCGTCAAACGGCAATGGGGGCTTTGATGCCGGGATGTGCTTCATAGTTTTCAAGTGTGA
Organism: uncultured Alphaproteobacteria bacterium; assembly: GCA_965603015.1. Taxonomy (GTDB): domain Bacteria; phylum Pseudomonadota; class Alphaproteobacteria; order M2410; family M2410; genus JAUWTJ01. The sequence continues at coordinate 2,142 of CBFDBJ010000128.1, forward strand.
AGTCCTCGTATTTGAAGCTGAAAATATCCTTGATATCCGGATTGATCTGCATGGTTGGCAAGGCGTGCGGCTGGCGCGTCAATTGCTGCGCAGTCTGATCCAGATGATTGAGATAGAGATGTGCATCGCCGAGCGTGTGAATAAAATCGCCGGCTTCAAGCCCGGTGACCTGCGCCAGCATCATGGTTAGAAGCGCGTATGAGGCGATGTTGAACGGTACGCCGAGAAACACGTCGGCGCTACGTTGATAGAGCTGACACGACAGCCTGCCCTCGGCGACGTAAAACTGAAACAGGCAATGGCACGGCGGCAGCGCCATCTTGCCAACTTCAGAAACATTCCATGCACTGACGATATGGCGGCGGCTGTCGGGATTGGTCTTGATCTGCTCGACAAGCTCGGTGATCTGGTCAGTGGTGGTGCCATCAGGGTTTGGCCAGGAGCGCCACTGGTGACCATAGACGGGGCCGAGATCGCCCGCCTCGTCGGCCCATTCGTCCCAGATGGAAACACCGTTATCGTTGAGATATTTGATATTGGTGTCGCCGGCGAGGAACCACAGGAGCTCGTGGATAATGGATTTCCTGTGCAGCTTCTTGGTGGTCATCATCGGGAAGCCATCGGCCAGGGCAAAGCGCATCTGATAGCCGAAGACGGATTTCGTCCCCGTGCCGGTGCGGTCGCCCTTCCGGACGCCGTTGGTCTCGATATGGCTCAAAAGATCAAGATACTGCTGCATGGTTTTGTGATGCCACGATTCGGCTCTGGCAAAGTCCAATATCGGGCCCAATTCAGGCCCTTTAAATTACTTAACCCGGGTGCTATATAAGGGACGTGCCGGTGTTACCGGATATGGCGATAAACGAGCATGTAATAAACGGATTGGACCCGGGGGCGGTACCCGGCGCCTCCACCATTTTCCCCACTTATCAGGGGTTCTCGGGGGCGAAACAGGATCGACAAACGTGTAAAGATGTATCTTTCGCTCGACATGGCACCATCGTATCGGGCCATTTTTACAAGTGCCAATGATAATGAAATGGTACTTGCTGCCTAATAGGTAGCAAGGGGTTCGGGAGGCACCTCGCAACAGAAGCCTCCCACTTTATTTGCAGTCCCGGGGCCCGGACCCCGGAGATCTGCGGTGCCCGTGTGTGATCATATTTGCCATAAATTAACCAGGATCGGCCATTATGTTCCAAAAGCGGGATGGAAAAAACATGGACTACCAGGGCTTTAATACCGATATGCCACATGACCAGATGAGATATGATCGCCTGACCCAGGATGCCATGCGCGGCGTTGTGCGCAAGGCTCTGGAAAAGGTTCAGGAGGATGGTCTTCCAGGAGAGCACCACTTCTTCATCACGTTTATGACCCAGGCCAAAGGTGTTGAAATTTCCGATGTTCTGATGGGCCGTTACCCTCAGGAAATGACAATTGTCATGCAACATCAATTCTGGGGTCTGGACGTCACCGAGACAGAATTTCAGATCGGCCTGACGTTTAACAAGATGCCAGAGCGCTTGAAGATCCCGTTCTCTGCGGTCAAGGGTTTCTTTGATCCCAGCGTTCAGTTTGGCCTGCAGTTCCCGATTGAGGGAGAAGCTGATCTGATCGGCAAGGCGATTGACCCCGAGATCTCCGAAGACGAACTTGACGGGCAAGTTGGCGTGACGAGCGAAAGCCTGCCAGGCGAGGTCGTAAGTCTCGACACGTTTCGCAACAAGTAGCTCTGTCGCAGGGCCTACTCCCCTCCCCGGACGTGCAATAGCTTCCCAAATGCGTTAATCCTCTGCCTCAGACAAAATGTGTGAGGATATCCATGAGCGAAGAAAAACCGCGCCGCAGCGACGACGAGGTCGTTGCCACCTTCCGAAATGCCAGATCCCGGGCGAAATGCTCTGACGCGTTACAGATGCGCGTCGAAAAAGTCTGTCAGGCCGAGCGCACGGTGGAATTTTCCTTTGTCGGCAAGGACGAATGGACCAATCCCATGGGCACGGTCCAGGGCGGCTTTATGGCGGCGATGCTGGACGATGCCATGTCCGTTACCGGCGTTGTTGGTGCCAATTTCACCAAAGTGATGCCGACCCTTGAGTTCAAGGTCAGCTTCCTGCGCCCTGCCCCGCCCGGCACGTTCCGGGTTATTGGCCGCTGGGTCCGCCTGGGCAAATCTATCGGATTTATGGAGGCCGAGCTCTTTGATGCCGACGATAATCTTGTCGCCAAATCCTCCGGCACAGTGACGCCCCGCCCGATCCCTGGCAGAGCGTGACATATCGACCGGAGAAACCTCTTGCCCCCGGGCGCAACTGGCGCGATAAAACCGCCAAACCTCTTGCAATACAAGGACGCCGCAATGACCGCACCACGCACCGAGACCGACAGTTTTGGCCCGCTTGACGTTCCCGCCGATAAATACTGGGGCGCACAGACCCAGCGCTCGCTCGGCAATTTCAAGATCGGCGGCGAAACCATGCCGCTGCCGCTGGTGCGCGCCCTCGGGGTTGTGAAGAAATCTGCGGCGCTGGCCAACATGTCCCTCGATAATCTCGATGACAAAATCGGCAATGCGATTGTCCAGGCCGCCGACGAGGTTATCGCCGGCAAACTCAATGATCATTTCCCGCTGGTGGTCTGGCAGACCGGCTCCGGCACCCAGTCCAACATGAATGCCAATGAGGTCATCTCGAACCGCG
>CBFDBJ010000129.1:0-4728 GCA_965603015.1 uncultured Alphaproteobacteria bacterium
GCCCTTGACTCATGTAGATAGGATGATTCGGGACAGAAGCAATGGGGGCCTACAGTATCAACCCCATTTGGTCAAATCGCACTGACCTCAACCGGAATAGCATTCAGGATGGCGGTTCCCGACAGGGGATCAACCGCCTTATCTGAAGCCAGCAGGTTTGAGTTCACGCCGGGGTTTTTGGCCGCGATGGCCATATTGGTGTCGCTCATGACATGGCCAAAACCGTGGGGCAACGAGACTGTGCCGGGGGACATGTCGTCTGTGACATCGACCTCGACCTCCACGCTGCCGGACTTGTTTTCCACCCGCGCCATATCGCCTGAGGAAAGCCCCCTCACCTTCGCGTCAGCCGGGCTGATCTCCAGCGCGCCCTTGAACTTGCCTTTGGCCAGCGTCGGCAGGTTGTGCATCCAGGAATTATTGGTCCGCGTATTGCGCCGACCGATCATCAGGAGCCTTGCCCCCTCTCCGGCTTCCACCCCGGTTCTGGCAAGTCCCGCCTTAACGCGTGGCAGATCCTCGGCAATGGCTTGAGGCATCAGATCAATCTTGCCGCCTGGCGTGCTCAGGACACCTGGCAGCCGCGGCTCCAGTGCGCCAAAGTCAATGCCTTGCGGGTTCTCAAGCAGCTTGTCGAGGCTGAGACCGTCCGGACGAACGCCAAAGAAGTCACCATAAGGACCGGTGCGAACGCCAAGATCGACCTGACGCTCCGGCCCGCGCCGCGGCTCAAGCTGAGCCAGAATATCCTCCGGGGTAAAGCCTTCAAGCGCCGGATGGGTCTTGAGCGCCGCATTCACCTGATTGGAAATCACCATATCGTCGTAGTCCCGGGTGCTCGTTGTCTCATCCTGCCCGGATATAATGAGCGCCAGCTGATACATGATCTGCCATTCGGCAGGCCGCCCTTCTTCAGTGTCAAACACCGCCGGGGAAAATCGCGCTACATTCCGGACCGACATCGCCATAAACGGGATCGGGAAATGAAAATCCTCCAGCGGTGACTGGCCCGGTAAAACGACATCCGCATGACGGGTCGTCTCATTGAGATAAATATCCGTGGACACCATAAAATCAAGCGAGTCCAGCGCACGGGCAAGACGCGCACCGTTAGGAGCGCTGAGTGCCGGATTGCCGGCGGTGGTGAACAGCGCCCGGATTTGGCCCTCACCGGGGGTTTCGATCTCCTCGGCCAGGCAAACCGCCGGGAATTCTCCCATAACTTCAGGCACGCCGCGCACCCGCGATTTACGTCGCCCCGAACGCACGCCTTTGCCCTCGCCGCCATGTGCCTCGCGTCCCGGCGCCGAATTGAACTGGAACGCCGCGGCCCTGGGCCACATTACGCCGCCCTCATGATCGAGATTGCCGCACAGCGCATTAATCGCATCGACCGCCCAGTTGGCCGTCGAGCCATATTCGGCAACCGAGGTCCCGATGCGGGCATAGAGAACCGCGCGCTCGGTCCGCGACAGATCTCGCGCCAGCGCGCGCACCGCTTCGGGCTCAAGGCCAGTTGCTGCTGCGGTTGTTTCCGGCAGATAACCCGCCACCGCCGACTTTAGAAGATCGACATTGCTCAGATAGCTCTCAAGATGTCTCGGCTGGACCAGATCTTCATCAAACAGCGTTGCCAGAATGCTGAAAAAGAAGAACACATCCGTACCCGGCCTGATCACCAGGTGCGTATCCGCCGCCTTTGCCGATTGGGTCCGCTTGGGATCGACGACAACCATGCGCCCGTCCCGCTCTTTCAACGCTCTGTGGCGACCGCGAAAATTGGGCACCGTCCACATCGAGCCGTTTGACACCATCGGGTTACCGCCGACAATGACAATCAGATCGGTGCGATCAATATCCGGCACCGGCACGCTGGTCCATGAGCCATACATCAGGCCAGCCGCCACATGTCGCGGCATCTGATCAAGGGTCGAGGCGCTGTACATATGAGACGTGCCAAGGGAGCGCACCAGAGCGCCATGAGCGAGGCTGAGGCTCGGCTTGTGTGCGGTCGGGTTGCCGACATAAATGCCGACACCGCCGCCGCCGTGTTCCTCCAGAATGGGACGCATGCGCCTTTTGATTTCGGCAAAGGCCTCTTCCCAGCTTGCGGGCTCAAGATTGCCGGCCCGGCGCACCAGAGGCTGGCGCAGGCGATCGGGATCCTCATCCAGATCCTTCAGCGCCACGGCCTTGGGGCAAAGATAGCCTTCGGACAGAACATCTGCCTTGTTGCCGCGCACGGCAATCAGCTTGCGCGCCTCCCGGTCGACCTCGATCTCGAGCCCGCAGGTCGCCTCGCAAAAAGAACAAATCCTGTGTGTTGTTTCCGTCGCCATTCCCGCCCTCGCAAATAATTTTGAACCAGATTAGAGCGAATCTCAAAAATGGCAACGGCCACTTTCTGTTTGATCCGGTTCAGTGTATCTCTTGAGGAAAAAGGAACCTCCCATGAGCGAAGCAAACTTTCCAGAGCTGATCGAACGCCTCGAAACCTTTGCCGCCACCCGCATCGCCACCCGCCCGGATCTCCTCACGTCAGACGATTTCCCGTTTGACCTCTGGAAGGACCTTGGCCGACAAGGCTTGATGGGACTTTGCATTGACCCGGCCTTTGGCGGGCTGGGGTTCGACTTTGTGGCGCTGTCAAAGGCGACGGAGACATTTGCGTCTCGTGCGGCCTGCCCCGGACTTGTCACCTCATGGCTCGGGCACAATCTGATGGGGCGATTGCTGGTCCAGAATATTGGAACCGAAGCCCAGCGCAAGGAATGGCTGCCGCGGATTGCCTCGGGTGAAGTCACAGTGTGTGTTGCCATATCGGAGCCTGGCGCCGGCGCTCATCCGAAGTTTCTGAAATCAACTGCGACCCTTGACGGTGACGCTTGGCGGATCAATGCTGAGAAGGCCTTTGTGACCAATGGGCCGATCGCCGGGCTTTTTGTTCTGCTGGCGATCACCGCAGAGAACGACGGACGCAAGGAGTTCTCGGCCTTTCTGGTTCCAGGCGGCCTGGATGGCATTACCATCCGGCCAATGGATAAGCCAAAGATCGATTTTTTGAAGCCATCCCCCCACGGATTGATATCCTTTGATGATGTCGTGATTCCAAAAGACAATGTGCTCGGGCCGATTGGCGAGGGGTTCGAAGTGGTCTCGAGGCGCGTGCGACATATCGAAGATGCGGTCGGCCTTGGTGCCACCGCTGGCAATCTGACCGCCCATCTTCGCCTTCTCGCAGCCTGCCTGTCTCATGAACAGAAAGAGGACGAGGACATCCTTCTCTTCTTCGGTCAGATGATCCCGCGACTGAAGGGCATCTCCTTACTGGCGCAGTCAGGCGCCGAAGATGCGGCGCAGGACCGAGGCGCGCGCGCCGGTGGTGCGGCGGGAGCCCTTATGACTGAGGCCCAGCGCGCGATAACCGAGCTCGTTGCATCGAAAGGCATCAAGACCACGCAGCACTTTGATCTCTTCACGCGGGACATGGCCAAAAGCGGCAACATTGCTCGCACAGCCAGACAAATTCAGGCGAGGAAGAACGGCGCGGCGTGGCTTGAGAGTGTCAGTTAAAGCGCCTCGCCGCCCGTCTCGCCGGTGCGGATGCGAACCACTTCGCTGAGTTCAAAGACAAAGATCTTGCCGTCGCCAATCTGATCGGACTTGGCACTGTCACGAATGAGTTCCACAACACGGTCGGCGATATCATCTGCGACGGCAACCTCAATCTTGGTTTTCGGCACATAGTTCACGGCGTATTCCGCCCCGCGATAGATTTCCTTGTGACCGCCCTGACGACCAAATCCCTTCACCTCGCTCACGGTCATGCCATGCACGCCCTCGTCCTGAAGAGCGTTTCGGATATCGTCAAGCTTGTGTGGCTTGATAATCGCTGAGATGAATTTCATCGTTTCGCTCCTTTAACAACTGAACACAAGTGCAGGATCAATATTCGTATGCCGATTCGCCGTGAGATGTGATGTCGAGGCCGGTCTGTTCCGCTTCAGCATCAACGCGCAGGCCAATGACTTTCTTGATCGCCAGCAAGATAATGATGGAGGCGATAGCCGACCAGATAACAGTGGAGATCACACCGATGACCTGAACGCCGAATTGGGATCCGACCGTTGCATCTCCGGCGAGACCAATACCGCCAAGACTTTCCACGACGAAGATCGCGGCCAGCAGCGTCCCGAGAATGCCGCCGACACCATGAACCGCAAAGACATCAAGACTGTCATCAATCTTCAGCTTGTGACGCACCAGCTGGACCGCATAAAAGCAGACCACACCAGCCACAGCGCCGTAAACCAGACCGCCGATCGGGCCAACAAACCCGGATGCCGGAGTGATGGTCGCAAGACCGCCAATCGCACCGGTCACCAGACCGACGAGGCTCGGCTTGCCATATTTGAGCCATTCGATGGTCATCCAGACCAGCGAGGCCGTTGCCGCGGAAAGATGTGTCACCAGAATTGCCATGCCGGCCTGCCCGTTGGCGGCCAGTGCGCTGCCTCCGTTGAAGCCAAACCAGCCAACCCACAACATGCAGGCGCCAATCATCGTCATCGAAGGAGAATGCGGCGGACGTAATTCCGTAGGGAAACCCTTGCGTTCGCCGAGCATTTTGGCAAAGACAATGGCAGACGTCCCGGCGGTTGCGTGCACCACGAGGCCACCGGCGAAATCCAGAACACCCATTTGGGCAAGCCAGCCGCCGCCCCAGAC
>CBFDBJ010000130.1:0-4694 GCA_965603015.1 uncultured Alphaproteobacteria bacterium
TGTCTATGGCACCGACTATTGCATCGGCTTTTCGACAGCCGTCAGCCGGTCTGTCGAGCTCATCAACGCCCTGCGCACGCCCACCGGCTCTCATGAGCGCATCGCCGTCATCGAGCTGTTTGGGCGCAACTCCGGCGAAACAGCGCTGATCAGCGGCTACCTGTCCGACGCTGACCGGGTACTCATTCCTGAAGTCGAATTCGATGTCAAACACCTTGCAGAGCTCATCAGGGATGACCGCGCGCGCAACCCTGCCAATTACGCCATGTGCGTTATTTCCGAGGGCGCTATAATGACGGGCGGCGACGTTCATGAAGGCGGCGAAGAAGATGCCTATGGCCACAAGAAACTCGGCGGGGTCGGAAAATCTCTCGGTGATGCTCTGAAATCTCTGACCGGGATCGAAATCGTCAGTCAGAACCTTGGCTATCTCATGCGCGCCGGCGGGCCGGACGCCCTCGATCTCATGGTCGCCGGAAGTTACGGCGCCATGGCGGTACAACAATTGGCCGATGGCAACTCAGGCCTGATGATGGCGCTCTACGATGGCAATTACACCACTGTTCCCGGCGACACCTGCATCCAGGGGCTCAAGCGCGTCGATGTCAAAAACCTCTACGACAAAGACGCCTACCGCCCGCGCATCGCCAGGGTGAAGGGCAAACCGATGTTCTTGTACTAGGAGATCAGGCTCACCGCCCCTTGAACACAGGTTCACGCTTCTCAATAAAGGCGGCAACACTTTCCTTGCAGTCTTCGCTCTCCATCAGCGTTCGAATTTCCCTGATCGCCCAGGCACCGGTATCGCGCCAGTTCGGATCGAGAGTACGGCGCAAGCCGGCTTTCAGAGAGCGCACCGCAAGCGGAGGGTTGGCGGCGATTTTCGAGGCGATAGCGAAAGCCTCTTCCATCAGGTTTTCGTGCGGAACAACCCGCGACACAAGGCCGATCTCTTTCGCAGTTGCGGCGTCGATGATCTCGCCGGTAAACAGCAGTTCCGCCGCCCGTTCCCGCCCAACCAGTTGAGCCAGTCTCCCGAGCCCCGGCGCATCGCAGCACAACCCGCGCACGACAAAGAGCTCGCCAAACTTCGCCTGCTGCGATGCCACGCGAATGTCAGCCATCAGCGCCATCTCCATACCCCACCCGAGCGCGTAACCATTGACCGCTGCAATAACCGGTATGTCCGTATGAAGAAGAGCGTCCGCCGCCGGGGTCAACCCACCAGTCTTTTTCGACCGCTCGACCACTTCGGGCGGGGGCTTCGCGCCGCCGCCCAGAATTTGCTTCACATCGTCCCCGGAACAAAACGCCTTGTCCCCGGCCCCGGTCAAAATGATCGCCCGCGCTTCGCACGATCGCACCGCATCCTCGAGCGCCATATAGGCCTCGTAGTTGAGCGAATTCATCGCATCGGGCCGATTAAGGGTCACGAGGGCAATATTGTTTTCAACCTCAACTTTTACGACATCTTCTTCTGACATGACGGGTTCTCCTCAGTTTCCCTTGCAGGTATTTCACCGTATTCACCCCTTGAAATCAAATCCGGCATTCCCAGATTGATATACACGGGTGCCGATGATCGGGCTCGTCAATTGAACTGGCCGCGCCCTGTGGCGGGCCGCTTTTACCATATCGCTTCAATGGAGGATGTGAACATGCGCGATTTTGATTTTTCCCCGCTTTACCGTTCCACGATCGGATTCGACCGGCTGGCCCGTCTTTTGGACACAAGTGCCTCGGTTGATACCAGTGCGAGCAGCTATCCCCCCTACAATATCGAACGTCTTGATGAGAACGACTACCGGATCACCATGGCCGTTGCCGGGTTTGATCAAAGCGAAATCAACATTGAGGCGAAAGAAAATACCCTCACGATTTCAGGCCTGAAAGCCCCTCAAAAGGAAGAAACCCAATATCTTCATCGCGGGATCGGGGCGCGCAGCTTTGATCGGCGGTTTGAGCTCGCCGACCATGTGATTGTCACCGGAGCCGCCCTCAAAAACGGATTGCTCCATGTCGAGCTGGAACGCCAGATTCCCGAGGAAAAGAAACCGAGGCGGATTGAGATTGGCACAGGAGCCGACAAAACCCGAACCCTGGCCCCCAAAGCCCGTACCGGCGAACCTGCAGCGGCCTGAGGCAAGACGAGCCCTTTCCTCCCACAAAGCGTTGCCCCCTCAGCGCACCCCCGCCCCCTGGAGACAGGGCTCCAAACCCCATAAGGCTGGCAAACTGCAGAGGGCGTGCATCTTCATGATGCACGCCTTTTCGCTGTTTCGGCCTGTAATGTCTGAAAACCGCGACGTATCCCCACAAAATCCCCTGAAACAGGCAAAAGAGAAATGCTTTGTTTACCGCGTTCATGATGATTAGTATCCAGGGGCGTCAAGGGTCGAACAAGAGTGCGGACAATATTATGGTTAGCTGGCAAAGCCGGTTTGTAGACAAAGCCCTGCGCACAATGGTGGATCGCCATCCTGATCCCCAGGATTCCGTGGCCAAAATGCGTGCCCAGTATGCCAGAGTGGCCAGGCAGCTGTCGAAACTCGACATTGACATTGATGTAACGCCGGTCAAGGCCGGGCGAACCAAAGCCGAATGGGTTGAGCCAGGTGAAGTTCAGGAGCACCGTGTCATTCTCTATTTGCACGGCGGCGGCTATGTCGCCGGCTCGCCCGAAACCCATCGCAGCATTGCCGCGCGGCTGTGCCAGGCCTCCGCCGCTCGCGGCCTGGTCGTCGACTACCGCCTCGCCCCGGAGCACAAGTTCCCGGCCGCCGTTGAAGACGCACTGGATGCTTATCAATGGCTGATTGGTCAGGGCATTGATCCCAAAGGAATTGCTCTGGCCGGGGATGCCTCTGGCGGCGGTCTGGCGATGGCTACCTGCATGGCGCTGCGCGATGCACAGGCCCCCATGCCTGCCGCCGTCGTCGCTATGTCACCCTGGTCTGACCTGGCAATGACGAGTTGGTCTGCTCTGACCCTGCGAAAGTCTGATGCCGCCCAAAGCATGACACTTCTCGCCTTGCAAGCGCGTCATTACCTGCAAAGCAAGAACCCGACGGAGCCACTCGCCTCACCGCTTTACGGAGATTTCAGGGGCCTGCCACCCCATCTTATTCACGTTGGATCAAATGAGATCCTGCGCGACGATGCCACCCGCCTGAGCCAGAAAGCTGAAGAAGGCGGCGCGGATATGAGTGTCGAAGTCTGGGCAGGAATGCCTCATGCCTTTCAATTCTATTCGATGCTGCCGGAAGCCGAAGGATCCCTCGCGCGCCTCGGATCATTTATCAAAACAAGAACCGTCGCGCTTCCCGCCACACGCCAATCGGCAAAACAAGGCTGACGGATTACGAGGATGCTCTCTGGACGACAAGCTTAAGACCCTTGCTGTGGTCAAAAGTGACGCGGCGAAACATCTTGTGATCCCCGGTCGCACCCATAAGATTGGCATCGGTCAAATCCACATCAACGAGATTGCTCCCCCTGAAATCTACATAGGAAACATCGGCACCGCGCGCCGAGACCATGCGCAGGTCTGTACTATTCATGCGAGCATAGCGCAGCGACGCATGATCCAGACAGGATTTATGGAGCCGGCCCTCACCAATGGAAAGCGGTGAAAGATTGGCCCGGTCAAGTTTGCAGCCCGACAGGTCAGCGCCGCGAAAGTCAACACCGCGAAGATCAGCGCCGCGCAATGTGGTCCCTCGAAAATCTGTATTCTGAAGGTTGGCTCCCTGGAGATTGATCGCTGTCAGGTCCAGACCGCTCCACACCGACCCCGGAGCATGCAGCGCCGTATAGAGCCCGCCAGCCAGCGATCGTATAGACCTCATATCCACATTGGCAAATTGTCCGGGCGTGCCGCGCACGCCACCACTCTCGACCCAATCCTGATGCGCCTTTAGTTTCTCTTCGACCTCGGCAATATCAACCTTTATCATCCGCAAATCAGACTTATAGGAAGGATCACGAACTGTATCCTCCATCTTTGCCAGGATGAAATTGACGTCGTTGAGAACAGCGCCGGTAAAATCAACTTCAGAGAGGTCTGCTGCCTTAAAATTCGCCTCTGACAGGTCTGCGCCCGGAAACCGCGCCGTCTTCAAATTGGCTTCCTCAAAACTCGCTCCACGCAAGCTCGCATCGGTAAAATCCGCATGCATGGTTGGATCGCCATCTCCCTTGAGGCGCTCCAGCACAGAGCCTGACAAGACAAGCGGTGGCGCAAGTGGGTTGGCGATATCGTGGTAGAGATAATTCAGTCTCCCCATGGCCGCCCGCTCGGCAATGACGCCTTCGCGCATATCCGCTTCGAAAAAGTTGGCGTTATCGCCCCGCACGCCTCTTAAACAGGCGCCACGAAAGTCCGCTCTGACAAATGTAGCATACCTGAGATCGGCCCCGCGCAAATCCGCTCCAAAAAACATGGCGCTGTCAAATTTGCTGTGAGACAGGTTGGCCTTCGACAGGACCGTGCCGGAGAAATCCGCATCCCGAAAGTCTCGATTGGACAGATCAAGTCCCGAAAGATCACAAAATGAAAAATTCGCGCGGGTGCCGCCAAGCTGCCCTTTGTAAAACAGACCGTGCTTCTTCGCCTGCTCATCAATTTCTCGTTGAGTGCAGGTTCTATAGTCAATTTTGTCGCGTTGCTGCTTCATAAATCCACGAGGACACAG
>CBFDBJ010000131.1:0-4551 GCA_965603015.1 uncultured Alphaproteobacteria bacterium
CCCGCCGCCGCCCTTGATCAGCGTCAGCTGCGCATCGATTTCATCCGCCCCGTCCACGGTCACATCGACCCGCCCCAGTTCATCAAGCGAAAACAGCGACAGTCCGAGGCCGTTGGCCAGCGCCGTCGTCTGCTCCGACGTCGCGACACATTTCACGTCCAGATCCGCCGCAGCCAGCGCCCGCACGAAATGTTCGGCGGTCGAGCCGGTCCCGAGCCCGACCTTCATGCCGCGCTCAATGAATTTCATGGCGTATTCGCCACAGGCTTTTTTCTGGTCTGATGCGGACAAGGGGCTTCTCCTTTTGTTGCTCCCTGCATATCATCGGGGCAGTATGGGCGAAAGAGTCTTTTGCCAGCCAAACCCGAAACCGGTCTTCAGGATCACGATCCATGAAATCACCATTCTTTTCAGAGACTTACGCAGAGGCTCGCAAGAAATTCCGGAGCGCGGTCAAGGCGTCGGACCATGCCGCGACGGCTCATGTGCACCCTGATGCCAAAGGCCCCGGTGGCGCCGACCTCGCCATGGACGTGGTCTGGTTCGGGCCGCGCGACGCCGCAGGTGTCCTCCTCAATCTGTCCGGCACCCACGGCGCCGAGGGTTTTGCCGGCTCCGCCGCTCAGCTGGCGTGGATCGAGGCGCGCGGCTTTGACGCCCTGCCCGAGGATACTGCCGTCCTCATGGTGCACGGCGTCAACCCTTACGGCTTTGCCCATTTCTCGCGCACCACCGAGGACAATGTCGACCTCAACCGCAACTGGATTGATTTTACCAAACCCGCCCCGGACAATCCGCACTATGCGGACTATCACGACATCCTCACCCCGAAGGTCATCAATCCCGAGGTTGAGACGCGCATCTTGAGAGAGCTCGGCACCCTGGCTGAACAACGCGGCCAGTGGGAGCTGGAAGACGCCATGAGCCGGGGGCAATACACCTGCCCCGATGGCCTCGGGTTTGGCGGCCAGAAACCGACATGGAGCCGCGAGACCTTGACGGCGATCATCAAGAACAATCTCGGCCGCGCGGCAAAAGTCGCCTTCATCGACTGGCACACCGGCACGCCGGGCATCGGCGAGATTATCTATCTGTGCTACAGCGAGCCGGGGAGCGAGAGCTACGCCAACGCAGCCCGCCTGTGGGACGAAGACAACATCCGCCCGACAAAGGTTGAAAGCCAGTGGGGCAGCAAGCGCCCGGGCCGCGAAGGCGTCATGTTCCACGGCATTCAAAGCCTCGTCGCGGGCCTTGGCGGCGTCGCAGCCGGAGGCGTCATCGAGATCGGCACCCGTGAGCACACCGACACAAGAGGCGCCGCACGCGCCAGCCTCTACGATCGATACCTGCGCTTCGAAACCGAGCGCTTCGCCCCCGAAAACGAAGCGCTCCTGAAGGCCGTGCGCGAATGCTACTACCGCCCCGACGATGAGATCTGGAAGGAAGCCGCGCTGACAAAGTCAGCGGCGATTTATGAAAGAACTTTGCAAGGATTGAAGGCGTGGGTGAAGGACTGAGTAAACAATTCTCTGGATATACATTCTCCGCAGACGGCATTGAATCGATGGGTCGTTCGCTCTAAATTATACAACCATTCATTATAACTGCCGGGTTACAGCCTATGAAAAGAATTATTCTTCTGACAGGTTTGGTTTCGTTCACTACTATCCTGATCGGATGCAAAACGACAGCCGACGTGGGGTGCCGCGATCAATTCACGCAACTGAAGGCTTACGCCCATTTAAGTGAGGAAGAGAGAGCTGATCATCTGGTCTACGCTATGTCTGCTTGCACCGCAGATAAAGGGAACAAGAGCTCACATTACATGCTGGGCAACCAATACTACATCGGAACAGCGGCTGTAAAAAAGGACCTGGAGAAGGCCTTTTATCATTTCATGGAAGCAGCCAAGGACGGTCCTACATCCCTGATGATCCACTCTGGTGAAGGCAGGATTATCTCGAGACACAAAGACCCAGTTGCGCCAACCGGTCTGGCGAGAGCAAAATATGTCGTTGCGATTATGTACTTTCAGGGAAATGGAATCGAAAAAAACGAACGCAAGGCGACACATTGGATGAAGCGAGCTGCAGACCAAGGATACGAGCCGGCGAAGAAATGGCTCGAGAGTATGGCTGCGGAACCAAAAGGGTCCAACGTCGATAACAACTGAATCTTCACCAGCGAATAATCATTGGACGTTGGATGTACTGAGTATACGGGGACATTTCTGAGCGGGCTATTGAGGAATTGAGGTCGTGGATGTACGTCCCTCAATAAAACGTTGTCATCCTCGGCGAGGCAAATGCGTGAGACTACAAAATCTGGGCCAGGAACTCTTTCGTCCGCTCGCTTTCCGGTGCTTCAAAAAATTTCTCCGGCGCCGCGTCCTCGATGATCTCGCCGCCGTCCATAAAGATGATCCGGTCTGCCACGGTTCGCGCGAAGCCCATCTCATGGGTCACCACGATCATGGTCATGCCTTCTTCGGCGAGCTCGATCATCACATCGAGCACTTCCTTGATCATTTCCGGATCGAGCGCCGAGGTCGGCTCGTCAAACAGCATGATACGCGGGTTCATGCAGAGCGCGCGGGCAATGGCGACCCGCTGTTGCTGGCCGCCGGACAATTGCGCCGGATACTTGTCCGCCTGCTCGGGGATCTTGACCCGTTCGAGATATTGCATCGCCAGCGCTTCCGCGTCCTTCCTGGCCATCTTGCGGACACGGATCGGAGCCAGCGCGCAGTTTTCCAGGATGGTCTTGTGCGGGAAGAGATTGAACTGCTGAAACACCATGCCGACTTCACTGCGGATTTCGTCGATTCGCTTGAGGTCATTGGTCAGCTCTATCCCCTCGACGAGGATCTCGCCCTGCTGATGCTCCTCCAGACGATTGATGCAGCGGATCAGCGTTGACTTGCCCGAGCCCGACGGCCCGCAGATGACAATCCGCTCGCCATTTTGAACCGTCAGATCAATGTTTTTCAAAACATGAAACTGACCATACCACTTGTGCACACCGCGCAGGACAATCGCCGCCGCTTCCAGGCCTTGTTCTGTTTCCATCCCGTCACTCATCTCACACATGACCTCGCTTGAGTTTTTCTTCCAGATGTTTGGCATATCGCGACATGGAGAAGCAACAGATCCAGAAAATGACACCGATGAAAACATAGGCCTCAATCTTGACGCCCATCCAGCCGGTCTCCTTCAGGATCGCCTGGGTCAGCCCGAGAAGATCATAAAGCCCGACAATGGCAACCAGCGACGTATCCTTAAAGAGCCCGATGAACGAACTGACGATCCCCGGAATGACGATGCGCAGCGCCTGCGGCAGAACAATGAGCCCCATAGTCTGCCAATAGCCAAGCCCCATGGCCCGTGCGGCCTCCTCCTGTCCCGGCGGGATCGCGGCCAGCCCGCCGCGCACAATCTCCGCCATATAGGCCGAGGCGAACAGCGACACCATGATCAAAACCCGCAGCAGCTTGTTGAACGACATGCCGTCGGGCAGGAACAGCGGCAGGAGCACGCTGGCGGTGAACAGCACCGTGATCAGCGGGACGCCGCGCACAACTTCGATAAAGACGACGCAGAGTGTACGAACCACCGGCATTTCGGAACGCCGCCCCAGCGCCAGAAGGATGCCGATCGGCAGCGAGGCCACAATCCCGACCACGCCGATCACAAGGGTCAGAAGGAACCCGCCCCACTGGTCGGTCTCAACAATCGGCAGCCCCGCGCCGCCATAAAGCAGCACAAGCGCGATCAGCGGATAGATAAGGGAAAAGATCTTCAGCTCACGGCGATATTTAATACTCTCCGACAGCCATGGTGCGACCGCGACAATCAACAGCGCGAACGCCAGCAGCGGCCGCCAATACTGCGCCGATGGATAGAAAAATCCGAACCAGTATTGTGGAAAGCGCGCCGAGGCGACAGCCCAGCAGGCCCCCGCCGACGTGCAATCCCGAAACGATGCCCCGAAAAAATCAGCCTCAAGCAGGCCCCAGACCAGGACACTCTTCAGGACCCACAAAGTGAAGCAGGCCAGCACAAGCGTCGTCAGGCTGCTCAAGACGGACGAAAACAGATTGTCCCTGAGCCAGCGCCAGACCCCGGAGGCCTCGACCGGCGGCGGCAGATCGGGGTGTTCACCGACACGATACATTTCACTCATCGGCCTGCCTCGCCCCGCAACGCGACGCGCCGGTTATAGATATTCATGAAGAACGAGATTGTCAGACTGACCGTAAGATAAAACATCATGGTGATGAGAATAATCTCAATCGCCTGGCCGGTCTGACTGAGCGATGTCCCGGCGAAGACGCTCATGATTTCCGGGTAGCCGATGGCGACCGCCAGCGACGAGTTCTTCACCAGATTGAGATACTGGCTGATCAGTTGCGGCACGATCACGCGCAGCGCCTGGGGCAGGATGATAAGCCGCATGGTCCAGCTCGGCTTCAGGCCCAGCGACAAGGCGGCCTCGTGCTGACCCCGGCTGACCGACTGAATGCCCGACCGCACCGCTTCTGCAATGTAGCAG
>CBFDBJ010000132.1:0-4434 GCA_965603015.1 uncultured Alphaproteobacteria bacterium
CCGTTTGTCAGTTGCCCATTACATCGCGTCACTCTCTTACTGGAAACGGCACTAGATGCATTTTTGTCCCCGCATGAAGGACGGGGGTGTCAGGTGAGAGGGCGTGTCGGAGGGGGCTGTGGCTGCTCTCGGCGGCTATTTCGGCCCTCTTGAGTTCCAGCGCTTGATTGAGATAGACGATCATCAGAACGCCGATCTCGACAGCGACACCGGCCAGGGCGATGAAGCCAACGCCAACCGCCACCGAAATATTATAGCCCAGCAGATAGAGCAGCCACAGCCCGCCAACCAGTCCAAGCGGCAACGTGCCCAGGATGATCAGAACCGATGTCAGATTGCGGAAGTGTATAAACAGCAACAGGATGATGATAACCAGCGTAACCGGGATCACCACGCTGAGCCGCTCCTTTGCTCGCTCCATATACTCATATTGACCGGACCATGAAATTGAATACCCGACCGGGAGTTTAATCTCATTGGCAACCGCCGCCTTGGCATCGATAACAAATCGGCTGAGGTCGCGCCCGGCGATATCGACATAAATCCAACCGTTGGGCCGCGCGTTCTCGCTGCGGATCATCGGCGGCCCGTCACTGATCGAAATGTCAGTGATTTTGCCAAGTGGAATGTGAGCGCCGCCCGGTGTCACGATGGGAAGCAGCTTAAGGCGTTCAAGG
This sequence comes from uncultured Alphaproteobacteria bacterium, assembly GCA_965603015.1. Lineage (GTDB taxonomy): Bacteria > Pseudomonadota > Alphaproteobacteria > M2410 > M2410 > JAUWTJ01. The sequence continues at coordinate 678 of CBFDBJ010000132.1, forward strand.
GAATCGCGATATTCTCGCGGGTAGCGAAGATTGACCGGGTAGCGCTCCAGTCCCTCAACGCTTTCAGTAACGCGCATGCCCCCAACCGCCGTCCGGATGATATTCTGCACATCATCGATATTGAGATTAAAGCGTGCCGCAGCGTTGCGGTTGATATTAACATCAATGAACCGCCCGCCGGTGACACGCTCGGCATAGACCGATGACGCACCGGGCACCTTTTTGACAACCCGTTCAATATCCTCACCGATGTCACCGATGACGTCGAGGTCAGGCCCGGCGACCTTGATACCCACGGGGGTCTTGATACCTGTCGCCAGCATATCGATACGGTTCTTGATCGGCATGATCCAGACGTTGGTCAGACTGGGGACCTGGATCAGCGCGTCCAGCTCGGCCTTGAGGCTGTCCATGGTAACGCCCGGGCGCCACTCCTCCCGGGGCTTCAGTTTTATGGTCGTTTCGATCATCGTCAGAGGCGCCGGGTCGGTCGCGGTTTCGGCGCGGCCGGCCTTGCCGTAGACGGTCTCCACTTCCGGAATAGTTTTGATCAGCCGGTTGGTTTGTTGCAAAAGCTCGGCTGATTTTCCAACCGAGACCCCGGGAAAGGCGCTGGGCATATAGAGCAGATCACCCTCATCAAGTTCCGGCATAAACTCGCCGCCAAGGTGGGCAAGTGGCCACAGCCCGCTCGCCATGGCCATGACCGCAAGGACAAGGATTGCGGCAGGTTTCTTCAGGGCGAACCCGATGAAGGGCCGATAGGCGGCGATAACCGCCCGGTTGATCGGGTTTTCATGTTCCGGGCGAATGCGCCCGCGAATGAAATAGCCCATGAGAACCGGAACCAGCGTGATGGAGAGAATGGCCGCCGATGCCATGGCCCAGGTCTTGGTCCAGGCCAGGGGGGTGAAGAGACGTCCCTCCTGAGCTTCCAGAGAGAAGATCGGAACAAAGCTCAGTGTGATGATGAGAAGAGAAAAGAACAGGGCCGGCCCGACCTCCGTTGCCGCTTCGGAAACAATCCGCCACCGGTTTTCATCTGTCAGGGGTTCGCGCTCCGCATGTTTGTGAACATTTTCAACCATCACAATGGCCGCATCCACCATCGCGCCGATGGCAATGGCGATCCCGCCCAGCGACATGATGTTGGCATTGATGCCTTGCGCGTTCATGATGATGAACGCCGCAAGGACGCCGACCGGAAGACTGAGGATGATGACAAGGGCTGAGCGCAGGTGAAACAGGAAGAGGACGCAGACCAGCGCCACAATAAGGAATTCCTCGAGCAGCTTTTCTTTCAGGTTATCGACGGCGCGCTCGATGAGGGAAGACCGATCATAGGTTTCGACAATTTCCACGCCGGGCGGCAGGGAGTGTTTCAGCTCGGACAGTTTCTCCTTGACCGCCTCAATGGTGCTCAGCGCGTTCTCGCCCCAGCGCATGATGATGACTCCGCCAACCGCTTCGCCTTCACCGTTGAGCTCGCCAATGCCGCGCCGGAGCTCGGGCCCCATGCGGATTTCTGCCACGTCCTTGAGAAGGATCGGTGTGCCGCGCGGCGTCGTTGCCAACGGGATATTTTTGAGCTCTTCGCGGCTGGAAATATAGCCTGAGGCGCGCACCATGTATTCCGCCTCGCCCATTTCGATAACCGAACCACCAGTCTCCTTGTTACCGCTCTGAATGGCGCGGTGAACTTTGGCGAGTGGAATGCCATAGGCGCGCAGGCGGTTTGGATCAACGACCACCTGATATTGTTTCACCATGCCGCCAATGGTTGCGACTTCGGAGACCCCCGGCACAGTCTGAAGCTCGAACTTCAGGAACCAGTCCTGCAGGGATCGCAGCTGCGCCAGATCGTTTTTACCGGATCTGTCGACGAGGGCGTATTGATAGATCCAGCCGACGCCGGTGGCATCTGGTCCCAGGGCTGGCTTGGCCTCGGGCGGAAGTTTTGAGGCCACCTGGCTCAGATATTCCAGCACTCGCGAGCGCGCCCAGTAAAGATCGGTACCGTCCTTGAAAATAATATAGACGTAGCTGTCCCCGAAGAAGGAATAGCCGCGCACATTGACTGCGCCTGGAACCGAAAGCATGGCGGTCGTCAGGGGATAGGTCACCTGGTCCTCCACCACTTGTGGCGCCTGACCCGCAAAGCTGGTTTTCACGATGACCTGAACGTCGGATAGATCCGGGATCGCATCAAGCGGTGTGTTCCGCACCGACCAGAGGCCCCAGCCGACCAGCAGAAAGGTCAGCATCACAATGAGGAAGCGATTAGCGATCGACCAGCGGATGATAGTGGCAAGCATGTCTGTGTCTCTTTCCTGTCGCGCGGGCGGCTCTACTGGCTCATCACATGGATGGATTGAATGATCCAGGCGTCTTCATCGTTCTTGATGATCTCAAAGTGAATGTCGTCGCCGGGCTTGACCTGTGACAGGTCAACGTCGATGGACACCGTGAAGTCCATTGTCATGGCGGGCCAGCCGATCGCCGGGATCGGTGCATGGGTCACATTGAGCATTCTGTGCCCCGCCAAAACGCTGTTGATCGTGCCGCGCGCCGGGATCCCTTCGCCGATTTCCTGAAGCATCGCTTCTGCATCAGCGGGATCGCTCATGCGGCGCAGACTTGCGGACAGGCTGGCTTCGGAATCGATCAGGAATTGCCCCGAGACGACAATCGTATCGCCTTCGCCAAGCCCGGTGACAATCTCGATCCGGTCATCGGAAAACATACCGGTCTCGACGTCCCTCGGCTCAAATCTGCCGCCTTCCAGCGCCAGGATGACGCGGCTGGAACTGCCGGTGCGGATCAGGGCATCCCGGGGGATGCTGAGAACCCCGTCCTGCGGCTCTCCTGCAATAGAGACCTCGGCGTACATGTTTGGCTTCAGTGCTTCATTGGCATTTTCAAACTTCATCCGGACTTTCAGAGTGCGCGTCACCGGATCGATTGTCGGATAGACATATTCAACGACGCCCTGACGGACAGTGTCAGGTTGGAAAGGTGTGTGAACGGAGGCAAGAAGGCCGACTTTCATCCACTGCGCCTGTTCTTCAAACACATCGGCCATGACCCAGACATCTGAAAGATCGGCGATGGTCAGGATTGTCACGTCCGGGGTGACGAACATGTTCTGCGCCACATTCAAATCAACGATAACACCGTCCTGCTCGGCATAGATATCGACCCGTTGCCGGACTTCCCGGGAGCGCTTCAGGTCTTCGATTTGGGCGTCTGTGAAACTCAGAAGCTCGAGACGCTCTTCTGCCAGTTTGATCAACGCGTTCTGCCCTGAACCCAGCACCTGGATATATTCCGACTGGGCAACAACGAGGTCGGGTGAATAGATGCGGAACAGCAGATCGCCTTTCTTGACGCGCTCACCTTCGCTTTGGGTGATCAGCTCATCAATCCAGCCTTCGGCGCGTGTATGAATGTGGCTGACGCGGGTGTCGTCCCAGGCAACAAATCCAACGGTGTCGATCCGGCGCCCCAGGGGCGTTCGGGTCACTTTGGCCGTCCGGATGCCGATGTTGCTGGCCGTCGAGGGCGAAATCCGAACCGCCGTATCGTCCTCGTCGCCGCCCGCGCCAGCTTTGTAAACCGGGATGAGATCCATGCCCATCGGGGACTTGCCGGGCGCGTCGCTGCGAAAGCTCGGGTCCATCGGCGCGGTCCAATAGTCGACCGTCTTTCCATCATTGCCATCTGGCGCGGCCGTGCCGTCGGAGGCGTCGTCACCACA
>CBFDBJ010000133.1:0-4354 GCA_965603015.1 uncultured Alphaproteobacteria bacterium
GCCAAAGCCCGCTTTTCTTGTGCCATCGGATCGTGCTCAAGGATCTCGCCCTTGAAAATCCAGACCTTGATGCCACAAATTCCGTATGCGGTTTTAGCTTCCGCCGTACCATAGTCAATATCAGCGCGCAGAGTATGAAGCGGCACGCGGCCCTCACGATACCATTCCACACGGGCGATTTCAGCGCCGCCAAGACGACCCGACGCATTAATCCGGATACCTTCAGCGCCAAGACGCATGGCCGACTGGACCGAGCGTTTCAAGGCACGGCGAAAAGCCACCCGCCGCTCAAGCTGTTGAGCGATATTTTCAGCAACCAGCGTTGCGTCAATTTCCGGCTTGCGCACTTCAACAATATTCAAATGAACTTCGCTCGACGTCATTTCCATCAACTTGCGACGCAGCTTCTCAATATCCGAACCCTTCTTACCAATCACAACACCCGGACGAGCCGAGTGAATCGTGACACGGCACTTGCGGTGCGGGCGTTCGATTGTGATCTTCGAAATACCGGACTGCTTCAGTTCCTTCTTCAAATACTTGCGGATCTGCAGATCTTCCTGCAACAGGTTGCCGTACTCCCGACGGTTCGCAAACCAGCGCGAATCCCAGGTCCGGTTGATACCGAGACGAAACCCGATTGGATTAATCTTCTGTCCCATTCGGAACTCTCCCTACTTCGCGTCTTCTTGCTCACGGACGACAATCGTCAGCTCGCTAAATGGTTTCAAGATTTTGCCAGTCCGGCCCCGAGCGCGTGCGCGCCAGCGCTTCATAACAAGGTTCTTGCCAACAAAGGCTTCCGCAACCACGAGCTCATCGACATCCAGATCATGATTATTCTCGGCATTGGCAATCGCCGACTCCAGAATTTTCTTCACATCGTTCGAGATCCTGCGATTCGAGAACGTCAGTTCAGCCAGTGCAGCCTCAACCTTCTTGCCGCGAATGGTTTCCGCAACAAGATTCAGTTTCTGACCACCGGTCCGGATCATCCGACCAACCGCGCGGGCTTCATTTTCCTTGAGGCGGCGAACCGCTGCAGGTTTTCCCATGATCTAGCCCCTCTTCGACTTCTTGTCGGCTGTGTGCCCGTAGTAAGTACGGGTCGGTGAAAACTCACCAAATTTATGGCCAATCATATCTTCCGAAACCGAAACCGGAATAAATTTCTGGCCGTTGTAAACACCAAACGTCAGACCGATGAACTGTGGCAGAATCGTCGACCGTCGGGACCAGATCTTGATCACCTGCTTACGACCGGACGTCTGAGCAGCTTCTGCCTTCTTGAGGACATATCCGTCTACAAACGGACCTTTCCAAACCGAACGAGCCATTCCTAAATTCTCCTAACGCTTCTTGCGCAGATGACGACTGCGTAAAATATCTTTGTCCGTCGCTTTATTGCTGCGAGTTTTCTTGCCTTTGGTCGGCTTGCCCCACGGCGTCACCGGATGACGACCACCTGAGGTCCGACCTTCACCACCACCATGCGGGTGATCAACGGGGTTCATCGCAACACCGCGTACCGAGGGACGCTTGCCAAGCCAGCGAGCCCGACCGGCCTTACCAAGCTTGATGTTCTGGTGATCCGGGTTCGAAACCGCACCTACTGTCGCCATACATTCTGATCTGACGCGGCGCTGTTCGCCCGACATAAGACGCAGGATCGCATAGCCCATGTCGCGTCCAACGAGCTGGGCATAGGCCCCTGCAGAGCGCGCAATCTGTCCGCCCTTGCCCGCTTTGAGCTCCACATTATGAATGATCGTCCCAACCGGCACAGACGAAAGCGGCATGGCATTGCCTGGCTTTACATCGGTACGCTCGCCGGAAATAACTGTGTCACCGGTTGCCAGACGCTGTGGCGCCAGAATATAAGCCAGCTCACCGTCTTCATATTTGATCAGCGCAATAAAGGCTGTACGGTTCGGATCATACTCAAGATGCTCAACAACAGCTGGCATACCGTATTTCCGGCGCTTGAAATCGATCTGACGGTAAAGACGTTTATGGCCACCACCCTGGCGACGTGACGTAATACGTCCCTTGTTGTTCCGTCCGCCGCTCGATGTCAGACCCTCAGTCAACTTTTTGACAGGTCGTCCCTTGTAAAGTTCCGAACGATCAACCTGAACGAGGCTGCGCCGTCCTGGGGAAGTCGGATTAAATGTTTTCAACGCCATGGGTATTCATCCAGGTTTTGGTTCAATTCGTCTAAGGCCTTAAAGCCCCGTTGTGACATCGATCATTTGCCCTTCGGCAAGGGTTACGATGGCCTTCTTGATATCATTGCGCTTCCCGGGCAGACCGCGAAACCGCTTGACCTTCCCCTTGACGCGAATAGTGTTCACGGCAGTCACCTTAACCTTGAAGAGGCTTTCAATGGCTTCCTTGATCATCGGCTTCGTTGCATTCAGGGCGACCTGAAAAACAACCTGATTATTCTCTGATGCCAGCGTTGCCTTTTCGGTGATCACCGGGCTGACGATCAAATCGTATTTCTGTTCTTCGTTCATGCGAGGCGAGCCTCCAGCTTTTCGATTGCCGCTTTGGTCAGGACAAGCTTGTTACGACGTAGAATGTCATAAACGTTTATCCCCTGCGCTGGCAGGACATCAACATTGATGATGTTGCGAACAGCCAAAGCAAAATTCATATCAAGTTCTTCGCCTGCAACAATCAAGGCATTCGAAAGATCGAGCTTGGCGAACTTGCCTTTCAGATCGCTCGTCTTCGCCGCAGGCAGTGTTGCATCATCAAGAATGATCAACTCGCCAGCTGCCGACTTTGCAGACAAGGCATGCCTCAACGCCAATTTCCGAACTTTCTTCGGCAGGCTGATCGCGTGATCGCGAACAACCGGACCAAAGGCGCGCCCACCACCACGGAACTGAGAAACAGATCCATTACCGTGCCGAGCCGTACCACCACCCTTTTGATTGCCGATCCGCTTGTTGTGCTTGGACACATCGGAGCGCGTCTGCACCTTGTGGTTCCCGGAACGACGCTTGGCAAGCTGATAGGTTACCATGCGTTGCAAGATATCCTTACGAGGCTCAAGACCGAAAATTCCGTCCTGCAGCTCAACAGTGCCCGCCTTGCCGGCGTCGAGTGTAATCACATCCGCCTTCATGACTCGCTATCCTTATTATCTTCAGCCGCTTCAACCCCGGCCTCAGCAGGAGCTTCTGCTTCCACCGGTGTTTCGACTTCTGCTTCTTCCTTCGCCGCTTCAGCGGTCGGCTCTTCCATCAGACGGAAAGCGCCGGGCAACGGCACATCCTTGGGAAGGGCGCGTTTAACAGCATCACGAAGAACAACCCAGCCACCTTTCGATCCCGGTACAGCGCCCTTGACCATGATGAGACCACGATCAATATCGGTCCTCACGATTTCGAGGTTCTGCGTTGTAACACTGACATTGCCCATATGGCCGGCCATCTTCTTACCCTTGAAGACCTTGCCCGGATCCTGACACTGCCCTGTCGAACCATGGCTCCGGTGGGAAACCGACACACCGTGTGTAGCCCGAAGACCCTTAAAGTTATGCCGTTTCATCGCGCCGGCAAAACCCTTGCCGATACTCGTCCCCGACGCATCAACACGTTGACCTTCAATGAAGTGGTCGGCGGTAATCTCCGCACCAACATCAATCAGATTTTCCGGAGAAACACGAAACTCCGCAACCTTGCGCTTCGGCAGAACCTTGGCGACAGCGAAGTGACCACGCATCGGCTTGGTTACGCGCTTAACCTTGGCAAGGCCGGCCCCCAGCTGAAGCGCTGTATAACCGTCTTTCGCCTGGGTCCGCTGCGCAACCACTTGACACTGGTCGAGCTTGAGTACCGTAACCGGCAAATGACGCCCGTCCTCGGTAAAAATGCGGGTCATTCCCACTTTTTGTGCAATCACGCCTGAGCGCATGGGTCAAATCCCCTAGAGTTTAATCTCGATATCAACACCGGCTGCAAGGTCGAGCTTCATCAGCGCTTCCACTGTTTGCGGTGTCGGGTCGACAATATCCAAAAGCCGTTTATGCGTACGTACTTCAAACTGCTCACGAGACTTCTTGTTCACATGAGGACTACGAAGCACCGTGAATTTTTCGATGCGGGTCGGCAGAGGAATAGGTCCGCGAACTTGAGCACCCGTCCTCTTCGCTGTATTTACGATCTCGCGCGTCGACGTATCAAGGATACGATGATCGAAGGCCTTAAGCCGTATTCGAATATTCTGTCCCGTCATCACAAACCCGTTCCAAAAAGTGCGGACCCCAAAATCAGGGTCCGCAAAATAAACTTACTCGATAATTTGAGCAACCACACCGGCACCGACGGTGCGGCCACCTTCG
>CBFDBJ010000134.1:0-4271 GCA_965603015.1 uncultured Alphaproteobacteria bacterium
CAAGAAGAGTGCCCGGCGTATTGCCCATTTCGTCCGGTGCGTAGAGCGGTCCCTGCATCTGCTCCTCCAGCGTCGAAGCCCGCGCATCCCAGAAGAAGCTCTTGAGAAACCCGACATTCCACAGGCCGGGCGCCGAGCGCGACACCTCCTCGCCGGTCACACCCACCGACCGTCCTCGACCATCACCGAAACCATGCTGCGGATCGTGGCATGACGCACAGGACAGCGAGCCATCAGCGGAGAGGATCGGATCGAAAAAGAGATAGCGCCCAAGGTCAATCTGCTGCGGCGTAAATCCGCCGCGAAAATCCGGCAGACCGGTCTTGAGACCCCCAACACCCTGATCCTCCAGAGAGGCATACATCTGATAAAGTGAACGCAACTCGCAAGTCCGGTTGTCGACCCTGGCAAAACCGGGCGGGCAGCTCTTTGAGAGAGTGATGCTTTCGATGCTGTCCATGGCGCCCGGTGCCGGGGTCCCTGCCCCTGCTGAACCCCCGAAAAGACAGACAAGCCCAAGCGCCGCAATACCCCGCAGCACCATTAATTTCGCCTGACCACCCATCACAGACAAAGCCCCACTCCCTAAATCCGCACCACCATTCTCGCGGGCAGCTTCATTCAGGTACGCAGGAAAGCACACTTTTTACAGAATTTACAGAGTAACGCGCTTGATGATGTGCAGAGCGGCACGGCACCACGTTCAGCCTGAAACACTTGACTGGACCCTGACCATCGCCACATAACGGGATCCTGGAACAGCACGCTCGGCGATAACATCCTTCGGAACATGGTTTGAGCGGGTTAGTCCGTGAAGAACTTGAGCACTGGAAGGCTTTGATCATGACTGATGAACCGTTGCGCGTTTACACCGTTTGGGACAAGCCCACACGCCTGTTTCACTGGATCAACGTATTGGCAGTCCTCGGGCTTGTCGGTCTCGGGCTTGTTATTTTTAACGCCGGCACCCTTGGTGTCTCCACGCCAGGAAAAATCCTTCTCAAAGAACTCCATGTTTTGGTGGGATATGTCTTTGCCGTCAATCTCGCAATTCGTCTGATCTGGGGGTTTTTGGGAAATCGACATGCACGCTGGAGCGGCGTTTTACCAGGCGGCCCAGGGTACTTCCGTTCGGTTCGCGATTACGTCACGAGTTTTTTCAGCGCCCATCCAAAACGCTACCTGGGGCATAATCCGCTCGGCCGGATCGGCGTAACCGTCTTGTTCATCCTGCTTTTCGTCCAGGCGGTAACCGGCCTGGTCCTGGCCGGAACCGATATTTTCTACCCGCCACTGGGCAACTGGATTGCGGAGTGGATCGCGGCGGAGGGTGTTGATCCGGCAACCCTGGTCCCCTACGCCAAGGAAATGTATGACCAGCAAGCCTATCAAGAGATGCGCGCTTTCAGAAAACCGTTCATCACAACCCACGTCTACACATTCTACACGCTTCTGGTCGTGATTGCCGCGCACATCGCAGCCGTGGTCATCACCGAAATTCGTGAGCGTGGCACGCTGATCTCTGCAATGTTTACCGGCCGCAAGATCATCGACGGTGTCCCGCAGGACAACGCCGAACCGAACGACTAGGAGGCCGCCCGGCTCCCGCCTTTCTTCACCCCGAGAACAACGAGAGCGTTCTTTCGAGGAACCAGAACGCTGCAAGTGTCCCGATCAGGTAGGCTGGCGCCTGTCTCAGCCCGCCTGACGCCGCGACCGGCAGTCGCTGGATGACAAACAGGCCGCCCAGAACCAGCGCAACAATGATCAGCTGCCCCGCTTCCACACCGAGATTGAACAGCAGCAGCGCCAGCGCCGCGGTTCCCTGTGGCAGCCCAATTTCTGTCAGGGCCGCAGCGAAACCGAAGCCATGCAAGAGGCCAAAGACAAAGGTGATGGCCCAGGGATAGCGCAGCAGCAGGCTGTCCTCGGCGCGCCCGGCCCTGACGAGCTCAACGGCAAGGAACAGAATACTGAGCGCAATAACCGCCTCCACCGCACCCTGCGAAAGAGAAACCAGCCCCCATGTTGAAAGACCAAGGGTCAGCGAATGCGCGATGGTGAACGAAGTCACGACCTTGATCAGCATCATCGGCATGCGAACCAGAAGAACCAGACCGATAACAAAAATAATGTGATCGAACCCGGTCAACAGATGCTCGACCCCGAGACGAAAGTAACTGAGAAATCCTGTGCCGGAACCTGTGCGAGATCCTGCGCCCTCGCCCATCACGAAAGAAGCGCGTTGCGGTTTCAGGATCAGCGTGTGTGTGTCGCCGCCCGATGAAACGATCTCCACAAAGACATCAACCATTGTGCGTTCAAGGCCCGCAATAGAGATCGTCTGTCCCTCAAGACCCTCGCCGCCACATGTTATCCGGGATCGAACAATCAGCGCAGCGCCGGTCATTTCGCCAGGACCCACGGTCTTTGTCTCACAGGAAACAGGCAGAACCGGATCGATCTTCAGCCGTCTGTCGGCGAGCACAGGCTGCTTCCAGACAAGATCATAGGTGCCCGCGACCTGTGTTTCAGAGATCTGCAGCCAGGCAGGCCGGACTTCATGCGCGTTTGCGGCAGGGACAAAGAGCAGTGCCAGGAGGGCAAACAGGAAACCTCGACGCATCACCCTGGAATCCGATCTGCTGTTTTGGCATCCCGCTCAATAATGACCGTGTAACGATCCCTGACGGCTTGATAGAACCTTTTGTTCGCCTTCTGCCTTTGCTCGCCGGAATAATCGGCAGTGACTTCATTGCGAATCTCCGCCAGTGGCGGCAAGATCTGTGGCGCACGGTCCAAAATCTTGACGCCATGCCACCCATATGCGGAACGAACCGGCCCCGTCCACTCGCCTGCCTCGACATCCTGCAAAGCGCCTGCAAAACCAGAGCCGAAAAGCTCGGCAATTTCGGCTTCCTTTCGCGCAGCATATTCGCGCTGCAGCATGAAAGGATCCCCAAGCTCGCGCCAGTTGTCATCGCCCCTTTGCAAACGGCCGATCAGCACTGCGGCGTCCGCCCTTGCCATCTCGCCCCTTTTTTCCGCGCTCAGATAGACATGCTGAAAGGATGTTCGTGGTGAGACCAGATAGCGGTCCCGGTGAGTTTCATAATAGCCCGTAAGGACTTCCTCGCTCGGCTCTGCGATCTGGATCAGGTCTTCGGACAAAAAGAGGAACTTTTGCACCAGCCGACGCCTGACAATAATGTCATCATCGGAAAGACCCAGCGCCATCGCTTCGCGGTAGAGCACTTCTTCCTTGATATGATTGTCAATGATGGCGCTCAACTCATCGCCCGTCGGCTGTCTTGAATACTGCGTCTGCCATAACGCCTCAAGACGCGCAACATCGGCCGAAGTGACGACTACATCGCGGTTAATCCCGTCACGGCTCGCCTCCCAGAGCGAAAAAGCAACAAAGACGAGCCCTCCGAGCACAAGAAAGTGCACGAAGGGTTCATTCAACAAGGATCTAAATTTCATGGCAAGGCTATCACTCGTCGTTATGCGCTGCACCCTCAATTCGCTGGCTCATACCAGATCGGAGAGCTATAGGCGCGTTCCTGAATGGTCGCAGGCTTGCCCATTTCAGTATATGATTCCGCCAGCGCCACAGCATCAAACAGGGTGTGACGCGGTGTCGGGATTTCCAGCACCCGCACATAGTAAAAGGCACTTTGCATAGCATCAAATTCCGGATCGCTCCAGAGCGTGGCAAGCTCTGCCGCCCCGATGGAATTCTCATAGCGGGCGGTTTCAAGATTGACCGTATTGCCAACCGCAGGAACCTTGCCGTCGGCATTCTTTACCCGGTCCCCGGCCCAGACAACATCAAAGACCTTTTCATGCGTCTTGCCGCTTTGATCGAGCCAACCTTTTACAACCTGCACGCGGTCCAGATTTGCGCCAAGCGAATCTTTCACGGCGTAAACCATGAAGGACGGCACCTTGTTGCTTCCTGTGCCGACCAGATCTCCGCCCATGGGAACGCCGCGGGCGTATCCAATTCTCGCAAAGTCGGGAGAATTCAGATCATCCGTTGAAAAATCCCAACCGCCGAAAAAGCGGACTTTCAGACGCGTGCCTGTAGTCGCGTAGGTCTCTCTTCTCTGGAACGCCGAGAAAATGGCCTCGCGTGTATTCTCCTCGGCCCAGACCGCAGCAAGGCCGGCTGCCCCAAGATCCCAGCCCTTTGAGCCACCGTGCTCGCCAGCTCCGAGAGCGCCCACCGGTCGAGTTCGAGCATCTCCCCGGCCGGCACCGCGTCG
>CBFDBJ010000135.1:0-3911 GCA_965603015.1 uncultured Alphaproteobacteria bacterium
AATCAACCCCGGGCCAGGCCACGTTATGTGCCGTGATGAGCTGCCCTGAGGCAAGATTGGCGAGATATCGCTCCGATACAGAAAAGTCGACCTTGATGACCGAGACGTCATCCAGCGTCGTAATCAAGTCACCGGGACGCACCAGCGAGCCAACGCTGACCTGGCGCAGCCCCAGAATTCCAGAAAACGGCGCCCGTATGATCCGGTCGGCCATTTGAGCCTCAAGCCCTGCGACTTTGGCGGCGCTACGGTCTCGCTCTGAAACTGCCTCATCAAGACGCGCCTGCGATGTACTTTTGTTGGCGACAAGGTCCTGAATACGTTCGTACTGCTTGCGCGCTGCAAAAAGCCCTGCCCGCGCCTCGACAAGATCAGCGGCCTCTTCCACATCTGTCAATTCGATCAGAATGTCGCCGATTTCGACCGATTGGGAATCCTCGAAGGCAATCCTGCTGATCGTGTCGGTGACCCGCGTCATGATATCGACGGACTCATTGGCTCGCGCCGTTCCAATTGCCTCAACCGCATTGGCGAAAACCGAGGGTGATACAGTGACCGTCACCACCGGCGTCGCCGGCATCTGCCCCCGTTGCCCGCCCCCGCCGGACTGGTTGCTCAGATACTTGACCCCCACCGCCGCCACGAGGACAGCCATCCCCACTGACGCGGCAATAATAATCGGCCTGCTTTTAGTATTACTTGCCATAACCACACTTCGTTTCTGATTTTTGCCTCTGAAAACGGCCACTTTGAATGACTATAGATAAAATAAACGTCGCAAGCGCTTCAAATCCAGCGTTCAAGGTTTAGTCTTTCCAAACACTTTTCCCATAAGATTGACGCATCGAGTTCCCGAAAGGAGCCAGTGCACGGCACTGTAACAGTAATGCAAATAGATCCGAGTTTCTTGAAAATCTGGTACGCATGGGTCAAGTGGATGGACCAGATCCCCTATTGGGATCCCTATGGCGCCGTTGTCACCCTGGTGGTCTGCGGATTTGCTCTGGGCTTTTTCTTCTACAAAGTGCTCCACGAAGACTGACCGCTCACCCGGTCCAACAACGCCTTCAATCATCAACTTTCAGCGCCCTGATCAGGAAATGCGCAGTGCTGTCGAGAATTTCGTTGGTGTCGCGTCCGCTGTCGAGCGCATAGCGGCAGGCGAAAAGCGTAAAACCCACAATTGAATACCCAATAGTCGGAAGATCATAGTCCGCGTGTATGCGGCCACGATCCCGATCAACGGCCAGACCGTGAGCCCATTCATCGGCCCAGGTCTCAATCAGCGTCTTCTGTCTTGGTATGCATTCATTCTCGCCTTGACCAATGAGGCCAGGATCCGTGACCGCGGCCGTCAAAACGCGAGGGTTCTCTTTGGAAAAAGTCAGGATGCCCTTGAGTACGCCGCGCAGGTGTTCTTCCATATTTCCCGCTTCGGCGGTCCACTTGTCGACTTCCTTCTGAAGGCCGGCCTGGGCCTCTTCGACGAAAGCCGCGAAGCATTCGCGCTTGTCGGTAAAGTGAAGATAAAATGTGCCGTGACCGACCCCCGCCGCCCTGGAAATATCCTGCGGTCTTGTGTCGTGATAGCCGCGCTCGACAAACATCTGCCGCGCCGCATCAAGGATCTTGCGACGCGAGTTCTGGCGGCGCTTTCCCTTTTCACCGCCGCGCCCTTCGCTCTCGGGCTGTTGTTCTTTGTCCATACTCATGATCTTTACTCACAGTCCCCAAAAGTCTTCTCTGCTCGCACCCTGTGCCTGTCCGCCCTACGCTTGCCCGCCTTGAATAAGCCGCCAGACCTTCTCCGGCGTGCAAGGCATCATAATATTGTTCACGCCAAGATCCGACAAGGCATCGACAACCGCATTCACAACGGACGGCAAGCTACCTACGGTACCGGCCTCACCGCACCCTTTCACACCCAGCGTATTCTTCTCACACGGAATATCTTCATTCGCCCGGAAGGAAATGTTCGGCATATCGTCCGCCCGCGGCATCGCATAGTCCATGAACGACCCGGTGATCAGCTGGCTTGAGCCGCCCGCCTCATAGATGCAATCTTCCAGCAGAGCCTGGCCCATCCCCTGCGCCACACCGCCATGGATCTGCCCTTCAACCAGCAGCGGATTAACAATCTTGCCAAAGTCATCAACCACCGTATAGCTGATCAATTCGATGTGGCCGGTGTCTTCATCAATCTCCACTTCGCAAATATGGCATCCATTGGCAAAGGACCCGGCATCCGCCTCATAGGTCGCCGTAGTCTCAAGTCCCTCTGCCAGCTCACCGGCAAGTTCGCTTGAGAGCCGCCCCTTCGGGTTAAGGCCAACCTGAATAACCTCGGCAATTCCAACGTTGCGATCACCTGCGGCAGTTGCAAACAATCCCTGGTCTGATGAAACATCAAACGAAAGGCTGTCCGGCGCTACATCAAGCAGCTCCCCGGCAATCTTGCGACCAAGCTCGATCACATTATCGGCCGCAACACCAATCGCGCCGCCCGCCGCAGTGAGCGAGCGCGCACCGCCGGTACCGCCGCCCATTGGCTGTTGATCGGTATCACCCTGGCGAATTTCGATCGACTCGAACGGCAAGCCCAGCTTATCCGCTGCAACCTGCGCAAAGGCTGTCTCATGACCCTGACCCGTAGACTGGGTTCCGACACTGATCTGGACGCCGCCGTTACTGGTAAACCGAACGCGGGCCATCTCATTGCCGCCGGCCGCAACTTCCAGATAATAAGCAAGGCCAAGCCCGCGCAGCTTGCCGCGCGTTTTGGCTTCTTTCTTGCGATCCGCAAAACCGGCAACATCGGCGTCCTTGACGGCTTCATCAAGATTGATCTCAAAGGTGCCGCTGTCATATTCAACATCAACCCAGTTTTTATAGGGCATCTGTGCAGCGCCGATGAAATTGCGCCGGCGTATCTCAACTGGTCCAAGGCCAGTCACCCGGCCCGCCTCGTCTACAAGGCGCTCAATATAATAAGCCGCCTCCGGACGTCCCGCCCCGCGATAGGCGTCAACCGGCGCTGTGTTGGTCAGGTACCCGTCAACTTCTGCGTAGATGGCAGGAATGTCGTAACACCCGCCCCAGACCCGTCGGCCGCCAGTAGCAACGCCAGGACCAAAGGTAGAATTATAGGCGCCGAAATTGGCCCGATTTTTCAATCTGAAGCCCAGCATCTTGCCATCTGCATCCAGAGCTAGCGAGCACAGACTTTTAACGTCACGCCCGTGGGTATCAGACTGAAAGGACTCGGAGCGATCACCGATCCATTTGACCGGTCTGCCGACAAGTTTTGAGGCGTAGAGCGCGATGCATTCCTCAGGGAACGTGAAGCCCTTCATACCAAAACCGCCGCCAACATCAGGCGCGATAACCCGCAGCTTCTCCGGCTCGATCTTCAGGAGCCCTTTTGCCAGCATCATCTGCTTGTTATGAACTCCCTGACACGAAACATGCAGCGTATAGCCATCTGTCCCTGCATCGTACTGGGCGATGGAGCCGCGCGGCTCCATCGAATTCACAACAATGCGGTTCTGAGTGACATCGAGTGAAATGACATGGGCTGCCTTTTCAAAGGCCGCCTCAACCGCTTCGCGCTCACCGCAATCCCAATCGAGGCTCTTGTTGCCCGGAATGTTATCCCAGAGCTGGGGGGCGCCTTCTGCGCCCGCCTCATCGACATTGGCAACGCCCTCAAGAACATCATAGTCGATAAAAACAAGATCAGCAGCTTCACGCGCTGCAGCCATGGTCTCAGCGATGATCCCGACAACCGGCTGTCCCACATAGCGAACTTTGTCGCGCGCCAGGATCGGCTGTTTCGTCACCGGCATGGGCTCGCCGTCTTTATTCACAACCCCTGCAAGGGTACGGAAATACTTGTATCCGGCAGCCTCAAG
>CBFDBJ010000136.1:0-3810 GCA_965603015.1 uncultured Alphaproteobacteria bacterium
AGGGGTGCTGTGGTGGTGCTGGCAGGCGTGGTTTGAGCACCAGAAGGCGATGCCCTCGACGGTGCCGTCGGCGTTAAGGTCGTGGAGGGTCGGCGGTGATGTATCCATGCGGGGTGCGTAGCATGGCGGCAAAGCGGCGTGTCAGGGGTGATAGGGTTTTCTGGCAGACCTGACAGACTTGTTAAGCCCTGCGGTTGCCAGGAAGCCGCGTAAGTTGTTGAAAGTATGGGTGTATCGTCGATCATTGTGCTCTCCGGACCTTGTCTTCGGGTGGGCCGGGGCATACTCGAACACCCAATGAGAGATATACTTTGAGATACCTTGTTGTAATATGCTAGATAGTATGTAGATACTATGTATCTAGCTTGCACAAATAGAGGACAGCACCATGACAAACGCGATATTGATATTCACAGGTAAATCAAAAGAAACGACGCTAAATGTAGGGGGTACTCAGTCTTGGGTGCTCAACCGTGCACGGGCGCGAAAGTCTCGTTACGCCGTTCTCACAAGGAATATTGAAGCTGATTGGTCTGAAGGGAACGAACCTCACGGATCGGGATTCATGGTCGGCAGGATATCTGAAGTCGTTCCATCCAAAGAAGTAGCGGACCGCTGGCTGATAAAGTTCGATGAATACGCAGAAATCAACGAACGTGATCTTTGGCCTGGATTGCGAAACCCAGTTCACTACACCACGATTGAGGAGATCGGCGTTGACGTTTCGCAACTCGAGTTCAAGTCCATGCCAGAACCCGACGGCCTCGAAGGCGACCCGTCAGTGAAGTCAACGTCCCCGGCATTAAACGCCGGGGACACGCCGCTGACAATCGCAGAAGCCAAAAAGCGTTTAGCACTGACGTTCGGTGTCGAACCTGATGCAATCGAGATTACGGTTCGCGGATAACTGGACGATCGCCAAACCGATTTGACCTTTTGCAACAAACTTGCAACGGGTTCCTGAAGAGTTCCATCTTTGTACGCACTTGTTCCGATGGCTCTGATCCCGGGTTGGATTCACTGGTGCCTGCTGCAGCTTTTCCGCGTTTCCTGCGCCCCCGATTAGCCCCGCTGATAGGTCCCGACCAGTCGGTTCATCGCGATTGTGTGGGGCTCGAGGCTGTGCAGCAGATCCCACATGTTCAGGCCTGGCTCGAGGTTCAGCTCCTTGTCGAGGGCCAGCAGCCAGAAGAAATAGTGATGGGTTCCGTGACCTTCGGGCGGCATGGGGCCGCCGTAGCCCTGGTTGCCGAAATCGTTGGTGCCCTGGGTATAGTCTCCCGAGCCTTGTTCCAGTGCGGAGACCGAGCCGGGGATGTTGTACAGCACCCAATGGACAAAGCCGTAGCGGCCGGGCAGGATCAAAGGCGCGTCCGGATCGTGGCAGATGAGTGCAAATGATTTGGTGCCGTCAGGGGCATCGCTCCATGTCAGCGCCGGCGAGACGTCCTCGCCTTCGCCGGTGTGGTTTTTCGGGATGGCGCCTCCTGCTTCGAAAGACGTGCTGGTCACTTGCATGGTCGAAAGTGCAAATCCCATCGTTCAAACTCCCTGATGTTGCTGGTGGTGTTGAGAACCGGTGCTCGACTATATCAAGGTATCGGGGGGACAACAATGAGCGTCGCACGGGCTGCGACAAGGTGCCGGGGCAGGTTATCAGGTGCTTACCCGTCCAGTGCATAGCCGACGCCGCGGACGGTGCGGATGAGGTCTGCCGTGCCTTCGATGTTGATCGCCTTGCGCAGGCGTCCGATGTGGACATCGACGGTGCGGTCCTCGACGTAGATGTCCTTGCCCCAGGCACGGTCGAGCAGGGTTTCGCGAGCGAAGACCCGGGTCGGCTTTTCGAGCAGGGCCTGCAGCAACCTGAATTCTGTTGGCCCGAGATGGATTTGCGTTCCGGCGCGGGTGACGCGGTGGCCTGCCAAATCCATGGTCAGGTCGCCAAAGGTCAGGGTGTCGCCGGTGTGCTGGACATCGGCGCGCCGCAGCACCGCATGGACGCGGGATATCATTTCCCGGGGCGAGTAGGGTTTGACGACATAGTCATCGGCGCCAACATCGAGGCCGAGAACCTTGTCGCCTTCCTCGCCGCGCGCGGTCAGCATGATGATCGGGAGGCCTTTTGTCGCCGAGCGGGTTCTCAGCCTGCGGCAAATTTCGATGCCGGAAATTTCCGGCAACATCCAGTCGAGCAAAACAAGGTCGGGCCCCTCTTCCTCGACAAGACGCAGCGCCATCTCGCCATCAGTCGCAGTGAGGGTTCGAAATCCGGCTTTTTCTAGATTGTATTGCAGAAGCTCCGCCTGGGGAGGCTCGTCCTCGACAATCAAAATGAGCGCGGTCATGAGCTGTTCCGTTCATCGTCATTTGGAGAGGTTTGACTTGAGACCATTGTTGTGGAGGAGCGATCCTGTTTGGGGCGATCCTCCTCGGGTGCCTCTCCCGTGACCACCATATAGATATGTTCAGCGATGTTGGTGACATGATCACCAATCCGCTCAATGTTCTTGGCGATGAACAGGAGATGCGTGCAGGCGGTAATGTTGCGCGGGTCTTCCATCATATAGGTCAGGAGCTCGCGGAACAGGCCGGTGTTAAGCTGGTCAACTTCCAGGTCGCGTCTGCGGATGTCATCAGCCATTTTAATATCCCGGGCCTGCCAGGCGTCGAGCACGTCGGTGATCATGGCCTGGACCAGCTTGCTCATGCGCGCAACAGAGCCGATCGGTCCGCTCATGGCCGGCATCTGGCTGAGAACGGTCGAGCGCTTGGCGATGTTGCGAGCGTAGTCGCCGATGCGCTCGAGCGCGCTGGCGGTCTGGAAGGCCGAGATGACCATCCTCAGATCATCGGCCATGGGCTGGCGCAGGCTGAGCAGGCTGACGGCCTTCATGTGGACTTCATTCTCAAGAGCGTCGAGTTCCTTGTCGCGCTCCCTGACCTGGTCGGCCAGATCGTTGTCCCGGTTGACGAGGCACTCCACGGCCCGGGCCAACTGGCTTTCGGCAAGTCCGCCCATTTGCGCGATGAGCAGATCGAGGGACTTCAGATCGTCGTCGAAGGAGGTGACAATGTGCTGGGTTTCCATCAGGTCGGTTTCCTATCCTATGCGGCCGGTTATGTAGGCTCGGGTGCGTTCATCCTGCGGTGTGCTGAAGATTTCGCTGGTTGGTCCATGTTCCACCAGACTTCCCATGTGAAAGAAGGCGGTGTATTGCGAAATGCGTGCTGCCTGCTGCATCGAGTGGGTCACCATGATGATTGTATAATCCTTTTTCAGGTCATCAATCAATTCCTCGATGTGGGCTGTGGCAATCGGGTCAAGCGCCGAGCACGGCTCATCCATCAGGATAATCTCGGGCGTAACGGCAATGGCGCGGGCAATGCAAAGCCGTTGCTGCTGGCCGCCGGAAAGGCTGGTGCCCGGGGCATCGAGCCGGTCCTTGACCTCCTGAAAGAGACCGGCTTTCATGAGACTGGAAACAACGATTTCGTCCAGTTCGTCCTTGTTTTGTGCCAGACCGTGAATTTTGGGGCCGTAGGCGACATTGTCATAGATCGACTTGGGGAACGGGTTGGCTTTCTGGAACACCATGCCGATCTGGGCGCGCAGGCAAACAATATCAATGCCTTTGGCATAGATATCCTCACCGTCGACCTCGATCAGGCCTGCGACCTTGCAGGTGTCAATGAGATCGTTCATCCGATTGATACAGCGCAGGAAGGTTGACTTGCCACATCCCGATGGTCCGATGAGTGCGGTCACCTGGCGCTCGGCGACGGTGAGGGACACATTGGTCAGAGCCT
>CBFDBJ010000137.1:0-3615 GCA_965603015.1 uncultured Alphaproteobacteria bacterium
TATAACGATGGGCCTGACTGAACGCCTCCGTAGTGCGAACGCCGCCGGGTGCGGCCTTGTAGAAGGTATGCACATCTGCGTTGTCGGTGCGGATGATATCCCATTTATCAAGGGCCGCGCCAAGGGTTGCCTCATGAATGGTTGGAATATCCGTGTGAAGATTACCGGCACGGTCCAGTTCACCAAGAATGGCCATGACGCCGCCGGCGCGGTGGACGTCTTCCATGTGATAGAGCTGGGTCGCGGGGGCGACTTTTGACAGATTGGGGACGGACCGCGAAAGCCGGTCGATGTCTGCCATAGTGAAATCAATTTCGCCCTCCTGCGCCGCGGCGAGAAGATGCAGAACGGTATTTGTCGAGCCGCCCATGGCAATGTCAAGGCTCATGGCGTTTTCAAAAGCCTTGAAGCTGGCAATGGAGCGCGGCAGGACCGTTTCGTCATCGCCTTCGTAATAGCGTTTTGCAGCGGCGACGATATGGCGTCCGGCGCTGAGAAAGAGTTCCTTGCGGTCGGCATGGGTGGCCAGCAGCGAGCCATTGCCGGGCAGGGCAAGACCAAGAGCTTCGGCGAGACAGTTCATCGAGTTGGCGGTGAACATGCCGGAGCATGAGCCGCAGGTCGGGCAGGCGGAACGCTCAATGGCGTCGTTTTCGGCATCGCTGACCTGCGGGTCGGCGGCGGCGATCATGGAATCGATCAGGTCGACGGCAATGGTTTGTCCCTTGATATCAACCTTGCCGGCCTCCATTGGTCCGCCCGAGACAAAGATTGTCGGGATATTAAGTCGCATTGCCGCCATCAACATGCCGGGGGTGATCTTGTCGCAATTGGAAATGCAGACCAGCGCGTCGGCGCAGTGGGCATTGACCATGTACTCCACAGCGTCCGCAATGAGCTCGCGCGAGGGCAGCGAATAGAGCATGCCGTCGTGGCCCATGGCGATGCCATCATCGACGGCGATGGTATTAAACTCCTTTGCCACGGCGCCTGCGGCTTCGATCTCCCTGGCGACCAGTTGCCCGAGGTCTTTTAGATGGACGTGGCCGGGGACAAACTGGGTGAAGGAATTGGAAATGGCGACGATCGGCTTGCCGAAGTCACCGTCGCCCATACCGGTCGCACGCCATAGCGCGCGGGCACCGGCCATATTACGGCCATGGGTGGAGGTCTTTGAACGAAGCGGCGGCATCTGCGGTCTTCCTTGTTTTTTCTCTCCACCATCAATATCGGGCGAATGAGCGCTTTTCAATGGCCTCGTTTCGGGGCAATCTTGGTTAACAAGAAAAGGGAGGAGACAATGCGCGCTGTTATCGCCAATGACCGGAAATTGCGAGTGGACGATTGGCCGGATCCGGTGCCCGGGGAGGGCCAGGTTCTGGTCAAAACGCTGGCCTGCGGGATATGCGGGTCGGACCTGCACATGCTCAAACATGCCGATCACATGCTCGAAGTTTCGGCTCGGGCCGGTTCGGCCATATCGAATTTTGACCCGCGACAGGATCTGGTTTACGGCCACGAGTTTTCAGCGGAAATTCTGGACTATGGTCCAGGCACGCAGCGGACGATCAAGACCGGCGCAACAGTGTGCTCGATGCCGGTGCTGATAGGCCCGGCCGGTGTCACCGGGCTTGGCTATTCCAATCAGATCCCCGGCGGCTATGGCGAGATGATGGTGCTCAGCGAAGCGATGCTGCTTGAAGTGCCAAACGGGCTGTCGGCTGATCATGCGGCCCTGACCGAACCGATGGCGGTTGGCGCTCATGCGGTGATCAAGGGCGACATGGCCAAGGGCGATGTGGCGCTGGTCATCGGGTGTGGTCCGGTCGGGCTTGCGGTGATTGCCGGTCTGAAGGCGCGCGGTTTGGGGCCTGTGATTGCGGCAGACTTTTCGGAGAAACGCAGAAAGCTTGCCGAAAGCGCGGGCGCTGATGTGGTGATTAACCCGGCGGAAGCCTCGCCTTACGCACAATGGTCAGATTTTGGCGTCGCCTTCTCGTCGGACGAGCGCACCATGCAGACCATGCTTGGTGAGACACCAAAGACAGCTGTGATCTTTGAATGCGTCGGCGTGAAAGGCGTTGTCCAGGAGATTATCGACGGTGCGCCAACAGGATCGCGGATCGTGGTTGTCGGGGTTTGTATGGATACGGATCATTTTGAACCGGCGCTGGCGGTTGTCAAGCAACTGGATATCCGGTTTGTGCTGGGTTATGCGTCGGAGGAATTTGCAGAGACGCTGCATCACATCGCGGAGGGTGCGATCAGCGTTGAGCCGTTCATTACGGGCCATGTGGGTCTGGGCGGTGTGGCGCAGGCCTTTGAGGATCTGGCGTCGCCCGATGTGCATGCCAAGATTCTGGTGAAGCCACAGATGAAGGATTGAGGAGTAAGGCGTGAAGTGGAACTACACAAAGGGTTTGAAGGATCTTGGCAATGGCGCTTATGCGTACCTGCAGCCTGATGGCGGTTGGGGCTGGTCGAATGCCGGGCTGATTGTCGACGGCGAAGAGTCGTTGCTGGTTGATACGCTGTTTGATGAGACGCTGACCCGCGAAATGCTGGGGCACATGAAGGATGCGACGGGACTTGGTGGCGGCGATATTACAACGCTGGCCAATACCCACGCCAATGGCGACCACACCTATGGCAATCGTCTGATCGAAAATGCCGAGATTATTGCATCCGAGGCGAGCGCTCGGGAGATGGAAGAAGTGACTCCGGAATATATGGCGCACATGGTCAAGAGTGGCAAGGATATGGGGCCGGCAGGTGCGTATCTTGCGAAGAGCTTTGGTGCCTTTGACTTCCAGAATGTCGGCTACACGATGCCAACCAAAACCTTCAGCGGCGAGATGACCGTCAAGGTTGGTGACAAGGTGGCCCATCTTATCGAGGTGGGCCCCTGCCATACCAACGGTGATATCCTGGTTCATGTGCCAGACGATAAAGTCATCTATACCGGCGATATCCTGTTTATCGAAGGCACGCCGATCATGTGGGAGGGGCCGATCAGCAATTGGCTGAAAGCGCTCGATATGATCATGGATATGGACCTTGATGCTATTGTCCCGGGGCACGGACCGATTACCGACAAGGTCGGGGTCAAGGTTCTTCGGGACTATTTTACCTGGATCGACAGCGAGGCGCGCCTGCGCTATGATGCAGGGATGAGTTGGGACGATGCGGCGCGCGATATGGCGGGGGGCAAATACTCCAGCTGGCTCGACGCAGAGCGGATCGCCATTAATGTGGCAACGCTCTACCGCGAGTACGCCGAAACGTCCGAACGTGCCCCAATGATGGAGCTTTGGGGGCTCATGGCCGAGCTGTCTAATCGATAGAGCGACCATGGCGGGTTTGGTTGGGTCTTTGTTTGCCTTGGGGAAGGTATGAGGTTTACCGCAGTTTACAACGCTATGTTGATGGCGTTCGCCGTGCTGGCGAGCGATGTCGGCGTTATATACGCTCAAGAGCTGCCACAAACTCCGAAACTCGAATTGAATAATAGTGGCAGCACTGACGCAGATGGGGATAACCTCGGAGATACGCGCCAGACCAAACGTGTTCTCGTCGCTGCGCCGGTGATCGGGTTTCAGATGGTTGAGATCTACG
>CBFDBJ010000138.1:0-3323 GCA_965603015.1 uncultured Alphaproteobacteria bacterium
AAGCCTTGCGAACCGGCTTGCCAAATATCTCTCGCCGCAGATTTACGATTCCATATTTGCCGGCCGGAACGAATCGGCCCAGGGCTTTGCCCGCAAGAACCTGACGATCTTCTTTTCCGATATCGAGGGTTTCACGGATATCAGCGACGGGATGGAACCCGAACGGCTGGCCTTCCTGATCAACACCTATCTCAGCGATATGTCGAACATCGCCATCGAGCATGGCGGCACGATCGACAAGTTCATCGGCGACGCGATCCTCGTGTTCTTCGGCGATCCGGAGACCGAGGGCGACCGGAACGATGCGATCAAATGCGCGAAGATGGCGCTGGCGATGAAGCAGCGCATGGCGGAACTGCAGGAGGTATGGCAGTCCAACGGCATATCGCGGCCGCTGCGGATTCGCATGGGCATTAATACCGGTTACTGCACTGTCGGCAATTTTGGCTCCGACCATCGGCTCGAATATACCGTGCTGGGTGGCCCGGTAAACCTGGCGTCGCGGCTGGAAGCGATGGCCGAGCCCGATACGATTCTGGTGAGCGAAGCCACGCAATTGCTTATCGAGGATGCCGTGAATTGCACCCATGTGGACGACATTACGCCCAGGGGGTTTTCGCGACCGGTCGGCGTCTACCGGGTGGTTTCGTTGCGTAACGGCGACGAGAAGCCGTCACCGGTAACCCGCAAGGGCCAGCATGTCGAGGTCAGCATTGCCGACGACCGCAATATTCGCGAGGCGATTGTCGAATTGAAACGAATCCAGGAAGAATTCGAGGAGCGCCTGGTCTCGACCTCTTGATCCTCGCTACTTCGTACCGAAGATTCTGTCGCCGGCGTCCCCCAGGCCGGGCAGGATATAGCCGTGGTCATTCAGTTCGCGGTCGATGGCCGCGGTGAATATCTGTACATCCGGATGCGCCTTCGAGAAGGTTTCGATGCCCTCGGGCGCCGCCAGCAGGCATACGAATTTAATTTTTTTGGCGCCGGCCGCTTTCACCCTGTCGATCGCGGCGATCGAGGAATGGGCGGTCGCCAGCATCGGATCGACGACGATGCACAGCCTGTCGCCGATCGAGTGGGGAACCTTGAAATAATATTCGACCGCCTCAAGAGTTTTCGGGTCGCGATACAGCCCCACATGCCCGACACGCGCCGAGGGGATCAGGTCCAGCATGCCCTGCAAAAGGCCGTCGCCGGCGCGAAGAATGGATATCAGGCAAAGCTTTTTTCCGCCCAGGGTCGGCGACTGCATTTTTTCCAGCGGCGTCTCGATCTCCTTCATGACGAGCGGCAGATCCCGCGCCACCTCATAGAGCAGAAGAAGGCTGATCTCGCGCAGCAGTTCCCTGAACATCGCCGTCGGCGTGCTCTTTTCCCTCATAAGGGTAAGTTTGTGTTGAATCAGCGGGTGGTCGATAACCTTGGCGGCGGCGTTGCTCATTGGCCTTGGCGCTCCTGCGATTTTGGTGGCATGGGCCGGGCGACCCTGTATCAATAATTGTTACCACAACAGGTTGTTACCACAACAGGAAGGACGAATGCAGCCAGCTATTATGCCGCGCCTTGCAATTCTTTCAGCGCGTGGTCATGCATCCGCGCGTCGCCGGCCGCGAAAAAGTCTGGTCCGCTTTCGTTTATTCGTATTTTTCACCAAACTGTTGAACCAACGCAATCAGATGATGCACATCATCTTCGCAATTTTCGTAGTGCAGAAAGCAAGCCCGTAAGGATACTGCACCATTGACTTTGGTTGTGGGAATGTGAGCCTCGCCACTGCCCACAATAGCTTCAGATATTTGCTGGTTTAAGCCATTCAATGCGTCGTTCGACAATGACCCGCCCTTGGGCACATAACGAAAATTAACCGTAGAGACCGATACGGGTGCTAATAGTTCCAGATTGTCCGATTTCTCAACAAGTTCACCCAGCAGACGGGCCAGGTTGTCACAATTGATAATCATATCGCGCACACCATCACGTCCCATCCGGGCGACGGCAGCCCATGTTTTCAGAGCACGATCTCCAAACGTTAGTTCAAACATATACTCACATGGCCATGGCACACTGCCTTCTTCCGTGCTGGCGGCACGCAGGTAGTCTGGCACCAGGGTATAGTTTTCATGGTTCAGTTGCCGATCACGTACAAGCAAAGCCCCACAATCCAGGGGAACCTGCAACCACTTGTGCGGATCAAGGGTAAGCGAGTTGACGCGGTTCAGAGCACGGGTCATTTCCGTATAGGCCGGATCAAGGCCGACGATACCGCCGTAAGCACCATCCACATGTAACCACAGATCGAATTCCTCACATACATCGGCGATATCACTTATCGGATCTATTGCCCCCACATTGGTACTACCGCACGCCGCCACCACGCAGGCCGGGCGCCTGCCTGCAGCCAAATCGGCTTTGATGCTTTCACGCAAAACATCCGGGCGCATGCGAAATG
The DNA here is from genome assembly GCA_965603015.1 of uncultured Alphaproteobacteria bacterium. GTDB lineage: Bacteria > Pseudomonadota > Alphaproteobacteria > M2410 > M2410 > JAUWTJ01. The sequence goes on from CBFDBJ010000138.1 coordinate 2,453, forward strand.
AATCATCTGTCTCTATTCTCCTCAGATTTGATGCCCCAATACCCATTTGCTCTATACATCGCTGCACCGAACTATGAGCTTCGGCGGAGGTGTAATAGATCATGGCGGGGCGGTTATTCTGCAGGCCTTCCTCACGGATGCTCCAACCATCGCGTTTTGCCGCCCAGTAGCGTGCGACCGTAAGCCCGTTCAGATTGGCTCCAGACCCACCACTCAGCAAAATAGCCATGCCATTTGGTGTGCCGTCTGCGTCCAGAAATCCACTTAGCTCCATCAACCATCGGCTCAGACTGTGCATGATGAAGATGGAGGAATGATCATAGCCGTCCTGGCCGTTGTTGAGCGTGTTGGCAAGAGCGTCACTTAAAATTGAGATGGGTGCCGGTGATGTGTTGACCCAGGCGTATGAGCGCGCATGATTGGTGGGCATGGACCAAGGCATGACCTTGTCTTCAAGGAACGACAGAATATCATCTGCTGCCATACCGCTTGAAGGCAATGGCAAGTTTGAGAGCTCACGCTGAAGTGCCTTGGGTAGAATAGAGCAATCCACGGGTCTGGACGGACGTTCAATCAGGTGATTGACCATGATGGCGCTTGCGCGCCTAAGCAGGCTTGAGAAATTTCGCCGATCTTCTACATGCGGTGATTTAAAACGATTTTCCATTTCTCTAGTTCCCTGGTCAGACCATAGAAAATTTCATGATTTTTCGATTTTAATGGCAAACAAGAAAACTCTTTTTCGACGCTAATGCTTTGCATAAATTGGTGTTTATTTGACATGATCGCCCCAATTGAGTGATCCGGTTTGAATGTTAGTGCATGACCGGCCTGGGAACGAAGAAACATAGGAGAAAAGTTCGGTGCGTTA
>CBFDBJ010000139.1:0-3105 GCA_965603015.1 uncultured Alphaproteobacteria bacterium
TTATGAAACTTGCCTCGCTAAAATCTGGCCGTGACGGCCATCTTGTTGTTGTCTCGCGCGACCTTGAAACCTTCATGGATGCCTCAAAGATTGCGCCAACCATGCAGGCCGCTCTGGATGACTGGAGCCGGGTGCGCCCGATGCTCGAAGTTCTGTTTAATGACCTCAATGCCGGCGATGTTACAGGCGAGCCTTTCGACCCCTCCGCCTGCGCGTCGCCACTGCCGCGCGCCTATCAGTGGGCGGACGGTTCGGCTTACGTCAATCATGTGGAACTGGTGCGCAAGGCCCGCGGCGCTGAAATGCCGGAAAGTTTCTGGAGCGATCCTTTGATGTACCTGGGCGATGAGGCCTGGGGGATTGATTTTGAAGGCGAGGTGGCCGTTGTCACCGACGATGTGGCGCAAGGCACGGGCACAGGTGAGGCGGGCGAGCATATTCAGCTTCTCATGCTGGTCAATGATGTGTCGTTGCGCAATCTCATTCCAGGCGAACTTGGCAAGGGGTTCGGGTTCTTTCAGGCCAAGCCGTCGAGCGCCTTTTCACCTGTTGCGGTAACGCCTGATGAACTGGGCGCGGCGTGGGATGGTGCCAGGGTTCACTTGCCGCTTACCTGTATCATGAACGACAAGAAAGTCGGCGCGCCCGAGGCGGGCGTTGATATGACGTTTGATTTTCCGCAACTGGTTGCCCATGCCGCGAAAACCCGCCCGCTTTGCGCCGGAAGCATTGTCGGTTCGGGCACGATCTCGAATGTGGACCGCTCAAAAGGCTCCGCGTGTCTCGCCGAGGTCCGCATGCTGGAGACCATTGCCGATGGCGCGCCGAAAACGGACTTCATGAAGTTCGGCGACCGGATCCGCATTGAGATGTTCGATGCGGAAGGAAACTCCCTTTTCGGAGCGATTGATCAAGCAGTGCGGCGCGGGTAAGGTGGTTTTTGATTTGCGAATCAGAGGCCCCGTCCATGACAGCTTTGACCCTCTACACCTACTGGCGCTCGTCGGCGGCCTACCGCGTGCGTATTGCGCTCCATCTCAAGGGGCTTGAGGCAGAGCAGGTGTCGATCCATCTTGTCAAAGATGGCGGCGAGCAGTACAGCGAGGCCTATCTCAAGGTCAATCCGCATGGGCTGATCCCGGCTCTGGTGCATCACACCGAGGCCGGCGATGTTACGCTTTCCAACTCTCTTGCCATTATTGAATATCTCGACGAGGTATTCCCGGAGCCGCCTCTCTTACCAGCTGATGCAGCCGGCCGGGCCCGGGTGCGCCAGATCTGTCAGGCGATTGCGGCAGATATTCATCCGGTGCAAAACCTTCGTATTTTGCAAATGGCGGCGAAGATTGGCGGCGAGGATGCGCCGATTTCGATCTCCTGGGCGAAGCACTGGATTGAAGTCGGTTTCGATGCTTTGGAAAAGCAATTGTCGAGCGAGGTTGCAACAGGCAGATTTTGCCACGGGGATATGCCGACGATGGCCGACCTTTGTCTGGTGCCTCAGGTCGCCAATGCCGTTCGCTACGAGGTTGATATGAAACGGTACCCGAAGATTTCAGAAATTGATGCCAATGCGCGCGGGCTCGGCGCTTTTGAGGCCGCGAAGCCGGAAAATCAACCGGATGCGGGGACCTGACACCCAATGAGCCAGGGATCAAAACGAGTTATTTACGCGGCGTTGATTGGTAATTCGCTGATCGCGGTCACGAAGTTTTTTGCCGCAACGGTGACCGGGTCTTCGGCCATGTTCAGTGAGGCCATTCACTCCTGCGTCGATACCGGCAATCAGATGCTGCTGCTCTACGGATTGAAACGGGCGAAGAGAAAGTCCGATGCGTCGCATCCTTTCGGCTATGCCCAGGAGATCTATTTCTGGGCGTTTGTTGTGGCCATCCTGATTTTCGCACTCGGGTCGGGCATTTCAATTTATGAAGGGGTTCACAAGGTCCTTCAACCGGAGCCGGTTGTTGATGCCTGGCTGAATTACATTGTGCTGGGTGTTGCGATGATTTTTGAAGGGGCGGCGTGGGCTGTTGCGTTCCGCGAGATGAATTCGCGGCGCGGCAAGCGGTCCATCCTGCAGGCTCTGCAAGATACCAAGGACCCGTCGATCATGACGGTGTTGCTTGAGGATTCTGCCGCGATGCTCGGACTGATGGTCGCGTTTACGGGGATCTTTATGGCCCAGACTTTTGACATGCCGGTGTTTGATGGCGCTGCCTCGATTGTCATTGGTGTCATTCTGGCTGGCGCCGCGATTGTGCTTGGCCTTGAAACCAAGAGCCTGTTGATCGGTGAAGCCGCGACGCCTGAAACGCTGCGCAGTCTTGAAGTTCTCATTGATGGCGTGCCGGGTGTTTCCGCGGTTAACGAAATCCTCACCATGCATTTGGGGCCGGAGGCGATTCTGCTCAATGTCAGTCTCGATTTTGATGATCACTTGACCGCCGGGGAAATCGAGAAAACCGTGACCAGTCTCGAAAAACGCATTCGCAATGTGCATCCCGAGGTTTCCCGGGTTTTCATCGAGATTCAGTCTTCCGAGGATCATCATGAAATGAACCCGGAACCGCAATAAACGGCTCTAATTGTGCCGTGCATTTTATCACAAAACCGGGTCTCACTTTTGTGAATGCCCTCCTGTGTTAGCTCGTTTGCATTTGCGGCCCTCGCTCGCGCCTATATTCCCTTCAAGGCTTATATTTCAACGTTTTGAAGGGACCTGGACCATGGCTGTTGTAGACGATTTTGACACGTATGATGATGAGCGCCGCCGGGGCGGCGGTTCTTTCGGTAAAATATTTGGTGTCCTGTTTGACCCGCGAACCTGGGGATCCATCGCCTATATGCTGCTGGCTCTTCCTTTGGGGGTTGCCTATTTCACGTTTGTTACCGTCGGGCTGTCGCTGTCAGTTGGACTGATGATCCTGATCATCGGGATTTTCGTCGCCATTGCCTTCTTCGCCATGACGCGCGGAATATCGGTTGTCGAAGGGTTCATCACCGGCGCGCTTCTTGGTGCGAAGATCCCGCACCGCGATGGGGGCGGCGCAGATGATCTCGCCGAGTATACGGATTAACGTCTCTTGATTCCAGTCCCGCGAC
>CBFDBJ010000140.1:0-3080 GCA_965603015.1 uncultured Alphaproteobacteria bacterium
CAGCAATCAGCATCAAATTTTCGTCTGTCTTCAATCTGCATCATTTGCGTTTTTTCAAATCTCGTCGTGTTTGCTCCATCAAAAACGGAAACGATGTGCGGCCATCGGTCAGGGATGGCGGCGCTGGCGCATCTTGCGGCGCCCCGCACATCAACCAGGTCAGACGTCCGGACATCGGGGTGCGTAACTCGAGATTGCGATTGCACCACCATACCTGCAACTGGAGCGTACCGATGGTACGGTAAATGAATCGTTAACTTATCTCACCTTTGGTTGTTTTATTTGTCACAGCACCCCGAAAACTCCATCCGCTCAGCGATCTATTTTTTGGAAGGCGCAACAGTCCCTGCAGAGTTCTCTCAATTTTTCCTGCGATCAGGCCGTCCTTGCGACAATGGTCTTCTGATGATGCGAACAAGCTCACCGCCTTCATCAATGAACTCAACCGACGCAAGGCCTGGCTATCTGGCGGAATTTATTGGGCACCGGGGTGATTACGGAATGTCCGCTCGGGGTCATTGTCGGAAGTGTAGTGTTCGATCGAATTGTGTCTGTTTCCGGAGCCATAACTGACGTTTAGCTATGAGCATCTAGTCAACTGGCACCAGGCCACCATCCTCCACCCGCCGATAAAAGCAGCTTGCCACTCCCGTATGACACGCGCCGCCAGTCTGCTCGACCACGATCCACACGGTGTCCTGATCGCAATCGATGCGGATGTCGATGACCTTTTGGGTGTTGCCGCTGGTTGCGCCCTTGCGCCAGAGCTCCTGGCGGGAGCGGGAGTAGTAGTGGGCCTCGCGGGTTGTGATCGTGAGCGACAGGGCCTCGGTGTTCATCCAGGCCAGCATCAGGACCTCGCCGGTCCTGGCATCGGTGGCGATGGCCGGGATGAGTCCCTGGTCGTTGAACCGAGGGGTGAGGGTGAGGCCGGTTTCGAGGGTCTCTTTGTCACCCGGCGGGGCAAACTGGATCGGTTCGGACATGGCGTTTTCCTTATGTTTCCCTGCTTTCCTACCAGAGCCCCGCAAGTCTTGCAATTCAGGCCGTGATCAGTATGTTGGCCGAAATTTGCGATATGTGGAGCCTGAATGGCCGAGAGTACACCAGAACCGATCAACGATCTTTATTCTCGCCGCATCCTGAAGCTTGCGGCTGATGTTCAGCGAACGGAGCGCCTGAGCGATGCGCAGGCGACCGTGACGCGGACCTCGCCGCTGTGTGGCAGCCGGGTCACGGTGGATTTGAAGATGGATGGCGACATCATTTCTGACTTTGCCCATGAGGTGAAGGCCTGCGCGCTTGGCCAGACATCGTCATCCGTCATGGCGCGCAATGCTGTTGGCTCCAGCGCCGACGAAATTCGTGAGGTCGCTGACACGATGCGCCGGATGCTCAAGGAAGAGGGGCCTCCGCCGGGTGGTCGCTGGGCTGACCTCGAGGTTTTGGAGCCGGTGCGTGATTACAGATCGCGGCATGCCTCTGTGATGCTGACGTTCGATGCGGTCCTCATGGCCATTGATGAGATACGAGCCAGCCGTGAAGCGGGGACGGGTTGATGACAGTTAAAAGAAAAGATGGTCGAACGTATTTGCGCGAGACGCAGCCCGAGGTCTGGAAGACCGCGCAGGAGATGTCCAGAGCGCTGGCCGGGGAGCTGACCGGGCTCAAGTGGGAGGAAAGGGTTTTTATTTTTGACCAGTTCATCCGCGAGCTGGTTGACGAACTCATGGGCCCCGATGGCCTCAATGATATTGCGCTCTTGCCGATTGCCGAGTTGCTGCCCGCTGGCGACACATCAGCCGAAGATGCAGGCCAGCTGGTTGCCAGCATTCGGTCGATCTTTACGGCAGCGATGATGGATCTTCCGGATGAGGAATACAGCCAGTTGGTGATGGCCGAGGATCCGCAAAAGGCGCTGCTGCTTCTGATCAGCGAGCTTGAAGAGCATAATGAAGCGGCGAGGACCTATATCGCCAAAGAGGGGCTCGACAATGTGTTGGAGGCGCTCAAGCCGCTGGTCGGTGTGACGGTCTTGATGCTGGCCGACCGTGCCAGTGGCAATACGATTGAGCCGTTGACCTCGGCAGCAAATCTCAAGGCATCGCTGGACGAGACCTGGGGCGAGGAACTGGCTTAAGTCCTCCTCTGCTGTCATCCCGGGCAACCGAGCGCAGCGAAGGCGACCCGGGATCTCGGGGCAGGATCGTGCCTCTTGTTGTGATATTTTTTGGTGGAGCATTGTGCCCTGAGGTCCCGGCTCAAGGAAGGCCGGGACGACAAAGGCGAGGTGTCGTGGGGGCGAGGTGCCGTGGGCTTATTCGAAACGCGAAACATCCCTGACGGCGCCTTTGGCGGCCGAGGTCGTCATGGCGGCATAGGCCTTCAGGGCTGTGCTGACCTTTCTTGGTCTGACGTGCTGTGGCTTCCAGGCCATCGCACCCTTTGCCTCCATCGCCTTGCGACGGGTGCCGAGAGCCTCGTCCGAGAGCGCCAGATTGATCGTGCGGCCTGGAATATCAATCTCGATTATGTCGCCTTCCTCCACGAGACCAATGGCGCCGCCTTCGGCGGCTTCCGGCGAGGCGTGGCCGATGGAAAGGCCCGAGGTGCCGCCGGAAAAACGGCCGTCGGTCAGAAGCGCGCATTCCTTGCCGAGCCCCATGCTTTTCAGATAGCTCGTCGGGTAAAGCATTTCCTGCATGCCGGGGCCGCCGCGCGGTCCTTCATACCGAATGATCAGGACATCGCCTGACTTGATGCGGCCCTTGAGGATGGCCTCGACCGAGGCCTCCTGACTTTCAAAGACGCGCGCCGGCCCGCTGAATTTGAGAATGCTGTCGTCGACCCCGGCGGTTTTCACTATGCAGCCATCCAGCGCGATATTACCAAACAGCACCGCCAGACCACCGTCCAGCGAATAGGCGTTTTCCCTGTTGCGCAGGCAACCGCCGGCCCGGTCAAGATACCGGCGGAGAATTCTAACACATAAAGAGTGGAACGTGCTGATATGGGCACCTGCCGAAGCACCGAAAGCAATTGCCCTTTGGCGCATTTCATCGGCGGCTTTGTTGGTGAAC
>CBFDBJ010000141.1:0-2964 GCA_965603015.1 uncultured Alphaproteobacteria bacterium
GGGTTGAAACCACTTTGAGAGGCTCAAGAGTTTCGCCGTCCATGATGACATATTGTGGCGGCCAGTAGGCGCCGGCCACAGCATATTTGTCTTCATAGCCCTTGTATTTGGAGGTCTCGACCGAACGTGCTTCCATGCCGACCTTGATTTCAGCAACGGTTTGCGGAGGATCCATCCACAGGTCAATCGCGTTCACCTTGGCATCGCGGCCAATGATGAACAGATAGCGGCCCGATGCCGAGATGCGAGAAATATGAACCGCGTAACCTGATTTGATGATCTGGACAATCTCTTTGGAATGTCCATCGATCAGGGCAACTTCACCGGCGTCACGCAATGTGACGGAGAAGACATTGTCGAGATCAAGCTTGTTCATTTGCTTTGTTGGGCGTTTGCTGACCGGGACAACAACTTTCCAGCTGTCACGGATTTCAGCCATGCCAAATTCCGGTGGCTGCGCCGGATCGTTGAGCAGGTATTTTGACATCAGTGTGATCTCGGCTTCGGAGAGACCGCCTTCAGCGCCCCAGTTAGGCATGCCGGCAGGTGAGCCGTAGGTAATGAAGGATGTCAGATAGTCCATGCCGAGCTCACGGGTAATATCGGTTGTGAGTGGCTTGCCTGTCGCGCCTTTGCGCAGCACGCCGTGGCAACCGGCACAGCGTTCAAAGTAGATTTTGTTAGCTGTGTCAAATTCGGCCTGAGTCAGGCCCGGGACGCCAGGGACGACACCGGGAGCTTCGCCTTCAATGACATTAAGTTCTGGAGTGTACTGAGCACTTGCTGTGGTTTCGTGATCTTTCAAGTCAGTTGCATCAACTGCACTGTCTGTCGCGCCCTGGGAGACTTCGATTTGTGGCGCATCGCCGTCCAATGAGGTCATCGGGATCATCGCGACTTCCATCACGCCCCAGATAACATAGAGCACGGCCGGTATGGCGACACCGAGGAACAGGAGGAGGAAGGGGTTGTCGAGCAATCTCTGCATTGCCGGAATACGTTCCCCGCCGCCAGCACCTTCATTTCCATTTGGAGATTCTGTCACGATCTAAATTCCTTCTCTTGTGTGTGCCGACCCGCTTCACACGAGAGGACGGCTGAAAACTCGTGGTTAGTAGGCATATAAGGTTATGAGTGAATAGCTATCCTTGACCGCGATCAATCGGGCATTGTGTCGCAAGTGTCAGCATTCCTGCCGCACTGTGACCTGAGTCTGCAGGAACGGCCAAAGAGAAAGGCGGGCCCGATTTTCATCGGGCCCGCCTTCCATGTCATGGTTATGGAACTAGTAAATATCCTTGCGGGTATTGAGGCCCACAAATTTTCCGGTTGGAGTGACCAGACGCGGATCGCGAATCACATGCTTGAGTTTCCGGGTCTTGTCATCAATGACGACAATGGCTGATTCTTCTTCTGAAGCATTCCAGACCGAGAACCAGATTTCATCACCGGCAGCATTGTATTCGCCCTGAACGACGCGGCGGACGCCTTCGGTGATGCCGGACCATTCGCCCAGCGGAAGGACTTTATAGCCTGCATCCAGGTTGTCGAGGTCAAAGACCGCAACAGACGAGGCAACTTCGGCTTCCGGATTGAGCGGCGTGTCCACATAGAGGTTGCGCGACGTCGGATGTGTCTTGATGAAGAGCGATCCACCGCCCTGACCTTCAAGTGTGCCAACAACCTTCCATGCCTTGTCCGGGTGACCAACAGGGTCCGTCCCGATCATCGTGATCATCTCATCACCAAGATGGCTGGTTGACCACACGGGACCATGTTCGGGATGAACAAAGTTTGCCCCGCGGCCCGGGTGCGGTGTTGCGCCCGGTGTCTTGATCAGAGCCGTCAGGGAACCTTCCTTGGTATCCACCACGGCAATGGTGTTGCGTGCATTAGCGGCAACGAGGAAGTAGCGCCCCGTTGAATCGAACCCGCCATCATGCAGGAAACGTTCTGCTTCAATTGATGTCACCTGAAGATTGTCGAGATCTTCGTAGTTCACCAGAAGAATGTGACCGGTTTCCTTGACGTTGACGATGAACTCCGGACGATAGTGCGAGGCCACGATGGCGGCGACGCGTGGCTCCGGATGGTACTCTTGCGTGTCATAGGTCATGCCACGGGTTGAAACCACTTTGAGAGGCTCAAGAGTTTCGCCGTCCATGATGACATATTGCGGTGGCCAGTAGGCTCCGGCTATTGCATATCTGTCTTCAAAACCCTTGTATTTGGAGGTCTCGACCGAGCGAGCTTCCATGCCGACCTTGATTTCCGCAACGGTTTGCGGAGGGTCCATCCACAGGTCAATCGCATTCACCTTGGCGTCGCGGCCAATGATGAACAGATAGCGGCCCGATGCCGAGATCCGCGAGATGTGAACCGCGTATCCGGATTTAATGATCTGGACGATCTCCTTGGAATGTCCATCGATCAGGGCAACTTCACCGGCATCACGCAGGGTAACGGAGAAGAGATTGTCGAGGTCCAGGTCGTTGAGCTTTTTGGTTGGGCGTTTGCTAACCGGGACAACAACTTTCCAGCTGTCGCGGATTTCCGCCATACCAAATTCCGGCGGCTGAGCCGGATCGTTGAGCAGGTATGTGGCCATCAGATTGATTTCTGATTCGCTGAGACCGCCTTCCGCACCCCAGTTAGGCATCCCGCCGGGCGAGCCATAGGTAATGAAGGACGTCAGATAGTCCATGCCGAGCTCGCGGGTAATATCAGTTGTAAGCGGCTTGCCCGTTGCGCCTTTACGCAACACACCGTGGCAACCGGCACACCGTTCAAAGTAGATTTTGTTGGCCTTGTCAAAATCTGCCTGAGTCAGGCCAGGAACGCCGGGTACGACACCGGGGGCTTCGCCTTCAATAACACCCAGTTCCGGGGTGTATTGTCCGCCTGGAGTTGTTTCGTGCTCTTTGATCTTGTCCTTGTCTTGCGCGAGGGCTGGCGTGAGACCGA
>CBFDBJ010000142.1:0-2952 GCA_965603015.1 uncultured Alphaproteobacteria bacterium
GGTTGTTGAAGCCATGAAGATGGAAATTGTTTTACGGGCGGAAAGAACCTGCACGGTCAAATCAGGCAAGGCTGTCCCCCGGCGCAGCATTGACGGATTTGACCGTGCAGGTTCTTTCCGCCCGTAAAACATTTTCCATCTTCATGGCTTCAACAACCGCGATCGTATCATCGGCCTGGACCACATCGCCAATCTCAACATTGATGGAGACCACCAGACCAGGCATTGGACAAAGCAACATCTTCGAAGTGTCCGGCGCGATCCGCTCGGGCATCAGTTTTTCCAACTCGGCGACGCGCGAGCTGAGGACTTTTGCGGGCAGACTGGCACCGCGGTAGGAAAGCTCCCAGCCATCCTTCGTCTGCTTCACGCCAACGGCAATATCCGCACTGCCTATCGCGCCGATAAAGAGCGGCCAGCCGGGGCGCCAACGGCTCAGCACCCGGAAAGATGTCTCTTCGTTCCCGCCAACTGTGACATCAAGGATGTCGCCATCCAGCGCCGTTTGGACCGGGAAATATTGCCCGCCAAAACACACCACCCGATCCTTCAGCTCGCCAGCAGGATCAAGCACAACATCACCGCGCCCATCAAAACGCTGGTCGGCAGTAATTTGTATGAACGTGGCAACAGCAGCGAGCTGATGGATGACGTCTGCCCCCGGCGTTGCGCCCTCAAAGCCGTCAGGGAACTCCTCGGCGATATAGCCTGTCGTAAGCCGACCCTCGCGGAAACGGTCTTGCTCGTAAACAGCGTTCAAAAACGGAATGTTGTGACCAATACCCTCGATATAAAACCGGTCCAGCGCTTTGGTCATGTGGTCGATGGCCGCCAGACGATCCGGACCATGCGTGCACAATTTGGCAATCATCGGATCGTAATAAAGAGAAATTTCATCCCCTTCACGAACACCCGTATCATTGCGAATGGTCAAGCCATCGCGCACGTTCTCTTCCGGCGGCATATAGCGAACAAGACGGCCAATTGACGGCAGGAATTCCCTGAAAGGATCTTCGGCATAGATCCGGCTCTCAATGGCCCAGCCATTGAGTTTGATATCCTTTTGCTTGAGCGAGAGTTCCTCGCCCGCCGCAACACGGATCATCTGCTCAACCAAATCGACCCCGGTAATGAGCTCTGTCACCGGATGCTCGACCTGCAGCCGCGTATTCATCTCAAGGAAATAGAAGTTACGATCAGAGTCGACGATGAACTCAACGGTCCCGGCACTCTCATAGCCAACCGCCTTCGACAGCGCCACCGCCTGTTCGCCCATCGCCTTGCGGGTTTTCTCATTGAGAAACGGGCTCGGCGCCTCCTCGATAACCTTCTGGTTCCGGCGCTGGATCGAGCACTCGCGCTCACCAAGATAGATCGTGTTGCCCTTTTTGTCGGCCAGCACCTGAATTTCGATATGGCGTGGATCAACGATAAATTTCTCGATAAAAATTCGGTCATCGCCAAACGAGGACCGCGCTTCATTTTGCGAGGAGATAAAGCCCTGCTCCACTTCGCTCTCATCCATGGCAATCCGCATGCCCTTGCCGCCGCCGCCAGCCGACGCCTTGATCATCACGGGGAAACCGATCTCTTTGGCAATCGCCACGGCATGTGTGGCATCCGTGATCAGATCCGGTGAGCCTGGAACCGTGCTCACTTTGGCTTCTGCAGCAAACTTCTTGGATGCGATCTTGTCGCCCATCACCTCAATGGCTTTGATGTTCGGCCCAATGAACGCAATGCCCTCTTGATCAAGCTGCCTGGCAAACGCGGCATTTTCTGAAAGAAAGCCGTAGCCTGGATGGACCGCTTCAGCGCCTGTGGTTTTGCAGGCCGCAATGATCCTGTCGGCTATCAGGTAGCTTTCCGAGGCTGCAGAAGGCCCGATATGGACCGCTTCATCGGCCATTTCCACATGCAGCGCACCCGCATCGGCATCGGAATAGACCGCAACGGTCTTGATACCCATCATCCGGGCGGTCTTCATCACACGGCAGGCTATCTCGCCGCGGTTGGCTATGAGAATTTTGTTAAACATTATTATTCAGCCCCTTGACCAGGATCTATTGTTAATGGCTTGAATTTTCGACCTTCGGTCCCGCGAAACTTGCTATCCACCGTCATCAGCCAGCCATCTTCAGCGCGCTCATAGCCAACAGTGTGAAGGCGGTATGTTGTTTCCATCCCGCCGCTAAGTCGGCTCTTCCTTGTTCTGGAGTCATAGCGAAATTGAAGTTCAAACCTTGTTTCATTGGCAACCTCAAGATCGGACGTCAAAATCCAGGCCAAAAAGTCTTTTGCCAGCAGATTGAAGTTCTCCGCCTTTTCCTTTCCCGATGTTTCCGAAATGTCGAACCTGATGAGGTTCGGATCCTCTTCCAAAGGGACCAACTCGCCATTTCGTCGAACGAAGCCAAATGCGTGACCACTTTCCTCTTCGATGACAACGAATCTGTCTTCCCCGAGCAATACTTCACCGGAAGGTTTTTCCGCCCAAACCGGTGCACCCCACGAGAGGGAGAACAAGAGGCTCACAATAAGACAGATTGATCGCATCACCTTTCCTCCTACAACGGTATATTGTCGTGTTTTTTCCACGGGGTTTCTTCTTCCTTGCTTCTGAGCATGGCCAGTGCGCGCGCGATGCGGCGGCGTGTCGAGTGGGGCATGATCACATCATCGATATAACCGCGCTGGGCCGCAATGAAGGGGTTAAGGAAACGGTCTTCGTATTCCTTTGTCCGCGCCGCGATCTTGTCAGCATCTCCGATATCCTGCCGGAAGATTATTTCCACCGCACCCTTCGCACCCATCACCGCGATCTCCGCCGTCGGCCAGGCATAGTTGACATCGGCACCAAGATGCTTTGATGACATCACATCATAGGCTCCGCCATAGGCTTTCCGTGTAATGATCGTCACTTTCGGCACCGTCGCTTCGCCATAGGCAAAC
>CBFDBJ010000143.1:0-2868 GCA_965603015.1 uncultured Alphaproteobacteria bacterium
CTTGGAAGATAACAAGGTTTCCGGGAATTTACCTAAGATTTTAACGATCTTTCGGGAAGGTAAAAGCGGAAGCCGAGACAAAACACTGTGCAGAAGACCGGGTAGAGAATTGGCTGGAACAAGACAAAATGATGGGGACCTGCGCGCGGCTGTTGTCGGCGCGGGATTTTTCGGTGGTCTTCACGCGAAGAAATATGCCTCGCTGCCAGGCGTCACGCTTGTCGGCATCGTCGACATCGACAAGACGGCCGCGGCAAAACTCGCCGACGAACATGGCGCAGAAGTTTTCTCTTCCGTCGAGGCACTCAAAGGCAAGGCCGACATCATCTCGATCACATCGCCCGCCTCGTTCCACTATGCCCTCGCCCGCGACGCTCTTAAATCAGGCATGCACGTCTATATCGAAAAGCCGATCGCCCTTGAAGTGATCGATGCCGATATTCTGATGGAGCTGGCCGAAGAGCGTGATCTGATGATCCAGGTCGGCCACCAGGAGCGTTTTGTCTTTGCCGAGTTCGGCTTGCTGTCGCGCCGGGCGACGCCGCGAAAAATTGAATGTGTCCGCGCTGGTCCCTTCACAGGGCGCGCCATGGATGTCTCCGTCGTTCTTGATCTCATGATCCACGACCTTGACCTCGTGCATCAGGTGGCCCCGGCCCCTGTCGAGGAAACCCTCGCGGTGTCAAAGGTCGTTCATGGAGAGTTTGAAGACGAAGTTGATGCGCGCCTCCGCCTGACGGATGGCTGCGAGGTTCGCCTGTTGGCCAGCCGTATGGCTGATGAGCGCAAGCGGATCATGACGCTGGATTATGAAGATGGCCGTGTGGAGATCGATTTCATCGCTCGCACGTTAAAAAATACCACAAAGGCAGACCTGAAGTCAGCCTTTGAAGCCTCCGAAGAAGGACTGCCGGCGGTTGCCGACGATCCTTTGGGATATGCCATCGGGGCTTTTGTAGCTTGTGTAAAAACCGGGGAAGACGTTTTCGTAACCGGGGGCGATGCGCGGCGAGCTTTGGAAACCGCGCTTGGGATCATTGAGGCAACGAAAGTTTCCAGCACTGAGACCAATGCGAAGAACGTCGATTAAAGGAATTAGAATATGAATATCCAGGAAAAACTCATAGTGCGGACGGAAGTCGAGCAGTCGCAGGTTCAGTTTATTGACCTGAAGACCCAGCAGGCAGCCATCAAGGACCAGGTCGACTCCGCTATCCAGCGCGTACTGGCTCACGGCAAATACATCATGGGTCCCGACATTGAGTGGCTTGAAGACGAACTGGCCCGGCGCACTGGCGCTGCGGAAGTTGTTGGCTGTGCTTCGGGCACGGACGCCCTTGTCATTCCGCTCATGGCCGAAGGCATCGGCGCCGGCGACGCGGTGTTCATTCCGTCCTTTACCTATAATGCAACGGCCAACGCCGTCCTGATGACCGGCGCAACGCCCGTCTTCGTCGACTCAGATCCGTTGACCTTCAACATGGACCCCGACGATCTGCTTGAAAGGATCGAGGCGGTTGAAACTGAAGGCAAATTGAAAGCCCGCGCGATTATCGCCGTTGACCTCTTCGGTCTCCCGGCTGATTACACCGCGCTTTCGTGTATTGCCGATGGCCGCGGCATGTTCCTGATGGCCGATGCGGCCCAAAGCTTTGGCGGCGGACAAAACGGCAAACAGGTCGGCGCGCTGGCTCCGGTTTCCGCAACAAGCTTCTTTCCGTCCAAGACCCTTGGGTGTTATGGCGACGGCGGCGCGATGTTCACCATGGATCCGGAACAAGCTGCCCTGTGGCGCTCCATCGGCTTCCACGGCACCGACGACCAGCGCAAGGAAAGCCTGCGCGTTGGCATGAACGGCCGCCTCGATACCATTCAGGCCGCGATCCTGATCGAAAAACTTAAAATCTTCGACGAAGAGTCAAAAGTGCGCAACAACGCCGCGCAGATCTACCATGACCGTCTCGCCGAGCGCCTCACTCTGACGCCGATCACCGAGAACGACAAAAGTTCCTGGGGCCTGTTCTCGGTTTTGGCCAAAGACACCACCGAGCGCAACCGCATGCAGGAGCACCTCAAGATCCGCGGTATCCCGTCGGCAATCTATTACACCACACCGCTCCATCGCCACGCAGCCTTTGCCGGCTTTGCACCAAAGAGCGGCCTGCCGGTCTGCGAAGACGCCTCAACCCGCATCTTCGCCCTCCCCATGCACCCGTATTTGACGGAAGATCATGTGCATCAGGTTTGTGATGCCGTGCTGGAAGTGAACTAGACGGCGGCTGACTTTCCCCGGCTCCACGTTCTTGTCATCCCGGCCTTGAGCCGGGATCTCATGGCACTATTGTACCACTCATTCACAAGAGAATTGATCGCGCGATCCTGCCCCGAGATCCCGGATCGCGCTTCGCTTGTCCGGGATGACATCGCTAATGGCGGCTGCGTTAACTCGCCGTCACTTCCCTCACACCCGCATCAGTCCCCAGCACGGCAATGCTTGCGAGCCCGACGAAGAGGCCGTTTTCAACCACAAACGGCAGCGCGTTGAGCGCCGTCTCGAGTGCGGCGGCATCGGGGATGGCGCCGCACGCGCAATCGATAATGAGATGGCTGCCGTCGGAAATAAAAGGCTCGCCCATATCATCGACGCGGATGCGCGCCTCGTTCGTCGTGCAGCCAAGATCGGCGGCGACCGCCATGATCTCCCTGACCGCTAGATCCGGTGCAAAATCCACCACTTCAATCGGCAGGGCAAAAGCGCCAAGCCGGTCGACCAGCTTGCTTTCATCGGCGATGGTGACAATCATATCGGAGACATGAGCGACAATCTTCTCGCGCAAGAGCGCCCCGCCGCCGCCCTTGATCAGCGTC
>CBFDBJ010000144.1:0-2825 GCA_965603015.1 uncultured Alphaproteobacteria bacterium
GTTGCGGTTCTATGCTGACCAAACCGGGTTTGCTGCTGCATATTCCCGCGCTGCCGGAGAATTTGATCACAGCTACGAGCTGTTCAAGTCAGATATCCTTGACCATATTCGCGCAACATCGGGCGCAGAGCGTCAAAATGCTGAAGCCTTTGCAGAAGTTCTTGCGCAAATCGGCGAGGAATATCGCGGGACCGTAGAGGCGGATATGATCCGCCGTCGCTCCGCTACCGCTGCAGAAGAAGGTTTCGAGGTTTCCGAAATTGTAAACGGATAGACATTCCTTCTGTCATCCTGTAAAACCCGCGTCCCTTTTGGATGCACTGGCGCATCTCTTTCTGGCATTGCTGTGGTTCAGGTCTCACCCGTCAAGCAGTTGAAACTTGACGTGGGCGGGCTCTGCAGCCAAACGGATGCGGAGGCGAAAAATGACAGATCAGGTTTATGTGGGTGTTGATTTTGGCACCACGAATAGCGCTGTTGCCATTGCGAAGGGGACAGGCCCATCGAGCCTTGTGCCGCTCACGCAGAGCGGCGAGGCGACTTTCAGATCCATCCTCTTTTTTGATGCAGATGAACGCATTGCCGGCGGCAAGCCGAGATCCTGGGCAGGTGATCAGGCAATCGCCGTTGCGCAGGACCCGAGTTACGAAGGACGGTTGGTTCAGTCGATCAAGTCCTATCTGGCCAACAGCGGTTTTCGCGGGACAACAATCTTCAATGCTCGTTACTCCATCGGCGATCTGGTCGCGCTCATATTGAACCGGTTGAAGACAGGCCTCGACGAAACCTGCGGCGCTGCGCAACAGGGCCCGATCGTGGCGGGGCGACCGGCGCGGTTCGTCGGCCATGATGAGGAAGATGGCGAGGACCTGGCACTGACCCGGCTCAGGGATGCCTATCGCTTCTCCGGGTTCGGTGAAGTCGAGTTTGAATATGAGCCGGTCGCTGCAGCCTATAAATATGCGGCACGTCTCGATAAGGATGAACTCGTCCTCATTGCTGACTTTGGCGGTGGCACCAGTGACTTTTGCCTTCTCAATGTCGGACCCTCGTTGAAGGCAAGGGCGGCGGAACAGGCCGCGATCATCGCGGTCGATGGTGTCGGGCTGGCCGGCGACGCATTCGATGCGCGCATTGTGGAGAATGCTGTTGCCGGGCGTCTTGGCCGGGGTAGCGACTACGCGGCCCAATCCGGCAAGATACTGCCCATGCCGGGCTGGATCTATGAACAATTGAAAGCCTGGCACCGGCTCTCCTTCATAAATTTGCCGCGTACACACGCGATCCTTGATGAAGTGATTGAGGGCGCGGCGGATCCTGGACCAATTCTGGCCTTGCAAAACCTCATTCGCAATAATCTCGGCTTCCGGCTTTACACCGCAGTTGAAAAACTCAAACATGAGCTTTCCTTCGCCGATAGCGCCAATTTTCAATTCGCCGTCGATCCGCTCAGCCTTGATATTCCGATCAGTCGTAGCGCCTTTGAAGGCTGGATCGCGCCGGAGCTGGGGCGCATCGAAACCTGCGTTGACACTCTGCTGCAAGATGCCGGGATCCGGCTGGATGAGGTGGAGCGGGTCTTCATGACCGGGGGCTCGGCCTTTGTCCCCGCTGTGCGCAGAATATTTGAATCGCGCTTCGGCGCGGAAAAACTGACCGGTGGCGAAGAACTCACATCGGTGGCATCCGGGCTCGCCCTCGTGGCGCGTGATCGATATGGGTGATAGGGTCACCTCATGACTGATAAAAAACCAGATAATGACCGAGAACCCTTAATGCCTGACGTTGGCGGCAAGGCGAGCGACGCGCGAATGATGAGCCCGTCTACAGCGCGCAACAAAGATCCGATTTTGGAGGTGTTGCGTCCGCACCTGACGTCCGGGATGCGTGTCCTGGAGATCGCCAGCGGCTCGGGCGAGCACGGCGCTCACATTATGTCCAATATCCCGGGGCTCACCTGGCAGCCCAGCGACCTGTCGCAAGAGGCGAGGTTGAGTACCGCAGCGTGGGCGAAATTGACGGGACTTGAAAACTTCAGAGACCCTGTTGCTCTGGATGCTTGCAGCAATACCTGGCCTTTGGAAGAAGGGCTCGAATTTGACGTCATGCTTTGTATTAACATGATCCATATTGCCCCCTTCGACGCAGCAAAAGGCGTCATCCGCGGCGCCGGGCAGCATCTTCGACGGGGCGGGGTCCTTTACTTTTATGGCCCCTTCAAAGTCGGCGGCGCACACACCGCGCCCTCCAACGTGGCTTTTGATCACAGTCTCAAATCACGCGATTCCTCGTGGGGCGTTCGCGATATCGAGGAGATAGAAGCCCTGGCCAGTCAGGCGGGGCTGGTTCTCGAAAGCCTGATTGAAATGCCCGCGAACAATTTGTCGCTGATCTTCCGTCGGTAGCCCCCTTTCGCCGCGCCGCTGTTTGCTATAAAGCGGCAGGTGATTTCTCGAAGTCCCTTGAGTTTTATGAGGTTTGAATGGTCATGTTCTGGATCGCGGCGGCGGTGCTGTCCCTTGGTATTGCAGCGCTGGTCTTGCGCCCGCTTTTAAGGCGCAGCACGCCGGCTCCCGACAAGACCAATCCTGATCTGCCGATTTACCGCAGTCAGCTCAAGGAGCTGGAGCGCGACGTCGCGTCCGGGGCAATTGGTGAGGGTGAGGCAAAATCTGCCAGGGCCGAGATCTCCCGCAGGCTCCTTGGTGCAAGCGATGAGGAGCAGATGTCCTCCTCCTCTTTGTCGTCGAAACAGCGCATTGCCGTCGTGATTCTTGTGTGTCTGGTCATGCCTTCTCTTGCCACTCTCGTTTACTTGCAAAAAG
>CBFDBJ010000145.1:0-2809 GCA_965603015.1 uncultured Alphaproteobacteria bacterium
GCGGGTCAGGGTGGCACCGATGTCGTGAACCTGAATGGCAGCGCGGTCGTGAGCAGCACCGGTCACGGCGATCTTGAATTTTCGCGGCAGGAAAGAGAATTCCGGATGAAAGGATGACCACTGACGGATCATTTCGCAATAGGGGCGCGGATCCTCAATCTCGTCTTTTGCGGCGCCGGCATATTGATCCGAGGTGACATTGCGGATGCAGTTGCCGGAGGTTTGAATGGCGTGCATTTCAACGGTGGCAAGGTCGCGCAGAATATCGGGGACCTCGTCGAGCTTCGGCCAATTGTATTGAATGTTCTGGCGTGTGGTGAAGTGACCATAGCCCTTGTCGTATTTGTCGGCGATGTGGGCGAGCATGCGCATCTGGCGGCTGTCGAAGGTGCCGTAGGGGATGGCGACGCGCAGCATATAGGCATGGAGCTGGAGATAGAGACCGTTCATCAGGCGCAGAGGCTTGAACTCGTCTTCGGTGATCTCGCCGCTGATGCGCAGCGCCACCTGGTCACGAAACTGGTCGACCCGGTCCTTGACCAACGAAGCATCAAATTCGTCGTAGCGATACATTTATTGTCTCCAAATGAGTGCGGCCGGCTGGTGGCCTGTCAGGTGACTGCTCAGGCAGCCTGTTTGCCGAGATCGAGCCGCACGGTTGGCCCTTTGGCCCTGATGGTCTCGCGCACACTTGAGGGATGAATGATGCCCTCGTCAATCGATACCGCGAACATATAGGGATCCAGAATCTTGCTCGCTTCAACGTCGGCCTCGGCGCGCAGCAAGGCTGCCTCGATTCCGGCTCCGGCTTCAAAGATAAAAGCTTCCTGAAGGTCTTGCGCCCATGTGCCGTCCTCACGCCAGTAAACGACGTCGCCGTCAAACAGCTGGTTGGCTGTCAGCACCTGAGGCGGCAAGGTTTTGTTCGATTTTCCGGCCATGACTCTTTCGTCTTTCAAACGGATTTATGACTTCAGCGATCCTATGCTGCACTGCAATGGAATATGGGGGATCTGATAATAACCGTCAAGATCAATGTGGAAATATATTAAATACATGTATGATGTGTGTAATTGTCACATTTGCGAAATTGAGGGTCTTAACAGGCTGCGCGCCGGGTTAGACTGGCTCAGGGAAGATTCTCTTCGGGTAAGGGTTTGAGGCGGTAATGGTGGTTCATCTGGTAAAGCTGTGCGTCGGGGTCGACCGGGTTGAGCAGCTGGTCGAATGGCAGCAGATGCGCCGGGAGGCGAGGGAGGCCGACCCGAGCCTGCCGCCGATCGGGCACGTGACCCGCATGACCCCGAAGCGCCGGGATGAAATCGTTGCAGGCGGCTCGCTCTATTGGGTGATCAAGGGCGAGATTGTCGTGCGTCAACGCATTACCGAGATTGAAAACCTGGTCGATGCGGACGGCATCAAGCGCTGTCGGCTGGTGCTCGGGCATGACCTGGTTCTGACCCGCCCGCATCCCAGGCGGGCCTTTCAGGGCTGGCGTTATCTCAGGGCAGAGGATGCGCCGCCGGATCTTGGCAAGAACGAGTCTCCGGGCGATGATCTGCCGGACGAGATGCGCCGCGAGCTGGATGCGCTGGGTCTGCTGTGAGTGGTTTCGCTGCTTGCGGACGACTCCGGCACAGTAAATTTTGAATATATCTGGCTTGAGGATATGGTCAGGGTTATGAGCAGATTTCTTTTGATTCTTCTGTGTGTTGTCTCAGCCTCGGCCGAGGCGAGACCGACTTGTATGGTCATATCGAATGGAAGCGAAATGAGCCTTGCACATTTCGAAGGCGGTACATTGCAAATTAAATCCGATTTGTTCGAAGAGCCCAAACTGAGATATCTGTCATGGCCTTCCTATAACGAGACTACTGGGAGCCTGGTGTTTGAGGCACAAAAGGACGGACCAACAGGTATATATAGGGCCAATTCAGTGGATTCTTTTGAAACTTCCGAATTCTTGATGTCTGGCAGGTACCCCGCCTTGTCTCCTGACGGTGAAAGGATTGCTTACATTGATGACAGGAGGGTCCTGGCAGTCAGAGATATTCCGTCAGGGGTTGATGTGTCGGTTGGTGCGGTTGGTAAGGCGCTTTCTTTGTGGAGGCGACCGCTGTGGCTGAGCAACGACGAGCTTGTTTATGTAACGGACGACAACAGTGTTTTTGTGTTCAATCGCATCAATGACTCTCGTTCTGAACTATTTCCGGAAAAGCTTTTCCCTGTGGGGGCGAGAAATGGACAGATGTTGTTTGTTGGCGCTGACGCCAAGGCGCTTTTTAGATACACGAATGGCGAATTGAGCCTTATCTTCAGAAATCGATTCCTGAGTATCGGACCGGGAGTTATACTGCTTGGAGATGGGGCAGGGTTTTTATTCTCTCGCCAAACATGGTCTAAAGTGTTCCGTCTTTCTGAGAATCAAACAATATTCCATTTTTCTTTAGAGGATGGCTCGCAAAGCGAGTTGATGAATGACTATGGGCTGGCTGGTGGCGCTTTGCTGCCCTGTCCCTCCTAAAAAACCGGTTCTGGAGAATGACGGCGCCCTCATCCCAGACGGGCTTTTCAGGGCTGGCGGTACCTCAGGGCAGAGGATGCGCCGTTGGATCTTGGCAAAGACATGTCTGCGGACAGCGATCTGCCGGACGAAATGCGCCGCGAGCTCGATGCGCTGGGTCTGCTCTAGCCATTTCCTGCGGGAATAACAGGACTCAAAACCTTATTTCTGGCTGATTTCAGCCGTTGTTTACCTTATTTGCTATTTCTCGCAAATAATGCTTGCATTACTTGCAATTTGCGTTAA
>CBFDBJ010000146.1:0-2794 GCA_965603015.1 uncultured Alphaproteobacteria bacterium
AAGTTTGGTCAAGTCCACCGAAGTGTTTACAGCGTCCGGCGACGGCGCAACACTGGTATCAGGGACGCGAGGAATGCGAACGCCATAACCGCCGGTCTGTTTAACCGGCAGGGCTTTGAGAATAAGACCGGGCATGGCCTCGACAAAAGCGCCCATTTGCTGTGCGACCGCGTCGCGAGTCGTTTTGAAGCGCTGGCCCCAGCCTTCATTCCTGTGCAGGCCGACGCTGCGTAAAACCCCGCCTGTAATTTGCACAAAGAGATTGAGATTCTCGAGAAGCCCGCCGGCGTCAACATCGTCCGGATGAAGTCCAACCAGAGAAATACCGATGACATCCACATCATCGAGCAGCAGCTCATTCACCGCAGCCTGGTCTTCCGGTGCAATTGAAAAATCGTCATAGTCCTGCTCCAGCTTCGAAATGAGAGACAGAACTTCCCATGGACGCGCCATGCGCCCCATTAAAACCAGTAAGGCATATTGTGAGTGTTTTGGCTTCTCGGCGCGGAACCTTTGATAGATGCTGTAAAAAGCCTCCGCATCTCCCTCGTTGAAGCCGAGCAGAGGTCGTTCAAATCGACTTTGAATTTCGCCGATCCAGTCGGCAACTTCAAGACACATGGCCATGTCATGAAGATCTGCTACAACTGATGCTCCGCCGAGCTGATTGCAGAAAGCTTCGAAGTCGGCATCACTTTGAATTACTTTTGCCAGTTCTATTTGCATCATCTGACTAGCGGTAAATTGCAGCTCACGAATTGGTGCCCTTGCCGCATCCAGTTTGTCCCCGGCAATCAGAGCATTGATTTCGCTTTCGAGCCCGGCAATCTCCTCGGCTGGGAGCCGCGTCTTCAACCACGTCCACATCGGACGGAGAGACCAGCGACCGATACGGCCGATCTGCTTGCGCCTGTCTGGCAACGCATTGATCAGGTCTTCAAACGCTACACAGAACAAACGTTCCAGAGTTGGAGTACGGGAGTAGTTTGCGCTTTCGCGCAATGCCGGACGCATGGCGTCCATCAGGGTTTCGTGTGGCAGGTCTGTGCCGCCGCCAAGCCTGTCGAGCTCGACCGCGCTCGCCAGTTTCTCCAGGTCGTGGTCCCGGATTTGGCCCAGAAAGGTTTCGAGTTTATCTTTCTTGCGTGCGTCCATCGCTAAAATACAGCCCCAGTTCCGCCGTGCGAATAGCCGGGCGGATTTGCACCAATTGATCCCGGCATCCAATTTCCGCCAAACTCTAGGGGTTTTATGTTTATAACTCCTTGATTTGAAGTGTCACTTTTCGATCTATAGTATGGTTTGGAACACTTTTCGGAGATTCTGCAGACATATGGCCTCCCTCAATCCTGGAAAAGCCCTCACAAGGCTCCATAATATCATCTGGGCTGTCGACCTTTCGAACTTGAGGAAAATTGAATCCTTCTTTCTCCAGCTGCTTCGGACCTGTATTCTGCTCATTCGCAAGTTTCAGGATCGCCAGATCCGTCTTCGTGCCATGGGGCTGGTCTATCTGACCCTGATCTCAACGGTGCCAATCCTGGCTTTCACCTTCTCGCTCCTCAAATCCTTTGGCATCCACAACCGGTTTCGCGATGTTTTGATGCGTCTGGTGGAGCCGCTCGGTGAACAAGGCGGTGAGGTTGTCGATCAAGCACTGCGCCTGGTCGATAGCATGCAAATTGAAGGCCTTGGATTTGCCGGTATCGCCGTGCTTCTGTTTGCCGCGCTCTCCGCCTTGCAGATGATCGAAGCGGCGCTGAATGAAATCTGGCATGTGCGTGAGCGACGTAATCTGCGCGATCGGCTCCAGACCTATTTTCTCATGATCACCATTGGACCGATCCTGGCTTTCGGAGCGCTGGCGCTGACTGCCGGCGCCACAAGCAACAGCATTGTCGCCGCGATGGAGAATGTCCCCTTGCTCGGCGTCCTTGTAGCCGAGGCCGGTCGGTGGATGACGTTCACTATTGCCGTTCTTGGCTTTTCCTTTCTGTTTTTCGTCATGCCGCATACGCGGGTCAAGATAGCCCCGGCGCTATGGGCCGGCGTCATCTCTGCGGCTGCATGGATGTTGATCGGTTCGCTGTTTTCCTACGCCGTAGTTTCTTCGGGCCGGTACGATGCCATCTACTCGGCCTTCGCCTCGCTAGTCCTGTTCATGTTCTGGCAGTTCCTGAGCTGGATGGTCGTCCTGATCGGCGCACATGGTAGTTATCTTCTTCAGCATCCCGATTATATCGTCGACAAACCCATCGAGCTTGAACTTTCCATCGCCAATCAGGAGCGTCTCGCTCTCAGGGTTCTGCAGCTGGTCGGGCAAAGGTTTTATTCAGGCGGTTCTGCGTTCACCTTCAACACCCTGAACCGCACTCTCAAGGTGCCGTGGCAGGCACTTGATCGCACCCTTAGCCTCCTCAAGAAAGGCGGGTATCTCAGCGAAACCGCCGGTGATACGACCTCTCTTATCCCGGCTGCGCCTTTTGAAAATATTCGGATCGAAGAGGCGCTGGAGTATTTTCGGCAGGCGGGATATTCGCGGCGCAAACGGCGTTTTGAGGGTGATCAATCCAGTCTTCTTCATGACTTCATGGCTTCGAAAAGCGGCACCACAAGCCCGTTGACGCTCAAGGATCTGGCGCTGGAGGTGCAGCCGGATATACCGGAACCTGTCATCGCCGAGGCGACAAACTGAGCACGACATAATGACAACAGACCGGGAGACCCTCATGATCAGCGCTTCACTCAAGGGCAAGACAATCCTTGTAACAGATGTCCTGCACTTTGCAGGACC
>CBFDBJ010000147.1:0-2543 GCA_965603015.1 uncultured Alphaproteobacteria bacterium
AGCTACAATAATCTCTGGGGAGTTCCTCTTTCACTCGCCCGGATGCCTGAGGATACGCAATACGGTGTCTTTGAAATCGGCATGAACCATCCAGGGGAAATCATTCCTCTGACTGCCATGGTCGAACCCGATGTAGCAATTATTACCACCGTTGCATCCGTTCACCTGGAATTTTTCAAGGACGAAACGGAAATCGCCGAGGCTAAAGCCGAGATTTTTTCGGGCCTGAAGGCGGGCGGTACCGCAATCATCAATCGCGATAGCGTTCATTTTGATTTGCTGAAGACAAGGGCCGATGAAGCGGGTGCTGGCAAAATCATCGGTTTTGGTGAGCATGCCGAGGCTGAGACGAGACTGACAAGGGTCAAGCTTCACGAAACCTGTACCTGTGTCGCAGCGACCATCAATGGAACCGACGCCGCCTACGGGATCGGTGCAGCCGGAAAACACTGGGCGCTGAATTCTCTGGCCGTCCTGAGTGCCGTTGACGCTCTGGGGGCTGACCTTGCCAAAGCCGCACTGGCCATGCGCGATGTAGCGCCGCCAAAGGGACGCGGCGAGCGCCAGGATGTGAGACTGGCGTCGGGCGGCAGTTTTACGCTGATTGATGAAAGCTACAATGCCAACCCGGCTTCCATGCGGGCGGCTCTGTCTACGCTCGGGGCTATCAAGCCAGCGGGCGAGGGGCGCCGTATTGCCATTCTCGGTGATATGCGCGAACTGGGAGAAACAAGTCAGGCCTTGCACATCGCCCTTGCGCCGGACCTCAAAGCAGCCCATCCAGATCTTCTGTTTTGTTGCGGCCCGCGTATGGCTGGCTTGTGGAATGAAATGAGAAGTAAAGTCGAAGGCGCTCATGCTGCTGTTTCGACAGATTTAATTGATCCTGTTGCCAGCGCAATTCGGGACGGTGACGTTGTGACCATCAAGGGCTCGCTTGGAACCAATATGGCACCCATTGTTTCGGCGCTGCTTGATCTTGACTGCAAACAGTCGCAAAACACCGCAAAAGGGGCCTGACTTTATGCTTTATCACTTTCTGGTCCCCTACAGCGATCAGCTCCAGTTTCTGAACGTGTTTCGCTACCTGACGTTCCGAACCGGCGGTTCAATTGTTACTGCCATGGTGGTTTCTTTTGTTTTTGGCCCCGCCTTTATTCGTGGGCTCAAGAACAAACAGGCCGAAGGGCAACCGATTCGCGAAGATGGCCCTCAGAGCCACATCATCGAGAAACACGGCACGCCGACAATGGGCGGGTTTCTCATACTGATATCCATCTTCATTGCCACGCTTCTTTGGGCCGACCTTTCCAACCAATATGTCTGGGTGGTTCTTCTTGTGACCGGCGGCTTCGGTATGATTGGTTTTGCTGATGACTATCAAAAGGTGACAAGTCGGTCCACAAAGGGAGTGTCAGGCAAAGCCAGACTTTTGATGGAATTTGCAATCGCCGGCATTGCGACCTGGTGGATTACGCAAATTTCCCCGAGCGACACAGCTGGCACCCTCGCCATTCCTTTCATCAAGGATTTTCTCGTTGATCTGGGATGGTTTTTCGTCCCCTTCGGCGCCTTTGTCATTGTCGGGGCGTCAAACGCTGTCAACCTGACCGATGGTCTGGACGGCCTGGCGATTGTCCCCGTAATGATCGCCGCCGCAAGTTTTGCGCTGATTGCCTATCTGGTCGGTAACGCTGTCTTTGCCGACTATCTTCAGGTGAATTTCGTCAGGGGCACCGGCGAGCTTACCGTCTTCTGCGGGGCGCTGATCGGGGCCGGGCTGGGCTTTCTCTGGTTCAATGCGCCGCCAGCCATGGTTTTCATGGGTGACACCGGTTCTTTGTCGCTCGGCGGCGCGATCGGAGCGATCAGCGTTGCAACCAAGCACGAACTTGTTTTGGCCATCATCGGTGGGCTTTTTGTGCTCGAGGCCGTTTCGGTTATTGTCCAGGTTGCTTCTTTCAAAATGACAGGTAAAAGAGTGTTCAGGATGGCACCGATTCACCACCATTATGAAGAGCTTGGCTGGGCTGAATCGACCATTGTTATCAGGTTTTGGATTATTGCATTTATTCTGGCGTTGATTGGGCTATCGACTTTGAAGTTGAGGTGAGACGCACAAATTGAGGGCGGGCGTTCCGGGTGATTGTTGTCAACGAATTTGCAGGTAGGCAAGTTGCGGTGTTTGGGCTGGGTCGCACCGGGCAAAGCGTGATTGCATCTCTGCAAGCAGGCGGCGCCTCTGTCGTTGCGTGGGACGATACCGAGGACGCGCGTGAAGCCGCCAGAGAAGTTGGCGCACTGATTATGGACCCTTCGGGATGGAACTGGCTTGGCATTGATGCGCTGGTGCTCAGTCCGGGCATCCCGCTGACCCATCCCCAACCGCATGAAATAGTTGTCCAGGCAAGACATGCTGAGGTTCCCATTATGGGGGATTTGGAGTTGTTTGCCTGGGCTATCAATGCCAGCGGCAAGGATGTAAAAATTGTCGCTGTAACGGGCACAAATGCTAACAATCAATTTGTGGTCTACTACCTCAC
>CBFDBJ010000148.1:0-2471 GCA_965603015.1 uncultured Alphaproteobacteria bacterium
GCTTTTCCGCACAGAGCGGACGCAGGTGGAGGTCGCTCTGAAAGTCTGCACCTGACCCAGAGCGGACATCAAACCCACATAGACACCACGACGTACCAACGCTACAATCTTGAGTTTCACTGACTGTGGATGCTGAACTCAAAAATGGCCGTAGAACCCATTCAACGCAGGCTCGCCGCCATTCTTGCCGCCGATGTAGTCGGCTATAGCCGGCTCGTACGCGAGAATGAGGAAGGCACGCTTTCCGCCGTCAAGTCGGACATCGCCGAAACGTTCAATCCCAACATCGAGGCCCACAATGGCCGGATCTTCAAAACGATGGGCGATGGCCTTCTCGTAGAGTTTGCCAGCGTCGTCGATGCGGTCCGATGCGCTGTGAAAGTGCAGCGTGCGATGGGGGATCGAAACGCGGATAGAGCCGAAGACCGCAAGATAGAGTTTCGGATCGGTATCAATCTCGGCGATGTCGTAGCCGAGGGAGAAGATCTGCACGGCGACGGCGTTAATGTCGCGGCGAGGCTGGAGGGCTTGGCCGAGGCGGGCGGAATTTGCATCTCGGGCAGCGCCTTCGAGCAGGTCCGGGACAAACTGGAAGTTGGCTTCGAGGACTTGGGCGATCAACAAGTCAAAAACATTGACAGGCCAATCCGCGCCTACCGCGTGGCGCCGGATCAAACCAGAATGTTGGCGGGCAGGACAGCGTCCGGACAGGCGCGCGGCGCGAAACGCTGGCGGGTTCCGGCCATGGCGGCAATCGCGGTGGCGATCATAGCCGCTGCCGGACTGGCGGTATGGCGGCCCTGGGTGCCAACAATCGAGCCGGCATCGGTCGAGCGCATGGCCTTTGCGCTGCCCGATAAACCTTCCATCGCCGTGTTGCCGTTCAACAATATGTCCAATGATCCCGATCAGGAGTTTTTTGTCGATGGCATAACGGAAGACTTGATCACCGATCTTGCCAAAATATCCGGCCTGTTTGTCGTCGCCCGCAACTCGACATTTGTTTACAAGGACCAGCCGGTCGATATCAGAACGGTCGCGGAAACCCTGGGCGTGAAATATGTTCTGGAGGGTAGCGTGAGGCGAGTAGGCGATCAGCTGCGGGTCAACGCCCAGCTTATCGATGCAACGACGGGTGGCCACGTCTGGGCCGACAGGTTCGATGGACAAGTGGCCAATGTATTTGCCGTCCAGGACGAATTCGTCCTCAAGATCGTCGAGGCCCTGTCGGTTCAGTTAACTGAGAGCGAAAAGAGCTTAATAGACCGGGACAAGACCGATAACATTGAAGCGCGGGAGGCGTTTCAGCGTGGGTGGGAGCTTTTATCGCGGTTCAACCCGCTCGATAACGCGAAGGCGGCGAGCCATCTGCGCAACGCTATCGAACTTGATCCCGAATTTGGCCGCGCGCATGCGGCGCTCGCGCTGGTGTACTACAGGGCAAACCGCTTCACCTGGGAGGTTCCACTGGGCCTGACCTGGGAACAGCTCTTAAAGCTGAAGTCTGAAACACTCGAAATTGCGAAACAGCATCCGACACCCCTGGTCCATGTGGTGGCGGCGTTGGAACACGTGCATGACGGGGGTTCTGAACTGGCGCGCCTCGAAGCGGCGCAGGCCATTGCGATGCAACCCAATGATCCGGAAGCCCATATCGCAATGGCCCTTGCAATGATCATATCCGGAAGGCCCGGGGAAGGGTTGAATTTCGTAGAGGCCGCCATGCGGCTGAATCCCAGATACCCCAGCAGTTACGTAGTCGCGCAAGGTATTGCCCTCTATGCCAGCGAAAATCTGGAAGAGGCGGCGATCACGCTTGAAGAAGGCATTGCGCGTGACCCCGGGGCCATCGAGTTGTTGCCGTTACTGGCGTCCATCCTCGCTCAACTCGATCGCAGGCAGGACGCCCGCGACACTGTGTTGAAATGGAAACCAGGATTGAGCCAATTGGAGTTTCGAACCGTCCCCTACGATTACCAAGTACCTATCAAATGGGCGCTGGAACACAACAGGTTCAGGGAGCGATTGTTCGACGGCTTGCGGGTTGCCGTCCTGCCATTGGATACCACCGTCTCCAGCCTTCTCGGTGAGCTGAAGGCCGGTTCGCAACTTGACGTTATCCAAACCCTTGGCTGGTTCGGTCCATCGGCGGCGGTTGCGGTTCCCGACTTGATCGAGGCGCTTGGCGACGAGGTGCCGTACATTCGTGTGGAAGCCGCAATCACATTGGGGAAAATCGGCCCCAAGGCAAAAGCAGCGATACCGGCGCTGGCCGCCATATCAGACGATATTGTCGTCGTTTCCTATGCGAAAGAAGCGTTGAAGGAAATCATCGGAAACTGATGCCGCAAAATATGCGCATGCCGGCTTCGTGATGCGCCAGATTACTGTGTTGTTATACGGGCAGCATGTCCGATTTTGGCTGACAGCAGACCTGGACAGCCATGCTGAATAGAGTCCGCCTATCGGCA
>CBFDBJ010000149.1:0-2284 GCA_965603015.1 uncultured Alphaproteobacteria bacterium
TAACGCCGATTTCCGCGTCAGTAATTCCTGCCTGATTTATGCGCAGGTGATGCGCAGTTGTTTGCCTGCGAGCCACGGTATTGCCATGGTTTCTTTGTCGAGTTGCGCTTGCGCGATGATGGGGTTGTGTGAGCGTCTGTCGAGGTGAACGTGAATCGTGTCAGGTTGAATGGTGACGTGACCACCGGTCTCTATGAATTTCCGGTAGAGCTGCTTGGGCTGCATTTTTTCTGCGCCTTTGAGTTGGTGGGACAACCATCGGTAGCAGCCGTTGGCCATGACGGTTAGTACTACGTCGAGATTGACGTTGAGCCGCACTTCGCTGGCCAGACAGTTCAAGTGGAAGAAGTTGACGTTGATGCCTAGGTCGTTTTCGATGGTGTTGCGCTTGATGTAGCGCGTGATGATCTCGCGGCTGCGGGCGTCTTGATTGTTGGTGAGGAACAGGGTCGGCGCTTGCCTGCCCAGGCCGGTCACGGCGATCTGGCGACAAGGGCCTTGGTAGCCTTTGAGGCGGATGGGGTCATCGAGGTACTTGATGCGTTGATGGCGGCGTTGCGGCGTGTCGATGACGGCCGATGTCCAGTCGCGGGCGGGACGTTCGAGGAGGTCCTTGACCACGCGGCTGCCCCTGCGGCGGATGGTAATGAAATTGATGCCGTCTTCGCGCAGTTGGTCGAGCACGACATAGGTCGTCAGCTTGCTGTCGAAGTACAGCCAGTCGGGCTTGATTCCCGTTATGTCCTTCCAATACTCGATGAATCGCAGCGGTACCTGGTCCTGCTCTCTTCGTATGATATCGGCGTTGGCGTAGCACGCCATGGGGCTGTCGATCGCGCGGGCGAAGAAGGTTTGGATACTCGGGGCGGCCTTGCCTGTTGCGGGGACGTAATGGTTTTCCAGCGATGACGCCTCGCCCCGATGCGGGATGGGGTGGAAATCCAGGGCGAATTCGCCGGCTGAATTGGGACACAGGATGGGGTATGCGTTCTTGACCCAGCGGGCCATGAGGTCGTTGTGCTGGCCGCGGGCAAGGCGATAGGAGTAGTCGGTGGCTGCGGAATCTTTGGGCAAGACATTGAGTCCGGCGAAAAGCCCCAGCGCCTGCTCGAAATTCCAGTCGGTGATGTGGCTTTTGCGCTCCTTGTCCAATAGCTTGAGCGACAGCAGACTCAGCAAATAGCTCGCCGCTGGAATCATTTTCGTGCCGGCCATCCCCGCCTCCTCCACAATGGCGTTCAACTGCATTTTCACCAAGAACGGGACGAACAGAAACACGCCCGCCACGCGGCTGTACAGGCTGCGCCCGTCACGAAGGTCGAGCTTTCGCACGTCGGCCACGCCAGGCAACGTAGCCACGGCAGGCGGCGCGATGGTCAGCCCCGGCACGCGCCTCGAGCGGATCTCCTGCGCCACCTGCTCGCGGTGCTGTTTCGTCCGCGTTCCCATTCCCGTCAAGTTCTCCTCCCGAAGCACCTGATCGATCAGCGATTGGCTCACCCGCAATCCCGCCAGCTTCAAGGCCTTGTGAATATCGGTATTGGCGTAGCGCCTTGCGCGCAATCGGATGATGTGCTCACGCACCTTGGGTTTCTTTCGGTCCTTCTTGGGCCCAGGCTTAGGTTCCTGAAAAAAGCGCATCGGCCGGTCCTCATCCAGTTCCTTCTTGAAATCCCGGACACGCGACTGCACCGCATAGAACGTCGAACCAAAGCGCTCCGCGACCTCCCTGATTGGCAACCCATCGACGAGATGAGCCCGCAGCATTTCATAGCGCTTATGCCGTGGCGACTGGGGACACAAGAAGAACTCTCGGTACACGTCGGTTTCCATATCGACTCTCCGCAGTTCTTGATAAGGCAGTAAATAATACAATATCGTACCCCGAAAGCATACACAAACGCATGGTCGTTGTCAAGTCCTCGAAGGCACAAGCTCGCCCCGTATTCCCTTGTGGCGTTGCAAAAAGGAGGTTTGAGGTAAGTTATCCGGAAAACCACGACGAAAGAGAGGGGGCTACAGCACGCTTATCTGATGGGCGTATCGCATAGTTATCATTTTAATTATTGCCTTACTCAGATGCTCGATCCAAAACGGTCATGCTGCAACCATCGCACACATCAAGGCCGCAACAGACAAAAAGGCCCCCAGAATCAGGCATCAATGCACTCCGCGGAAATCGGCGATCAACGGTCCGCACACGGTCAGGGAGCAAGGGGAAATGGGGGGAAATGGGGACAGTGGAGCCGTTGAAAAAGCCCCACGCTACCCGTATTTTCATTCT
>CBFDBJ010000150.1:0-2178 GCA_965603015.1 uncultured Alphaproteobacteria bacterium
ATAGGGTGATTTCCCATGCGAAAAACCTGTTCACCTACAGAAACTAATGAAATGAAATGTTCGACTTCGGCTGCGAGGCGCTGGCACCTTGGTCGAGTTGCTGGTATATAGTCAAGGGTCTGGACGGTTGTTGCTGCCGATATCAAAATCTACCCCTGCGCCAAAGGTCGGAAAATTTGGAGCGAGAGAATCGGGAGGGAATTGGCCTCAGTTTTGGTGGCGGTTCAGGCTGATAGCGGTTCATTGAGGTTATGATTTATCAGGGATGTTGGGTGTTGAGATGAAAACGGGTTTTCCTTTTGGGGCCAGAGCATGTTTGCTGGCCCTTGTTTTTGGTTGCGCCGCGCCTTTTGTGGCTGTGGATGCTGTCGCGCAGATCGGTGACCTGTCACCAGGGCAAATTCAAGCTTTGCAGGCAGGTTCTGGTGTAGACCAGACGGATCTCCGCGGCGATGATGCATCTTCAGAGCCCGAAGTTCAGGAATATGAAGGCCCCGAAGTCAAGGAGCAGCCCTCACGCCTTGAGATCTTTTATTCCAATCGGGCGGGCGAGCCCGTGTTGCAGTTTGGTTATGAGACTTTTGGCTACGGTCGGGATGTTACGCTGTCGAAGGTGGGTGGCGTTCAGGAGGGCTATGTCATCGGTATCGGTGATACCATTACCGTTGATCTTCGGGGGCAGGAAAACGAATCCTATCGACTGAAGGTGGACAATGTTGGCCGTATTATCTTGCCCAGGCTGGATCCCATTATGGCCGCAGGCAGGCGGTTCGGGGATTTCAGGTTGCAGCTTGAAAGGCAGATCGAGAGCGCCTACATCGCAACGAATGTCTTTGTGTCGATTGACGAGGTTCGTCAGGTTTCGGTCCTGATGTCCGGCGAGGTCAATAATCCGGGTCCCCTAGCCCTGAGCGGCCTATCCACATCGGTTGATGCCCTTGTGCTCGCTGGCGGGATCAGGAAAACCGGGAGCCTCAGGAATATTACGGTCTTTCGCGGTGTTCAGACTATCCCGATTGATCTTTATTCGGTCCTGCTTGGCGCGCAAAAGAATGCCGATTTTTCCCTGATGGAAGGCGACCGTATCCATGTGGCGCCAATCGGGAAAGTCGTTGCGATTGGCGGCTGGGTCAAGCGGCCCGGCATCTATGAACTTTCCCGGAAGACGCCTGCTCTTAAGGCGAGCGAGATGATCGAACTTGCTGGTGGTTATGAGGTCAAGGGGCGCTACGGGCTTTCTCTTTTGCAGGTTGATGCCGGCGGCGCTGTAAAGGTTTTGGATGTTGTCCCGTCCGAGACACAGATGCATGAAGGCGATCTGTTGCTTGTTGAGCCCAATGACGAACGATCGCGAGGCGCTGTCTATCTGGAAGGTCATGTGCGGCAGAGCGGCATCATTGCCCTAGGAGCCGCCGGCACCTTGAAAACGTTATTGACGGAGGGTGATATCCTTGGCTCATCAGCCTATATGCCGTTTGCTCTCCTAGCCCGCACTGACCCGGGAAGCCGGCTGAAAACCTATATCCCGTTTTCCCCCCTCGATGTGATCTATGACGACAGTGATCTGGTGTTGTTCGAAGATGATGTAGTGCATATTTTTTCGATTGATGAAGTGCGATCGATTTCACGGGCTCTGAAGGAAGTGGCTCCGGGAGAGGAGAGCGATGTCATAAAAGGTCCCGCAACGGACCTCGGTGCCCGGCAACTGGAAGGAATTATCGCAAGCCGCGTGGAACAGGTTCGCGAAGGGGAGGTAAACCGCCTCGGCAATGCTCAGTCGCTCGGGGTTGAGCTTGAAGATCCGGTGCCATCTCCAACGTCGAGAGAGCTTCTCAAATCTGCGCTTGGCCAGATGGGGCGGGGGCGAAAAATTGACCTCACAGACGGTGTCCTTCTCAGTTTGTTTGAAGAAAGCCGGATCTCGGTCTATGGAGCTGTGAAGGCGCCGGGAGATTACTTCGTAATGGCCGGCATTTCCCTGGGACAAATACTTAATGTGGCCGGCGGCCTCTCCCTGCAGGCTGATAGTTCTGCCGTGGAAATTACCACAACCGTGTTCCAGTCTTCACTGGGCACATCTCGTACAGAGCGGCGCGACATAACTCTCAGTCCGGACATGCTCCGGAATGTCAAGCTAGGCCCGCTTGACAGTGTCCGGGTGAGACGGGTCTTTTCCAA
>CBFDBJ010000151.1:0-2096 GCA_965603015.1 uncultured Alphaproteobacteria bacterium
CATGGCTTCGGACCGGGGCGGTCGGCCCAGTCCGGCTTGCCCCACAGCGTTCCCTGCCAGCCGCTGGTCTGGCGCAGAAGATGATCCCAGGTGATCTTTGAATTGTGCTCTGATGTAAAATGATCCGTCTCAAGATAAGGCCGCACCCGATCATCAACCTTGATCTGGCCTTTGTCCCAGGCAATCCCGGCAACGCTGGACAGAAACGTCTTGGTGACACTGTGGGTCATGTCGACCCGGTTGACATCGCCCCATTCAGCCACAATCCTGCCGCCTCTAAGGATAATACCGGACGGATCCTCGCGATCCTTGATCGGGCCAATAATGTCGTCAAACGGTTCATTGCCAAAATCCAGACGGCCCTTGAGATGAAGATCCCGGGCGCTGTAAAGCTCGCCCAGCTTGCCCTCGAACTTCGTCTCATTGGCGATGGCGAACTGAACAACTCCGCCAAGCTTTTCCGCATCAAACCCGGCGGCACCAGCAGAAATAGTTTCCCAGCCATCCCCCTTTGGCGGCACATAGTTAGAGCCGCTTGCCGGGGATGTAGCCAGCAGTACAAAAGGTAACAGAAGCAGGGTTGTGCGAAAGCGGGTGTGGATCACAGGTGAACTCCAATTGATGTCCGGCCGTACAGTGGCCCCGGCAAGAGAGTGTCAGCCTAGCTTCAATGGCGCAAGAATCAAGCCTCGAAGTCGATTAAGCGATGCTTCGACGTTCTCTCCGATGAAATCCTCGCCGATCCATTCCTTGCGCAACCAGCCATAGGCTTCCAGACATTTGAGAACCACGAAGTTCTCATAGTCCCCGGGGTCGGTGAACTCGGGTTGTCGGTGCTCCGAGTAGGCACTCAGGAGAGCCTCGAAATTTATTGCCCGCTCTTTATCGCTCTGCGCCCAGGTCTCGCAAAAGGGTCTGGCGATATCAGCTGCATTCCAGGTGATCATCGGCTCATCGAAATCGATCAGTGTTGCGGCGCCATTATTGAACACCACATTGCCAATGTTCATGTCGCCATGGGTGAGGGGCAGGCCCTCGGCCGGGCGAGCCAAAGCCTGGCGCCAAATTCCGATTTCATCAATCCGATCCCTGATTGCGGCCTCCGCATCGCCGCATCGATCAATGATGCGCAGCCATTCCCCGTCACCGGCCAGATAGGGATAGGAGGAGCGGTCAAAATCTTCAGCCGCGTTGTGCAGCCGGGCGATGGCCGCGCCCCAGGCGGCGAAACGATCCGGTTCCTTGCAGGACTTGTCCTTGATGGTGCCCGGCGCTGCCTCGGTCACCGTGATGTAATAGGTTCTCTCCGCAGAGTCGAAAATATCGTAGCGATTGCCGTTTTCTTTGATGACGAGCTTTGAAACAGGCGCGCCCCTGTCACCCAGATGTCTGAGGAAGGCGCTGCTGCCGGAGACCTCACTCTCCGTCCGCATCGAGGCTGCTGTCACCTTGACAAAGACATCACCGCCGCCGCGCTTTGCCTGAAAGACATTATTGGAACCGCCGCGAACATGGACGAGACTTTGCCGGTCAATGTCCCAGCCTTCCGTCAGGCGCAGCGCAAGGTCCGCCTCTTCATAGGCATGCGGATCAGCTTCCATTTTGGCTTCGTTTCCCTTTTGGCTTCGTTCAATTGGCGCGCGGGTCTATAGTGGAATCAAACAGAACAAGAACCATAAGGTGAGGATTTCCAATGTCAAACGCCCCTTTCAATACTGAAATCACAGAAGACGATGGCGTCCTCTCGGGCCCCTTGCGGGGTCCGAAGAATATGCTGGCTGAACAGGAATACGACGGCCACACGTCAATTCACGATGAAGAGACGGCGCAGCAAATGGGTTTTGAAGGCGGTGCTGTTGAAGGGCCCACGCACTTCAGCCAGTTCGATCCCATTGGGCACAAGCTGTGGGGCGATCAGTGGTTTGTTGAGGGCTGCATCTCGGCCCACTTTCGCAATGTCTGCTACGAGGGCGACGAGACCCGCGCCTTCGTCAAACAAACCGCTCCCGACTATGCCGAGGCCTGGATGGAAAAGGCCGATGGGACAGAAGTCTTTCGCGGATCCCTCTCCATCGGCGACAAAGTCGATTCAGCCC
>CBFDBJ010000152.1:0-2089 GCA_965603015.1 uncultured Alphaproteobacteria bacterium
CCGAGGGCAGAAGGTGAGGAATGGGACATTCCGAGAGGCTCCTCTGGAGGACCCTGTCCGCCAAGAGACTTTCTCTTGCTGCGCTATTCTCACTCGCCTGATGCGGGCCGCTGTAGAGGAACGCAAGCGACAGGAACGGCGTATGACCGCCATCAATGCCATCCTGCGCTTACGTGGAAAAAGTATTGCCGTCACAGACGATGAAATCCGCAACGCCAGAAAGATCGGCCGTCCGTGATCAAGTTAGTTGTTGACGCCAGCATGGCAGTCAAATGGTTTGTCCGAGACAGCAATGAAGAAAAAGACGTAACCTCTGCTGCCGTTGTTTATTAAACCAACACCCGTACCTTCGCCAAAGCGTCCGCCAGCACGTCAGGCTGAGCTTTCTCGATGAATTGAACGCCCCGGACCGCGAAGTCGATCATCTTGATTTGCTGGCAGAGGATCACCCCGGTTGTTTTCTTGCCATTCGCAGCCACCTCGAATCCATGACCGCGCACCCTGGAGGTGATGGGAGCAACCAGCGCCAGCCCCACTTTGGCATTGAAAACACCGGGTGATAACACCAAGGCGGGCCGTTTGATCGCTTGCTCATGTCCAGCGGACGGATCAAAATTGGTGAATACGATATCGCCGCGCTCCGGCACATACTTTTTCCGGGGCATGGATCAGGCCTCTTTGCCGACCGGCGCATCGTCGAGCCAGGCCCGGTCTTCGGCGTCCAGACGCATCTTGGCCTTGGTGCAACTGGCCAGCAGGTCGTCTAATGAATACTGCGGCTCTGGCGCCGGTTTCAGGAACAGCCCGCCATTGCGGACCTCAGCCACCAGCGAAACGCCAACCTTCGCGTTGATCTGTTTCAGCAGTGCTCGATTGATGCGGATTGCCGCACTGTTACCCCATTTTTGAATTTCCAACTCCATAACACACCTCGCCATAACGTATCTACATTGTAGATACTAGCATAACAGCGGAACGTGTCAACATTGTAGATACATTATGGCGTGAATAATTACGAATGAGAGATGAATGCCCTGAATCGAAAGGCCGGTCGACGTGCCGGTTATTGATTATCCGCACGCGCGTGGCTGGGAAGCGGCTTTTTTCTTGCTGCGGTGGCGGGTGGCTTGGCGAGAAAGCTGACCTGGCAGCGCAGGCCGCTGGTCAGCTTGTGCTCCGGGTTGGGCAGCATCAGGGTGACGCGAAAGGTACCGCTGGCGGCATCGATTATCGGGTCCACGATGCTCACCGTCGACTCGTGCCGACCACCAATCGAGGCTTCGGGGCGGACAACGGCGTGTTGCCCGGTCTTGATACGGCCGAATTCAGAAACCGGCATGACTACTTCGACCCGCAACGGGTCGATCTGCACCACCTTGACAACCGGCCGGTCTTCGACCGACTCACCGGGATTCAGGTAGCGCTCGGCGACGACACCGCCAACCGGACTGCGGATGGTATGACGCTTCAGGGTTTGCTCGGCGCGTGCCAGTTCCAGCTCGGCCAGACGCTTGTTTTCCTCGGCCTGCGCCAACTTGTGTCTTGCCACGCGGGTTTCGGTCCTGGCGCGATCGATTTCATCGGTGGAGATGGATTGCTTTTTGTGCAACTCGTTAAGCCGCTTGGAATTGCGCCAGCCGTAAGCCAGACTCGCCTTGAGCGAACGAATCTCGGCCTCCATTTCGGAACGGGCGCGAGCGTGTTCAACGGCAACGGCTTCGGCGCCGGATTCGAGCTTGGCCACCACTGTGTCCGCTTCAATCATGTCACCGCGCTCGACCAGCACGGTCTCGATAATCCCGTCGACCCGGCTACTGAGTTCAACGACCATACTGGGTTCGATGACACAGTCGAAACTGTTCGGCTGCGCAGCAGCAACCGATGTTGTGAATGCCATCATGGCAACCAGTAAGGTGCGGAAAATTTTTGTTCCGTGGTCCTTCATCTTGTCCAAAACTTGTCCAACGAATCATTCAATGGGGCCGGAGAATGCTATTGTTTCCTTCAGTTTCTCGTCCATCATTAATAGATTATGCCGCAGCTTCGCATGATGCCGTTCGGCAAGGCGCTGGGCGATTCGCATCATCAA
>CBFDBJ010000153.1:0-1969 GCA_965603015.1 uncultured Alphaproteobacteria bacterium
GTCTGTTGATGATGCGAATCGCCCAGCGCCTTGCCGAACGGCATCATGCGAAGCTTAGGCGTAATCTGTTGCGGGTTGACGAGAAGCTGAAAGAAACCATGGCATTCTCCGGCCCGATCGAATGATGTGTTGGACAAAATGAAGGAACACGGGATAAATATTTTCCGCACCTTACTGGTTGCCACGATGGCATTTACCACCTCGGTCGCTGCTGCGGAGCCGAACCGTTTCGACTGTGTCATCGAACCGAGCATGGCCGTTGAACTCAGCAGCCGGGTCGACGGGATTATCGAGACCGTGCTGGTCGATCGGGGCGACGTGATCGAGCCCGACACGGTCGTGGCAAAGCTCGAATCCGGCGCAGAAGCCGTTGCCGTTGCGCATGCCCGCGCCCGTTCCGAGATGGAGGCCGAGATTCGTTCGCTCAAGGCGAGTCTCGCCTATGGCTGGCGCAGTCTAAAGCGGCTCAACGAGTTGCACAAAAAGCAAAACGTCTCCACCGATGAAATCGACCGGGTGAAGACGGAAACCCGTGTCGCAAAACATAAGCTGGCGCAGGCCGAGGAAAACAAGCGTCTGGCCGAGCTGGAGCTGGCGCGTGCCGAGCAGACCCTGAATCGTCATACCATCCGCAGTCCGATTGGCGGTGTGGTCGCCGAGCGCTACCTGAATCCCGGCGAGTCGGTCGAAGACCGGCCGGTGGTCAAGGTGGTGCAGATCGATCCGCTGAAGGTTGAAGTCGTCATGCCGGTTTCCGAATTCGGCCGCATCAAGGCCGGGCAACAGGCCGTTGTCCGTCCCGAAGCCTCGATCGGTGGGCGCCACGAGTCGACGGTGACTATCGTCGATCCCATTATCGATGCCGCCAGCGGTACCTTCCGCGTCACCCTGATGCTGCCGAACCCGGAGCACAAATTGACCAGTGGCCTGCGCTGTCAGGTCAGCTTTCTGACCAAACCACCCGCCACCGCAGCAAGAAAAAAGCCGATTCCCAGCCACGCCCGTGCTGATACGCCATAAGCGGTAGGGCGCATTCCAGGCACCGACCGCTGGCTTTCAGGTCACGCAGATGAATTATGCCTCGAAGCCAAAGTCTGCGAGCATGCAGATTGATCCATGATTTATCGATTTTCTGAAATAGCGATGATCTGCCGTGATAAGCATGGCGTTTTCGTGGAGCGCCAGTGCGTGATACAGTGTATCGAAGAGATGATGGTTTAGTTCTCTTGCAAGGTGGCTGGCCAGTTTATACACATTGCTGTCTGCGCTGGTCGGTATCTCCATAGCGTCGAGCAGGTCTATTGCATCGTCGGTCAAGTCAGGTTGCAGTCGCGCCAGTACAGCAGTGACTTCGGCCATCCAGTGAGGTGGTTGGAGGATTTCAATGTTGTTTTTCCCGATGTCTTTAAGGATATTGACAGCAGAAGTTATGTCTTTTTCTTCATTGCTGTCCCGGACAAACCATTTGACTGCCACGCTGGCATCAACAACTAATGTAATCACGGACGGCCGATCTTTCTGGCGTTGCGGATTTCATCGTCTGTGACGGCAATACTTTTTCCACGCAAGCGCAGGATGGCATTGATGGCGGCTACTCGCCGTTTCTGTCGCTTGCGCTCCTCTATAGCGGTCCGCATCAGGCGAGTGAGAATAGCGCTCTTATTTTCACCTTTAAAGACTTTGTTGAAGGTGTCTTTTACGTCATCCGGTACACTGAAATTGATGGTGGCCATAGCCTTGTCCGATTGTTGATAAAATCAACAATATTGTAGCATAGGATATGAGGTTCAACTATCGTCGGCAGTAAGATTTACTGCTCGTCGCCGGGAAGGGAACGCATGCTGGTCAAGAGTGTGTAGGCTGCGCCATGCCTACAAGGTGCATGGCGCAGCAAGAGAAAGTCGCTTGGCGGAGAGGGTCCTCCAGAGGAGCCTCTCGGAATGTCCCATTCCTCACCTTCTGCCCTCGG
>CBFDBJ010000154.1:0-1699 GCA_965603015.1 uncultured Alphaproteobacteria bacterium
AGTGGTTTCAACCCGTGGCATGACCTATGATACGCAGGAATATCACCCCGAGCCTCGTGTTGCTGCGATTGTGGCTTCTCACTACCGTCCTGAATTCATCATCAACGTCAAGGAAACCGGCAAGATCCTGTTGGTTGACTACACGGACATCAAAAACCTCAAGACCACGACGATCAACGCAGAACGTTTCCTGCATGATGGCGGGTTCGACTCAACGGGTCGTTACTTCCTCGTCGCCGCCAATGCGCGCAACACCATTGCCGTGGTCGACACCAAGGAAGGCTCCCTGACGGCCCTGATCAAAACACCGGGCGCAACACCGCACCCGGGCCGCGGGGCAAACTTTGTTCATCCTACATATGGTCCTGTCTGGGCGACCAGCCATCTTGGTGATGAGACAATCACCATGATCGGAACAGATCCTGTTGGTCATCCGAAGCAGGCATGGAAGGTTGTTGGTACGCTTGAAGGTCAGGGCGGCGGATCGCTCTTCATCAAGACGCACCCGACATCACGCAACCTTTATGTGGATACACCGCTCAATCCGGAAGCTGAAGTCTCCTCGTCGGTCGCGGTCTTTAATCTCGACAATCTCGACGCCGGCTACGACGTTCTGCCAATCGGCGAATGGTCCGGCATCACCGAAGGTGTCCGCCGTGTTGTTCAGGGCGAATACAATGCTGCGGGTGATGAAATCTGGTTCTCGGTGTGGAATTCTTCAGCAGAAGAATCAGCCATCGTCGTGATTGATGACAAGACACGCAAATTGAAGACGGTGATCAAGGACCCGCGCCTTATCACTCCAACAGGCAAGTTCAATGTCCTCAATACACGGAAAGACATTTACTAGGCTTTCAAACACAGACAATGAAAAGGCGGGTTCCCTGGAACCCGCCTTTTTTGTTACCCTGTCCTTAGACCGGAGCAGAGAATCAATTCGGAACCCGCTCCGCCCGGAGCGCCTTGCGCCTGACCTTACCGGCTTCATCGCGCAAAGGCTCGGAGACAAACTCGAAGGTTCGCGGGATTTTGTAGCGCACCAGACGCTCGGCAAGATGGGTAACAAGCGCTTCCTCGGTCACGCCGTCATCCGCTCTTTCGATAATGGCGTGAATGAGATTTCCCATGTCTTCATCGGGCAAACCAATGACCGCGCAGGTTCTGACACCTGGAAAAGCCTCGATGGCACCCTCGATTTCAGCCGGGTAAATATTGGCCGCGCCGGACAGGATCATGTCGGTCTGGCGGTCGGCGAGATAAAGATAGCCATCTTCATCCATATAGCCCATATCACCCAGGCTCTCCCAACCGCCTTCGATCTCCTTGGCCTTGTCACCGATGTAATGATAGGTGGAGCCCTGCCCGCCTTCCGGCATGAGGAAGACCTCGCCGATTTCACCAGGCGACAGTGTCTTACCCTCGTCATCGACAATCTTCATTTTGCAGCCCGGTTGCGGCTTGCCGACCGAGCCTCTGTGCGCCAGCCACTCCGTACCGGTTATAATCGTCGTGCCCTGGCCTTCCGTGCCGCCATAAAGCTCATAGATAACGTCCGGGCCGAGCCACGCGATGTATTCTTCTTTCAGCCACTGGGGACAGGGCGCGGCCAGATGCCAAAGCACTTTCAGGCTGGACAGATCGTATGTAAGGCGCACCTCTTCAGGCAAGCGCCAGATCCTCGGCAATCACGTCACCATCA
>CBFDBJ010000155.1:0-1667 GCA_965603015.1 uncultured Alphaproteobacteria bacterium
CAATGCAAGGGCCCAGATGAAAGCAGCGGTAAGTTCGGCCCTTTTAATCAACAAAGCCACGAACAACATTGGAACAAACAGCGGAAGCCAAACGATCGCCCAGCGAACCAGCAGGTGTGATATAGCGGCCGGTTCTCCTTTGGCGTTGACCACCGCCAGTCTAAAAATGGAGTGACTAACGGTACTGCGGAACGGGAGTCCCAGAAGTTGACCCAGGGCTATGGCGCCTAATACCACCAGAGCAGAAATGATGATCCCGCCCAGAGCGTCATTCCACTGCTTGTCATGATAGCGTCCGACAAAGACTGCGATCCAAACATAGAGAGGCAGCATGAAGATCGACCCGGCTCGAATCCCCTTGCTAACCTCAGCGGGTTTGTCCAGGAGTCCACGCAGGATGCCGGTGAGGAAGCTGAGTTTCTCGAACTTCCCATCGGCAAGATTCTGCAGCACTCCCCTGGCATGAAGGGGCAGACTGGTTGATTCGGCGCAAGCGGCGACGGCGTTAAGAAAACGCTGTTGGCCGGCGAGGTCTCCAACGGCAATGCGCTCGGCGCCGGTTTGTACACCGGGCCAGGGTTTGTCGAGCAGGACGGCGTGCCCTAGTGAGGCAATCCAGACATGATCAAGACTCAGCTCGGCCGGCAGGGTCTCATCCCCTGTCGCGTCCCATAGTTCCGACGCCAGGTCGCCGAGCCAATGGCGCAGACTTGACCAGGGCACACGTTTGCCGCCTTCGAGAAGACTGGAAAACGGCACCCC
This sequence comes from uncultured Alphaproteobacteria bacterium, assembly GCA_965603015.1. Lineage (GTDB taxonomy): Bacteria > Pseudomonadota > Alphaproteobacteria > M2410 > M2410 > JAUWTJ01. The sequence continues at coordinate 763 of CBFDBJ010000155.1, forward strand.
TTCAGTCGCATCAAAGGCATCCCAGGTGGCTTCGCTTGTCTCGACCTTCTGCAGCCAGCGTAAACGGCCGGACCGGGAAAGATTTCTCCGAGCAAGGGAAAGTTCCAATGAATTTCGCCGCAGCAACCAGACCTGGCGACGCAGCACGGGATCGGCGGCGACGATCCATTTTCCAGGAACCATCTCTTTTATGATCCGGTAAGGCCCAAGCGAATCGGCGCCCTCGGCGGGAATCTCCGGCCCAGCTGCACGCTCGATCGACGGTCGCACGGTGCCCTTCGGCTTGACCACCACCCTTGTTCCGCTGGCGAGGTCCCAAACGGTGGCAAAACCGTTTTCGCGCCGCGCTCTCAATACAAACAAAACCGGAATCCAACCGCAGATGTTGGCGGCGACCACAAACAGCACGGTCTGAAGTCCGGTCCAGTCGGCATCGGAAATCAATGCCATCATGAGGGGCATTCGGACGCCTTCAACACAGACAATGGGAATTAGGATCCGGATCAGCGCCCGTCCGATGCCGGGCGCCCGACCGTTTGTGCGAACGACGCGCAACCCCTTGAGCCGCTTGCCCAGGCCGGCACCCCATATCCCCTCAACGATACTGAAGTATAGGAAACCGAAGCTGAATAGCGCAATGTAGTATCTCGCCGAATACAGGGTGCGTTCGACAAGAGGCAGAATAATTAACTTCTCGGCACCGATAAAGAGCATGATAGTCACATAAGGAATCAAAAAGGCGATTAAGTAATCGATCCAGCCGACTGACAAACGGACCTTTATCGATGCAGGCTCCGGTTCTTTGGAACTGAAAGGCAACAGCGCATTGCGCAGCGCCGTGTAGTCGGCATAGCGCCCGTCCGGTTCTTTGGCCAGGCAGCGGGCCACCACCCGCTCAAGGCCAA
>CBFDBJ010000156.1:0-1575 GCA_965603015.1 uncultured Alphaproteobacteria bacterium
CCAAGGGGATACGTCCTCAAAACGCTTCCACCCTTTCCATGTCTTCATCTCCTGTGCCAGGCGGGCACGTTTGACTGGCGCGGATTTCTAATCCAGCGTCAGCGCTTCATCGAGGAATAATTCCAGTTCGTGTAAATGTCGTTTCATGAGCCCGGTTGCGGTCGATGCCGAGGCATGGCGGCCGACATAGCGGGGTCTTTTGTGTGTCGCGTCGATCCGGTTCAGAACCCATTCGATATTGGGCTCAATAAAGGACCAGGCGCCCATGTTCTTGGGCTCTTCCTGACACCAGACAAAGTCTGCGTTCTTGAAGCGGCTGAGCTCCTTGACCAGCGACAGGGCCGGGAACGGATAGAGCTGTTCGACGCGGATAATCTGGATGTTGTCGAGCCCGCGCTTTTCGCGCTCTTCAAACAGATCATAGTAGACCTTGCCGGAACACAGGATCACCCGTTTGATCTCGTCATCAAGCTGCAGGATGACCGATGAGCCGGGGGCTTGCTCCGCATCGTCCCAGAGGATCCGGTGGAACGACGAATTGGGGCCCATTTCGCCGAGCGTTGAGACGCAGCGCTTGTGACGCAACAGGCTCTTGGGCGACATCATAATGAGCGGCTTGCGGAACTTGCGATGAATCTGGCGGCGCAAAATATGGAAGTAGTTGGCCGGGGTCGTGCAATTTGCAATCTGGATATTGTCGTCTGCGCAGGCCTGAAGATAACGTTCCAGGCGAGCCGACGAATGCTCCGGACCCTGACCTTCATAGCCATGCGGCAGAAGCAGCACGAGACCGGACATGCGCAGCCATTTGCGTTCACCCGAAGTGATGAATTGGTCGATGATGACCTGGGCCCCATTGGCAAAATCACCAAATTGCGCTTCCCAGAGGACGAGCGCATTGGGTTCGGTCAGGGAATAGCCATATTCAAAACCAAGCACAGCAAACTCGGACAACAGGCTGTCGATCACTTCATACTGTGCCTGGCCGCCCTCAATATTATTGAGGGGGAAGTACCGCTCTTCGGTATCCTGGTCCGTAATTCCGGAATGACGATGCGAAAAGGTTCCGCGGATGGAATCCTGGCCGACAAGGCGCACCGCGTGACCTTCTGTCAGAAGGGTTCCGAACGCCAGCGCCTCGCCGGTCGCCCAGTCAATACCGGCACCGGTGGCGACGGCTTCTTTCTTGGTCGCCAACAGACGACGGATCGTGCGATGGGCCGCAAAGCCCTCGGGAATTGTCGAGAGAACATCGCCAACCCTTTGCAGGTCTGAAATGGAAACGGGCGTGGCGCCGCGGCGATCATCATCCGGGGCCGTCTCGAACCCCGACCAGCGCCCATCAAGCCAGTCAGCCTTGTTGGGCTTGTAGGCGCGAGCTGCTTCAAATTCGACTTCAAGGAAATCGTGGAATTTTTTGATCTCGCCAGCAACATCCTCTTCGGTAAAAAGCCCCTCGCCGATTAGCTGGTTGGCGTAGATCTTCAGCGTTGTCTGATGCGCCTTGATCTTCTTGTACATCAATGGCTGGGTGAACATCGGGGGGGGGTGCTGCGGCACGACGCCGGAGCACAT
>CBFDBJ010000157.1:0-1531 GCA_965603015.1 uncultured Alphaproteobacteria bacterium
CCATAACGCATCCCGGGTAATTCTATGGCTTCTGATAATCGCGGGCTTATGGGGTGCCCTGAGGGTGTCTTATACCACTATCACAGGCACTGCGCGGTGTCCGGACTTTGCAGGCATCCCCATCTGCTACCTGGTTGGTATAGGTTATCTATCGATGTTGGCGGCGCAAGTTGCATCCCCCGGCAAGCTGAAAAATTATCTGTTCTATCCGGCATGGGCTCTGGTCTTTATTATCGCGGCACTGGGAACCGGGCTTGAAATAACCAATGGCAACGTGTGCCCCAGGAACAGCAGCGGCGTTCCACTGTGCTACTTTTCCTTTGTTTTGTGTGTTGCGATTTTTCTTTTCTATCTATTTACTTCCAACACAACAAGGCGCTGAACGATTTTGTCCAATAAAGGGGTCACCCTTTATTCAGAGTTTTCTGAATGTCTGAGCCAGAATCGCCTCTATCACGCGGACGATTTCCCGGCATTTCTGCGGATCCAGCGCGTCGGGATGTGGCGAGGCGAACTTTCCTTTGTCGTTGTCGAAATACTGGCCGGAAGCCGCTGCGAATTCATCTTCGAGCGCCGCGCGGACGAGTATTTCCGCGCCGATGCCGATATCGTCGCCGGCCATACCAAAGCCTTCTTTCACCATCTTGGTGCCGAGCAACGACCCCGGGTTGACTGCAATGATGGCCGGGCCGTCGCCATTGAGCGAAAGCGCCAGACTGCGTGACCACATGGTGAGTGCCAGTTTGCTCTGCGCGTAGGCGGCTAAGTCGTCAGACAAGCTGACCCGTCCGGCCAAGGCTTCCGGGTCGACCGGAGACTGGGCGGCGGAAGATAGATTGATTACCCGTCCGGCTGTACCGATCAGCGGCAGAAGCTTTTGCGTGAGTAGCCAGGGAGCAAGGGTATTGACCGCGAAGCGCACGTCGAGCCCTTCCTGTGTTCTTGTCTCGGCGGTCTTGAAGACCCCGGCATTGTTGATCAACACATCGAGTTGAGTGTGCTTCTCGGTGACCGCTTGTGCGAGCATCAATACGTCGGACAGACGCGACAGGTCCGCGACGTAAGCTTCGACGCGCCCGCTGCCGGGTAGCGCAGACAGCGACTGTTGTGTTTTCTCAAGCTTCGCCGGATTCCGTCCGTGCAGCAGCACATGATGGCCCAGGGTAACCAGTCTGTTGGCTGTCGCCAGGCCGATGCCGTCGGTCGAACCGGTAATGAGGATGGTTTTAGGCATGCCCGCCCCCGGAAAAGTTGGGCAGGATGTCGTCGGCGAGACGTTTCAAGGTGTCTTCCGTGTCCGCCTGGTTGAAGCGCAGGTTGAGCGCCACATGGTTAACGCCGATGTCCTGCAATGATTTCAGATAGGCACGAAGGTGGTTTGCGCCCAGTCGAAATCCCAGGTGGATCGGTTGCGGCGGTGCTTGAGGATCTTTGGTCAGATCGACGTAAAGCGACTGCACCGCTGGTTTAGCCGGGCCGCCAACTGCCTCGACGCGCGTCTGCCAGTCGCTGATGATTCGTGCCTGCGCGG